>JBGTCD010000062.1:0-20117 GCA_041749015.1 Cyclobacteriaceae bacterium
AGGCAGAAATCATGGAAATTTGTGATACCATTCATGAACATGGCGGACAGGTCTATATGGACGGTGCCAATATGAATGCCCAGGTGGGACTGATCTCTCCCGCCAATATTGGTGCTGATGTATGCCATCTCAACCTCCATAAAACATTCTGCATCCCGCACGGTGGTGGTGGCCCCGGTGTAGGGCCTATCGGAGTGGCCGCGCATCTGGTATCTTTTCTGCCCGGTCATCCCATGGTCACAACCGGCGGCAAAGCTGCCATACCGAGTATTTCTGCAGCCCCCTGGGGTAGTGCAAGCATCCTCACCATCTCTTATGCGTATATCAAGATGATGGGTTTTGATGGGCTGAAAAAGGCCACCCAGGTAGCCATATTAAATGCCAATTACATCAAAGCCCGCCTCGATGGGCATTATAAAGTGCTGTATTCCGGGAAAAACGGGCGTGCTGCACACGAGATGATTATTGATTGCCGTGAATATAAATCACTTGGAATAGAGGTAGAAGACCTGGCCAAAAGGCTGATGGATTATGGGTATCATGCCCCTACGGTTTCGTTCCCTGTTGCCGGTACTATGATGATAGAGCCGACAGAGAGCGAGACTTTGGAAGAACTTGACCGGTTCTGTGAGGCGATGATTAGCATCAAAGCAGAGATTGATGAGGTAGCCATTGGCAAAGCCGATAAGGATAATAATGTGCTAAAAAATGCCCCACATACTGCCGGAATGGCACTGGGAGACCAATGGGATTACCCATACTCCAGGACTAAAGCCGTATATCCTGCCGATTGGGTACGCGAACGGAAATTCTGGCCTTCGGTGGCACGGATTGATAGCGCTTATGGTGATCGAAATCTGGTATGCAGTTGTCTGCCAATCTCCGCCTATGAGGAAGCAGAGGAAGCGGTATGATGGCGCTGCCGCACCACTTCAAAAAGCACTAATGCTGTAGCTACCGAGACATTCAGGGAATCTACCTTGCCGTACATGGGAATTTTTACCAGTTGGTCACAGATTCTTAGGATGTCAGGGGAAATGCCGTCTTCCTCCGAACCCATGATCAAGGCTACCGGACCTGAAAGCTCCCCCACATAAAAATTGGTGACTGCCTTTTCGGTGCAGCCGATGGTAGCAATTCCGCTTTCTTTGAGATAGGTAACGGCCTCTTTAAGCCTGGGTACCCGGCAAACAGGGATGTGGTTAAGGGCACCGGCAGAAGTCTTCATGGCATCGCTATTAATGATTGCTGATTCCTTTTCAGGAATTACAATACAATGCACACCGGCACCCTCTGCTGAACGGGTGATGGCTCCAAAATTTCTAACATCTGTTATCCGGTCAAGAACTAATACGAAGGGCATTTCTCCACGCTGCCATACCTGGTCGATGACATGGTCTAAGGAAGCGTAAACGATGGGGGAAAGAAAGCAAACCACACCCTGGTGGTGTTTCATCGTAAAGCGATTGAGCCGCTCCATGGGGACTTTAGATATCTTGACTCCGGAACGGCTTGCGATATCCATAACCTCCTTTACCGTGTCAGAAGGTGGGCCGGCATTAATGTACAAGCGTTCTATTTCCTTGCCTGCTTTGAGGGCTTCCAGCACCGCTCGAGAGCCAAAGATCATGTTCTCGGGTGCCTTTCTTTTTATATACCTATTCGGGCTTTTCTCCATAAGTCTACTACGCGCATCCAGCTTTTTTCAAATCTACTATTTCTTACCAGTACATACTGCTCTGGCGAAAAAATATTTCCGGCTTTTACAAAAGTATACCGCATTCTCGGGCTATCCCTGGATTCCAGGTAATACCAAACTTCCGATTCCTGTGACCGCACTACCTCATCCGGAGGCCCAAATACAATATACATCATCCCCATATCATTCTTCCACCCTTGTTTATATGTAGTGAATAAGGCATTGGCCTCCTCCACACGCCGGTAATAGTTTCTTATAAGGGTTTGAGCCCGATTAGGTGATCCGGTAAGGTCAATCCAGAATTGGTCAAAATCCTTTTTTTCAAGCCCCGGTTTGTTCAGAGATTGAAACTCTTTACGGGTGGTGATGTAGATCAGTGGCGGAATCAGGCTGCTTAATGTAGCTTGTTTGGGATAGAAAGGATCTTCTGCCCTGAAAGAAACCCCGGAAAGAGTAGTGGTATCTTCCTGTAAAAAATACAAGCCTTCAGAAGAAAATTTAACCTGGGCCCCTGGTAGAATCGAAAATACAGAATCCAGGTCGAGACCCTTCGGTGCGCCAGCCCTTTCGGTCAGCATCGGGGGGTCTGCTGCTGGAAATGGCGACTTGTATAAAAACCCCGTCACCTCTCTTTGAGATAAAACGTCTATAGGGTGCTCTAAAGAAATAAAATTATGCAAAGCAGGCAGTCTGGATTCGGCATCCGCCAAATGGATACCATGGAAATAATGCTCCCTCAGAGGGAAATCATACCAATATTCCATACTGCTAAAATTGCTCAATACCTGCAATATTAAAAGATGGTGGTCCTGCACATCTCCTATGGATATTTGGAAGAAATGGGACTGGTCCTTCTCGCCTATGTAAAATTCTTGAATGGCTGCCGTATCTACCCTGGTCTTGGTTTTAGAATCATAGCCCGCAGCAAGCTCAAAAACAAAGAAATAGTCCTTTAGCTCTGCTTTGGGTTGGTTAAGACTGAGCTCCAGATACAAAACCCAGTCCTTACCAGCCTTTAGAGTTTTACCTGTCACGGTTATTTCCCTGTCGGGATCATAATGATAAAGGATATTCTTTTCACTAAAAGCCGTTTGGGCACTAGCCTGTAATGCAGCCAGCATCACCAATGCGCTTACCACCAATAAATAAATCCGATACAAAACCATAACTGCGATAGTTTCGAAAATTATAAAATTCCCCGAAGGAATCAGTTATTTTACCTTAATTTTGTGCCTCCGAAACGAGAAATTAGCACATGTCTGTATATACAACGGAAATTACCTCCGAAACGATACCCTCTGATAATCCTATTCACCAAAGATTGCTCAAAGCTTATATCCTGGCACAACCACTTGTAAAAGGATCGGTACTCGAACTGGGTTGTGGAGAAGGCAGGGGACTGGATATGCTGGCACCAAAAGCAGACTCCTATACAGCTTTGGATAAAATTGGGCAGATTTTGGAACAACTAAAAAAAAAATATCCGAAGGTAGCTTTCATTCAGGCTGATATTCCACCATTACCCATGTTTGAGGTTGATCAATTTGATACTATTATCAGTTTTCAGGTGATTGAACACATCAAAAATGATAGAGAATTTCTCTCGGAGATTTACCGGGTATTAAAGCCCGGAGGGCATGCCATCATTACTACACCCAATAAAAAAATGTCGCTAAGCAGAAATCCCTGGCATATCCGGGAATACAGCAGGAATGAGCTGGAATCAATGGCGCAGTCCATTTTTAAAGCTGTGGAATTCAAAGGTATTGGCGGTAATGAAAAGGTGATGAATTACCATGAAAAAAATAAAGCCTCCGTAAGGAAAATCATGCGGTGGGATTTCCTTAACCTGCAGTACAGGCTGCCAAGGTTTATGCTTCGGTATCCTTTTGAAGTCTTAAACAGAATGAACCGTAAACAACTTCACAATACCCCCGATGCCTTATCAGCATCCATCACCAGCGATAACTATCTGCTCACCGAGGGTAATGACCAGTCCCTGGACTGGTTCGTGATTTTAAAGAAATAATTACCTGGGTCTGGTCATACTGCCAAGATCCTGCATGATTCTCTCATACTGATCTTCGAAATACTCTGCCTTTTCCAACTCCCCATTCTCAAAAAACATCCTCTGCACCTCACCTACTACTGTGACGCTGAGCTGAATCATATAGCCAAATTCCCAGTTTTGATCTACAGCATAGTCCAGGATCTCCACGGATCTGGTAGCAAAAACATTTCCGATCTCTACAGCCTTTTCAGATTCCCCTACAGCAAATAATAAATCAATGGTCTGAAGGGTGGTATAATCATAAGGTACTGCCTTATCTGGCATCACCTCCAGGTTATAAAGCAATACCTTCCGAGCCCTTTCTTCCTGACCGCTATTGATCAATGAAATGGCTAAGGAATTGAAGTTAGACCTATGGCCTAACACGAATCTGCGGTAGTCTTCATTATAATAAGAATTAGGATTGTCCATTTCCCTGAACTGGAACTTATTCATCATGTTATCATAAGTCAGGTCAATATTGACCAGTTCGGCTCTCGGGCGTGGGTTCTGGACGGGCAGCAAGCGGTAGGCGTTGCCCTCCATCACGAGATATGGAGAAAGGTCAAAATTGATCTGCTCACGGGAGGTATTATTCACATACAATGGCCTGTCCCAATTAGCAGTGGCAATGAGATCGAGGATCATCAAATCTTTTTTCTCAAGAGCATTTCTGCCCTCTTTCATTTGAAACACCATTTTATCTACCACAAGGCTGTCCATTCCTTCAGGGATGATACCCTTAGCGAGCACTTCCTCACGGTTCACTTTCAAAGAAATACTGCTGCTTGGCAAAATGGTGTACCCTGATTGGTTTTGCAATCGGGTATCCTTGCTTCTGATAAGGGACAGATATTGATTTAAATCAATTTCGCGAATCCCTCTGTCCTCAAATGGCAGGTAATCATTAGAGCCACCCTGGCGATAATGCTCTTTGGCCAAGGAAAACGGGAAAGCCTCTGACTCATAGATTGGCTCGGTCATTTGATCAATATACCAGTCAGTGTTGAAGTAACTTAACACTACGACCCTAACGTCAGTACGGAATCCTTCCACCTCCTGGATGTACCATAGAGGAAAGGTATCATTATCCCCTCCTGTAAACATAATGGCATTTGGAGCAGTGCTGGTGAGGAAGTTTTTGGCAATATCCACTGAAAAATAACGGTTATTTCTATTGTGGTCATCCCAACCTTGCTGGGCCATAATGGCGGGTGAAGACAAACAAATGGCCACCGCCAACCCACCGGCTATTATTTCATTTCTTTTGAATGAATTCTTTAGGCCTTCATAAATGGCCATCACCCCAAAGCCAATCCAAATAGCAAAGGCATAGAAGGATCCCACATAAATATAATCCCGCTCCCGTGGCTCCACAGGAGGAGAATTGAGGTACAGAATAAGTGCGAGGCCGGTCAGAAAAAACAGTAAGGCCACTACTGCAAAGCTTTTCTTATCCCTGTTTAGATGAAAAAATAAGCCTAATAGTCCCAAAATCAATGGGATCATAAAGTAATTATTCCTGGCTTTATTGTTCTTTATAAAATCAGGGGGATTATCGAATGCATCCAGGATGGTGAGGTAGGAAGCATCCTGGTCATCCCCTGCCCTACCTGAAAAATTCCACATAAAATACCTGAAATACATATGCCCGATCTGGTGCTTGACCATAAAGTAGATGTTATCAAAAAAGGAGGGCTTTGCACCCTGGGCAAGACCGGTTACCTCCCTGTACCGCTGCACATGTGGGCCACTGGCACTATACATCCTCGGTAGGATGGTGGTATGATCGGGGTCATAGATATAACTGATCTTACGCTCTATCACCTCATACTTATCCTCACCTTTTCTATAAACTTTTTCACCTTCATTGGTTCCAATAATTCTTGCTGTGAAGTATTGCCCGTGCAGAAGCGGCCTGGTACCATATTGCTCCCTTTTGAGATAGCTCACAAAACTCATAATGTTCTCAGGGTTATTCTCATCAATTGGTGGGTTAAAATTAGAACGGACCACCACCAAAGTGTAAGATGAATACCCTATGAGTACAAAGCTGACCCCCAGTAATAACAAATTAGCGAGGGTCTTACCACGCTGCTGGGTATAAATGATACCATACACCAGGGATCCAATAAATATTACCCCAAAAAATATGATCCCGGAGCCGAAGGGTAATCCAAATGTGTTGACAAACGACAGTTCAAAAACACCTGCGATCGATGGAAGTCCGGGGATGATAAAATTATTGATCAATAATAAAATACCACTACTCACGACCATTGTGCCTAAAATCCCCCACCTGGTAGGATTTTCATATTTTTTGAAATAATAAATCAAGCCCAGGGCCGGGATAGTGACTAAGTTGAGCAAATGCACCCCTATAGAAAGCCCCATAATGTAGGCTAATAGAATCAACCAACGGTTGGAGGCTGCGGGATCTTCTATATGTTCCCATTTGAGCATAGCCCAAAACACAATGGCTGTAAAAAAAGATGACAAGGCATATACCTCCGCTTCAACTGCGGAAAACCAAAAAGAATCAGAAAATGTATAGGATAGCGCGCCTATAGCTCCTGCCCCAAGAATGGCGATAAGTTGACCCCTGGATAAGATATCAGTGGGCTTGAGCTTATAGATTTTTAGCCCGATAAGCGTAATGGACCAAAACAAAAATAAAATGGTAAACCCACTTGCCAACGCGCTGGAAACGTTAATCCAGTAGGCTACCTGAGTGACATCGCCCATGGCCAAAAAGGAAAACATCCTGCCAATCAATAAGAAAAACGGTGCTCCCGGGGGATGCGGCACCATAAGTTTGTAAGCAGCAGCGATAAATTCACCGGTGTCCCAGAAACTAGCTGTTCTTTCCAGGGTCAGCAGGTATACCAGGGTGGCAATAACAAAAATAGACCAACCAGCGATGTTATTGAGTTTTTTGAAATTCATTCCGTGATATTTCTTCAATTTGAGAATGCGAAAATAGTAAAATCTTTATGAAAGACTTTGGTGCCTAACGAATTCAATAGATTCTTATTTATAAACAGTCGCAAAAAATAGCAACCACATTAAAAATAGCGGGATATAAGAGGTCAAGATAATTAATGCTGCGATCCGGATTTTTTTTCCGGCAATGGCATGTATGCCATATATCAGCATCACCCAATAAAATAATTCAAAAATATTCAAAGCTTTGAGAGGATAATGCCAACGAACATCTATCTCCTGATAGTTAAAAAATTGCATCAGCGAAAAAGGGTAAAAAGCCCTGATTTCAAATAATGAAAGCTCCTTTGCCGAATTCATAAACCAGAATACTTTAATCAATTCAGGCACCACAAAAATCACTTCCGCCACCAGGGCAAGTCCCCATAGCTGCAAATAGGTGATGCGGTAGCCAAACATAAAGCACCCTACCCAAATGATAAAAGCCGTAACGGTAAATTTATAAAGGTAAACCAGCGGAATGGAAAGATACTGCAATCCGGTAATGAGCTTAAACCAGCCGAGTTTACCTTCATATTCCAAAACCTGGAATGCAGGTATTTCAAATTCTAAAAAATTCTTTTTTAGCCATAATACCAAAAAGGTCAGCAAGCATAAAAAGAGAAAATAAAGGCGCTTGTCAACCTCGACCAGCGACTTCATCAAAGGCGTCATCATGGGGGAAATTTGAAATATTTTTTCCCTTTTTCCTAAAGAAAATGATAATTGGGTCTGTTATTTGATGACAGGAGAATAGGTCCCTTATAAGATTTATTATTTTACAAACTTAAACAAGGGATTGAACGTTTTACCGCATTGAACCATGACCATATCAATGAGATTTATACTCATTTTACTGCTTTATTTTTCTATTTCCTTCGGGTATGCTCAAGAAAAGGATACGACCATTATTCTGCTTTCTGACCGCAAGGTTCAATTTGAGGCCACTGATGCGCTGAATAATCTTTACAACTTCAACTTTAAAGAGGCAGAAGAAGAGTTTCGGAACTTAAGGATCCTTTACGGATGGCATCCACTGCCCCATTTTCTAATGGGCCTGAGCCAGTGGTGGCGCATCATGCCCAACCTGAAAGACACTTCCTATGATGACCGGTTTTTGGCATATATGGATACTACCATTATGGTGGCCGAAAACCTTATTAAAAAAAGGCCGGAATATGAGATTGAGGCCTCATTCTTTCTTGCGGCAGCCTATGGCTTTAAAGGCCGGCTTTATTCGGAGGAGGATCGGAAGCAATGGCGCAAGGCTGCTGTGGCTGGGAAAAACGCTTTGAAATACCTTGAAATCAGTAAGGGCAACCACGATCTTAATCCTGAGCTGCTTTTTGGAGATGGCCTATACAATTATTTTTCGGTGTGGATCCCGGAAAACTACCCATTGCTTAAACCAATTTTAGTGTTCTTCTCCAGAGGAGAAAAAGAATTGGGCATCCAGCAATTAAAGCAGGTGTCGCAGGAAGGGTTTTATACGCGTGTAGAAGCCCAGGTATTTTTGATGCGCATTTTGGGTAGTTTTGAAAACGACCGGCAGGGAGCTTTACAGATTTCAGAATATCTTTATCAAACCTTTCCTGAAAACCCATATTTCCATCGGTATTATGCAAGACTCCTGTATTCTACAGGCAAATTTGGTGCTGTAGAGCCAATATCCAAGGCCATTTTGCAGCGGATTGACTCCAGTCATTTAGGCTATGAAGCTACCAGTGGTCGGTATGCTGCTTTTTTTTTGGGGCAAATTAATGAAACCAGAAGAAATTATGACTCCGCCATTTATTATTACGAAAAGGCCATTGAGTTTAGTGAGGCCATTGATGCTACAGAGACAGGCTTTTATCACTATTCCATGCTAAGCCTTGGAAAAATTTATAGTGATAAGGGAGAAAAAGAAAAGGCACGATACTATCTCAAAAAAGTCCGAAAGAATGCCAAACGTAAAGACAGCGCGCACAAACGTGCCAGAGACATCATGAAAGATCTCTAAATTGGAGAATTGGTTGGTTCTAACCAATTTTGCATGAAATGGAAGCCAAAGACTTCATCATAGGCCCAGCCTGGATATTACTGATCATCATGATTGCCTTTTTGATCAGGCCCATGGTCACCGACCAAAATACCAGGGTTTACTTTATTCCCGCTCTTGTGCTGAAAATTCTGGGAGCTGTAGCTATTGGGTTGATTTATCAATATTATTATTCAGGCGGAGATACTTATAATTTTTTCACATATGGCAGTAAGCATATCTGGGATGCTTTTTTAGACCATCCTTATAAAGGCTTTAAACTTATTTTTGGGCCAAGTGGTGTTTTCGAGCCAGAAACCTATCAATATGCTTCAAAGATTTGGTTTTACAGGGACCCATCCTCCTATTTAGTCATTAGGTTTTCGGGGTTTTTCGGGTTATTTACCTTCCATACCTATACCGCAAATGCAGCACTTTTTGCAGCCTTTAGCTTTTCAGGGTTATGGGCTCTTTTTAATACTTTTTACAGAATTGTGCCTCACCGGCATTTGGCTTTGGCTATTTCTGTCCTGTTTGTGCCTTCTGTTTTTTTCTGGGGGTCTGGTATTCTTAAAGATTCGATCACCATAGGTGCGCTGGGATGGGCTACTTTTGCTTTCTATCAGGGCTTTATTCTCAGAAGAAAAGTCTT
This sequence comes from Cyclobacteriaceae bacterium, assembly GCA_041749015.1. Classification (GTDB taxonomy): domain Bacteria; phylum Bacteroidota; class Bacteroidia; order Cytophagales; family Cyclobacteriaceae; genus JBGTCD01. The sequence continues at coordinate 9,404 of JBGTCD010000062.1, forward strand.
GCTCAATATGGTTATTTTGCTCTTGTTTTCATTTCTGATCTTTTCAATAAAGAAATATATACTGCTTTGCTTTTTACCCGCTCTACTTATCTGGTTTTTTCTCGAAAACATTAGTAAGGTAAAATCCGTAGTAGCCAAATCACTCATTTCACCCCCTGTCATGATCATCGCAGGGGTTCTGGCTTATAATGCTATGATCCTGGTAGGTGAAGGCGACAGGAGATATTCAGTGGACAACCTCGCTCAAACAGCTAAGATCACCGCTTATGACATCAGGTACTGGACAGGTAAAGATGCCGGTTCAGGATACACACTTGGAGATTTAGATGGCTCATTTGAAAGCATGATAATTCTAGCGCCTGCAGCTATAAACGTAAGCTTGTTCAGACCTTACCTTTGGGAAGTAAATAATCCACTTATGCTGATTTCCTCCATTGAAAGCATGATGTTTCTTTTTCTTACTTTATTTGTAATCCTTAGGAACGGTCCAGTCAATATATTCAGAAATTCCTTCCAGCCGGTAGTGCTTTTCTGCCTGATCTTTGCCCTAACTTTTGCCTTTGCAGTTGGGGTCTCCACTTTTAATTTTGGAACGTTGGCCCGGTATAAAATCCCCCTGATCCCATATTTCCTTACAGCATTGGTGCTTATACATCACTATTCAAAAAGAGAGAGGAAATTGCCGGAATTGGATGAAACGGAATAGTTTTCAATTACTTTTTTTCTACCTGAATGACCCATTTTTTTCCGTAGATTTCGGTCTTCAAGAAGTATAGTTAAATACCTGTGCCAATCATCCTCAGAATTACAAATAAATCCGTCATTCCCATGCTCAACTATGGTATTATTGACACCTACTGCCGATACCAGGGCCGGTATTTCCAAAGCCATGTATTGAAGAGCTTTAAACCCACATTTTCCTTCCGACCAGGGATCGGAAGTCAAAGGCATGATCCCGATATCAAATTGTATCAAATCTTCTATCTCGGTAGATTTAGACCATGGTACAAATTTGTAATTCTTTAAAGGGATGAGGTCAGGGGCCTGATTGGATATAACCAGGAATTCAAACTGAAAATTTAATTCCAACTCTTTAAGTATAGGTACAATCTCCTCAAGGTATTTTAGCGTAGAGTGAGTGCCGGTCCAGCCAATAACCGGTAAGGAATTGGAGGATTTTTGATAAAAAGCGGGGTTGTGGAGATTTTCCGTATCAATCGTAGTGGGGTTGACCACTACATTATCGTTATACCTTCTGGCATAATTGGCCAGGAACTCGTTGCCACAACTCACCTTATCGCTCCACCGGCATATCCACCGGACTTTCCAATGGCATTTCAGCCAGGCTGCCATCCGGTTTTGCTCTGATGTATTGGGTATCCAAATGGCATCATCAAAATCATAAATAATTTTCTTCCTCAGAATCTTAGCGAAAATCCATTCAAAAACCGGGGGACCGAGTGGGGCCGCTTCCCTGTGAATGAATATAATTTTATAGAAGGGAACAATGAATAACACTTGCCAAAGCCTTCTTATATACCCCCAGAAAAAATCAAGACCCTTAAGAAAAATGCTGCCATTGACATACAGCCTTTGCCATCCACCTTGACTCAAAAAGCTCAGACAACGGGCTTCGTTTTCCTTTTGGAGTAGGTTAAGATACTGCTCAAACCTAAATCTTTGGGATGGGGCTGCATCGCCCGGATAAGGTGTTAGAACAATGATTTTCATTTACAAATTAGTTGAAAAAACCTTCCTTAAAAAAATTACCTCTGGGTTACGGAAATTTAACATTAATAAAGGCTTTAATAAAGAACTATTGAAATTTCGTAATTTTAGCCTTCGGCTCCTGATTGGGACTGAGGTGGCGAAGCTATATTTAATCTTTTCCCATGGAAGCATAAAATCAATGTTGAATCCCTAAGAATGTGAATCAGAAAATGACTTTTGTAAAAGGCATTTTATTAGTATATTTGCCTTTTATATAATGCAAAATGGAAAGAATTCGTAACTGGTTTTATACCCAAATCCAGTCAATTGATACTTCCTTCAAGAGGTATCTTTGGTTTGAGATTGATTGGGATCCCAGACTGATTATATTGGTAGGCGCAAGAGGCGTGGGTAAAACAACGATGATTCTGCAGTATATAAAAACTCACTTGCCTATAAATGAACAAACTATTTATGTGAGTCTAGATGACATTTATTTTAGTAATCACACATTAATTGATTTTACGCAAGAATTTGTGCATTCAGGAGGTAGGTTCTTGTTTTTAGATGAGGCACAAAAGTACCCAAACTGGTCCAGAGAAGTTAAAAGTATCTATGATAATTTCCCTGACATTAAAATTGTAGTTAGTGGGTCATCCACCATCGAATTACTCCTATCAGAAGGCGATTTGAGTCGAAGGGCTTTGTATTATAAGCTCAACGGACTTTCCTTTAGGGAGTATCTAAACTTTGAAAACAATAAAAAGCTAAAGAGCTACAGTTTAGAGGAAATTTTGAATGATGGTCTACAGATTAATTTAGACATTTCACATCAGATAAAAGTTTATCCTGCCTTCAATGATTACAAGCAATTCGGCTATTACCCATTTTATAAAACAGACACGGAAAACTATCACAAGCGATTACAACAAGTAATCAATACAGTACTTGATGTTGATATACCAGACAGTTTTCAAATAGAGACTGGAGCTACCCATAAAATCAAAAAATTACTTGCTGAGATAGCGAATTTAGTGCCATTCAAACCAAACATCAAAAAACTAAGTGAGCAAATAGGGATCACTCGAGATACATTGGTAAAATACCTTCAACTGCTGGAAAAAGCAGATTTACTAAGATTGGTTTATAGTAAAACTAAAGGGGTGAGTGCGCTTAATAAACCTGAAAAAATACTATTTAACAACCCAAATATAGCCTATTCAATTAATAGTTCTGTGAACATAGTTAGCCTGCGAGAATCTTATTTTGCCAGTCAACTGACGGCCAAACATCAGCTTCGGTACACGGATGCCGGTGATTTTATGGTGGATGATAAATGGACGTTTGAAGTAGGTGGAAAAGGCAAGAGCCAAAAGCAAATTGCTCATTTGCAAAACGCCTGGGTAGCCGCTGACGATATTGATTATGTCCAAGGAAATAAGTTGCCATTATGGCTGTTTGGGTTTTTATATTGAAGGGAGTAATATTCAGGTATGCTCAATCTTTTAACTTTAAACTCAAGACCATCCAGTTCAGCGCTATATCTGCTCAAATCCTAAGTAAGAAATACCTTCAATTAAAATTCTCTGAATCTAATTACATTAAATGAATAAATCTGATCCCTCAAAATTAATGACCTACACTTATTATGAAATCCATCATTGTAATATGTGTATGGCCCCTTCTTCTAAGTTTAAAGTTTTAGGTAAGAGATTGAATAAATCCCAGGGTATTAGACCTCAAAAACTAGCTGGGATTACCACTACAGTGATGCGGTGTAAGAACTGTGGTTTAATATTTTCTAATCCTCAACCTATACCCAATAGCATTTTCGATCATTATAATGTAGACCCCAAAAAATACTGGAGGGACGACTACTTTACTATTGCCGAAAATTATTTTGCGGGAGAACTAAAATGGTTCAGTAGGCTAAAGGATATAAAAAAAGGGATGAAAAGCTTAGACATAGGTGCTGGTATTGGAAAACAAATGAAAGCCTTAGCTAAAGCAGGGCTTGATGCATATGGGATTGAACCTTCTCCTGCATTTCATAAGATGGCTGTAGATAAAATGGGAATCCCTGCTGAAAAATTACAAATGAAAGCCATTGAGAATGCTGACTTTAAAAGTGACACCTTTGATTTAATAAGTTTTGGAGCTGTTTTTGAGCACATTTATAATCCAAATGATGCGATAATTAAAGCGTTAACCTGGTTGAAACCGGAGGGGCTTATTCATATTGAGGTACCAAGCTCAAATTGGTTATCTGCTAAAATAATTAATTTAGGATATAGGTTGAGAGGACTTGACTATGTAACAAACTTAAGCCCAATGCACAGTCCATTCCACCTGCATGAATTCACAATAGATTCCTTTAAGCTTAATGGTGAAAGAAATAATTTTAAGATTGAAGATCATGGTTTCTATATTTGCCCAACAAATTTTCCAAGATTATTCGATCCTATATTAAGGCCGATCATGAGAAAAACAAATTCAGGTATGCAATTGTGTGTGTGGTTGAAAAAAACCCTTTAAATGACAAAACCGCTTTCAGTTAATGGATTAGGGAAAAAATCCTGTATAGGCTACAAAAAGCAGCCCGAATTGCACCAAGAAATGGGCGGCAAACGCAATATTTCTCAAGAGGGAGCCCGGTAGAAAATTTTCTCCACAAATTTTTCAATAATAATTTTAGTGATAAATGAATTAATAATAAAGTTGAGAAGGGAAGCTGAAAGCATTTTTAGCAGCTTCAAAACTAAAGGTTCATTCACGCGAAATTTTTCATATTTATTCAGCGGTAAAGTTTTAACTATACTTTTAAGCTTTGCAGTAACCCCCATATTGACTCGACTATACTCGCCAGAGGCATATGGATATTTTTCTTTCTTTAATGCAATAGCGATGAATTTCTCAGTTATTGGCGCTTTATCCTATGAAAAATCTTTAGTAATTGTAAAATCGGAGAAAAAATTTTACAACCTATTCGCTGCATGTTTTTTATTGGTTTTGATTTTTGCCACAATACTCTATCTAATACTTGAAGCCATTTATTTCTTCGGAGAATCTGTTAACAAAATAGAAATTCAAACAAATTTTGACCAATTATACATTCACTTTATAATCATAGGATGCATTTTATATAGTTCTGCAACCATCGTATCAAACTGGAACATAAGGAGATCACAATTTAAATTTGCAGCTAAAAATGGCGTTTATAGTCAAATTGGTTCACGTTCTACAAGTTTAATTTTAGGGTTTATAAGTGCCCCCATCTATGGATTAGTAGTCAGTGAGTTGGTTAGTAAATTGATAATAGTTGCATCTAATTTCTACAAAAATATAAGTCAGGAATGGCAACTGTTAAAGGAAAATATAAGACTCAAGGAGATTTATGAAGTAATTAAAGAGTTAATAGCTTACCCTAAATTCATACTACCATCTTCATATACAAACACTTTAATAAGTCAGCTTCCAATCTTCTACATAAGTTTTCTTTTGGGTAAAGAAATTCTGGGAAATTTCAGCCTTGCAGTAAGTATTGTCCAGTTACCTGTTATCCTGATCACCAATACTTTGAGCTCAGTGGTTATAAAAAAAATAAGTGACTTTAAAAATGATGTTTCGGCACTGAAGATTTTTTTAACCCGTACCATTAATCTATTATTCTTAGTAACCACACCATTTTTTATAGTCTTAATTTTATTTTCCGACTTATTTTTCCCAATCCTGTTTGGGGAAAATTGGCTGTTGGCTGGTCAGTTTGCAGTGATTATTTCATCTTACGTTATAATTGATATTTTTATAGTTTATGCAAACTCGATTATGTTAGTATTCGAAAAGGAAAAGTTAGTTTTTAGATATCAAATACTTCATTTGATTGCAGCAACTTTGGGGATAATCCCTGGTGTTATTCTTAATGATTTTAAAATCGCAATAATAGGGTATGGTTTAGTTTATGTTATTTTTGGGATACTCAAAATTCATATAGCATTACGATTATTAAAACTGAATTTACTATATAAGTTTATTTCAATTTCGTTAGTGCTTTTCATATTACTAATTTTTAAATTTAAGTATTTCAATTGATGAAAATTGTAATTTTTGCAGGTGGCCTAGGTTCTCGTATTTCTGAAGAATCACACTTAAGGCCAAAGCCAATGATAGAAATTGGTGATAAGCCGATTCTTTGGCATATAATGAAAATTTACATCGCACAGGGCTTTAACGAATTTATTATTTGCCTGGGCTATAAGGGATATATCATTAAGGAATATTTTGCCAATTATTTTCTGCACAATTCAGATGTGACCTTTGATATGGGAAAAAACCAAATGGAAATACACAATGCTGAGGTAGAAAATTTTAAAGTAACTTTAGTGGAGACAGGATTACATACTAAAACAGCAGGCAGACTTAGAACAGTAAAAGAGTATATTGGCCTGGATGATTTCATGCTCACTTATGGCGATGGAGTAGCTGATATAAATCTGCCAGAATTGATCAATTCCCATAAAAAATCAAGGAAGTTCGCTACCGTAACTGTTATTCAACCGGCTGGGAAATTTGGTGTAATACAGGCTGGGCAAGATGGTCGTGTTTCCGCATTTGTAGAGAAACCTAAAGGGGATGGTACCTGGATCAATGGAGGTTTTTTCATACTCAATCCTAAAATATTTGACTACTTCCCAGAGCAATGTGATCAAATGATGTGGGAGGATAATCCAATGAAAAATTTAGTAAAGGATCAGCAGCTAAACGCCTACAAACATCAAGGTTTCTGGAAATGCATGGATATTTTACGTGATAAAGTGGAGTTGGAGGAAATGTGGGATTCAGGAAATGCCCCTTGGAAAATATGGGATTAACTTTTTTTCAAAATAAAAAAATATTTATCACCGGCCATACCGGATTTAAAGGCACATGGCTAATTCACCTACTTAAGCACTTAGGCGCAAAGGTCAAGGGGTATGCATTGCCAGCTTTGGAGCCATCCTTGTTTAAAATAAGTCGGGCTATTGAGCATTGTGAACATGTCGAAAGTGATGTCAGACATCAAGCAAATTTAGAAATAGCACTATTAGATTATGAGCCAGATTTCGTATTTCATTTGGCCGCTCAGCCTTTAGTGCTTGATTCCTATAAAGACCCTGTTTATACCTTTGAAGTCAATCAATTGGGAACAGTTTATCTATTAGAATCCTTGCGAAAATTAAAGAAGGCCTGCAACTGCATTGTGATTACCACAGATAAGGTTTATACCGATCAAAACAAGACAGAAGGCTATGTTGAAACAGATACATTAGGAGGGTTTGATCCATATAGTGCCAGCAAAGCGGGATGTGAATTGATAGTGGATGCCTATAGGAATAGTTTTTTTCATCCTAAAAAATTCGAGGCACACCAGAAATCCATCGCCACTGCCAGGGCAGGGAATGTGATTGGAGGGGGTGATTATTCGGAAAATAGGTTGATTCCTGATATTATCAAATCCATTGAAAAGGAAGAAAAAGTAGTAATTCGAAATCCTGATGCTGTCAGGCCATGGCAGCATGTGATTGATGCATTGTTTGGCTATTTGGTTTTGGCTGAGCAGATGCATAAAAGTCCGGATAGTGAATTATATAATGCGGCATGGAATTTTGGTCCACATCGGGAAGATATGTGGCCGGTTGTAGATGTAGCAAAAAAAGTAATCCGATTTTATGGTAAGGGAGAAATACGTATAGAAGAAAATCCTGGTGCGCCTAAAGAAACAGGTAGGTTGATGCTTGATATTTCGAAAAGTATGGAACATTTGCCCTGGAGACCAAATTGGAACGCAGAAACTGCCATTAAAAAGACTGTAGAATGGTATCGCTATTACCATCAACATCCCCAAAAAATTGAAGTGTTGATACGCCAACAAATCAAAGAATTCTTAGACTAACTTGAAAAAAATAGCCATCATAGGTTCTGCTTCCTTTCTAGCAGGTAAGTTAATTAAAAGACTTTCATCTGAAGATGTGGAAGTAGTGTTGTGGAACAGAAATCCATCGAAAAATGAATTTTTATTCGACTATCCCAGCAAGCCGCCTGATGTTCAAAAATTAACTGATTTTGACTTCATTTTTTATTTAGCAGGCGCAGGAGTACAATCCCATCAAAAGCCGATCTATCAAGTGCTTTATGGTGTAAATACCCTGATGCCTATTCAGCTAATTACCCAGCTCCACGATATAAACTACAAAGGGACTTTCATTTCATTTGGCTCTTATTTTGAATTGGGTAAAACAACGGGTTTTAGTGCTGCAAATGAAGAGGAAATTATCCGTTCTAATGCCCCGGCCTTTAATGAATATTGCAAAAGCAAACATGTATTGAGTCATTTTATTCAAGGCCAAATGAATGATGAACAGTCATTTTCCTTAGTGCATTTCATTATTCCTAATATGTATGGGAAGGGGGAAAATAAAAATCGTTTACTTCCCTATTTGATAAAAAGCATTAGGGAAAAACAGCCCGTAAAATTAAGTAATGGCACACAAGTAAGGCAGTTTTTGCATGTTGATGACATCGCCAATTTTATATGTCAACTGGTATTAGATAGCAAAATAGAAGGCGGCATCTATAATTTGGGTTCAACAGATATTTTGAGTGTAGCCGAATTGGTGAAAAGGGTTCTTATTGTGGCAGAACAATTGGGCTATGATCTTCCAGAAATTGAGTTTGGAAAAGCAAATCGTAATGATGTACAAGCTGGTTTTTTGGCTCTCAATGACCAGAAAGCCAAAGAAAAATTCGGCTGGAATCCTGAGAAACAATTGGAAAGGAGCATAAAAGACTATTTTGAATGAAGGAGATTAATATGATTGATTTACCCTATTTTGAAGATGAAAGGGGAGCGTTTCAAAAACTCTTTAATAGTGACCATCCTGCCTTGCAAGATTTCCATATCAAACAAATCAATAGGGTGCTCACTCTTGAAAAAGGCGTGCTGAGAGGCTTGCATTATCAGGCAGGGGAATTCGCAGAATCCAAATTATTTAAGGTAACAAAAGGGCAAATTCAATTGGCAGCCTTTGGTGTGGAAAAGGCTGCCAAGACATTTCTAGAAAGTCGCAGCTTCAAACTCACCCATACTGATCCCTCTATTCTTATCCCTAAAGGATATGCCACCGGCTACCTGGTGTTGGAAGCCTACACAGAAGTGCTGTATTGTTCAGATAATGTCTATCAACCCATGGCCGAGAAAGGAGTTGCATGGAATGACCCAAATTTAAAGATTGATTGGTTGGTTGATAACCCTAAAGTTTCAGAAAAGGACAAAAGCTGGGAGACTTTTTATGTTGATTAATATCCTTATTCCTACTTACAATAGAGAGTCGGATTTAAATGCAAATTTACTTTACCTGATTAGTGAAATCGAGAAAGATGAGTTGCATTCCAAGGTTTCCTTGATTGTTTCTGATAATTGTTCTCAGGACCAAACACAAGAATCAGTCAAGCAAATAATTACTAAGCACCCACAGATTAAATTTGAATATTATCGACAGACAGAAAATATTGGTTTAGAAAGAAATGTGGTGTTCGTATTTCAACAAGCTACTGCCGATCATGTGATGTATATAGGTGATGATGATTTGATTGATAAAGGGTATTTGAAGTTTTGTCTTGATGCAATTGAAAAGAATAGCAGTTTGGGTGCTATAATAAGCGGATTGAAATCAGTCAATAAAAAAGGTGATGAACAAATTGGTAGAAATGAAACCTTTGAAACAAAATCTTTAGAACCGGGCTTTGAGAGCATGCTGCTTTACTCTCATTTAGCCCATCAAATGTCGGGACTATTGATACAAAACAATCAGGTGTTAAATGAATATCTAAATCAAGAAAAAAACAGAAATCCCTATCTCTTCATTTTTTTTGCTGCCTACCATTTATTGAATTCACCTTGTATCTATGCCCCGGTTTTAAAAACCGCTGTACAGGTTGAAAATGAAAAAAATTGGGGCTATAATGAAATTGGTCTGTTGGATGAGGTCTTCAAGTCATACTTTTATTTCAAGGATAGATTGAGTGAAGGTGAAATAGCAAAATTACTCTTACACTTTGTTAAGATGCATTCATATCGGCTAATCATTAAAGCAAATAAGCCCCTTTTGATCCTTAAGCAGGCAAGGCTATTAAGTGAATTAATTCCTAAGAACAGAACCTTTAAGAGGGGCATTTATTCATTATTACTAAAAGAGTATTTACTTTCTGTAGTTAGGTGAAAATTCAAAATAAAAACATCCTGCTCATTTCCCCCGAACCCTGGGAACACATTTTTGTTTCCAAGCACCATTATGCCACTCATTTGGGCGAATTAGGAAATAAAGTATTTTTTCTCAATCCCCCATCCCAAAAAACCAGATGCAAGCCTACTGATTCCAAAAATGTATTTTCTGTTCATTTCCAAGGCTTTTTAAAAGGATTACGATTTTTACCTTCCTTTTTGCAGCGCTACTTCATTCGACAAAAGTTTGAAATGCTACAAAAACTGTGTGGGGTAAAGTTTGACATCATATGGTCCTTTGATAATTCAGTTTTTTATGACTTTTCGGCCTTGCCAAAAGAGGTTTATAGTATTTCTCATATAGTAGATTTAAATCAAGATTTTGAGTTTGAGAAAGCTACCAATACCGCTGATTTATGTCTATCGACATCAAGTTTTATATCAGACAACCAGTTAAAATTTAACTCTAATAGTCATAATATCGGCCATGGTTATAATACTACTTCATTAGAATCTCGTCCTATGAAGTTATCTGGTGAATATAATTTGAAATGTGGCTATGCGGGAAGTTTAGATAGTAGATATTTGGACTGGGAAATGATAGAAAATCTATTGAAGAATTTTCCTGAGGTAGGCTTCTACTTTGCTGGTAATTGGCGCTTAAAATCTAAAAATTATTATGTGAAAGGTTATCCTAATTTTTATCATCTGGGGAAATTAGAATCCGTTGAACTCCAATCATTTTAT
>JBGTCD010000063.1:0-39428 GCA_041749015.1 Cyclobacteriaceae bacterium
TAGAGGGCATGCAGGGGTGGTAAGCACCAGTTTGAAGGAGATTTTATCTGCAGTGCATTCAAGACCCTGGATCATATTCAAGGATACCAAATCCTGCTTCAGGTCAGGATCCTGGACGGTGGAAAGAGCTTTTAAAATGCTTTCTTTACTGATTGACATGCTTTTCTTGGTTTACTTTGGCAACTTAACAATCGATCCTTATTTTAAGTTGTCGGAAAAAATTATAACCTCATCACAAAATTAAGGGGTGGGGCTCAAATTACTATATAAATCATGATTATCTTTGAAGTCTCGTGATTTCCCGTCAAACCATAGAAGAAGTAAAATCCCGTGTGGATATCCTTGATGTTATCGGTGATTTTGTAACATTAAAGAAGGCCGGTAACAAGTATTACCGTGCATTGAGTCCCTTCACCGATGAGAAAACACCCTCTTTTTATGTAACCCCTTCCATGGGAATTTTTAAGTGTTTCAGCACCGGTAAGTCCGGAGATGCTTTTTCTTTCCTGATGGAGCATGACGGGATGACTTATCCGGAGGCCATTCGTTTCCTTGCCCAGCGGTATGGGGTGGAAATCATCGATGAAGGCCAAAATGATGAAGTCCAGGAAGCTCAGAAGGATCGGGAGAGCCTCTATATCGTTTTGGGTTTTGCCAATGAGCACTTTAATAAAATTCTTCATGGCAATGAGGAAGGTAAAGGGATAGGTCTGAGTTATTTTAAAGAGCGGGGATTCAGCAGCAATTCTATTAAAAATTTTGAGCTGGGGTATAGCCTGGACTCCTGGGATGGCCTGATCACAGCAGCAACAGCCGCAGGATATTCAGAAGATTTACTGGAAAAAGCGGGCCTTATTCAGGTTAAAGAAAATAAAAAGTACGACCGGTTCAGAGGGCGGGTGATGTTTCCTATTCACAACCTTTCAGGCAAGGTGATTGGGTTTGGCGCAAGGACACTCTCTAAAGATAAAAAACAACCAAAATACCTGAATTCTCCGGAATCGGAGGTCTACCACAAGAGTGAGGTACTTTATGGCTTATTTCAGGCCAAAAATGCCATTCGAAATGCTGATGAATGCCTGTTGGTAGAAGGGTATACGGATGTAATAGCCCTCTCACAGGCCGGTGTGGATCACGTGGTGTCTTCCTCTGGCACGGCCCTCACAAAAGAACAAATCAGACTGATCAAGCGATTTTCAGACAATATCACGGTGATTTTTGATGGGGATCAGGCGGGCATCAAAGCCTCTTTGAGGGGTATAGACATGATATTGGAGGAAGGCCTCAATGTGAGGGTAGTGCCCTTGCCGGATGGTGAGGACCCTGATAGTTTTTCGAAGGCACGGCCGGTTGAGGAGTTCACAGCTTATCTCAACAGTGCAAAGGAAGATTTTATTAGGTTCAAAGCAGGACTCCTCATAGGGGAGGCTGGTGATGATCCTATTCGCAGGGCCGGGGTGATCAGAGACATCGTAGAAAGCATCAGTCTGATAGGAGACCCTGTACAGCGGTCGGTGTACATCCGTGAGACCAGTAAGCTCATGGAAATGGATGAGACTGTCATCATTGCCGAGCTGAACAAAATTTTAATCCGCAAAAAGCGTGATCGGCGCGGCAAACAGCAGGATGCCGAAATCACCGAGCCACTACAGGATTTTCAAGATGAGCTGGTTGATACTCATGTTTCTCCTGGTCAGCTTATTTCATACCAGGAAAAAGAAACCATAAGAATACTTATCAACTACGGCCATTTGAAATCTGATGATGGGGAGTTGCTGGCCAAGTTTATTTTTAATGAACTGGAAGACCTGGTCTTTAATGATCCTTTATACTTAAAAATAGCAGAAGATTTTAAAAGCAGGATGGAAAGCGACCAGCCTGTGGATATTGACTATTTCCTCAATCATAAGGATGGCGACATCAAAAAGACCGTGATAGATCTGGTGACTGAAAAGTATGAAGTCAGTGCCGGTTGGCATGATATGTTTGATATCTTTGTGCCAAAAGAGGAAGATATCCTCAATGTGTCTGTGAAGACCAATTTACTCAGGCTCAAATATCGGGTGGTCAGAAAGATGCTTCAGGATAATCTAGAAAAAATCAGAAAATCAGGGCCTGATGATGATATTGACGAGGTAATGGAGGCGCATCAGGAGTTAAAAGACCTGGAAGTAAAGCTGGCAGATTCCCTAGGTATTGTGATAGGAGGGTAAAATTTTTTCGAACGACTGCCCCCTTAAAATTGTTGTAGCCAAAGAAATGTTGAATGATGGAAAAAGAAATAAAACTAGATCATATAAAAGGCGCCATTGAAGACATCAAAAATGGTAAGGTCATCATAGTAGTGGATGATGAGGATCGTGAAAATGAGGGCGATTTTATATGTGCTGCAGAGTGTATCACCCCGGAGATTGTAAATTTTATGGCTACGCATGGTCGTGGGCTTATATGTGTGCCCCTCATTGAAGAGCGCTGCGAGGAGTTGGGTCTGGAACTCATGGTAGGCAGAAATACCTCCTTACATGCGACCCCATTTACCGTGTCGGTTGATTTAATAGGGCAGGGATGTACTACTGGCATTTCGGCTCATGACCGATTTAAAACAATAGGAGCCCTTGCAGATACGGCTACCCTACCAGAGGACCTGGCGCGCCCAGGTCATATCTTTCCACTCAGGGCTAAGTCAGGCGGTGTGTTAAGGAGAACGGGTCATACCGAGGCAGCTATTGATTTTTCCCGGCTAGCCGGATTTAAACCAGCCGGGGTCCTGGTCGAAATTATGAATGAGGATGGGACCATGGCCAGACTTCCGGACCTCAAAAAGGTTTCTGAAAAATTTGGGCTAAAGCTGGTTTCTATTAAGGACCTGATAGCCTATAGACTTCAAACCGAAACTTTAATAGAAAGACTCATTGACGTAAAAATGCCTACCGAATACGGTAACTTCGAATTGGTAGCCTACCAGCAAACCAATACCGGAGAAACCCATCTTGCTTTGACCAAAGGAGTATGGAAGGAAGATGAACCGGTTATGGTCAGGGTGCACTCCTCCTGTGTGACGGGAGATATATTCGGTTCGTGCAGATGTGATTGTGGCGGTCAGTTGCATGCAGCCATGAAAATGGTGGAGGATGAAGGAAAAGGTGTTGTCCTGTATATGAACCAGGAGGGCAGGGGCATTGGATTGATCAACAAGCTTAAAGCCTATAAACTCCAGGAGGAGGGTATGGATACCGTAGATGCTAACCTAAAACTTGGTTTTAAAATGGATCAGCGCGATTATGGCGTGGGGGCACAGATCCTGCGAAATCTCGGCGTTCGCAAAATGAAATTAATATCCAATAACCCCAAGAAAAGGGTAGGTTTGATAGGATATGGCCTGGAAGTTGTGGAGAATATAACCATCGAACTCCCAACTAACCAACACAATGAAAAATATATGCAGACCAAGAGGGATAAAATGGGTCATGATATTTTGAAATAGATATGTTTAATAGCCTTAAAATTTGTTTGATTTTCATCGGGATTCTTGGCTTAAGTGTTTCACTTGAGGCTCAAAGGTTCCCTCATGAATTTTGGCATGAGGGTAAAGTAGTGCTTCTGGAAGGGGATACCCTGTTTGGAGATATAAAATACGACCTGGAGCGGGACGTGATACAACTCAGAAGGGGTGCCGATATTATGGAGGCCTTCTCTGCCCGAAAAATTCTTTTTTTTGAAATTTTTGATGAGACAATTAGCCAATACAGACTATTTTTTGCTTTACCTTTTGCTATTTCATCTAATTACAAAGCACCGGTATTTTTCGAGGTTTTATTTGAAGGGAAGTTGACTTTGTTGAACAGAGAATCCATTCAAATTCAAAATGTTACCTATTATGACCCGCGGTTTTCACGGTACTATCATGACCCCTTTATGCGGGGCATGAATTATCCTGTGCTGGTGTATAATTTTTATTTTCTGAATGAAAAAGGGCAGATTGCTGAATTTTCTAAAAAGAAAAGGGACCTGTACCGCATCATGCGAAACCGACAACAGGACATCAAAGCATACATTAAAAAAGAAAGACTCAAGGTCGACCGGATTGATCATCTGATAAAAATCACCCGATACTATAATTCCTTAATTACCCCTAATTAAACTCATGAAGAGACCGCTTATTCTAGTTTCCAATGATGATGGCATCACATCTAATGGTATCCGTACGCTCATCCAGGTAATGCAGGAAATCGGGGATGTGGTAGTGGTAGCCCCAGACAGCCCTCAGTCAGGTATGGGCCATGCTATTAC
Organism: Cyclobacteriaceae bacterium; assembly: GCA_041749015.1. Taxonomy (GTDB): domain Bacteria; phylum Bacteroidota; class Bacteroidia; order Cytophagales; family Cyclobacteriaceae; genus JBGTCD01. The sequence goes on from JBGTCD010000063.1 coordinate 4,291, forward strand.
AATTGGTAATACCTTGAGGCTTGAGGAAACAGATATATTCGGTGAAATTCCTGCTTTTAAATGCTCAGGCACACCGGCAGATTGCGTAAAAATTGCCAAACATTTTGTCCTCAAAGACCAGCAGCCAGACGTAGTGGTGAGTGGGATCAACCACGGGAGCAATACCTCCATCAGTGTCCTGTATTCCGGCACCATGTCTGCGGCCATTGAGGCAGCCATAGAAGGGATGCCGGCCATTGGATTTTCACTTTGTGATTATGACTGGGAGGCAAAATTTGATCATGTGAAAGAATACGTAAAACATATTACCCTAGAAGTTATTAATAAGGGATTGCCCAAAGGAGTGGCACTTAACGTAAACTTTCCAACCAAACAAAAACAATCTATTCGTGGCATCAAGATTTGCCGTCAGGCCAGGGCCAAATGGCAGGAAGAGTTTGACCAACGCTTTGACCCCAATGGGAGAAGATATTTCTGGATGGCCGGTAATTTTGTAAATTTTGATAAGGGAGAGGATAATGATGAATGGGCCATTGCCAATAACTACGTCTCTATAGTGCCATGCCTTTTTGATATGACGGCCCATCATGCCATAAGCACCATCAATGATGATTGGGATCTGGATTTGAAATAAAACCTCCTGATAATATTGTTTTTACTACACCTCGCAAATGTATTCTTTTATGTCTTCCACACTTTGGTGGTAGCATTTATCCTATCAGGGTGGGCTGTGCCGCGATGGCGGAAATGGCACCGGATCCTGATTTTGATTACGGCATTTTCATGGATTGGTATGGGGTATTTCTATGGCTGGGGCTATTGTTTTCTCACGGATTGGCATTTTGAGGTCATAAGGCAACTAGGCTATGAGATCAGGTCATATTCTTACATCCATCACCTTATAACAGGCATTTTACCCGAACTTTGGCCTGAAAGAATTACTGATATTATTACAGTAGCGGGATTGATTTTGGCAGCAGTCTTTTCTTTATTTTTTTATTTCAAAGATAAGCGCCGGAATTAGTTCTCGGAGGCCTCTTTTTTTACCAGACTTTCTAGAATAAGAGCATAATAGGCCCCAAATTCAGGACCTACCCAGTTCATTGTCCGCACTTCCTCTTTTTTGGAATTTTTATAATGGCTGTCATGGGTGATATACCCTGTAAAATACCCATTAAAGCTGGTGATGACTACCCGTTTACCGGTAAGCGCATACCACCGGTCCCATTCATTGCGCGACCAGAGTTCTCCGGAAAAATCACCCGGGGTGCCTAAAAACAGGATGTTCCCGATTTTCAAATAGGTAATTTCACCTTCGAGCGGACCATCGAATACCCATTTGAATACCCAGTCCCGCAATTTCCAGGATTTCATAATGCGCAATTGCGAGGGTCCATGAGCTACAGTTAATCGACCCCAGGCCATATAATGGCTGGAAATGGTATCCTGAACAGCCGAATTCATCATTAATCTATTAATTTTGGAAGCGGTATTGTCGGTAAAAGCATCCTCCTTTTTGCCTTTAATGCGGTGGCTGCCTACCATGCCTGCCATAAACATGGGGAAATCGGTATCCATTTTTGATTCAAGTTGCGCCCATGCCCCGGGGTAATCATTGGAAACCAGTCGCTCCCGGCTTGGTAGGGTAGTAGGATGGCCGCTAAAGGTCATTAATTTTGCTTTTCTGCCATCAGCCTTTACAAAATTGACAGTTCTGATAATACCATCTTTATAAATGCTTGCCGGGTCAAGTCTGTTTTCAACCATTTCAGAGGCGTCAGATTCCGTGTAAATGATCTGGACAGCACTCAGTGAGTTTTGGCAAGTCTCCATGGCCCTTTTTATTTTTTCCGCTGTAGACAATACCCAATCCGGATGATAAGTGCCGGTAACCCACCTGCCAGCAAGACTGCTGTCCCAGCCACCCAAACCATGATGGGTATGGGTAGCACCAAAATATACAAAACTGTTTTCAGGGATGGATGCCAGGACCTGGGTCCTTAATTCCGGCGGAAAAAGTAAGAGGTCTGCAGTGATAAAAAAAGCCGTACCAGAGCCATTGTTTACAGCAATGATTCTGACAAATAGCGAATCCCGGACTTCATCAAATCCGTCCCGGGGTCTGTACCCGGCCAAAGGCATGCTATATTCAGGCGTGATGTTGACCTTGGTCCAACCGGCTTTTAAAGTACCGGTAGCCGGAAATGGTTCCGGTTGAAAGTCCCTGAGGCTTTGCATCATGAGTTCATAGTGGGGCCGTTCTGTCAGCGGGGTATGCTTAATAGGTCCCGTAAGGGCCACCAACAGCAATAGTATTACACCAAAAATGTAGCTTACTTTTCTCACGGCTCAGGCGGTGCTTCTGGAGGATATACCTGGGTCTTTCCGGCAGTTTTCAATATTAAAAACCCAACTAACCCGGCGATGAAGGAAGCTATTAATATGGCCATCTTAGCCTGAAGGACCAATTTCGGGTCGTTAAAAGCCAGTTCGGTAATAAAAAGAGACATGGTAAAACCTACTGCGGCCAGAAAGGTTGCCCCGTAAATGTGCATCCAATTGACATTGGTTGGGAGGGAGGCCCATTTCATTTTTACCATCAGTTTAGAAATTAATACGATCCCAACCACTTTACCAGCAATAAGGCCTACGATAATACCCAGGGTGACCGGGCTTTGGATCTCTTCTATAAAATCGCCTGAAAAAGTAACGCCTGCATTGGCAAGAGCAAAAACCGGCATTACCAGAAATGCCACAAAAGGGTGCAGGGAATGCTCCAGCCTTTGAAGGGGGGTGAGGGCATTTTTTGACAGGTGCCTGAACCGTTCTAATAGATGAAACTGCTCTTTGGTGACCAATACGGTGTCGTTGTCCTTTGCCAGGTCAAATTTATCAGTAAGGAGGCGTGCCTGCCCCAGAAAATAGTCCTTATTGATTTTAGTTTGGGCAGGGATGGTAAGGGCAGCCAATACTGCTGCTATAGTAGCATGGACCCCTGATAATAGGAAGGCAAGCCATAAGCCGCCAATACCAACGATGCCGTAGAATGTGGTGTTTTTTACACCTAAAATATTAGCACCCACAAGCACCGCCATAAAAATAGCCCCTATCCCCAGACTTTCAAATGAGATCTCTGAGGTATAGAAAAATGCGATCACCATCACCGCACCAATATCATCGGCTATGGCAAGTGCGGTCAGGAAAACCTTAAGTGCCAGGGGGACTTTATTACCCAATAAATACAAAATACCAAGAGCAAAGGCAATGTCAGTAGCCATTGGGATACCCCATCCCGCACTTTCAGGACCAGTGGGGTTTATGATGTAATAAAAAAAAGCCGGTACTACCATACCGCCGATGCCCGCACCAAGGGGGAGTAAGGCATCCCTAAAGGTCGACAGTTCACCTGCTATAATCTCCCGCTTTAATTCTAGCCCAATCACAAAGAAAAACACTGCCATCAACCCATCATTGATCCAATGATGCAAATCCTTTTTTATAATAAACTGATCATATCCAATAGACAATTCATGCGCCCAGGTCGCGTGATAGGCTTCTGACCAGGGCGAATTAGCCCAGATAAGGGCAATCATAGCGGTACCAAAAAGCACCATACCACTGGTAGTTTGATTGGAAATAAATTTCTGAATTGGGGTTACTACCCAAACATCAATCGGCGAAGGATTTGGTTGCATAAGTTTGATTAAAGGCTATATTTTTTATTATACGTAAAAATACATTATTGACCAGCGCGAGCAAATTATTTTTTGTTTCTAAATGGTCACTTTTTGATCTCTCATGAAATTTTTGGCAAACATTGAAAGCAATACAGCGACCTCATTTCATCTTTTTATAGGTTTCATTCCAGACTTAAAATGTCAAGTAATTTGCGCAATATACTTGACAAAATATCTAGATTTCTTATCTTTGTTCCCGTTAAGTAATTTCTAACAAGCAAATGAAGGTAGCAGAGAAAATAGAACGTAAAATCATCAGGATGCAGGAAGGCATGACCTTCAAGTATCAGCAACTAGGTATTGACCGGTCTGAGTACAGTGCTGCTGCTAAAGCTATTGAAAGATTAATGAAAAAAGGTATTATCAAAAGAGCATCTACCGGAGTGTTCTATAAACCAAAACAATCTGCATTTGGAGAACTAAGGCCAAGAGAGGATGAATTACTGAAACCATACCTCTTTCAGGATGGGAAACGTATTGCATACATTACGGGAGGTTCATTATACAACCGCATGGGTTTAACCACTCAGGTTCCAAAAACCATTAAAGTAGCCAGTAAAGCCAAACGCGTAACAACCATGATTGGAAAAACACAGGTGAAGCCAGTAAAAAGCTATGTGGACGTAACCACTGAAAACTACTACTTACTTGAAATATTGGATGCACTCAAAGACTTTAAGACCATACCTGATCTGAACAAGAAATCGGCCATAACATTACTAAAGAACAAGATCAGTAAACTCCCAGAAAATGATCTGTCAAAGATGGTCAGGTACGCCATAAAATACCCGCCAAGAGCAAAAGCATTGCTGGGTGCTATACTTGAATTTTCAAGGAAAAGGGACAGCATTGAAGGTTTGAGAACCAACCTGAATCCGCTTACCTCCTATAAACTGGGGATTAAAGAAGAAACATTGCCAACTGCTCCAAAATGGAACATTAACTGACATGAACTTACACAGCAAAAAAGAACTACTACAAGATGCTATCCTTGCTACAGCGGATTATATGGATATGAGAGATATTTATATTGAAAAGGATTATTGGGTCACCATTGCTCTGTATGAAATATTCCATTCTGAAATGGCCAGTCAGGCTGTTTTCAAAGGAGGAACTGCACTTTCAAAATGTCATAAGCTTATAGAGCGGTTTTCGGAAGATATTGATACTTCGCAATGAAGGAGAAAATGATAATCAGTTGAAGAAGAAGATTCGGGCAATTAGTAAAGTGGTGGAGAAGGTAATTCCGGAAATAGAGGTCGACGGATTAACCAACAAGATGGGTAACATTCGGAAAACGGTACACCAGTACGATAAGATTTTTGAAGGAGATTTTGGTCAGGTAAGAGAACACGTTGTGGTAGAAGCTACCTGGCTAGGAAATTTTGAACCATTCTCTGAAATGCAGGTAAGTTCCTACATCTATGAAATGATGAAAGCCAATGGACAGGACGAACTGATCGAACAGTACAACATGGCTCCATTTACCATTCTGGTATTGAGCAAGCTGAGAACGTTTTGTGAGAAGATCATGAGTTTAGTAAGGTTTTCCAGATCAGAACAACCAATCACGGATTTGAGGAATAAAATCCGCCATGTGTACGACATCCACCAGATGCTGAAAGATGACGAGATACAGGAGTTCTTTAAAAGTAATGATTTTGATGAAATGTTGATGAAAGTCGGTCAGGATGATATGATCGGTTACAAGAACAATAACGCATGGATACCCGAACACCCTTCCACTGCTTTGATCTATGCAAAACCACAAGAGACTTGGGAACAACTCAAATCTGAATATGATGGTAATTTCAAAGACTTAGTTACTGGGGAATTACCAGCAGAAAAGGCATTAGTTGAGACCCTAAATAAAGTAGCTAATCGTCTTAAAAGGGTAAAATGGGAAATAAAATGACGTTTACCGAAACTACTAGCGTTTTCCTAGCCAATAGCTAAAGGCTAACAGCCAACAGCTAATTTGTTTTTATATTCTAATAATTATATTTTTAAACTTAGGTAGGAAAGAATTAGAATTATTGCTAATACATTTTTTGGGTTGAATTGGACTATTAACCACCAGTGATTTTGGCATACATATTAATTTCATTTATAAAGCAACAAGTAGATCGTATGTTATTTATGGTCAAACACTTAAGAGTAAATAATAATGAGATTTAGAAGACGAGTAAAATTATTTCCTGGTGTTACTCTAAACTTTAGCAATACAGGCATTAGCACAACAATTGGAGTGCCGGGTGCAAGTGTAAACTTTAACAATCGAGGAACATTTATAAACACCGGATTATCCGGAACTGGGATTTATGATAGAAAGAGAGTTGGTGGAAAAAAGCAATCTAACTCATCAAATCAAAGCTACCAAGACCTTGAAATTCCACAGCAAGAGATAAATCCCAACCAAAGAATAGAATTAAAGTCAACAGAAAATGTTGAAGAAACCACAACCGAAGGGCTACAAGAACTTAGGGATACATTACTTTCTTGCTACCAAGAGAAAATCGATTTAAAAAGAGAGATATCAAAAGCTAAATCGAGTTTAAAATCAAGCAAAATCTTACTTACCTTTTCATATATTTTAATTGTTGGTTTTTTCATTAAGTGGTTCATACAAAATAGGGATTTTAAAATAGAGTATTTAACAGACTTGGAAAAGCAACTATCAGAGTGCTATGTAAATATTGATATCAAAACAGATAAGCAAATTGAAAATGCATTTTACGAACTTCTAGACAGTTACAAGACTTTATTGTCTTGTCAAAAAATTTGGGACATAACATCAACCTCAAAAATAGACAAAATAGTTATGCGTACTGCTGCCTCAGAATCAATCACAAGAAAACAAGTAAAATTTGGCTTTGGTAACTTAGACATAATTAAATCAAAGTTTGATGCTCTACATTTCGAAAATGCTAAAGGGGGAGATTTATACATTTATCCAGCATTTATTGCCATAGTTGATAGTAACAAAAAATTCGGGCTGATAGACATTAAAGAAGTAGAATTTGATTTTATTTCTAATCAATTCATGGAAGAAGAAGGGGTTCCATCTGATTCAAACGTAATTGGAAATACTTGGGCCAAAGTCAATAAAAATGGAAGTCCAGATAAAAGGTTTAAAGACAATTATCAAATCCCAATTTGCTTATATGGCAACATTGAAATTAGAAGTAGTACTGGGCTGAACGAAGCTTACTGTTTAAGCAATCACGACAAGGCTGAACAATTCTCAAATACTTTTAAAACATACCAAAAAGCAGTAGGACAATGAGGATCGAAGGAATAATAATCAAAGAATTACAAATTACAGAATTTCAAAGCTATAATAAACGTTAGTGATAATTTTGACACAGAATTGTTGACTCAATACCGGATAACATAGAAATCTGAATTATTAACCTTAATTTATTAAATATGAGAACATTAAAAATAACCTTATTCATTGCAATTGGATTGGTTTTAACAAATTGTTCTAAATCTACTCAGTCAAAAGAGATCCTGAAACATACGATTTTAAAAAATGAAGTTCAGGATGTTCCGATTAAAACTCAGGTGCAGATAGATGTATTAATTTCGGATACTGCGATTACTAAACAAAAAGTTAATGATTTACTAACTTATTTATATTATAAGACTGCAAAAAGGACTGGATTTAAGCATCACACTAACCCAACAAACATCTATATTTATGCATATACCTCTAAAGAGAAAGCTGAATCTGGAATGGCACAATGGGTGGGTATGATTTCAAAAAGTTATTACGATTCTCATCCAAAGATTAATATAAGCGATACTCAATTAAATTCTCTAAAATTAGAGCCAATAGAGAAATTTGGATTATCTGAAAAGTTGCGCTTAGAGATTTGGAATAAAAGCATCAAAATTGAGGATAATGCCCACATTGAAGCAGATTTAAAATATCCTTTAGACAAAGCTGGGATATCTCAAGTCGATATTAAAAACAACAGAACCTTATATTATAAGTTAAAGGAAAATTATAATAAAGAATTAGCTGCAGAGTATGACATACCCGTTGCAATAATTGATTCGATTGGAGGTGAAGGGATAACTAAAGGATGGCCATTCCCAAAAAAATAATGTTATTGTATTATCCAATATGGGCTTATAGGTTTTTAGAGTTTCTTTTCCCAACCGGCGCAAGCGTCTCGCTTGTGCCGTAATACGACTTTTTCATAACTTCAATGGTTAGGATTTTTGAATACTACCACTCATCATTTTAATTAAGCGTTTCGCATCATTCTTTACTGCCCCTACCCTTAGTTTTGGTTTCTTTAATGAAAATATCAATTAACCTATGAAACAATTATTTACATTTTTAGCAATTCTCTTTTTCTTCCTCCAGGTAGGTCCGGCAAATGCCCAGCTTTTTAAGAAAAAGAAAAAAGAAGCCCCTAAAACGGAGGAAAAAAAGCCCTCCAATGATAAAGCCTATGATAAGGTGATTACTAAGGATGCAGAGACCAAAAAGGGTCTCTTTACCACCCATAAAGTAAAAGACAAGCACTATTTTGAGATTTCCGATTCGATTCTTGGTCGTGAAATATTGGTGGTGAGCATTATTTCCGGTACCGTGCAAGGTCTGAACTTTGGCGGGGCTGGTATGAAAGCCCGTAACCAGCAGGTGATGCGTTGGGAAAAAATGGATAATAAGCTATTGCTTAGAGCAGTATCTACCCAAAATGTAGCCTCTGAAGACCACCCCATCTATGAATCGGTAAGGAATAATAATTTTGAGCCGGTAATCTATTCTTTTGATATAGAAACCATGAACAAAGACTCCACCTCATATGTGGTACAGGTTGATGATTTTTTCACAACTGATGTACCGATGATTGGTGCTTTGAGTGAAGGTCAGAGGAAATCTTTCCAGGTACGAAGCCTTGATAAAAAGCGCAGTCTAATTGTGTTCATGAAGAGTTTTCCGCAAAATACTGAGGTGCGGCACATCCTTACCTATGTAGCAGCCAACCCACCGGCAAACAGTAATACCAATACTCTTTCCATAGAAATGAACCAAAGCATGGTATTGCTGCCAAAAGTGCCTATGCAAGCCAGGAATTATGATAAGCGGGTAGGGTATTTCAGTGTTGCACAAACAGACTATAGTTTGGATGAACAGAAGGCTACAGAACGAAGATTTATAACCAGATGGCGGCTTGAGCCAAAACCCGAGGATCTTGAGGCGTATAAAAACGGGGAGCTGGTAGAGCCGGCCAAGCAAATCGTATATTATATTGATCCTGCTACACCATTCCAATGGAGAAAGTACCTTAAGCAGGGGGTAGAGGATTGGAATGTGGCTTTTGAAGCCGCAGGATTTAAAAATGCCATTGTCGCTAAGGATCCGCCTTCAAAGGAAGAAGATCCGGACTGGAGTCCTGAAGATGTGCGGTTTTCCGTGATTCGCTATACTGCCAATCCGATTCAAAATGCCATGGGTCCCCATGTCAATGACCCCAGGTCAGGTGAGATTATTGAAAGTGATATTATCTGGTATCATAATGTGATGAATTTGCTGCGCAATTGGTTTTTTATCCAGACTGCGGCGGTAAATCCTGATGCCCGCGCGGTGAAGTTTGAGGAAGAAGTAATGGGACGTCTGATCCGATTTGTCTCTGCTCATGAAGTGGGCCATACCCTAGGCCTGCCTCATAATATGGGATCCAGCCATGCTTATCCGGTGGATTCACTGCGATCAAAAACCTTTACCGAAGCAATGGGGACAGCCCCATCAATTATGGATTACGCCCGCTTTAACTACGTGGCGCAACCGGGTGATGATGTATCCTTAATGCCGGAAGTGGGCCCTTATGATAAATGGTCCATCAAGTGGGGTTATTCTTATTTCCCCGATGCTGATTTAGCAGATGAAGAAAAGGCCATATTGAATGAATGGATCAAGGAGCACAGGGATCAGATCTATTGGTATGGCAGGCAAACCGGAAATCCTATTGACCCACGGTCGCAAACGGAAGACCTGGGAGATGATGCTATGAAAGCTTCGACTTATGGCGTGGCCAACCTGAAAAGAATTGTACCCAACCTGGTGACCTGGACTACTGAAGAGGGGGAGCATTTTGAAACCCTCGAGGAGCTTTACGGACAGGTAGTAGGGCAGTGGAACCGCTATAACGGCCATGTGAAAAGCAATATCGGTGGGATCTATGAGACATTCAGCACCTTTGAGGAAGAGGCGGTAGTGTATGAATTTGTGCCTAAAGACATTCAAAAGCGAGCCATGAACTGGTTGCAGGAGAATACCTTTAAAACACCCGGATGGCTTCTGGAACGGCCGGTGCTGAACAGGATCGAAGGGGCAGGGGCTGCTGAAAGGATTAGAACATTCCAATCAAATACTCTTAACCAGGTGATGGATGCAGCCCGTATTCACCGACTCATTGAGGCAGAAGCTGCCCTGGGGAGCAAGACCTACACAGCACAGGAAATGTTCACAGATATGAGAAATGGCCTGTGGACTGAACTCAGGGCTGGTGGTAATATCGATATTTATCGCAGGAACCTGCAGCGTGCATATATTGAGCGCATGGAATCCTTGATGAAGGCTGATCAGGTGAGCATTTCGGGATGGGATCGACCATTTCATGCTACCAATTCCTTTAAAGCCAGCCAAAGTGATCTTAGAGCTTTGGCACGTTCGGAATTAAAAACCTTAAGACAGCAGGTAAGGAATAATCTTGGCAGGACTTCAGGCATCACCAGAGCACACCTCGAGGATGTGATCGAAAGGATTAACCTGATACTGGATCCGAAATAGGGTTCATTTGTTTAAATTAAAAAACCCGAAGGTTGATGCTTTCGGGTTTTTTTATTCCCTGATCTTAGGGGGTCGACGAATATTAGTTGGGATCTTTAAATAGTATCAGGGTTTGTACAATCTATATTCTACTCTTCTGTTTAGCCGCCGTGCATCTTTAGTATCACTGTCAAGGAGGGGTTCTTTTTGTCCATAACCCTTGGCAATGATCCTGTCTGAGGATACACCAGCCGCAATAAGATATTTACTGATGGCCTCGGCTCTTTTCTGACTCAGGGACAAATTATAGTTTTCATCCCCTGTATTATCGGTATGCCCGGCGAGTTCAAGATACAGACTCATATCCTGGTTCATCAATGCCAGGAGATTTTCTGCACCTAGAAAAGAGTAGGGCTCATCACTATCGTGAGGAAAATGAATATCGATGGCCTTCACCTCAAATGGTTTCTGTGTAGCGTACACGGCTGCTACAGTTTGCTTAGGCTTTATTTCCTTCACCATAAAAATGGAATCTTTGACCTCTATGCTATTATGGAAACCATAGACTACTACCTCCTTTTCCTGGTATCCATCGGCAGTAAAAATCACGGTTAGCTTACCGCCATTGGTTTTTACAGGCTGATTTTTAAAGTTTATTCTGTAGGAATTCATACCAGCCGACTTCAGCGGATATAAAGAGCCATGTGTATCATATAGATTGGCCTTACCAATTACAGGTCTATTGGTTTCTCCATCAATGAGACAAAATTCCATAAAACCATTTTTACCCTTACCTGGGGTAGGACCTGCCACAAAAGGATCTACGAAGTCTTCTGCTTCCTGATCCACTGGCTTCCAGGTCTTCATATCAATCATAAAAATATCTTCAATCCCTGAAAAGTTCTTTCTCACTGAGGACATGTAGGCATACCGTCCATCACCTGTTAGTACAAAATGCATATCGTTTTCAACAGAATTGATAGGAAAACCCAGATTAACGGGGGGTCCCCATGACATGGAGGCTGAGTCAAATACGGTTTTATATATATCAAGATCACCCATACCGGCATGGCCGTTGGAGCTAAAATATAATTCATTTCCGGCCGGCACCACAAAAACACTTTCCTCGTCAAATTCAGTATTCACGAGGTTCTCCAGATTTTTGATGCCGGTCCAGTTGCCACTCCTGTTTTTGGTAGCTACGTAAATATCTGTACCTCCGTATCCACCGGGCCGATTACTGGTGAAGTACATGTATTTACCATCAGCTGTAACGGACACAGAGCTTTCCAAATAAGTCGAATTAATACCATTCAAGGGTTCTGGCTTGCTCCAAATACCCGGTCCACTGGACTTTGAAACGAGAATATCTCCACCATTACCATCACTGTAGACATACATTTCCTTACCATCCGGGGAAATGGTAATATTAGAGTTGTGATAAAAGGTATTGAGTGGTGGCCCAATGTTCAGAGAGTATTCCCATTCCCCATCTTTGTATTCGGAGTAGTATATATCTTCAAAATACTGATAGTCATCCGCCAGAGACGGGTTGAGGTTATCATCGGGGCGTCTTGAGGTAAATACCATTAATGACCCATCTGCCGTCACTGAAGGCGCGTAGTCAGGCCACTCTGAATTGACATTTCTCGACAAATGGTTAAATTTTACATCAACAGGATTTGCCATATATATTTTGGCATTTCGGCATTCAAACATCTTTCTGTTGACCTCATGGATTTTGTCGGCCTTTCTGATATCCAGTGATCTGGAGATGTGTCTGTAAAAGGCATTGTAATAGTGCAGGGCGCTATCCAAATTGGAACTGTAGTGGTGGGCCTGCCCCAGGAAGAATAGCAGGTCCACATGCACAGAGGGATCGAGCTTATTGGCTGCCTGGAAATAGGGTAGGGCGGCAGGTTTATTTATACTGAGCATGATGGACCGGCCTGCCATTAGATTGGCTTCTGCATCTTTGGGGTTGTATGCCACAGACTGCTCAAATAGCTCCGCTGCTTGCTTTCTATGCGTGTAGTCGAAGATTTCCATACCCATGTTATAGTATTCGCGGGAGAGGGCTATTGAATCGACCTGAGCTAATGATTTATGGGAACCAAGTAAAAACAGGATTCCTGTTAAAGGGATGATAATGACCTTAAGTAATCTATACATAGCACCAATAAATTTTTGCCATGGTAAAAAAATAGAATTTTATTCAGATTACCAATAAAATGCCAGTGTAATCGAAGGACTTGATAACTATCAGGTTCATCTACCGGCTCCCTAACCAGAAATTAGACCTGGCTAAGATTTTCATACTTTTCAAAAGAAAAAATTATGCCCTTTTCAACCCGTTCGGATCTTTGGTTGTAACCCTCCGCTGAAAGCTTTATATTGTCCTCGGTATGATAAAAGTGCCGGTTTGAACAAATTCAGCTTTAGTGACTTACTTAATATTAAATTATTCCAAATCATGAAATATTTAGGCTTAGTTGTGATGTTAATTACTGGTGGCGCTGTTGCTGCACAAGATGCTGCTTTGGACCGTCTGGAAAAATCCCCACGGCACCACGAATGGGTGCAGATAGCTAATGGCGACCGTACCGTCCATAGTTTTGTAGTATATCCGGAGCGGTCTGATGATGCCCAGGCCATCATCGTGATCCATGAAAACAGAGGGCTTACCGACTGGGTAAGGAGCATGGCCGACCAGCTGGCAGAGGCCGGATACCTTGCCATCGCACCTGATTTGCTTTCAGATTTTAATGAGAATTATTCAAAGACTACCGCTTTTCCCAGTAGTGATGAAGCGAGAAATGCCATTTATCAATTAGATCCAGATCAGGTTGCCGGTGATTTGAATGCAGTATTTGATTTTGTTAAAACGCTTCCTGGGGCTTCTGATCAGGTTTCCGTGATCGGCTTTTGCTGGGGAGGCTCCCAGACGTTCCGGATGGCGACCTATAATCCGGACTTGAAAGCCGCATTGGTTTTTTATGGCACCGGACCAAAAGGTGCAGACGCCATAGCCAGGATTGAAGCTCCGGTATATGGTTTTTACGGAGAAGATGACCAGCGTGTGAATGCCACCATTGCAGATTCTGAAGAGATGATGGAACAGGCCGGAAAGTCCTATGAATATGTGATCTATCCCGGATCAGGCCATGCATACATGCGGCGTGCTGATGACCCATCAGAGAGCCAGGCCCAGCGTGATGCCCATTCGGCATCAATGATCCGCATTCAAGAGATCCTTAGAGAGTGATTTTTTTGAATAAACTTGGACTTTCATTTGACTAATACTTTTTGACGAGTTAGTTTTGCAAACCTTTTTCAAAGCCTCCTTAGCTCAGCTGGTAGAGTCCCGTCCAAAGGACGGGATAATCAGCCGGTCGCGAAAGGATTAAATTGGTAATGAAATGCCTCCGTAGCTCAGTTGGCCAGAGCAGCTGACTTGTAATCAGCCGGTCGGCGGTTCGAATCCGTCCGGGGGCTCTTAAAACCGTCTTGAAAAGGCGGTTTTGTTGCTGGTCATTTCTCCTCAGCTCTAACCGGAGAGGATAAATGGATTTCTGCAATGCGTGGTGGAATAGCAGGTCTCGCAGGAGGAGCAGTAGGCGCTGCTATTCCAGGTGGATTGGGGTCGTTTATTGGCGGTGCAACTGGCAGTGGATTAGGAACTCACTTAAATCGAGGTGAATCAAGCGATGTTTGGAGAAGTGCTTTGATTGGTGGTGGAATGGCTTTTTCAATGTATCATGCTTCTGCTCAAATAAGATTTTCGAAAAAAACTGGAAATGATGAATATGATAATTTCCCAAATAAAGTAAAGTACAAACTAAGTAAAATTCAGCAATTACAAAGTGCTTATAAAAGGGAATTTGGTTTCACTATGGATGGGGAATACGGTATGAGTAAAATTGTTGGAAAAGGGGCAAGGGATCTCAAGAATGTAAAAAATACTAAAATAAATAGGTGGTTGTATAAGGGTACTGAAGAAAAATCCAGAATTTACGTTGAAGGCAAAGAAAGGTTATTTGTTTGGGGAAAAAGAAATCCAAATAGTGTAGATATGACTGATATTACTGAAAAAGGGGTTACCAAGTATTCATTTCATTCACATAAGCAAGGGCCACTTGCCCATTTTTTTTCTGATGCAGATTTTGATGTTTCTAGCCGTTTTGAAATACCTCATAATTACATGGTTAACTATACCCAAACTCATTATCATAATTTAGCTGGTGAACCCTCTAGAGTGGGTTTTACAAATTTTATTCTAATGAGATCTGTTTGGGGTTTTTAAATTTAAATTAAATGAAAATAATATTATTCATCGCCATTTTTCATTTTGCACTTTGTTCAATTGCAAGGGACTTTTTAGTAATTGCAGTTGAGGGGGATGTATACCTAAATAGGGGTGATAAAAAAATAGAAGTATTTGATTTTTTAACAAAAAAGGATGAAATAGTTCTTGAGGCTGGGTCATACATTGGTTTTCTAAACGGGGCGGGTCATACATTTGAGTGTTTTGGTCCAGATACTTTTAAATTAAGTTTGGAAGAGGGAAGAGGCTGGAAAAAAATAATTAAAGAAAAAAAATCCCTTTTCTATCAAATATTTCGATTGCCGACTACGGAAAGAATTGATCACTATACTATGCCATTTCGGCCACAATTTTATTATCCCCATCCATTTGATGGATTGATAAATTTTGATCCTTCAGATTCAGAAAAAGTCTGTTTAAAATGGATTTGTCACCATACTACCGATGGTATAGTTGAATTAAAATTGTATGAATATGTTAAATCGGGTGAAAAGGAACTCCTCTTGTCACAAAAAAATTCTGAAAAATATTTCTGCTTTAATCCTTCCGAATTTGAAGGATCAAGTTTTGATGTTATTATAAATTACGAGCATAGTGGACAACACATAGATGTGAGGATAATAGAAGCTGCGGAATTGCATGAAAAAAATAGTAACAAGATAGATTCTCCACTTAATAATCTATTGATAGGGTTTTTCCTTGAGGTTAATCAGCATTACGACAAGGCGGAGGAGTATTATCTAAATGCCAAAACCTATGGAAATGGGATAAAAGATTACGAACTCTATTATGAAATGTTTTTATTGAGAAAGGAAAAGTATCAAGAACCAAAACCGATTTCTGATTAGGATTTTAATTTATTACCCCTCAAGGAATCAATTGCCTAGCAATGTCGATAAGAATGTATTCTTTCTGAGTCAAAGCCAAGTTGGCAGAAGCCTAATAACAAGCCCTACGCACCTCCAAAAGCTCTTATCATCTGCTCTTTGATGGTTTTTTGGTCTATTCCATAATAGTGTTTAATAATTACTTCTACACTTTTACCTGTTATTTCAGAAACGATTTTTGGGGAAATACCCTTTTTTCCACATAGGGAAATAAAGGTTTTAATCGCAATATGGGAAGTGATTAATTGCCATTTTGGAGCCTGAGAGTATGTTTTATTTCCAGATTTAGTTTTGATGACTTCTACCATCTGATTGATTCCGGCCATTTTACAGCAAACCTTTATATAATCATTAAACTTCTGCTCGGAAATCACCGGCAACTTGTAATCATATTTTTGAAGAATTTCTTTTGGTTTTTTAGTGATAGGAACAAAAATGTCTTTTTGATTTTTGTAGGCCCTTAATTGGATAGTATTTTCGATAATATGATTTCTACTTAGTCTCTTTAAATCAGAGTACCGTAGTCCTGTATAACAATTAAATAAGAACACATCACGAACCTTTTCATATTTCTCCATAAAATAATTGAAAGACTCTAATTTATCTAACTCTTGCTCATTCAAAAAATAGATAGGGGTTGTTGTTCTTTTTGCTTTTAACTTAGATGAAATGTCAGGTATAGGAAAATTTCTTTGTTTCAGGTGGGTTAGAAAAACCTTTATATTTTTGATAGTAGTCGCAACTGAATTATCAGAAAGACCTAATTCTCCATCAGGTTTTCTTAACTCATTATACAAAAAATGTTTAAGGTCGTCAAATAAGCCAAGACTTATGTCATCAATATTTAGAACCTTCTTTTTTGCTTTTTGATATTTTTGCAAATGAAAATAAGCTGTCCTATAATTGGCTTTCGTGGCTTGACTTTTATTTGATTTAGATATAAAATCCTCAAGCAAATCATTTATTAATAAACTATTTTGCCCGTTTAATTCATTCCCCTTTGAAAATTGAATTTCTAAAAACTTACTTTTTACAATTTTAGTAGTTGGCTCAATATTTTCTAACTCTAGGCTTCGGGCGATTTTTAGTAAATCAATTTTTAGGTTTTCTAATCTGGCATTACAAAGCAAGTCATTTTTAGAAAGATTACTAATCAAGCTCTCATTGCTTTTGTTTTTATTAAAACCATTTATGGAATTAATTTTTTCTTTATCGCCATTCCAATTACTTGGTTTTACTTTAATCCCTGAACTTATATCGATGACCTTTTGCTTATGCCCATATCTTATGAAAATTAAGCAATTTCCATCAGTGTTAATCTTCTTTTTCCTAATTAAAGCCTTTACTGTAGCCATGGATAAATTTAGGATTAAATATATTATAGGTCAAGTTATAGGTCAAGTTATTTTAAGTTTTTTGGCGTATTTAGACGTATCTCAAATAGTAAAAAATGTGTATGAATGTACTGTAGAGGGTATTTTAGGTATTTAGGGGAATTTTGTTTGAGCCCCGGCAGGAGGCTCTAAAACGGTCAAAAAACCGCTTAGTCACACCGCTCGAGCGCTTTTGCAAAGCGAGTGATTAAGTTGGATAGGGTCGTAGCAAGACTCTACGACCAGTTGGTTAGTTCGTGGGGACACGAACCAAGTCGGGGATGCGAGCGACTGAGAAAGTGGAAAGCCCCCTGCCATTGCAATAAGATTACCTTTTTATTACCTTTGACAAAAGGGTGCTTGCGATAAGGCCCTTTTTTTTATTTTTGCGCTGGATATTTCCTTCCCATGAAACTCGAAGACCGTATCAATGATCAAATTGCCACCAGTCCCTACGTCAGCAGGGATTTGAGCTGGGTGATGTTTAATTACCGGGTGCTTGATCAGGCGATCGACGATAAGCGCAATCTTTTCGAAAGGTTAAAATTCCTGGCCATCACCTCCTCAAACCTGGACGAGTTTTTTATGATTAGGGTGGGGAGTTTGTACAATTACCTGGATTATGGCAAAGAGCGGATTGACTACTCGGGCCTCCGGGAGAATCCGTTTCGTAAAAAGTTACTCACAAACGTAAAAGAATTTGTGCTGAAGCAAAACAGGGTATTCATTGATTTGCTGAGTCCGATGTTTGATGAAAATGGCCTGAAAATTGAAACTTATGACGGGCTATCCGACCCGGAAAAAGAAATAGTTAACACCTATTTTCATGAGACCATATATCCCATGCTTACTCCTATGGTATATGACAACTACCATACCTTTCCTTTGCTCATGAATCAAAGGCTGATCTTTGGTGTGGTGACCCAGAACCCAAAGAACAAAAAGGACGTCAACAAACTTTCTTTTATCCAAATACCCAAGAACCTGCCCAGATTTTTCGAAATCTATCGTGATGATCAGGTGATATTTGTGCCTATTGAAAACATCATCAGGGGCAATATAGAGATCCTGTTCCGCAATGTGGACATATTGTCGGTTACCCTGTTCAGAGTTACCCGTAACGGAGACTTTACTCTTGAAGAAAGTGATGATATCGAAGCTAATTTCCTCGAAGAATTACAATTGAAGCTCAAAACCCGTAAAACCGGAAGGGTGGTAAGGATCCAGATTGAAGAAGGGTACGATACCTGGATGATCAACCTGCTGAAGCGCCGGTGGGAACTGGATGATGATAATATTTTCACTATTAAGCGGGGTAACCTGATTGATTTTACCAGTTTTTTCCAGATCGTCAGCCACCCGGAGCTAAAAGACCGATTGCCCAGGGCTCATCCACCTGTACCCCCGATGAACTACCCGGAACAGGGGAAAGATAAGATTTTTGATATCCTTGAGGAGCGGGATGTCCTCCTGCACCATCCTTATAATAGCATGGAACCTGTGCTGGAATTGATAGAAAAAGCAGCAGAAGACCCCCATGTCCTTGCTATTAAAATTACGATTTACCGCCTGGCAAGGGATTCCCGTGTTTCTAATGCGTTATTGAAGGCTGCTGAAAACGGTAAGCACGTTTCGGTACTATTTGAAGTAAAAGCCCGCTTTGATGAGGAAAACAACCTTAAAGAGGCCTTAAAATTACAGAAGGCCGGTTGCTTTGTGATTTACGGGATTTCAAGTCTGAAAACCCATACTAAATTACTCATGATAGTCCGGCAAATTGATGGGAAAGTGACTACCTACGTCCATATGTCTACCGGTAACTATAATGAGACCACCTCCAGACTGTATACAGATCTTGGGTTGATGACTACCAATAAGATCTATGCGCGCGATCTTTCAGAATTTTTTAATGTCATCACAGGGCACTCACAACCTGATACCTACCAGTATCTGATTACCTCCCCGGATGATATGAGAAAAAAGCTCATTAAAATGATCAGAAATGAAGCCGAAAATGCCCGTAATGGTAAACCTGCTGGAATTGTGATTAAGATCAATTCATTGGAAGACAAGGCTACTATTGAGGAATTCTATGCCGCGTCACAAGCTGGGGTTCGCATCAAACTTATCGTCAGGGGCATCTGCTGCCTCAGGCCTGGCAGGGTAGGGTTGAGTGAAAATATTGAGGTGTATTCTGTAGTCGGAGACTTCCTGGAGCATTCCAGAATATTTTATTTTCACAATGAAGGCAAGCCCAAAGTATATGCAGGCAGTGCCGACATTATGGTGCGGAGTTTTGAGCGGCGGTTGGAATCCCTGTTTTTGATAGAGGCTGATATATTAAAAAAACAAGCAATCAACATCCTGTATTATAATCTCAAGGATAATGTCAATAGGTACCAGATGAACGAAGACGGCACCTATACCCGCAAAGTAAGTGCGGACGGAGAGCCCATCTTTAACATCCATGAGGAGTTTTTTAAAATCACCCGTAAAAAGGTCACCAAGGCAGTGCTTTTCTAAGCGGTTTATAGCATTAGTTTCTTCTTATCCCTGATTTTTTTCAGAAAATTTAGCTAGATTAACCATCCGAAATTACTGGGATTCCCTATTTATCTATTTAATCAAGACTGCCATGTTCATACGTATTCTGATTATTACGCTGATTTTACCGATTATTTATGGCTGCAACCCGGAGCCTGCATCGGATATCAAATTAACCCCTGATCCCGTCATCACACTCCTAGGCGGGGTGATTCATCCGCCTGCGAGCCCTCAGGAGCCACCCTCACCCCATGATTCGTTGTATCAAATTGCTTTGACTCAATTTGAAAAAGATCCTACCGAAGAGCATTATATCTGGCTGGGGCGCAGAAAAGCATATCTGCAGCATTATCATGAGGCCATTGACATTTTTTCGCAGGGGCTTGAAAAATATCCCGATTCCTACCGCCTGTACAGGCACCGTGGCCACCGGTACATCAGCACCCGGCAGTTGGACCTTGCCATTGAGGATTTTCAAAAGGCTGCAGCCTTAGCGGCTGATAAGCCCCTGGAGACTGAGCAGGATGGGGTGCCCAACCGCCTAAATATTCCCTTATCCAACACACATTTTAATATTTATTATCATTTGGGACTAGCCTTTTACCTCCAGGGTGAATACGATAAGGCCATAGAAGCTTACGAGACCTGTATGGAATACTCCAAAAATGTAGACCTGCTGGTAGCCACGGTAGATTGGCTTTACATGTCCTACAGAAGGGTGGGGGCTAATGACAAAGCTGAAGCACTCCTGGAATTTGTAAAGCAGGATATGAAAGTTGTGGAAAATGAGTCCTATTTCAAAAGGATCATGATGTATCAGGGTTTTATCAATCCAAAGGATTTGCTAAATCCGGATAAAGAATCGCCTACCTATGATCTGGACATGGCAACTCAGGGGTATGGGGTAGGTAATTTTTATTTAGCTGAGCAAGACACTACCAGGGCTCTCGAAGTTTTTAGTGAAGTAGTCAAGGGCAAGCAATGGGCAGCATTTGGGTATATTGCGGCCGAGGCGGACCTGGTGAAATTAAAATGAGGCTCCTTTACCTAATTTCTTCCTGCTTCCTTTTAGGATTAAATTTTTCTTTTCCAGTCAGCAAATGAAAGAAAAGAATAAAATCAGACGCCAGGCTATAACCGGGATATTGGAAGGTGGCTGGCTTGTTTTTTTCGAAGAAAAAATGACCTACCCATGCAAATCCATATCCTATCACAGGGATGAAGAGCAACCCCCACCAGGTTTGGGTCCATATTGACCAGAACAACACCACAAATAATAAGGCCGTCCCTATGAAATGGAGGGTACGGCAAGTAGGATCCATATGTTCTTGAAGGTAGTAAGGGTAAAATTCCTTAAGGCTGTTATATCGTTTTTCAGCACTCATAGGATGGTTATTCTTCAGTTACAAACTCAAAAGGCACTTCCACGCTGGTCTTATCCCACATCATGATAAGATCTCCGGATTCATTTTTACCGCGAAATTTTATGGTAAAAGGCTCGAAAACAGCATCCTGTATTGGAATCACAGGAACGGTAACCCTCAAAGCATCAAACTCTTCATTATAATTATAGGCTCCCCATTGTCCCAGTTCTTTGTTGAAAATGATGGTCCAGGAGTCGGCCTCAGGGATGGAAAAAATGGTGTAGGTACCTTTTGCAAGTATTGAATCGCCTATTTCCAAATCAGTGGTGGTGGTGATCTCGGTGGCTTCATTGGCACCGGTACGCCATACCTTGCCATAGGGTACCAGGCTACCAAATACTTCTCTGCCTTTTTTGTGCGGTTGCCCATAGGTGACCTTAACATAGTGGTTATCATATTTCATGGTAACAACTGAAATCGGGCTGGGCCGTGGTTTAACAGCATCCTGAGCCAGGCATGCAGTTACAGAAATTATCGTGCAGAGTAGAAAAAAACTTAATCGGTACATTTTTTTGAAATTTTATTCTACCAATTTAGCAAAAATTTTATTCTTTAAGGGGTGTTTTACTAAAATTTTAGATGGGAAAATTGAGTTCCGGGTTGAAATTTGAAACAAAAGTAAGCGTGATTGTACCATGTTACAATCATGGTAAATTCCTTGAGGAAACCATAACCTCGGTAATCCGGTCAACACATCCCGCCATAGAGATCATTATTGTGGATGATGGCTCTAAGGATAACTCGATTGATATTGCTAAACAATTTGTCAGTAAATATCCCAATATTCGAGTTTTAACCCAGGCTAACAAGGGACCATCAGCAGCTCGAAACTATGGTATTCGGGAATCATCTGGAAGCATTATACTGCCATTAGATGCAGATGATTTGATCAGCCCGGGCTATATAACCGAAGCGGTTCAGGTACTGGAATCTAGGAAAGAAGTAAAAGTTGTTTATTGTAATGCTGAAAAGTTTGGCGCCAAAAAAGAACCCTGGAAGTTAAAACCATTCAGTCTGGGTAGTCTTGCCAAGGACAATATGATTTTTGTTAGTGCCATGTATCGCAAATCTGATTGGGCGGCCTGTGGCGGATATTCAGAAGATTTCGTCTGGGGCAGGGAAGACTGGGAATTTTGGATTAAAATGCTAAAAGACGGCGGGGAGGTGGTCAGGCTGCCGCTCACAGGATTTTATTATCGTGTTCAGGGGCCATCCAGGCGAAAAAGTCATAAGAAGGGCAGTAAGAAAAAGCGCATTGACTACCTCAATGCAAAACATCCTGAGTTTTTTAAGGCTCAATTAAATGGGCCATTAAGGTATCAGCGCAGCCTTTCCAGATTAATCAATTTCTTTAGTGGGGGACATTAAATTTTGTCCTTTCCCTCCCAAAACTTTTTGAAGTAATACTTAATAGGGTTGGAGTATTTGAGCTTTTTCCAGGGCCTGCTGCCATGAGCCCGGTGGATGACCGGCGTATCCATAAGGATGTAATTTTTAAACCCTAAGGCAATCGATTTTTTGGAGATATGGGTATCAAACCAATCCTTTGACTGGTCAAGGTCCTGGAAGCTGTAGCTTTTTAAAAATGGTAAAGACAGCAGGGTACAGCAAAAGCTCAGGCTCCGGTTCGTTTCAAAGTAGGTCTTTTTTACCTTTCTGAATTTTTCATAAGGAAAATTCACCTTACCCGCTTCGTCTGTAGTGATGGCACCTATTAGCCCTGCGTCTGCATGATCTTTTTGAAATTGGATTAAATTGGAGATCGTTTCAGGACTCACCTCCACATCTGATTCTACAATGATCAAATGCCAGCCTGCCTCCAAAGCCTTTCGTTGGGCATCTTGTAGCACCAGCTTATAGTTTGGACTTGGAGTATTGGTAATATCTTCCAAATGAATGAGTTGAAAGCCAAACTTCTCCACACTTTCTTCCAGGGCCATTTTTGTTGCAGCATCACTGAAATCATTGTATACATGATGCGGCACCTTCAGGTCTGATTCAGCAATGGCTTTGATGGTTTTTATCGTATTGTCTATTGCATTTTTTACAGGGGTAATTACCAATACTGGGGCCATCAACGGGGGAATTTTATTGTATGCAAATTAAAATAAATAAATACGGGAAGGGAATTGTTGTGATAAAAAATTATAAGACCTAATATTGAATGAAGGAATTAGCCCAATGGATAAACCCGAATTTGACGATATTTTTATGGAGCTGGCAGTCAACCTGGCTAAGCGCTCTCATTGTATTAAGCGGCATGTTGGTGCGGTGCTTACTAAGGAGACCAGAATAATTTCTATTGGCTATAACGGTCCTCCGGCAGGCACCCATAATTGTGATGAAGAATGGCCGGGGCAGGGGTGTCCCAGAGATTCCAAAGGGGGCTGCTCATTGGCCATCCATGCAGAGCAGAATGCCTTGCTTTATGCTGTCAAGAATAAGGCTACCGTAGAGGGTGCCACCCTTTACGTCACCCTGGCACCTTGTCTGGCTTGTGCAAGGATCATTTACACCATGGGGGTATCAAAGGTGATTTATCTTAATTCCTACGCGGAATTTAAAGGAATACCTTCGGATGAAGGGGTGGACTTTTTGCAAAAATTTGGTGTGACAGTGGTCAGGTATCAAGGTAGTATCACCCATGCTACGGAATTAACCTAAGGATTGTGTTAATGATCATTTCGTGCTAATTTGGTTTTTATGAAAAATCCCAACATTAATAGAATCCATTTTTTATCCGTAGGCTATTTTATCTTTAAATTTTTACTTCTCAACTTAATAACTCTTGGCACTACATTTTTTCTTTTAATACTTCGTAATGCCTTTGAACAGACTGAAATACTTATAATTCGTTTTCCAATTGAAATGTTTGGGATAGCATTCGTTTTATCAAATTTCATTTATGTAATTGGAAACCTATTAGAATTTGTTCATACACGGTTTTGGAACAAACCATTTATTTTTAAGGATAATGAACGAAGAATGTTTAAAATGGGCATAATAATGATTGCCATCGTTCATAGTGCTGGAGTCATTATATATTTAATTAACTTTTGACATCAGTCTAACAAAAATGCTCTATAGCTTCGGGGGAGGGAAAAAGGCAAGCTCGGGTTGGTGTTCCGACAAATTTTCACAGCCCACTGTTTAAACCGTGGGCTCGACGGGTTATTTCAAAGCCTTTTCCAGGTCTTCAATAATTTTTTTAGATACGGAACGGTCTGCCTTCTTTTTCTGTGCTTTTAATACTTTCAAAGCCTCTTTTCCTTTTTCAATCAGACCCTTTGGGTTATTATCGTGAGTATAGCTACCCAAACACCACTCAAGTTCAGCGATTAGCTTTTCATTGCCTTTTAACTTCTGTAATTTTTCCTGAGCAGCTTTAGTCGCCTTTACAATGCCTTCCATAATCAATACTTTAATGCTAACTGCTGCAAAATTACTACATTAAACTGATTACTGTATTACCAATTTATTATATAATATTAACCTCTGTCTGAAGTTTGATGCTAAATTTTTTCAAGACATCCTCCTGAATGTTTAAGGCCAAATCATAGATGTCACCACCTTTTCCAGAGCCATAATTGACCAAGACCAAGGCCTGATTTTTATGCACTCCAATATCCCCATTGCGGTATCCTTTCCAGCCTGCCTTCTCTATCAGCCATCCGGCAGGGACCTTGATTTTAGAGTGGCCAACTGGATAACCAGGAATATCTAAAAAAGAGGATTTAAGTGCTTCATATTCCTGAATTGGGATTTCTGGATTTTTAAAAAAACTGCCTGCATTGCCTATTTGAGATGGATCGGGCAGTTTAGATTGTCGGATTTTAATTACCGCATTACTCACACCCCGGATGTTCGGTTTTGAGACTTTCATGGCCTCCAGGGTCTCAGCGATAGCACCATATTCGGTATTGATCTTATGATTGGTTTTAGTGAGCCGCAGGGTGACATTTGTGATGAAGTACCGGCCTTTTCCTTCATTTTTAAAGAAGCTGTCCCGGTACCCAAAATTACAATCCCGCGCATCGAAAGATTTTTCGACACCCGTATTCATTTCTACGGCCACAAGGTGATCAAATACAGATTCTAATTCTACCCCATAAGCACCGATATTCTGCATCGGTGCGGCCCCAATATTGCCTGGTATCAGGGATAGATTTTCTATTCCCCCTAGGTTTTGACTCAGACAATGCAGCACAAACTGGTGCCAGTTTTCACCGGCTCCTGCCTGCACCCAGACATGGTCAGGAGTAGATTTAATTTCAGCGATGCCCTTGATTTGATTGGCGATTACCAGGCCATCGAAATCACCGGTCAGCAAGATATTGCTGCCACCACCTAGGATTAGCTTTTGATTATTTCTAAATGCCTTCTCCTGCCTCAAGTCCAAAAAGTCCTTTGCGGAAGCTATTGGCGCAAAATACCGGGCACTGGAATCGATTCCAAAGGTATTGAAAGTCTTGAGCGCAACATGTTCTTTTATGCGGGTCAATTGATTTGTTCTTTATTGATGATTTTCAAACTCCAAATTACGCCAATGCAAGAGATAATCGCAGCTAATCCGTAATAAAATCCCTCTTCAAATTTAAGAAACAGAAAAGAACCGGTAGCAAACAAGATGCTGTAAGCCATAATAATGGCACTCAACCAACCTACCAGCATGGCGAAGATATTGCCTGTTTGGTTCCCCGATTGGAAAGGTTTCCAAAACCCATCTGGCCTTACTTTTTTATAAAATCTTTCGAGTGTTTCGGTTTTCTCTGGTTTTGTCAAAAAGGTAGCCAACAGCCATGCAGCCGTGGTAAATACCAGAGTAAAAATGAATCCTTTGGGATTGATCAGGATGCCATCTTTCCAGGAAGGATCCCAGATGCTGAATACCCATTGGGTAAGCCCAAATCCGACAAAAGGAGCGATAGAGGCCACAATTTCGCTCCAAACATTGATGCGCCACCAATACCACCTTAGGATGAGCACCATCCCAAGCCCTGCGCCGCATTCGATGATAAATGCCCATACACCCGAAATACTTTCAAGCCTTGTAGTCACCCAAAGGGCACACAGAGCCAATACTATGGTGGCA
This sequence comes from Cyclobacteriaceae bacterium, assembly GCA_041749015.1. Classification (GTDB taxonomy): domain Bacteria; phylum Bacteroidota; class Bacteroidia; order Cytophagales; family Cyclobacteriaceae; genus JBGTCD01. The sequence goes on from JBGTCD010000063.1 coordinate 30,462, forward strand.
ATCCTGGATGCTGAAATGAGGACCTTTTGGGTTGCGGAGGGCCTGATAAATCGATGGTACACATCATTGATCAGATAGCTTGCACCCCAGTTGAGTTGGGTCGATATGGTACTCATATAGGCGGAAAAGAAAGCTACCAGCATGAGTCCTTTGAGACCAGTAGGGAGGTAGTCCCGCATGGCCAAAACGTATCCAAATCGGGCATCCTCACGCGGCAGGTCAGGATACAGCACCACAACAGCCAGTGCCACCAGTATCCATGGCCAAGGCCTTATGCAAAAAAAACCTATTTGAAAAACCAGGACTGCAAGAGTGGATTGCTTTTCATTTTTCACCGAAAGCATCCTCTGGGCGATATAGCCACCTCCACCCGGCTCTGCTCCGGGATACCAGCTCGCCCACCATTGTAGTGCAGTGAATGCAAGAAAGCTCCCCAGGCTAAGGGTGAGGATGGTCGATGCGCCTTCCGCCGAACTAAATTGAAGGTCAGGAAAAAAATTAAAGGATTCGTCGGGCAGTTTTGCCTGCAATCCTGAAAGACCACCAATGGCCTCACTATTGATGACCATAACGGCCAGCACGATACTGCCTGCCATGGCAATGATAAATTGAAAAAAATCGGTAATAACCACCCCCCTTAAACCTGCAAGGGTCACGTAAATCAAGACTATGCCCATGGCCAGGGCCACGTAGAAGATCAATTGGTGATCCGGAATATCAAAGAAAACTTTAAGCAATGCCATCAGGGCAAGATTCACCCATCCGATGATAAGGATATTGAGAAACCACCCAAAATGGAAAGCCCTGAATACCCGCAGCCACATAGCGGGTTTTCCGGAGTAGCGCATTTCTAAAAATTCCACATCGGTGACGACTCCGGCTCGCCTCCAAAGTCGTGCAAAGAAGAAAGCAGTGAGCATGCCGCCCGCAAGCATATTCCACCATATCCAGTTTCCGGAAACCCCATTCCAGGCCACTAATTCGGTCACCGCCAGTGGGGTATCTGCGGCAAAAGTAGTAGCCACCATCGATACCCCAGCCAGCCACCAGGAGAGGTTTCTGCCTCCCAAAAAATATTGTTCTATACTACTGGAAGCCTGTGATTTGAACCAAATGCCAATCCAGATTGTAAATGCGACATAAGCGATTATTATGGCCAGGTCCAGGAAATGCAGCTCCATCAGAGGGAAAAAATTTTGTGCTAATTGCAAAAAATATCGGCTATTGGCAACAATTAGTCATTCATAACACAAAAATCCACTCTTGATCTAAAGCCATAAATGGTTAAAAGGAATAAATTAACTACCTTTATACCGTTAAAGCTTCCCCAAAGATTATTATGAAATTTTGCTCTGAATTTTTGTGATTGCCGCCCTTTTTTAAAATTAAAATATTTGAAATTTGACCTTTGAAGAATTACAATTAAATCCAACGCTGCTCAACTCATTGGAGATGATGGGTTTTAAAAATCCCACACCCATCCAGGAGCAGGCGATACCTCACATCCTTGATGGCAAAGACCTTATAGCATGTGCCCAGACCGGTACAGGGAAGACTGGAGCATTTTTGCTGCCTATTATTCATAAAATCATCGATGATCCCGGGTACGATCATATTGATACCCTGATTATCACACCTACAAGGGAACTTGCACAGCAGATAGACCAGCAAATGGAAGGGTTGGGTTACTATGGTGGCATTAGTTCGGTTGCTGTGTATGGTGGCGGAGATGGCTCTGCATTTGAAAAAGAGCGGAAGGCCCTCTCTGAAGGCACCCATGTGGTGGTGGGGACTCCAGGCCGCCTTATTTCGCACCTGAATATGGGATATGTCAAAACCGGTAAAATCAGGCATCTTATTTTAGATGAAGCAGACCGCATGCTGGACATGGGTTTCAATGAGGACATCATGAAAATCATTTCGCATTTGCCTAAAGTACGGCAGACGCTGATGTTTTCAGCTACCATGCCCCGTGAAATCAGGGACCTTGCAAGAAAAGTAATGCGGGAAGACCCGGTAGAAATAAGTCTTGCAGTTTCCAAACCTGCGGAGGGCGTCCTGCAGGGAGTGTTTTTTGTGTATGATAATCAAAAGATAGAGCTCATCAAGCACCTGCTCACAGCCAGGAAGGTGACTACAGTGATTGTATTCAGTGCTACCAAATCCAATGTAAAAGAAATTAATAAAACCTTGAAAAAGGAAGGGGTTAATTCTGAGGCTATCCACTCTGACCTGGAGCAGGCTGAACGGGAGGTAGTGCTGCGCAGGTTTAAAAACAGGGAAATCACAGTGCTTGTCGCTACCGACATCATGTCCCGGGGGATTGATATTGACGGGATTGAGATCGTGATCAATTTTGATGCGCCCAATGAAGGGGAGGACTATATCCACCGTATTGGCCGGACCGCCAGGGCGGCGAGTAAGGGGATTGCCTTTACTTTTGTGAATGAAAAGGATATGGGTAAGTTAAAAACCATAGAAAGGCTGTTAGAAAAAGAAATACCCAGGATTAAAAACCCTGAGCATGTTGGGGAAGGTCCTGAATTCAGACCTGGTGCAAGCCGTTCTAATGGAAAGTTTTCTGGTAATAGACCTTTCAACCCCAAAAGATCAGGGAAATTTAAAAAATCAAGATGAGTTCTGTCTAATAGCTGCTGTAGATTCGCTCAATTCTTCTGGAAATATCCGGAAAATTTTCGGTACAAAAATCATTAAATAATTTCTGAGCCCCGGGAGGGGTCTCTTCTTTTTTACCTGCCAAAGTTTTTATGGCTTCGGTAAGGGCCAGCTCGTGACCATTTACGGTAGCCCATTCGCTGGTCCAGATATATTTTGCGTCAAAAGCCTGGCTGCTCACCTGTGCCTCGGTCCGGGAGTCCCGTACGAGAATCATGACGTTGACCACAAATTCAAGTTGTTTTGTGAATGTTGTGGCTTCTGCCTTTACGGTTTCATAGATTGGCACAGTGACGCCCCTAACTGTTCTTTCTCCTGTTACTACGCTGTCCTTTTCCAACTTCTGTACGGCCTTTTTGATTGTGGGTCGACCGGGCCTGATGTTGGAGAACCGAACAATCAGGTCATGATCTGCAAATGGCAATCCTTCGAGTTGAAACCTTGCCGGGGTGTAGAATTCCAGAAATTCCTGGTCTTTGTATTTGGTGGATAACCAATTTTCCAGGTTTTCCTGAAAATCAAATGCATTAATATTAAGTCTGGAGTCGACCTCTACGGGTAGTGTGACGACCTTCACCGTAGCTTGAAATTTTGCTTCCCTGGCCATATCAATAGCATCCCTGTAGTTGGGGTCAAACCGCTGTACGTTTTGAAAGTGGCGGTAAGCCCTTCTGAAATCCTGGCGGTTGCCCTTCATCATTTCTGTGACTCCGAGATCATAACTTTCTTTGGCAGCATTGGCTCGGGCATCACTAATTTGTGCATGATAGGTTTTGGGGTTGGGGACAATTCTTCTGGCTCCGGGACTGCGATTTATTTCCTCTGCCAATCTGTTAAGTCTTTCGTAGGAACCTACCGCATGAGCCCATTTCATCGGGTCATTTGCAGCCATTTTATTTTTGACATCGGTTTCTATCAATTCCACGGCAAGTGGATAAGAAATTCTCAAGGTCTCTCTTGATTTTTTATGATCCGGATTTCCGCGAAGACGGCTTGCTGCCTGAACGGTGGCATCATAATAATCGCCCCGGGCCATCGAGCCTTTGCCCGAGCTGCAAGAAGTAAAAAAAAGAAGGGAACATATAAAGCCAATAAAAAATAGACGATTCATATTTTAGATTAATCAGGATTTAAAATAAAATAACTCAAAGATGTGAAATTAAAATGTATTGATAAAATTATTGATCCTGCTTATCTTTTAAAGATAATCGAAGCTTTTGCTTCTTAATACTTGCCATTTATAGATTAGGAGCCCATGATTTTTTTGGTATTTATTAATACATCACTAAATTCCGATCTGTATAGTCAAAATTAATGCCAGGAATATGGGCGAAAAAAGCGTAAAGGCCAGAAGTTCCGGGGTGAGTCATAAAAGATTTTTGAAGCACCTGCTCAATGATGTCGAAGCATTGGACATTATGCTCAAAGAGGACATGATAGAATCGGGAATCCAAAGGATTGGCGCTGAACAGGAATTTGCTCTGGTGGATAAACATTTCAGACCTTCAAGAAATGGGCCCGATATCCTTCAACGAGTTGATGACCCCCATTTTACAACCGAATTAGCACGCTATAATCTGGAAATTAATCTGGACCCGTTTGAGCTTACAGATGGGTGCATTAAAAAAATGGAGAAGCAGTTAAGAGCACTGCTTAACAAGGCGGATGACACTGCCAAGGCCTTTGGTGACCACATTATCCTTACAGGCATTTTGCCTTCAATTGATATCCGGTCTGTACAAATGGACTACATGACTCCTAATCCAAGGTATTATGCCCTTGGGGATATTATTAAAGAGCTAAGAGGTCAGGATTTCGAGCTCAACATCCTTGGTGTAGATGAACTCATCCTTGCCCACACCAATATTTTGTTTGAGGCATGTAATACCAGTTTTCAAATTCATTTGCAGGTAGAAGCTGATGAATTTGTGGATCGGTACAATTGGGCTCAGATGATTTCCGGCCCGGTCCTTTCTGTATGCACCAACTCCCCATTACTATTTGGACGACAGCTTTGGAGTGAAACCCGCATTGCCCTCTTTCAGCAAAGTATTGATATGAGGAGCAAAGGCTACCATTTAAGGGAGCGGCAACAGCGCGTGTCTTTCGGCAACGAATGGATTTCCAGCGTTACAGATATTTACAAGGATGACATCACCCGGTTCCCTTTGATTTTAACCAATAAGGCCGATGAAGATTCCCTTCAAAAGTTAAAAGAGGGAGCAATACCAAAACTCACAGCTCTGAGCCTTCATAATGGCACTATTTGGAAGTGGAACAGGCCCTGTTACGGGGTAGGTGGTGGTAAGCCTCACCTGAGAATAGAAAACCGCTATATTACCTCAGGACCGACGGTCCTGGATGAAATGGCTAACCTGGCTTATTGGGTAGGGCTTATGCAAAGCATCCCTGAATCTTTAATAGGGCAGTGGGGCAACATTGATTTTGAAGAATCGAAAGAAAATTTTTATAAAGCAGCCACGGCTGGTATTCAAAGCAGCATGATTTGGGATGGAAAAATTGTGCCCATCAGAGAATTGACCATTAACACCCTGCTACCCATGGCCAGGGCAGGACTAAAAAAATCCGGTTTAGGGGATGCCGAAATATCGAGATATCTCAATGTTATTGAAGGCAGAGCTGATAATGGTCAAACTGGTAGTCGCTGGTCGGTCAAAAGCTTCAGGAAATTGAAAAAAGCGCTTGGCAGAGATGAGGCCTTGATCGCCCTTACTGCTGCCATGCACCAAAGACGGCTTACCAAAAAACCAGTTCATGAATGGTCCGATGCAGATGTTAATAAGGCCAAAAAGGTCGATATCCAGTATGAATATGTGTTGAATGTTATGAAAACAGATATTTTTACCGTTCAGGATTCTGATTTGGTAGAGCTGGTATCAAAAATTATGGAATGGCGAAACGTCAACCACATTCCGGTAGAGTCTGCACAAGGGAACCTTCTGGGCATCATCACCCGAAAACATATTGAAAGGCATTTTGAAGGCAGCAAAAAGAAAGCATTGACCACTGCTGGTGAGATCATGCAAAAAAACATCATCACCATAGCCCCGGAAACAGATATAAAATATGCACTATTATTAATGATTGACCACAAAATTAGTTGTCTGCCCATAGTGAGTAATGAACAGCTTGTAGGGCTGATTACGGATAAAGATGCTAAAGTTTTGTGGGATAAATTAAAAAGCAAGGCCTGACCCTGAATGGAGTACGAAGAAGTGATAAAGCAAAAGCGGGTAATTTTTAAATATTTTAAAGGTAAGGAATGGCCTACCGTAGTATTTATAGCTGGAATGCACGGCAATGAATATGCTGGAATTAAGGCTCTGGAGGCTTTTTTTACTCAATATAATGGCCCATTTAATGGTAATATTTATGCCCTGGCCGGCAACCTACCTGCATTGGAACAGGGCAAAAGATTCCTGGACCTGGACCTCAACCGTATTTGGTCTGAGGCTTTTTTAAAGCAAGCGCATAGTCCTATTCTTAATCCATCTCAAGGGGTTGAATTTGAGGAACTAGCCGCTCTTGACCATTATATTCAGGATATCGTTAGGTCACACTCAAAAGGAGAAGTATATTTTTTTGACCTGCACACCACTTCGTCCAGGAGTTGTCCATTTATACCCTTTAATGATGCTTTGATGAATAGGGCCATCGCAGAAAAATTCCCTGTTCCGCTGATTTTAGGTATTGAGGAGCAATTAGAAGGGCCACTTATGAGCTATATTAACGATATGAATCTTCCTGCACTGGCTTTTGAGGCAGGTCAGCATGACGATCCTGGGGCAGTGGATATCCATCAATGTTTTACAGCACTCAGTTTGCACCATTTAAAGATAAGAATACTCTCAATAGAGGAGGTTGCCTCGTTGGAATCTATGCTCCGTCCTAAGGCAGGAGGAATTGATGGATTTTATGAAGTTATCTATCATCATCGAATCCCTCTGGAATCAGGATTTAAGATGGCCCCTGGCTTTGAAAATTTTGATGCAATTAAAAAAGGCATATTAATAGCCAACCACCATGAATCCTCAGTTTTGGCACCAGCCTGTGGTCGTATTTTTCTGCCCTTATATCAGAATAAGGGGGAGGATGGCTTTTTTATCATTCAAAATGTTTCCAGATTCTGGCTTTGGATTTCAAAATGGCTCCGGGTGATGAAAATTTCTTCTTTGTTACCACTTTTGCCAGGTATACGCTCCTATCCGCATCAATCGCACACCTATCTGGCTAATCCGGGAGTAACCCGGATCCTGCCAAAACAGATCTTTCATATTTTAGGCTATAGAGTGAGAAAGCATCCTTCAGGAAAATGGTTACTGATAAGAAGAGACTATTAATTAATAAATCTGTTAATTTGTTATTTTATTTTAAAAAAAATAAAATAAAAATAAGAATAAAATATATAAATAAGCTATATTTATTTTATAATATGATAACTTTGAATAAGTAAACTTTTTTTGATTTTTCTGTTAAAATAATTTTAAAAAGCGGTTACTTTTGCCTGTGAATGTGCATACAATTTTGATGTTCAAACATTTTATTTTTTAGCGTTGCAGATTTATTTTCGGTTTAGTTGATTTTTTAATTTATGGATGCAATTTTACCCAGGCTTGGATTAAGGTTTTTCGCCTTTATTTTCTTCTTGTTTTTCTCCCCCTTTCCCGTCTTATGGGCTCAAACCATTGGCCCGGCTGGGATCGGTACAGGAGATGGTTCAACAGGTCCCAGAAATGTACTCTGGCTCCGTGGGGATGCAGGAATTCTTGAATCCGGTGGTTTGGTCACAGACTGGTTTGACCAGTCAGGTAATACACTAAATGCTGCTCAATCTGTGGTGGCAGAAAGACCTTCAATAACGCTCTCAAATCCGAATCTTAACGGATTTCCATCCATCAATTTTACTCCTGATGGCAGCAATGCCATAAGACTTGTGGTACCGGATAATAATCTCCTGGATGATGGCGCAGGATTTACCTTTTTTATTGCCCTTTACAATAACTCTGCTGCCGGGGGTCCTTCTGGAATCCTAAATAAGCGGAATGGTAATAATAGCCAGCAAGCTTACCGGATTTACAGGGATGGTGCAACGTTTATCTCTAATGTGGGCAATTCCAGCAATACGGTTAATCTGGGTGGTATGAATGTGGGGAGTCATCTCCTTACCGCCAGATATGACGGATCCCTATCTGGTAATAAATATTTTTCCTTTCGGAATTCCAATCTTGCAGCAGGTAGCAGCAATGGTAATAATTTGACCACCTTACCCAATACAAGTTCTAACCTTCATATTGGTAATTTTAATCCTGGAGATGATAGAAGTTTTATAGGTGATATAGCTGAGGTGATTATCTACAAATCAGTGTTGAATGACCCCGAAAAAATCATTGTAGAAAATTATTTAAGCCAAAAATATGATATTAATATCGGTGCCAATGACTTCTATGGAAATTTTGTGGGTTTTGATCCGGGATATTTTGATGATTTCAGAGGGATTGGCTCAGTCGATGGCATTGTAAAGCAAACCTCAGCGACTAGTGATGCACTTGCTGTGCAAGAGTTTGGTTCTTCAATCGGGGCCAACGGATTTATGATGTTTTCACATGATGGTACCGCCCATGCAAGTGGGGTTGTTGCCAATCTAGGTGAGCCTGAGATCTCCAGCCGTTGGGACAGGAGTTGGTATCTTGAGTTTACACAGGATGGTATTGTAGATGGTGGAGCCCTGAGCGCTACCCTTTCTTTTAATTTCACTACGGCTGGTCTGCCTATTACAGGCAACGCGAGCGATTATGTATTGCTTTACCGGGATGATGTTTCCGGAGATTTTTTCAGGGTTTTCGCTCAAAGTTATGTGATTGAAGGTGGGGACCGGTTAGAGGTAACAGTTCCCGGAGACAGACTTAAAACTGGTTATTACACAGTAGGGCTTGGAAGCCAATTGACCTCTTTTACCTGGTATGTTTTTCAGGATGGTAACTGGTCAGATCCCGATACATGGACCCTGGACGCTTCTGTAGCACCTATTTTTATAAATCCTGGAAATAATATTCCCCAACCTCCTGACCAGGTGATCATAAGGTCTGGTCGGACGGTTACCGTTCAGCCTGGTGTTAATGATCTTGAAGTAAATGCCATCGAAGTTAGAGGTAATTTAAACTTAACTACAAGTACAGGACATGACTTTACCACCATAAACGGTAACGGAATTATAAGAATGGCTGGTAATGATCCTGGCTCCGGGCTGGTGGATAATTTCCCTGATGGGAA
>JBGTCD010000064.1:0-217930 GCA_041749015.1 Cyclobacteriaceae bacterium
TTCTTTCTCTTTTCATAATCAGTAAATTTAGCATTTTACGCTTAACTTACTGTCCAGTCAAATGTAGCAAGTCCAAAGTCCAATATGAAGCATAAGCATTATTAATGAATTGTATATTATTTTGAGCAAGATAGGTCATTGAATCAAATCTAATCGTAAATGAAAATCCACTTTCATGATTATATGGATCAGGTAAATCTGTGGTAATTGTGGTTGCCTTATAATCAAAATAATACCAATCGGTTTCACAGTGACATGCGTTTATAATTACTATAAAGTAGTAAACACATAGAATTTTAAATGCTTTTGCTATCATGATTGTATTGAAAATAATTTTGTCCGATTTTTTATTAGACACATATTTTTGTCATATGGTTGAAACGCCGTGCTTTTTTTTATTAACACACAATGATTTGCACATAGGAATAGTAGCCCTTTAAAAATGTAGCCATTTTTTGACTGAACTATTACTGTCCTTGAAAGATCTATAATATAGGATTGAGGAAGGAATTCGCAACTATATCTAACGGGCTGTTTTATAAGTTTTATTTTCTTGAATCAGATAGTTTCGAATATAAGCCTCCATCCAGGATATAAATCTCAAATAGTGTATTTCCATCATCCCAAATAGCCGTTTCATTTTTTATTTTCGGTTTTCCTAGATATTCATATTCTGATATTTTCTCCGCTAGATCATTTTCATTGTTATATAAAAAAATCATTGATATTATTTTACCCTCCTTATCAGTCAAAAGTTCGATGGAGTTTGCGCCACCAAAAATCCCTTTTTTTAGATAATTATGGCTTTGTTTTTTCTCAATTAAAGAATCGAAATTTGCAATATTAGCATCAAGCTCAATTCTTCCATATAGTCCCAAATCTATGTGGCGAAAAATTTCTTCTGAATTAATTTGTTGAGTAGTTCTGCAGGTTGGCAACAGAAAAATAAACATCAAAGCCAAGTAGTAATTATATTTCATTTAATTAAAAATATCACCAATAGTTTATAAATGCAAATGATCTGGCTGTTGGCTTTTAGCTGTATGCTGTTTGCATGATCGGAATCTTGGGCACCTAAAACCAATCGTCATTTCTAATCCTGGTATTGCAAGTCCTTAAAACTTAATTGGGATGCGTTTTTTATTTGAATAGTTTGATATAATCATCAAACCAATATTGTTTCCCTCTTTTCGCTCCTGTAATTTCTTTTAGGATTCCGAGATGTTCTAGCTCACTAACTAGCTTGTATGCAGATGGAAGTGAAAGTTTTGTTAGGTCAGCAACTTTCTGAACATTGATTAGGGGTCGTAAATAGAGTTGGCTAATAACTACTCTTGCGTTGCTTGTTCTTGCACCTAAACCTTGAATTTTCGTATCCACTTCCTTTTGGAGTTTCATAATACTATCAAAGGTCACTATACTTCCTTTAGCAGTTTCAATGATTCCCACGAGAAAGAATTTGAACCACTGCTTGATATCGTTTGATGACCTTACCTTCATTAAGTTGTCGTAATACAATTGTCGATTCCTCTCAAAGAAGTCGGATAAGTAAAGTATTGGTTTCTTCAAAATCCCTTTTTCTACTAAGTATAGAGTGATTAAAAGACGACCAACACGTCCATTGCCATCTAAAAATGGATGAATCGTTTCAAACTGATAATGTATAATAGCAATTCTCAATAAATGAGGTAATCTGATTTCTGTGTTGTGAGAAAATTTTTCCAAATCCCCCATTAAGCGAGCGACTTCTTGGTGAGGTGGAGGAATGAATATGGCATCAGGTATTGAGGCTCCTCCGATCCAATTTTGACTTGCTCTAAACTGTCCTGGTATTTTGTGTTTTCCACGAACACCTTGAAGAAGGACTTTATGAGCCATTTTGATAAGCCTGGATGATAAGGGTAATTCATCAAGTGACTTAATTGCAGAGTTTAGGGCGTTAATGTAATTTTGAACTTCTTCCCAATCGTCTCGTTGATCTTCCGAAATTTCTTCTTTGTCCTGCAATGCCTCTTCAATATTGGTTTTTGTACCTTCAATTTTACTTGATTTGGTGGCTTCCTTTATCACGTGCATGGAAATAAATAAATCAATATTAGGAGTGTGCTCGGAGTACATGTCAAGCCGCCCAAGTTGTCTGTCTGCCTGACTTAATAGTTCTATTACTTCCATATCATCAAGTACCCAATCTCGATTTATTTCTTCTGGAACAAAGCTTCTGAAGGTTCCTTGATTGATATAGTTGCCCGCTTTAAAGTTTTTCACAATCTTTTAATTAATTCACCTGCTAATTTAAGAAAAATAGTGAAAACTTAAATAGTGATGGGGATTTTTAAATATAAAGGTATAATTCTTTAATAGGGAGGGCTGTTTTTAAATGTATCCCTACGGATTCGAGCTTGGAGAAGGTGGCGATTTTCACACAAATGTTGATCCGGAGCACAAAACTTTCGGCTATCGGCTGTAGTACAAACGAAACCCGAATACATCAAGGTAGAAGAGGAAAAAAACACTAACTCCACAAAAAAATTCTTCGCCCGGCAGCCCTTCCTCTTCCTCCTGATTGATGAGGCTCAGAAAAACATCCTGATTATGGGCAGGTATGTTAGTACGCCGTAAAAATCAGAAAGGATACGCTATCGCAAAATTGAATATGTCCGGATCATAATTAACTATTCAATGACCTGAAAAGTAAATGAGCCTTTTTGTTCATAAAAGAAATTAATGGGGGCGGGATTTTCCAAAGATTCAGCTTTGCAATGCTCTTTGAATAACTCGAAGTTCGTAGCGCCTTCATTGATTACAAAATAAAATGCTTCATACACCGGAATTCTTCTTGCACCATCAGGAGTGTTTTCTAATTTTATTATTGGCCTAAAATCAATTTGTTCATGTATTCCAATAGGCCAGAGAAAATTAATTGTAAATATTCCGTCTCCATTAGGTAGTAAACCTATTCTGTAATTATAATTACCCGGCACGTAATTAAAATTTACGTATCCACAGAATAGCGTATTATCTTCTAAACCCCCAATTTGATTGAAGATGCTAAAGTAGTTGAATGCTGGTTGTTGGTCACTTATATTTTTTGTTTTATCAACTAGTTTTCGAAGGCAGATTTTTGATTTAAAATCGAAGTTTTCCAGCCTATAGTATTTGCCGGAATGAAATTCTTCAAGCGTATCAGGGAAACTGCCAGAAATCCAAATAGTATCACCCAATTGAATTTGCTCTCCGGGAGGACTAATTGTAATCGGAATGAGGAATGCCATAAAAACGAATTCAGGATCATCGTCAGCTCCGCATCTGGAACCTGTCAAGATAAATAAAATCAGTAGTAACAGGCTCATGGAGCCTATTACTACTTTTTTAAAATTACCAGCCATAACTTGTAACGAGAGTGTTAACTTGAGTAGCCTGATTGTTACCGTTATTCGCAAGAATAGCTGCCTTTAAATTTTGGATGCTGGTTGAGCCTTGATGGAATCCTTTGAAAATCCCATTAATGGTATACCCACTAACTGCATCATTTATTAATGTTATGCCAGGTTCACCAGAATCTATCAGGTCATGGTGCATTCCCCATGGAATCCAGCCTCTTGAGAACGAGCCATTGAATGCCGCAACAGGAACCGAATCATCCCTTCCTTGAAATTCAAGGAAAAAATGTTCATCATCTCGTATTGTTGGGTTACTTATGTATTTAGTTCTATTAAAAGTCGAGCCAATAAAAAATCCCCAGCTTTCGGCAACGGCAATGTAACCGGCGTGTGAACCGTTTTTATTCCCATATCCTCCATTAGCCACAATTCCTGCAATCACATTGGTCCAATAGTTATTACCAACTTTATTGTAATGAATGGTGTGACCAAACTCATGAAAAAACAATTGGCTAATGTCTTTTGCAAATCTTGTATTTCCGGTATGGTCTTGTAGACGCATGGTAACATCGGGCAGATAATTTTGAACAATTCTTTTGGCAGCAGTGCCAATACCTGGTAGTAAAAAATCAATTGCAGCAGAGATTAATGATGAGTTAGCTATTGCCCGCAACATGGGTGCCGAAGCCCCACTAGTATGAACGGAAGAAATCCAAATATTCAGCTTATATCCATTTCCAGGCGAGAATTGACCTATATTGTTGTTGACACAATATTGTCGCGTTTCCCATAGAGTATTAAGACTATGTGCTGCCGCAAATTGAAGAGAAGAAATTTGGTTTGCATTCGAAGTATAAGGAAAGGTAAATTGAATGTTCTCCAAGCTGGATTTTTCAAAAAGGCCTAAGTTTTTTTTGAGCGGAAAAACATATTGCCATAATTTTAATGACCCATTGATTCCGCGAACATTTGCCCAGTTATTTTTAAACTTAACTATTACCTGGGCTTTTTGCCGGTACCCTTTATTAATGTAGAAAGCACCATTAGCATTGGTGAAAGTGCTTTTGATTTTGAGATATCTTCTTGATTTTACTTTCACACCCTTTAATGGTACGTTCAGATTGGTGGAATTATCCCTTACACGTATTATTCCAGAAGGGTAGTATCTTATACTTTCCGTCCGGCTGTCTACCGAGCTGTTATGTTCAATTATTTCATCATAATGGCCGGCCAACTTCATGGCTTCATTGTACAATTCAATCAAATCAATCCCTGCATCTAATAAATGCTTTGTCGTTTTTTTTACCAGATCTTCTGGTAGTGTTTGGTTTTCTCTATAATAAATGCGTGGATCGGTTCCACACACATAAGGCGCACCCCATTCATCATAACAATGCCCACCACCTGGATCTGGACTAGGTATCCATGGGTCTTCTTCAGGGTCTTGTTCATCCCCGGCATCCTCATCAAAGAGTATCACCTGGGAAATAATAGTATGGGGTACAGACTGTACTATACTGTAATTTACCGGTATGAGGGTATAGAAATAATTTAGTGAATCGGGCATTCCCGGATGGTTATAATAATCCCCTGAGTAACTTACATGCTGATCTAATGGCTCGTTCCATAACTCATATCCCAAGTCATTCAATAGCATAATCTGATCCAAGTTCTGTGGACTGAACCTAATGTAGTTATGAGTGGTAGAAGGAGCAGCAACTTCGATTCTATTATTCGACCGCGAAATAATGTTATCAAATGCCTCCAAAATATTATCCGTTGCGAAGGGATTGTTTAATGCCGCAGTTGGCTCAATCTCGTCGATTGGGGCAATCTTAACGTCATCCTCAAAATTACATGTTGCCATCAATCCTAATAGAAACAATAAAGAAACCTTAACTAAAAGGCTGCCAGGTTGAATAGATGTTTTCATAATCACATATATTTAAGTTATGGACCAAATATAATAATATTTTAAAATTTTTTATTACATGAGTTAAAAATTTTTTAGTCTGTCAAAAGCGTATTTTTATAACGCGTATACTTGTTAACCTTTTAATTACGATTTTGAGGATGTCCACCCTAGGACTTCGATTAAACCCGTAGTCACTCTTTAAGGCAGGTGCTGGGCTACTTGTAAAGTTAAACATTCAAGCCATTTGGCTAAAATGGATAGCTTAAATCGGGGCTAATAAAAGAATTTTATTTAGTTTTAAGGTCAATATAATCATTGTGTGCGGCCTTTAAATAGCGTATGGCCTCTTCTTCATTGATTACCGATTGGATTATGACCCTGTCATCCACTTTGTTGTTGGACAGCCAGGTTTGTAAGATGTCTAATACACCCGGGTAGTGATGATTTAATGCTTCCAATGAATTGACTTCCTCCCAGGTGGATTGCACCGGCAGGGCAATCAGTTTGCCATCACCCTGACCGGAGTCGGTCATTTCAATTAATCCAATGATGCGGCAAGTCACTATGCTGCCACGCTCGATATGCTCTCCCAGAACGAAAACATCCACCGGGTCTCCATCCCCGCCTTTGTCTTCGCGCAAAAGCGTTTGTGGCACAAAACCATAATTGGCAGGGTAGGCCAGGTAATTGACTACCCGGAACGAATCCGAGGTAATCCGCTCCCATTCTATCTGACCCGTTTCTTTATCAACTTCCCATTTTTGGTTGGTGCCTGCCGGGATCTCGATCACCACATTCACCATAGAATCAGTTGTGAATGCCACAACATCGTGGAGGAGATTTGGGGTTTCAGTGTCGGTGCTTTCGACCCTGCCCAGATCGCCACAGGCATTGAGGATGATTATTATTAATGCCGTGTAGAATGGTTTCATGGTGGAATTAATGGTTGTTTTATGTTAATAAAGGCACTTTAATATGGTTGCCCTTTTTCGGCAAAACTATATGTAATTAAATATAATTTGATTCAAAAGCTTAATTTTATATGCTTTGAGATATAAATAATGAGAAAGAAAAATAAGCATTAACCCATCCATTTTGAGGTTTGGGTTTGCCTCGAATTATTCACCGCAAATATGCGGTGATTAAATTGCATTTTCACCGCAAACAGGATTTAAGGGGTGATGTAGATGGGTTTTCAACCCTACTTCTTATGTGTTGTTGCCCAATGCGTGGACGTTCATTCTCTATTCAACAAATAGTAAGCAAGTTTGGTAGCATTCTCCTGATAGTTGTGGTCAAATGGCACCGATAAAGCATTCTTTTTATAGTACGCCGCCACAGTTCTCGGAGACACAAATTCAACCGCTGCCTTGTCATAGCATTGAATTAATCCTTCCAGCTTAAAGGAATATGTAGAAGAAGAGAATCTACCCTTTGTTTGCCTTGCGAGTATAGCAATGGTATCTGGGTTGATGCTATTGAAAAAAGCGAATATCGCTGATTGAAAATTTTTAATTTCACTGTTGTCCTGGTCATCCTTGATTTCAAGATATCTGAACGCTCCGGTCAAATTGATAAAGGTACCCTGGCTATCTTTTTCCAAAGCAAAACAGATGGCTCTCTTTTTATCAATTTCAATTCCGATTGCTTTCATTTAGATTGGGTTTTTTATAGGACATGACAATTTGCAGGTACACGCAGGCAGGGATTTTTACAAATCTGCGAAGAACTGATCTTCAAACTTACCCCTATCCTTCCAAACGTAGCACCAAGCCCCTTCTTGCGTATTGGTGCTAAATTATCGAAACTTGTAAAAAATGTAGGTTTCGATAATTAGAGGAGTCTTGTATGGCAAAATGTACACTATCAATCTGTTCCTTCCTGAAATCTTCACTAAATCAACGTCTTCTTCTCTCTTCGGTTGTCATAATAAGTTAAATTTAAAAAAACTTATCCACATTATTGACGTCAACCTATATCATGAGAGAACAACACTAATCAGGGAAGTTCATTCGTTAAGCACTTTGCCGTTAAAAGAATCGATACGGCCTTAGAATGAAGAAAACTAGAGCCAATAGCCAACAGCAAACAGCTAAAAGCCGGCCTCAAAAAGGATACCCTATCGCAAAATTAAAAATAAGATTCTCCCTGCGCCATTGCTTATTACCCAGTTCAAAGGTTCTGAGCCATCTTGAGCCATCGGATATGCCGGGCGTATGAAGCGGAATGCCCAAGTCAAGGCGGATCACAAAAAACTCAATATCGACCCGCAGTCCATACCCTGCCGCTACGGCGAGTTGCCGGTGCCAGTCGGAAGTAAATTGCCCCCCCGGCAGGGCTTCATTATCATTCATGAGCCAAATATTCCCGGCATCCACAAAAAAAGCACCATTTAAAAAGGGAAACATGGGAAATCGGAATTCCAGATTGGTCTCAAGCTTAATGTCCCCAGTTTGGTCAAAGAAGGACGCCACATCAATATTATCAGGGCGGTAGGTGCCAGGACCCAGCGACCTGATCCTGAAACCCCGCACACTATTGGGGCCCCCTGAGAAGAACTGTTTGATATAAGGCAAAGAAAAAGAATCTCCCAAGGGTATTCCAACACCCGCAAAGGCCCGGTAA
This sequence comes from Cyclobacteriaceae bacterium, assembly GCA_041749015.1. Taxonomy (GTDB): domain Bacteria; phylum Bacteroidota; class Bacteroidia; order Cytophagales; family Cyclobacteriaceae; genus JBGTCD01. Next base: position 7,921 of record JBGTCD010000064.1, read on the forward strand.
ACCAATTTGGACCTTTTGCCAACTCTGAGATAATATCGGAGGTCGGCATTAACGCGGACATACCGGTTATATGAGGCGCCCAGCAGCTCCCCACGGTCACTGCCCCCAATTACATTCTGAAACAAGTGCATGGTATTGCCCGACATGTCCAGATTTGCCTGGGTATAAAATCCATGCTTTCGCTTTTTTTCAAACAGCTGATTAAATTGAAAATTATAGGTGAGACCCAGTATGAATTGTTGCTCAAAGCTTCGTCTCAAAAATGGGTTGTTTCCAAGGATCTCTTCAAACTCAGGCGTGGTACTGGATAGATTAGTAAGATTTACCGAAACGGGGAATATCTCATGAGAAATGTATTTAGTCCTGGACCATTCATAGCCAAAAGCCCCCATAAATGAATTGAGTTTGTAAAACTGGACCCGATCCAGATAGCTGGCCCCCAATTGGGCTTTGGTCCGCGGGATGGAGTAACCTAATCTGGACTTGATGGGTATGGGCGAAATGATTCTGGGCATAATATACTCGCTTTGTATCCCCAATTCGTACGAGCTGAGTCCCGTCTGCCTCCCTCCAGAAAACTGGGTTTCAAAACCAAATATGCCTGTAATATTAAGTAATTCCCCCCCTCTGAAAAGATTGCGGTTTTTGTAAGTGCCCAGTAATGCCGGGCCCACAAAGTTATTGGACTTCGTAAGCCCCTGAACCTCAAATCGCAGAGCCCTTTTGGTCATAGGGGAGAGGAAAATCTGGGCATCCAATTCAGCTTCATCCTCCTCTTGGTTCTCTGGCGGATTGTACCGGACATTGACAAACCTGAAGTTGCCAATTCCAGACAGCCGGGCACTGGTAAGTCGCTGCTGATGCAAGCTATACAGGTCGCCTGGACTGAAAAGAATAAAATCCCGGAGGTGCCTGGGCTTAAAAACTTCTCTGTCCTGGATGAAGTGGACACCCTCCAATGTTACAGTGTCTGATGCGGCACTGGATCCGTTTGTCACAGCATAATCAGGAAAAACGGATATTTCATTGATTGTGTAGGGGCGCATCCATTTCGGGTCAAGTCCTGGTTTGACGCTGAGATACAAGTCAAACTTGCGTGTTTCATACTGGTTGGTATCCAGAGTGAATATCAGGTAGTCTGCATTGAAGTAGAAATACCCGATTTCTTTGAGTTGTGTTTCAATCCGCTCTCTTTCCTGTTTAAGTTGATCCAGATCATAGCGGACCCCAGGCTTAAGTTTTGTGGATTCAAGCGTGTTTTGAATATCCTGGCTTATTATGGTCGTATCGGATAGCAACTCATAGGTAGCCAGAAGGTAGGGCCTCGATGTTTCTACCTTGATTTTAATTCTGGCTTTTTTCTTTTTTCTGATGATTTCAATTTCTGAATCGGAATAGAAAAACCCTCTGTTTTCAAGTCTGTTGGAAATCAATGATTCGGTCCTGGATCGATCAAAAAGCGAGAGATAGGCAGGTTCTTCACCAAACCGGTCCTTAAGTTTGGTTGCAATCTTACCAGCCCCCTCCTTGTTGCCTTTGTAATGTGTCCACAGGCCAAACCGTGCCCAGAAAAATTTACTGTTAACCTCTGGTCGCATGATGTCCTTAAGCTCCGATTCCAGGGAGGACTTCTCTTTGATCCTGTCGTCTGAATGCAACTTGACGTCAATATCTGTGATCAATTGCTCTCCTTCAGGTACAAACTTAAGGGTATTACATGCCCCCAGTACTGAAACAAGGATGATTCCTATGATGGTACCTCTATTCATCGGTCTCTGTTGGTTCTTTTTCCTCTTCTTCTTCCTCTTCCTTGGTCCAAATTTCCTTGAGCTTGTTAAATTCTTTATTCAAAATAAATGATATTCCGGTCACAATGATCTGCCCCTCGAGCATGCCTTCAAACTCATTTTTCCTGAATCCTCTAAGTCTGAACCGGCCGTCCTCGGTCAGCAGGTATTCCAGACTTACATTGCCTATTATTTCATTACCGCCCTGCTCGGCGGGTCCTTGTTCGCCCTCGATTCCCACCTGGCTGCCTACCTGCAGGATGAGCCGATCATCCATTAGTGATTTTCTCACCTGTACGTTGAGCTGGGTCCGATCCTGCCCGGTGCCCGATTGGTAATCCCGGTAAGAGTCCAGGTCCAGATCCAGCTCTACCCCTTTGATGTATTTTGAGGAAAGTTGATTGAGCTGGGTAGAGAGCATCTGACTTACACTGTTGCGAGCCATGGCCCCTGTGTTGACACCGGTACCGCCGGTTTCTTCAGGAAAAAACCGGTTGAATATGAGCAGTGCCAATACCTGTTTATTAAGTTCGGATTCATTCTGATTGATATGCTGAAGCCTGGTGTAAATATTGCCGCCCAGGGCACCCTTATGGTCTTCGGGCATATCCAGCTCAAAAGAAATCGATGGGCGGAGAATCTCTCCTTTTATTTGGAGGTATACCTGAAATGGCAACTCCTGTCTATATCGGTTCCGTACACTGGCATCGGACCCTGTAAGCTGAGCACTCATCAAATCCAGAGGTGCTGTACGCACACTGTACATCGCTTTTAAATCCATAGAAGCATCCAAAGGATCTCCAGACCATGTGATGGTGCCTCCCGGAACAAGGGTAAACTTGCGCCTGGTAACCTGGTAAAAGGTCATCTCATAGGCACCACTGCTGAGCTTATATTCTCCCGAAAGGCTCATCATGCCACTTGGCAAAAGGTCAAAACTCAAATTGGCCGCACCGGCAAACTCCAGGTAATCCCCTGAGCGCTCATCAATTATAATTCTGAAGGTGCTTTGAGGGTCTACCTCAAAAATTGCCTTTAGGTCAATACCTGTGATGCGATCAGGATCCACCTCTGAGGGTTGCTGGGTAAATGGGTGGTCAGGGTCTTTTACATTGGCATAGACCACCACCCCTTCCCGGTCAACGATGTCAACCTGTGATTCCGGAACAATGAAGGTGATCTCGGTGCCCTTGTTGAGCCTGGCCTTAACATCTAGTTTAGGCAAAAACAGGTTTCCTCCAATTTTTATGTTGGCATTACAGTACATGGTACCATAAAAAAGGTCATTATCGTTTTTGCCGGAGTTGAGCAACTGAAAATTGTTGGCAATGAGGGTTAGATCAAAATCAGGATTTAATAATTTGTTGGTAATTATCCTGCCCTGGAGGGTAGCCTTGTTACCAGAATTGTCGATCAAACTGAATTGGTTGAACGCAACACCTTTATTGTCTACAATCACGGGATTTTCAGAAAGAGTATAGGAAGCATTGATATAGGGTATCCGGAATCCTGCTCCAATAAATTTGAGATCTCCGGTGTAATCCGGAATTTGAGTATTACCGCTTACCTGCACCTGGGCGCTCAGATAGCCCTTTGACTCCTTAATCTTGTCATCAAGAAAATGTTCCAGAAGTTGGATTTGAAGCTGCTTGATATCCAAATCAGCCTGGATCACTGGCTCACTGCCTGCTGTATTAAAGAAGCCATTCAAGCTCATTTCAAGCGGTCCTCCTCCTGCGGTTACAGAAAAATTAAACAAATCATCCTTTGGATGGCTGGCATTCAATGTAATCTTTCCTATTTCTGCCTCCATTACTGTAAGTTGCTCTATTTCCAGACTTGCATCGATGAGGGGTTCCTCAAAAAGGCTATTTACAGTTAGGTTTCCATTAAGGGTGCCACTCAGCACATCCTCCTCGGGATTAAGTAAGGAGGCGAATGTTTCCAGCTTGAATTGTTTGAAATCAACTTCCAGAATATCTGCTATTTCCCCTGATCCTGAGGACAGGGTAATCCGCTCTGCTCTCCGGCTCAAAACGAAATCCTCGACCTTTAAAAAGTCTGTAGCTACCCTGATCTCATTGGTGGGCATTAATTGCCAGGACTCTCCATTGAGTATAAGTTTTTCATGGCCTAAACTAATCTGCATGGTATCGCCCTGAGCAAGTGCAGATGAACTAAACCAAACGAATTCCTCATCATCCTGATCCTTAATATCTAAAACGAGGTTAAGTGTTCCATCAACAAACCTTCCATTCAAATCCGTATTCCAAATATGGATTGGACCTGCTTCCAGTGCCTCAAATCCTAAATTGAATGCCAGAGTATCCCGGCTGGATCCGGCTGTTATGGAAATCCCTCTGATAGAATTACCTGCATATTTAATCCAAGGCAGATCGACCTCCGCGCTAAGCATTTTTTCACCTTCCTTGTAGGAAATCCTGATTTCTCCAGGCTCCATCTCCTCAAGGTCAGGCAGGATTACATCAGAAAGTAAATCCGTACTATACAAATCAATACTCAGGTCCATATCCACTTGCTCGTGGGCTGTTAAAAGCTGATCCTCCCGAAAATAGCTTACAAAATGATTGTAAAGCGACTCATACAAATGCTCCGGTTTATTGGTAGACCTGAGGCGGGCTGCCATAATTTCTGACTCCAAATCCAGATGGGTATGGCCCGGACCTGCTGAAGCGGTTAAGTTGAGGCGTTTCACCGGGTAGGCATCCTGATTTTTAATGATTGTAGCATTTGCCACTGTAAGGCTCGAAGAAAAATTATCAGGATCACCTCTGAAATTGGCATCAACATCAGTCCTTAACCGTACCGCCTCCGTGGTCCAACCCAAAGCCTGCAGGTCTGCTCCATCAATATGCAAACTAAGGGCATAGGTAGGATTAAGAGTATCTAGTATTGCCAGAGCGGCCAAGTCAAAAATCAGGTCTGTACTGTCCATTCCTGCTTTTAAGCTTACCTCCCGTGCATTAACCTGAGCGGTTAAGTTGAGACCGGAATAATCATAGCCCCTGAACTCAAGCAAGGTGCTTTCCAGCCTGGAATCAATCACCATTTCATCAAGTGTGGTGCCCTGCCCTTTAAAATCAAACACTACAGAAACGCTACCAAGAGCATCCGCCTCGACCAATGACCCTAAATCAAAATTCTGGGTTTTCAGCACCCCATCATAATGTAGGGTGTCAAGGATGGTGCTAACATTGGCAGACAGATCCATCTTACCTTCAGGCACCCTCAAAATTGACGAAACGGCAAAATCCTGGTAGGTGCCGTTATATGAAATCCTGGCATCAATCCAATCCGGCAATATAGGTTGCTCACCTCCCAGGATTCGGTTAAGATCATTTCCGGTTGTTTGAACCAGAATGCCGGGTGCTATTATCCTTGAACGATTAGGATCAATGATATTCAACAGCCTCGCTCCACCCGCAATTTTAGTATCGCCCCCCCAGCCCAATGAAAGGGTTGCCAGGTCAATGTCTTCCAGGCTGCCGGTAGCCTCAAGGTTTAAACTAAAGACCTTTCTTGAAAGTGCTACGAGAATTGAATTCTCTTCCATCGTTTCATTAAACCAATTCATATCTGAAAGATCGATACTGGAAGGGTGTATCTTAAGGTCCAGCGCAATAATTTCGTAACGTTTCCAGAGGTCTGGAAAAGCCTCGAATTGTAAAGACAGGTCGGCTTTGAGAGAGGAGGCACTGGTGACTAACATTAAAGACTGCAATTCAATAAATTGATCCCCGACTTCCAGTTCAAAGCCCGTATTCATGAGCTTCAAGCCACTTCGCTCCCTGGCATTGAGTCCGGCGAGGGTAGCTCTGAGCGTACCGGGGGCATAGGCTAGCTCCGAAAAATTGAAATCGAGACTATCTACAATTAAATGAGCCGGATCAAAGCGACCTGGCTCAGGTGGTTCAGAGCTGGAAATCAAAGCAATGCTATTGTCGCTTACATCTAGCTTTCCTACCCTGATCTCCAGTTCGGGCCAGGAAAATTCTGAATCTGTATCACTCTGTTCATCACCCTTGGGCTTTGCTAGATTTACGTACTTAATTTTGCTGCCATCAAGGTGTAGAGCCTTTAGATCAAATTTCATCGCCAATGGTGATGTGGGCTGAAAATCTGCCAATAATTCATCCAGCCCAAAGACATCCAAAGCCCATTTAATATCCAGACTGTCTGGGACATTCTTATAATCTAAATCCCAGTCTTTAAGGGAAAATTGGTCAACCCTTATCGAAGACAGGGGGTTTGAGGTTTCCTCTTCATCTTCCGAAGCAGTTAAACTGCTGGTCTGTCTGACGGAGGCGTGCAGGCCAACCCACTCAAAGGATTTGATGTGAAAATCAAAGGCTTCAAAATCCAGTTTACCAGGTCTTAATCGGAAATGATCAAAAATGAGATCGGCATATATCCCGGTTACATCATCCAGGTACATCAGGTCAAAATCCTGTAACTGTATCCTGCCAATGGTAATTTTTGGCATTTCAGACGGCTCTTCCTCTGGTTCACTTTTTTCCGGCCCATCTCCGGCAAAAACATCAATAATGAACTGGAAGTTAAATTCAGGGTTCTCTCCAAGCCGGGATACCCTGGCTGTAAGCCCTTGCCAGTCCAGCTTGGTTACAGCAATATCACCTTTAAATAAAGCCCTGAACCCCAGGCCTGCCTCAAGAGACCTTGAATACACCAGTGTATCCCCTTTTTGGTCAGCGGCATAGAGATCCTCTATTTGGATATTACCGGAAAAAGTTATGAAAAGCCTTCCAATGGAGAATTCTGTGCCTGTTTTGTCACTGATATACCGGGTAGCCTCATTAGTGATTTTTTCCTGAGCCCAAGGTGTGCGAATCAGCAAGATCAGGATGACCAAAAACGCAATCAGCCCCGCCAGGATCCACCCGATCACCCTCAGCGTTTTTTTCAAAATTTTCAGAAATCTCTCCAACTACCTGCTTTTCGTCTTTAAGTATAAGAAACGTTCAAAAGGCAAATTTGGTGATAATTAAAATAAAATTCATTTTTTGTTCCTTTTTGGGTTATTCCTATGAAATGGGATAGGTAAAGATTTTTCTGCTAAAAGGATTTTTTACTCAATTCCTATTGAGGTCCAAAAGGTCCCGGATCCCGTTGATCTCATCCTGGTTGACGGTGTGAGGCATTCCTAGATATATCCTTTCCGTGACTTCGGCATTAAGGTCCTTAAATATTTTTGTAGACAGCTTCACTCTGGGTAAAGGCACGTGGGAATCTACATCGCTGCAACCCAAAAAAACCGGAGTTTGCTCCATGCTACCGGCATAATCTCTGGGCGTACTGTCGGGACCTATCACCCCACCGCTAAGCGCGATGACACCGCCATACCGCTTTGCATTTCTGGCTGCATACTCTAATGCCAGGCAAGCACCCTGTGAAAACCCTAATAAAAATATTTGATCGGTACTGATACCCCAGTTGTTTTCCAGGTCAGCAATGATCGAGCCTACGAGGGCAATGCCGGTACTGATACCCGGTTCATTTTGGGCAATAGGTGCAAGGAAGCTCTCAGGATACCAGGCATGGCCAGAGGCCTGTGGGGCCAGGTACACCATGTCCTGCTTTTTGAACTCCTCGGAAAGCTCTAAAATACTTTCTGCGCTGGCGCCTCGGCCATGGATCATGATCATGGCAGTAGTGGCTGCTCCTTTTTCTGCTCCTGTTTTGATTACAGGTTGATCATTGTGATTCATAATTTATGTTCTTTCGTATTTTATCTTGGGTAGGTTCTTTTCGATGGCTTCACGCTGATATTCTTCCCATGGGGGCAATCTCAAGGACATGCCAAGCTCTTTTACAATCTCATCAATGCCAAAACCAGGAGGATCGGTGGCTATTTCGAAAAGGATGCCACCGGGCTCCCGATAGTAGATCGATTGAAAATAATTACGGTCTTTCACTGGTGTGACGTACATGCCGGCCTCCACCAGGTTTTCCCTAATCTTCAGTTGTGTCTCCTCAGAATCTGTCCTGAAGGCTACATGATGCACTATGCCTTTACCTTCCCTGCCTGCAGGCGCTCCTGGATCTGCCACCAGATCCAAATAAGTGCCTGGACCACCTGACCCGGTTTCATACCTTGTTGAATGGTTAAAGGTGTTGATTTTACGGTATTGCATCACTTCAGTAAGCAGCGCTTCGGTCCGGGGGCCATTGTTAACGAGCAGCTCCATCCCATGGAATCCCTTAATTGCGTTTTCGGGACTAATAGCACCGTTGGCCCAACCCATCCTTTGATCTTCATCATTAGCCACCAGGATAAGGCCCAGCCCATCATGGTCTTCAAACCTCAGCACCTTTTCAGAGCCTCTATCATCCGGTCCTTCACAGGGAATGTTTTTTTCGCTTAGTCTTTTCATCCAGAAATCCAACGCATCAGAATGGATCGAAAATCCCGTGTAGGTGACTTGCCCTGCTCCTCGACTTCCTTGAGGCAGGGATTTTCCGTATGGAAAGGAGGTCATGATGGTGCCCGGGTTTCCTTTTTCATCTCCAAAATACAGATGATATACCTCAGGCATATCAAAATTGATGGTCTTTTTAATCATTTTAAGGCCCAATACCCCAGTGTAGAAATCGACATTTTCCTGGGCATCCCCTGCAATAAAAGTAAGATGATGAAGGCCATTGATGAGTTGTTTCATAGATTGAATATCAATTAGATGTTATAACATATAAACTACAAATAAAGAAAATAGTTTCACTGGTTGGTTAAACTAATTTGTCGCTTGGACTTCTGAAAGATACATTTTGGCTATATATTTTTTAATATAATCGGAATTTTTGCGTTATTTGATTCCTTGGTTACAACTACCTTAAGGGTTTATGTGTCTAAGGAAAGAACAGGTCATGATGAGCAGGATTTTAATTTATTTCACATTGGTTTTATTTATTGCAATCACCGGTTGCAATAAAGAGGAATTTAGACCCGGATCCAGTGAAGATTTTCTATTGACCAAAATCCAATATTTTAGCGATGCTTACACCAAGCTTCCTTCAGGGTTTATTGATCTGGAATATGATGAACTTGGAAGGATTCAGCGGGAGGCGCATTTTGATAACCCTGCCCAGCTTTCTGCCTACAAGATTTATGAATATGATGGCCCGAGGATTGCACGCATCATTGCTTATAGCAGTGATAATTCCAGCATGAAACAAGACTATATCGTAAAATATTCCTTTAATGGCGACCTGCTCATCAGAGAAGATCATTATGACGGAGAAGGCAACACTGCGACCATTCTGAGAAACCAATATGAAGGTGGGATTTTGGTAACGACCAATTATGAGTTCATAAGACCCATAGCATCTAAGGCTTATGCCTCAGATCAGAAGGAACTGGAAGAGACCCGGAAAAGAATTTTTGAAATGAATCCAGGTACCCGCTTTGCCAGATACATTTATGAGTATGGTAAAATTGTTCGCAAGGAATTTTTCAATGATGCGGAGCAGCTTGCGGCAAGCCTTCAGGTAGTGTACCACGACCTCCATGGGGTGCCTACCCGCCAAATCATCAGGGATGCCAAAGGCAATGTGATCGCCTCCAAAGAGATTGGGCTGGATGCTGATGGCAATATGATTACCATCTTTCAGACCGAGCAAAATGGAGAACGGTATCCTCTTGAAATAAATCAGTATCAGGGAGGGCTGCTCACCGAAAAGACCGTCTATAATACCCTCCAGGTTTTTGAAGAAGAAATGATTGTTCGTTACCAATACGAGCGTAAATAGGTAACCCCGCTGCCAGTTCATGTCCGGGGATTTCATCCATCTAAAAAGCAGAAAAGGCGCCAAAAACATGGCTTCAGTGCCTTATGAAGTATTAGAGGGCCTTAATCTAGGTGTTCTGGAAACGGTGAATTTGGTGGAATGGCTGGCAACAGACCAGGGGTTATTGCTTGAAAATGTACTTGCTCAAAACGAAATAGGTAAATCAATATCCCTGACTGATTCCTTTTCAGATGCCGGTGTCAATAAAAAAATGACCCATATCGCTGAGGTGCTGTTGGCAGAACCTGATTCAGCGGATATCCAGCATATACTTGCTTCACACTCTTCCGATATTGCGCGATGTTGGAGCGCCTATATGGCAGGTCTGAATTCTGAAATGGATTTGAAGGAAAAACTGATGGCCATCAGACCCTTTGCTGCAGATCCCCATTTCGGTGTAAGGGAAGTAGCCTGGATGGCTTTTCGCCCAACCTTGATTCAATTTCTGAAACCAGGATTGCAGGTGCTGCAAGGCTGGGCCATGGACCCAGACCCCAATATCCGCAGGTTTGCTAGCGAGGTTTCACGACCCAGAGGGGTTTGGTGCAGCCACATTACAGCCTTAAAGGAAAATCCTGAGCCAGGCATAGCAATCCTGGAGTTGTTAAAATCCGATGGGTCCCGATACGTGCAGGACAGCGTTGGCAACTGGCTCAATGATGCCAGCAAAACCCGGCCTGATCTTGTTACAGCACTGTGCAATAAATGGGAGTCGGGTAGCGCCTCGAAGGAGACCACCTATATTATAAAGAAGGCCTTAAGATCAATAAAAAAGAAGCACGCCTCCCAATAAAAATTTTTCTATATTTATAATTGAGGAATTCCATTACCATGAAAGCATCCAAAGCTATTCTCATATTGGCAGGTGCCCTCGTCATTGCGGCAGGGTTTATTTTCTATCAATACAATCCGGAAAAGGGGGGATTTCCATATCCCCAATGCACCTTTCATAAAATAACCGGTATGCAATGCCCCGGATGCGGGATGCAGCGGGCCTTCCACCATATTATCCATTGGGATGTAGGCACGGCCATGGCGTATAACCCATTGGTGGTATTAGCCATTCCTTATTTTCTGCTTTTTCTTGGGTTTCAGACCCCTGTAATGAAAAATAAATTGACTACAGTGAAAAAGACCCTTTACCAACCACGGGCCGCCTGGGTGTGGATGGGGATATTGGTTGTTTTCTGGATTTTAAGAAACCTGATTTAATATTATGATTCCATTCAATCCCTGGCACCACGTTTCTTATGGAAAGAAAGCCCCGAAGATCGTGAATGCCATTATAGAGATTCCCAAAGGCAGTAAAGGAAAATTTGAATTGGATAAGGAAAGCGGGCTCATTAAGCTCGACCGGGTGCTGTTTTCTTCTGTACAATATCCCGCCAACTATGGATTCATCCCACAAACATTTTGTGATGATAATGACCCACTGGACATCCTGGTGCTGAGCTCCATCGATTTGCCTCCCAGATGTCTGATTGAGGCCCAGGTGATTGGCGTCATGCGAATGATTGATCAGGGAGAGGCCGACGATAAAATAATAGCAGTTGCATTGAATGACATGTCAGTCAAACACATTACCAATATTGACGAGTTGCCGCCTCATACCACTACAGAGATGGAGCGGTTTTTTACGGATTACAAAATCCTGGAAAACAAGGATGTGCTGGTCGAAAAATCCCAGGACCGGGAAATAGCATTCGAAATTATCATTGATAGTATCGAGCTATATAAAAGCACTTTTGGGGGCAAGACCTGAATATCAAATAACTAATCAGGATTTTAAACCGCTCACTTAAAATTCTATAACTCTATTTTACTATATGCAGTTTAGAAAAACATCAATCCAAAAATTAACCAACCGATGAAAAAACTAATTCCTATTTTCACCTTTCTGATCCTCACGGGGATTAGTCTGGAATCTATTGCTCAGATCAATGCAAGGATGCTCAGGCATCCGGATATATCTAAGGATCAAATCGTATTTACCTATGCAGGCGACCTCTGGGTGGTGCCACGAACAGGAGGTACTGCCCTGAAGCTCAGCTCTCCTCCCGGTGAGGAAAACTATCCCAAATTTTCTCCGGATGGGAAGCACATAGCCTACGTAGCCAATTATGATGGCAATAGTGACATTTATGTAATTCCATCTATGGGTGGTGTACCCAAACGCCTTACCTTCCATGGGGGCAATGACCGCGTACTTGACTGGTCCCCGGATGGTAAAAATATCCTGTTTTCTTCAGCCCGTGAAAGCGGCAGACAAAGATTCAGCCAGTTATTTACCATATCGGTGGAAGGCGGCCAGGCCAAAAAATTACCATTGCCTTATGGTGATTTCGCTTCATTCTCACCTGATGGTAAAAGTGTAGCCCTCAATTTCCAATCGAGGGTTTTCCGCACCTGGAAAAGGTACAGAGGAGGTTGGGCCCCTGATATTTATACATTCAACCTTGAAGATTATTCCTCTGAGAATATCACCAATAATACCGGCAGCGATGAGTACCCCATGTGGCATGGCAACAAGGTGTATTACCTTTCTGATAATGGAGAAGAAATGCGCTACAACCTTTGGGTGTATGACATCAGCACCAAAGCCAATACCCAGCTCACTAACTACAAAGACCAGGATATTCATTTTACATCAATCGGACCTGATGCCATTGTATTTGAAACAGGTGGACGCATGCATGTCTATGACCTGACCGGCAATCAACATAAAGAAATTGAAATCAAGGTAGTGACCGATCAGATGAGTTTACTGCCAAAAAATGTCAACCCCAAAAGCAACCTACAGTATGCTTCCATCTCACCAAACGGCAAAAGGGTGGTTGTTACAGCCCGGGGAGAGCTTTTTTCGGTACCTGCCAAAGATGGATATGTGAAAAACCTAACCAATACATCAGGCGCTGCCGAGCGTTTTGCCAAATGGTCGCCTGATGCAAAGCATATTGCCTATTGGTCGGATGCTACGGGTGAATATCAACTCATGGTAATGGATGTCGCCACCGGCCATACACGTAAAGTCACCAACTTTCCTGCCTGCTATCGGTACCAGATCCATTGGTCGCCTGATAGTAAAAAAGTCGCCTTCATAGACCAGGAAATGAAAATTCAGATGGTGGATATTGCCTCAGGGGCCGTCACCCAAATCGACCGTGACCTATGGTCTTATGAGTGGAATCTCAGGAATTTTCATTTGAGCTGGTCTGCGGACAGTCGATGGATAGCTTATACCAAAGGCCTGGAAAACCGGCATGATGCTATTTTCCTTTTTGATACTCGCTCCAATCAGAAACACCAGGTTACTTCAGGATATTACAATGATAGCAGCCCTGTTTTTGACCCGGAAGGCAATTACCTCTACATCCTCACTGACAGGCATTTCAGCCCCGTTTATGGGAATATTGACAATTCATTTTTATATACCAATGGCACCCAAATAGCTGCCATTCCTCTCAGAAAGGATGTTGCTTCTCCACTTCTACCAAAAAATGATGAAGAAGAAGCCAAAAAAGAGGAGGATAGTAAGGAAGAAGATTCAGGGAAAAAATCTAAGAAAGGAAAGGATAAAAGTGAAAAGGAGGAAAAAGCAGATGAGGTAAAAATTGATATTGATGGGTTTGAAAGCAGGATGGTCATGCTTCCTTCTGACCCCGGAAATTACAACTACCTCAGGGCAGTAAAAGGAAAAGTGATTTACCATCAAAGACCTAATACCGGTTCGGATTCCAAGGAAAGCCCTTTAAAATATTTCGATTTGAAAGAGCGGGAATCGAAAACCATCCTGGATGATGCCAATGGCACAGACCTTGCCGCCAATGGAGAAAAACTTCTGATTTGGAAGAACGGTAACCTCTACATCGTGGATGTAAGTGCCGGACAAAAACTGGAAAACCCTCTCAGACTTGGCGAAATGACGATGACCATTCACCCAAAAGAGGAGTGGCAACAAATCTTCAATGATGCATGGCGGATTCAAAGAGACTTCTTTTATGATAAAAAAATGCACGGGGTCGATTGGGAGGCCATCAGAACTCAGTATGGTGCCCTGATGAATGATGCTGTAACCAGATGGGATGTCAATTATGTGCTGGGAGAAATGATTGGTGAACTGAATGCAAGCCATACCTACCGTGGCGGGGGTGACACAGAGCAGACCAAAACCAGACCTGTAGGGTACCTGGGGGTCGATTGGGAAGTAGCCAACGGGCATTACCGCATCAAAGATATTATAGATGGTGCACCCTGGGATTCGGAAGTGCGGTCACCGCTGAACCTCCCGGGAATAAAAGTGAATAAAGGCGATTATGTGCTTGCCGTCAATGGCATACCACTTGAAATCAGCAAGGAGCCTTATGCAGCATTCGAAGGCCTGGCAGGAGTCACGGTGTCCCTTATGGTGAATGATAAGCCTTCAATGACCGGAGCCCGAACAGTAATCGTAGAAACGATGAGGGATGAAAGCCGCCTCCGTCACCTTGCCTGGATTGAAGCCAACAGAAAAAGGGTGGACGAAGCTACCGGAGGCAGGGCTGGCTATATTTATGTCAGGAGTACCGGTATTGACGGGCAAAATGAATTGGTAAGGCAGTTTTCAGCCCAGTGGGATAAAGATGCCCTGATCATTGATGAAAGATTTAATAGTGGCGGGCAGATACCTGACAGGTTTATCGAATTACTCAACAGGAAACCCCTAGCCTATTGGGCTGTAAGAGATGGCAAAAACTGGCAATGGCCCCCTATTGGGCATTTTGGTCCCAAAGCCATGCTGATCAATGGGTGGAGCGGCTCGGGTGGAGATGCCTTCCCTGATTATTTCCGTAAGGCAGGATTGGGACCATTGATTGGTTCCCGCACCTGGGGGGGTCTCATCGGCATTACCGGTGCTCCTGACCTCATCGATGGGGGAAATATTACCGCGCCTACCTTCAGGATGTATGACCCCGATGGGGAATGGTTCAAAGAGGGGCATGGGGTCGATCCGGATATTGAGGAGCCTGAAAACCTCACCGAATTGGCTAAAGGCCGTGATAATCAATTGGAAAAAGCCATTGAAAACATTCTGGAGCAACTCAAGGATTATGATGGCAGTATGCCAAAACCCGTGCCTTATGAGAAGCGGTAGAAAATATTAGCCTAAAATTAGCAGGCTCCTGGCTCTTGTCAGGAGCCTTTTTTTTCTTTCAGCCCGGCATATTGGCTGAGGTATTTGAATTTTTCCGAAAGCTGGCCATCCCTGGCAATAGTAGCCCTTTTGATCATATCATCGCCATTGAGGAGGGCCGGTATGACATGGTCCGAAAGCTCTCTGCCAAAATCCCTGGAGGCATCACGCGGTAGTTCGCAGGGGAGGTTGTCCACCGCCATCACTGTAATATTGCCCTCCTCTCTATAGGCCGTTTCTACCTGATCATCACAAGGGTTGTAATCATATACCGGCGCCTCAATGGTCGCAGGTCTTTTGGTGGATGGTATGGAACCCTCAATATCGCAGGTGATATCTGCTATGACCCTTATTTTAAAATCAAGGCCTAAAATATCCTCCCTTGTGAAAAGCACCGGTGCACCAGGGTCCCAAAAAGCTCCGGCGATAAGCAGGTCTGCCTTTTTGGCAAACTTTAAAAAATCGCCTTCAAATTTTTCAGGGCTATTATAAAAGGCTTTCCTTGAGAAGGTACTGCCATCCTTAGGGCGGTTATAGTCGCGAGAATTTAACTGGGTATAAACGGCCTCTTTGTAATCTTCATGTATAAAATCATATGGTGTAACTTTGCGGATGCCCATACCATCAAGGACCTCCATGGCCCCGCGCGCCACCCTGCCACCACCGGTAAGGACGATTTTGATGGCCGGAAGCTGGACTTTCCTGAATTCGGTTTTCAGGTCCTCAAAATCAAAACACTCGTGAGCCCGTCTCAGCTTAAAAAGGTTAAATCTCGTGCCATAGGTAAGAATACCGTTATAGGCCCCTACGATACCGGCATACCTGCCAAAAGCTACAATTCTGGCACCTTCCTCATTGGTGAGTAGTTCGTAATCAGTTAAGGTAATGTTTTTTTTAATAACCGCCCGCATGAGGTCCTGATTATAGGGCTGTTCCTTGATGGTATGCGAAAAGAAAAAGTAGGACTTATTTGGAAGCAGGTGTTCTACAGGGACCTCCTTTACGCCAAAAAGGATGTCGCAGTCGGAAAGATCATCGCTGAGCAGGGCACCGGCAGCCTGATAATCCTGGTCTTCAAAACATCGAATTTCGCTGGGTTCTACCTTCCACTCAATATTGGGAAATTTCTCTTTTAATTCTTCTATATGAGCAGGGGTAAAAGGCACTCTTTTATCAACCGGAACTTTTCTTTCCTTGATAATCCCTATCTTAACTTTCTCCATTGAAATTCGGTTTAACTTTGGGGTACAAATTTAAAGTAATAATATGGAAAACTACTGGTCAGGTGCTTACTGGATTTTGATCCTGGGTTGGGGCATATATTTTAGCCTTCACAGCATCCTGGCCTCAGTAACAGTCAAGACATTCATTAAAGAAAACCTCCCCGGTTTTTTCCGATATTACAGATTATTCTATAGCATTATCGCCATGCTGGGCTTGTTTATCATGCTGATTATCAATGCTGCAATGCCCGGTGCCCCGTTTTTAGAAAAGTTAACCTGGGTTAATTTTATAGCTTACTTTTTTGGTACCTGGGGGGTGATCGTGATCCATCTGGCCTTTAAGCAATACAGCATGAAGGAATTTTTAGGCATTAGGCAAGAAGCCAATAACACTCTTCAACAAACCGGGATTTTATCAAAAATCCGACATCCCCTTTATGCCGGCACCATATTGATTGTCCTGGGGTTCTGGTTCTTCACCCCCAACCTGCCTACCCTTATTTCGGCCTTATGTATTTTCATCTACCTGGCCATTGGAATTAGTCTTGAAGAAAAAAAGCTGGTCCGGCAATTTGGAACTGCTTATGAAAAATACCGTGATGAGGTGCCTGGTTTGATTCCAAGGTTTAAAATACCAGGATTCTGATTAATGGTTAGCGCTTCTTCTTTTTCTTCCTTTTGGGATCCTGGGCCCCTTTACCGCCTTTTTTGATCTCATCAAGGTCTTTCCGATCCAGCAGTTTTTTATCATCTACATTGTTGTTGAGGAAGTGGTTGATCTTCTCAATATCAAAGGAGGTCTTGATTTCCCCAAAAGAATCAATCACAATATCAAACCCTTCAAGCTCCTGATTAACTCTGGGCTTTTGCTTTTCCTTATCCTCATTCTTAGGCTTTTTATCACTCATAATCAGTTCAGTTCTGGTTGACTTCCAATTCAGCAATGGCCCGGTCTAACCTTTTAGCAACAGATGCCGGCCCTAGTATTTCTAATATATCCATGAGATCAGGCCCTGCACCAGCGCCTGTTACGGCTACTCTGAGTGCCTGCATCACCTTGCCCATGGACACCCCTTCCTTCTCCAAAACTCCTGTAAATAGTGCCTTGGCTTCTTCAGCATTAAACGAAGATACGGTTTTTAGGGTTTGGCTGAAGGCTGCAAGCACCTTTACAACCTCCTCATTCCATTTTTTTGAAACGACGTTTTCATCATAATCTGATACATCATTAAAAATGAATTTGCCCTGCTCGAAAAAATCACCGGGGAATGTCACCCGCTCTTTCATGATCCTGCAGATGTGGGCGGCCTTTTCAGGCTCACAAGTCAAACCCTCTTTTTTAAGGTCTGCCAATAAATATTTAGCAAGGGCTGCATCCTCCATGGCCTTCAAATACTGCTGGTTATACCATTGGGCTTTATTGATATCAAACTTGGTGCCTGCCTTTCCAATGCGCTCGATGGTGAAGGTCTCAATCAGTTCCTCAATAGAAAAAATCTCCTGTTGGGTCCCCGGATTCCAACCTAAAAAGGCAAGAAAATTGACCATGGCATCAGGCAGATAGCCTGATTCACGATACCCGGCAGAAAGTGCCCCTGTCTCGGGATCTTTCCATTCGATAGGAAAAATAGGGAATCCATGTTTTTCCCCATCCCGTTTGCTCAGTTTGCCATTGCCGTCCGGCTTAAGCAATAAGGGAAGGTGCGCAAATCTTGGCATAGTATCCTCCCAGCCAAAAGCTTTGTAGAGCAGCACATGAAGTGGGGCTGATGGCAGCCATTCTTCTCCTCTGATCACATGGGTCACCTTCATAAGGTGGTCATCGACTACATTGGCGAGGTGATAGGTTGGCATCCCATCAGATTTCATCAACACTTTGTCATCCACCGCTGAGGAATGGACCAAAACCCATCCCCGGACCATATCATTGATCCTAATCTCTTCTTTCCGCGGGACCTTTAGCCGAATCACGTATGGCTCCCCAGAGTCCAGCCTGGCCTTCACCTCATCTTCAGGCAAAGTCAGTGAATTTTTCATCTGCATCCTGGTGATCGTATTGTACTGGGGTGATGGCACTTTAGCCGCCTTTAGGCGCTCCCTCATTGCATCCAGCTCCTCAGGGGTGTCAAAGGCGTAGTAGGCATTACCGGAATTGATGAGCTGATTGGCAAAATCCATGTACATGGCTTTCCTTTCAGATTGCCGGTAGGGACCGTAGGCACCACCCTGGTCCGGCCCTTCGTCAGTAGTTATGCCAATCCAGGCGAGGCTTTCTTTGATGTAAGCTTCAGCCCCTGGCACAAACCGTGATTGGTCCGTATCTTCAAGGCGGAGGATCATTTTTCCGCCTGTTTTTCTGGCATACAAATAATTATACAATGCTGTGCGAACACCCCCGATGTGCAGAGCACCCGTCGGACTGGGTGCAAACCGTACCCTAACTTCCTGACTCATCCTTTAAATTAATTTTAGGGTGCAAAATTACAAAATCCTACGGTAGTAACACAGGGTTTTTAAAACCTTAACCTTTATTGAATAGTGAGGAAAAAATTGTCCTGCTCTCTTTTACCTGCTTGTTGAAGTTCACGATGGTAATCAGATAATTGCCGCCTCCTGCCACTAATGCTGCTAAACCATATAAGTTTTCATTATGAATACTTATAAAAAAGATCGCTATCAGTAGGGATAAAACCGACCAGAATAATAAAAACATCCTGGAGCTGGGAAAAAGCAGGTACTTTATAAAAACCAGTGAGTCTCTGGTGGTAGATTCGATGGAGCCTACCATGATGGGCAGATAATTTTCAGGCTGTTTTATTTTTCTGGAGATGCGGAATCTCCCGTCTTTGACCCACCCATTGAAAAGGAATTCCGATTCTTCGGTAATTGGCATCAGGGATCCGGAAACCGGCTTGGTGTAATTCCATAGGATTTGTTCCACCTGCTTAGCCTGAAGGGCTATCACCATGGTGTCGGTTTGAATAGGCAAAAAATTAATCATCTAATATTAGTCACAAATCGCCATGCAGGATATTTCAATATTGACGAATTTAGGTAGTGCACTGACTTCAACAGTCTCCCGGGCAGGAGGGTTTTTTTCGAAATATTTTCCGTACACCGCATTTATCCTGCTGAAGTGATTCATGTCATTAATAAATATGGTGCATTTAATGACCTGCTCATAAGTACTGCCTCCGGCTTTGAGAATATTTCCGAGATTTTTCATCACCTGATCAGTCTCCTGCTCCAAAGATTCATTGATCAGGTTGCCCTTATTGTCAAGGCCGATCTGGCCTGAGACATACAAGATGCCATTGACCTTAACAGCCTGGCTGTAGGGACCAATTGGTGCGGGAGCTTTATCCGAATATACAATATGCTTCATCGTTTACATGGGTTTAATAATGGAATCGTTATTTTTGTTTTTTAAAACTACAAAATATGAGGGTATTGGTTTTAGGCAGTCAGGAATTTTGCCGTGAAATAGGAGAAAAATTTTCTCATCTGGACCAAATCCACAACAATATTGATCCAGAGACTTTTCTCAAGGAGGGTGGTACTAATATCGTATTTGACAGTTGGGAGGATGAGTCGATAGAGGATTTCGATATTTACGCCAAATATCCAGAAACCATTGTTTTCCTCAATACCACCACAACCAGCCTTTCAGAGATCAATGTCGTGGCATTGCCCTTTCCATTTTTACTTTTTGGATTTTGTGGCCTTCCAACTTTTATCAACAGGCCGGTCATGGAGGTCACTGCCTCAAGCGCATCAGATAAAAAGGTGCTCGATGAAGTCTTCCAGAAGTTAGCCACCGAGTACCGGTGTGTAGAAGACCGGGTGGGGATGATTACCCCGCGCATCATTGTCATGATCATCAATGAAGCCTACCTGACCGTACAGGAAGGCACTGCGACAAGAGAAGATATCGACTTGGGCATGAAGTTGGGCACCAATTATCCTTACGGGCCATTCGAGTGGTGCGACAAGCTGGGCATCCATAATGTCTATGAAATCCTTGATGCTTTGTATGAGGATACCCATGATGAGCGTTATAAAATCGCACCCCTTCTGAAAAATGAATACCTGGCATTTTTAGCTGCCAATTAATTCCGGTCGGCTTTTAAATGATTTTTATTTAACTGAATTCCCTGTAAATTAGACCTTCATGGCAACCTTGCCCGATTTTTCAGGTATCCTTCAGTACGAAAATCAATCCCGGATCAAATGGATTGTGGTGATTTTTTCAGCCATGATCACTGCCGGCACCATTATTTATACTTCCATCCTGGTCAATACCTTGCGAGAGCGGGAGGCCCGACAAATAGAATTATTTGCCCGGGCTCTGGAATACACGATTAATGAAGACTTCGACAATAATCTGTTTTTTATCATCCAGGAGGTTTTGGCTCAGAATACTTCTATACCCACTATCCTCGTCAATGAAGCAGGTGAAATAGAAAGCCATAAAAATCTCAACCCAAACCCACTTTGGCCGGATGACCGAAAGGAGGCATATCTGAATCGCCAACTTGAAAAAATGAAAAAGCGGTATCCGCCCCTGGCCGTATCGATTCGGGATCCGATGACCAATGAGATCTACGGTACTCAGTATGTGTATTATGAAAACTCATTCCTACTCACGCAGCTCACCTGGTATCCCTATATACAATTGTCGGTAATAGCAGTATTTGCCCTTGTGGCATACCTGGCATTCAGCTATTCCAAAGCCGCCGAACAGAACCGGGTCTGGGTAGGTTTGGCCAAAGAAACGGCCCATCAATTGGGGACACCGCTGAGCTCTCTGATGGCCTGGCTGGAGCATCTCAAAAAGGAAAAGGGTCTGGAGGATAAAGGGCTCATTAAAGAGCTCGAAAAGGACATTCAGAAGTTGGAAATAATTACGGAGCGTTTTTCCAATATTGGGGCAACAGCCCATTTAAAATTAGAACCTCTGGAGGATATCATCAACAACACAGTAGATTACCTCAGGTCCAGAATTTCTTCAAGGGTGGAGATAAGGGTAGAAGCACTTAATGAAGGCATTCAGGCACGAATCAATGCGCCATTGTTTGAGTGGGTCATAGAAAACCTGGTCAAAAACGCCGTAGATGCCATGGGCGGCACGGGAAATCTATCTATCAGAATCATAAGAGGTGGTGATTCCAAGGTGTTTATTGACCTGTCTGATACCGGGAAGGGCATTCCAAAATCTAAAATTCAGAAGGTCTTCAACCCCGGTTTTACCACCAAAAAACGTGGGTGGGGATTAGGGTTGACATTGGTAAAGCGGATCATTGAAAATTACCATGAAGGCAAAATTCATGTCAAGCATTCTGAAGAAAATAAGGGTACCACATTCAGGATAGAATTAAAGGCTTGACCTTCTATTAAAGGGGGGAGTTTTCTTGGCATTACAGAATAATCCCCTTAACTTTGTGGCCTGAAAATCTAAGACAGTTTTTTAATCCATTTCTCAGAAAATTCTATGGCAAATATTGGCAAGGTCACCCAGGTAATCGGACCTGTAGTAGATGTAAGTTTCGAAGACGAAAACACGCAATTACCCAACATTCTTGATGCAATGATTGTTACCAAAAACTCTGGTCAAAAGGTGGTTTTGGAATGCCAACAACACTTAGGTGAAGGCCGCGTCAGGACCATCGCCATGGATAGTACCGAAGGGCTGGTAAGAGGAATGGAAGTGATCGACCAGGGGCAGCCCATCCAAATGCCTATCGGAGACGACATCAAAGGGCGCCTTTTTAATGTGGTTGGCGAAGCCATTGATGGGATCGAGCAGCCTTCAGGCAAGAAGGGACTTCCGATTCACCGTTCTGCTCCTGAGTTTAAAGACTTATCCACCTCCACGGAGGTATTATATACCGGGATCAAGGTGATCGACCTGATCGAGCCTTATGCCAAAGGCGGTAAAATCGGCCTTTTTGGTGGTGCCGGTGTTGGTAAAACGGTATTGATCCAGGAATTGATCAACAACATTGCTAAAGCCTATTCAGGACTTTCTGTATTTGCCGGAGTGGGAGAACGTACCCGTGAGGGCAATGACCTGCTTAGAGAGATGATCGAATCTGGGATCGTAGATTATGGTGAAGCATTCCTGGAAGACATGGAAAAAGGAGGGTGGGACCTGTCTAAAGTTGACAAAAAGAAATTAGCAGAATCAAAAGCCACCTTTGTTTTTGGTCAGATGAATGAACCTCCCGGAGCAAGGGCAAGGGTAGCGCTTTCTGGTCTTACACTGGCAGAGTATTTCCGTGATGGAGATAAAGAAGAAGGCGGACAGGGTAAAGACATTCTGTTCTTTATCGATAATATTTTCCGATTCACTCAGGCCGGTTCTGAGGTTTCAGCCCTATTAGGAAGGATGCCTTCTGCTGTTGGTTATCAGCCTACGCTCGCTACCGAAATGGGAAATATGCAGGAGCGGATCACCTCTACAAAAAATGGTTCTATTACTTCCGTTCAGGCAGTATATGTACCTGCTGATGACCTAACTGACCCGGCACCAGCCACTACATTTGCTCACCTTGATGCTACTACGGTATTGTCAAGGAAAATCTCCGAGCTTGGTATTTATCCTGCTGTGGACCCTCTGGATTCAACCTCCCGGATTCTGACTGCTGAAATATTGGGTGACGAGCATTACGATTGCGCTCAAAGGGTTAAAGAAATTCTACAACGATACAAAGAACTTCAGGACATCATTGCCATTCTTGGTATGGACGAATTATCCGATGAGGATAAGGAAGTGGTACACCGTGCCAGAAGGGTACAAAGATTCCTCTCTCAGCCCTTCCATGTGGCTGAGCAATTTACCGGTATTCCCGGGCAGTTGGTGGATATAAAAGATACCATCAAAGGATTTAATATGATCATTGACGGGGAATGCGATCATCTCCCAGAAATGGCCTTTAACCTTGTAGGTGGTATTGAGCAAGCCTTTGAAAAAGGCGAAAAATTGATTGCTGAGGCTAAATAATCAGCAAAAATTAAGTATTCGATATGCATCTTGAAATAGTAACGCCTGAAAAAAAAGTTTTTGACGGGGAAGTAAGCTCAGCTACTTTTCCGGGTAAAGATGGTTCATTTCAGGTTTTGAATGACCACGCACCCATCATCAGCACCCTCCTGGAAGGAGTGGTAAAGTATAAAAACAATGAGGGGGAGACCACACTAAATATTTCGGGTGGTGTAGTGGAAGTGCTTAAAAATAAGGTAGTACTCCTGGCAGACCACATCCTTTAGATCAACTAATTTTCTTATCTTACATTGGGAATTTCCCGGAATGCCTGTTATCTGGAATTTTTTGGTACTTTTTAAATGAAAAAATACGCGATAATTGATGATTCAAATTTACCTGCATTGCAGATAAATTTTACCGGCCACCAACCCTGTCCGGAAAACTTCCGGGTTTATCTGGAGGACCTGACGAAAGCATACGAGAATAAGCCCGGTTTTGTAGCTGTTTTTGATGCTCAAAATGCCCCTTACCCGGACCTTACCTGCCAAAAAATGATGGCTGATTGGTTGAAAAAGAATAAGGAAATGATTGCTGAAAAATGCCTGGGCACTGCTTATATCATGGAAGATGAAAAACTAAAGGCTGTCCTGGATGTTGTTCTTTCCATGCAAAGTCAGCCAGTTCCCTACAGAATCTTTAGCAACTTGCAGGAGGCAAAAATTTGGACAGAGCACCTAATCGCAAAGAACCAGAATAAAAAAACCCGGTTTGGGGCCGGGCTTTCTATTTTATTTTAAGGGCTAAAAGCTGCTATAACACATCCAGCAATATAAATACTACCCCTGCAATCAGCAGAATACTGCCCACGGCAGTGACCAATTGGCTGCCACCGATGATCAGCAATACCAGTCCGGCAGCACCCAGAATGATTCCCGTACGTAAGTATCCTGTTACTCTATTGGCCGCATCGGTAGCTTTTATCTCATCACCACTTTCCACTGCCACCTTATATTCCTTTTTGGTTGCCCTGTAGTCAGAGCGAATCTGTTTCTTCTCTGCCCGGGTATATGCTCCCTTTTCCTTGAGTTCTATCCCATTCGGTAAAATTACTTTCTGGTCACTTTTATCAGCAACATGGATGGCTACCTCGGGCAACATCATATTGCCTGCCATTAGGGTTTCCTCTTCAAGGGTAAGGTCCAATGCACTCATATCCACTTCAATGTCTTTTTCTAGGGATTTGGAGTGTTTTTGATGGCTAAAATGATAGGAATACTCCCGTTTGCTGGTGCAGGATGCCGCAATAATCATAAAAGCCAGGATCCAATAGATGTTTAGGGTTTTCATAAGTAAATAGTTTGTTTAAAATGGTTATAAAAGCAAAATGACAAATTGAAGTTGCAAAAAAATTATGAATGCTTTGAAACATTTATCAATAAAAATTTGGGGTTATCGGGACTGAAGTAATAATTGTATTATTTTTTACCAGTGCATGCGGCTAGTAAAATCATAAGGAAAAAACCTTGAAGAATTAAATTTTATTTCTTGCTCCCTTTTGGAAAAATCCTGCGAAACATTTTCTTTTCAAAATCCAGGAAGAACTTGAATTGGCCAAAAACGAACCCGTAAAAGAGAAGGATGACGTTATAGATGGGTAAAATGAAGATAAAATACATGACTGTGAATACCCAACTCTGCCGCACCTCTTCACCAAAAATAGAGAGCAGTGGGCCTTTCAAAAATAACACCGTAAAACCGGTACAGGCAAAAACCACCAGGACTATAATTAGCTGAAAGGTGCTATTAAGATCCCATCTTTTTTTAAGTCTTTCTGTCCAATGCATGATGTTCGACTGCCTGACCTTTTTAAACTATAATTCAAAAACATTCCAAAAATCCGTATCCGGCGGTCGGGCTGTAATCCGTACCGGCTCCTTTTTGACCGGATGCAGGAAAGATATCTCCCTGGCATGCAAATTAATATTTCCATCCGGATTGGCCTTAGGATATCCATATTTTACATCACCGGCAATAGGAAATCCTGCCTTGCCTAACTGGGCTCTGATCTGGTGAGGTCTCCCGGTCTCAGGCTGTACCTCCCAAAGGTAGTAGCTGCTTACTCTTGCCAGTATTTTAAATTTTAAAATAGCCTCCTTAGCCCCTTTTTTTTCTTTAGAGAAAGCAGCCGTTCTATTGGACTCCTGGCTTTTAAGCAGCCAATGCTTCAGGATGCCTTCCTCTTGCTGGGGTTTCTTTTCGGTAATAGCCCAATAGGTTTTTTCGACTTTCCGCTCTCTGAAGATTTCATTCATCCGCTCCAGACTTTTAGAGGTCCTGCACAGGACTACCACACCACTTACCGGGCGATCCAGCCGGTGTGCCAGCCCGAGAAATACCGCCCCGGGCTTTTTAAACTTATCCTTAATATAAGCTTTGGCGGTATCCAGGATGCTAGGGTCTCCGGTTTGGTCTCCCTGCGAGAGGATGCCCGCAGGCTTATTCAAAACCAATAGGTGGTTGTCCTCAAAAAGTATTTCGGCTTCCTTTACGGCCATGATGCCCGGGTTGATTATGGTGGGCAAAGATAGTGAAAAACCAAGGAAGTACCGGTCTGTAATTCGGGAATCCTCTGGACAAGGCAGCACATCCAAATTCTACATATTTTAGTATCTTTGACCCATGCGGGAAGATTACCTCAATGCGGATGAGAGCAGCCTGAATCCGGCTGATAAGGAGTTTGAAAAACAGCTTCGCCCATTAAGTTTTGATGATTTTACCGGACAGGAAAAGATTCTTGCCAACATTAGTATTTTTGTTCAGGCTGCGGCTCAAAGAGACGAGCCCCTTGACCATGTATTGCTGCATGGCCCCCCGGGACTGGGCAAAACCACCCTTTCGCACATCATTGCCAATGAACTTGGTGCCGGCATCAAAGTCACCTCAGGGCCGGTGCTGGACAAACCCGGAGACCTGGCCGGTTTGCTCACCAACCTTGAAGTAAACGATGTGCTTTTTATTGATGAGATCCACCGGCTCAACCCCGTGGTAGAAGAGTACCTGTACTCCGCTATGGAAGATTACCGGATCGACATTATGCTGGACTCCGGACCCAATGCCCGGTCTGTACAAATCAACCTTAATCCTTTCACCCTGGTAGGTGCCACCACCCGGTCAGGACTACTTACGGCACCTTTAAGAGCCCGCTTTGGCATAACAGCCAGATTAGAATATTATGATGCGGCATTATTGACCACTATTATTAACCGGTCTGCCAGCATCTTAAATACCCCCATTGACGCCAAAGCGGCAGAAGAAATTGCCTGCCGGAGCAGGGGCACCCCCCGGATTGCCAATAACCTTCTGCGCCGCACCAGGGACTTTGCCCAAATAAAAGGGGATGGCAACATCACGCTTGACATTGCCCGGATAGCACTTGATGCTTTGGATGTGGACCAGTCAGGCCTCGATGATATGGACAACAGAATCCTCACTACCATCGTCGATAAATTTAAAGGCGGGCCGGTAGGGTTGGGCACCATTGCCACTGCTTGTGGGGAAGAGGCAGAGACCATTGAGGAAGTGTATGAACCCTTTCTGATCATGGAAGGGTACCTTAAGAGAACCTCCCGCGGCAGGGAGGCTACCGAAAAGGCCTACAAACATTTAAATAAGGTGCCGCCTTCATCTACTGGAAAACTATTTGATTAATCATGGCCGAGCACATCGACCAAATGGGGCGAAAAGTCATTCTTAATCAAGCCCCGAAAAGAATAATTTCCTTAGTTCCCTCCCAGACAGAATTACTCTTTGAACTTGGTGTGGGCGACCAGATCGTGGGTCGCACAAAATTCTGCATCCATCCTGAAGAACAGCTAAAAGAGATCCCCATCATTGGAGGTACCAAAAAATTCCGCATGCAGGCCATCAAGGACCTGAAGCCTGACCTGATTATTGGCAACAAAGAAGAAAACTATAAAGAAGGGATTGAGGAGTTATCAGTTGATTTTCCGGTATGGATAAGTGACATCCTAACTATTAACGATGCGCTGGACATGGTATCCAAAATCGGAGCTGTTTTGCAAAAAGACTCCGAGGCTTCCGCCTTGATCCAAGACCTCAGGCAACGCTATGCCTTCCCTAAAAAAGTTCTGGG
Source organism: Cyclobacteriaceae bacterium (assembly GCA_041749015.1). Taxonomy (GTDB): domain Bacteria; phylum Bacteroidota; class Bacteroidia; order Cytophagales; family Cyclobacteriaceae; genus JBGTCD01. The sequence goes on from JBGTCD010000064.1 coordinate 35,063, forward strand.
CAAGGCATTGTATCTGATTTGGCGCAACCCCTGGATGGCTGCGGGTCAGGATACTTTCATCAATGAAATGCTAAAAGTTGCCGGGTTCAGAAATGCCATTGACGCCTTGCGATATCCTGAATTAAGTGAGGCCCAAATAAAAAAGATTGACCTTGAATTTGTCTTGCTTTCATCAGAGCCATATCCTTTTAAAGAAAAACACAAGAATGAGATTAAAAAGCTGGTGCCGAAGGCAAAGGTGGTCCTTGTAAATGGGGAGTGGTTTTCCTGGTATGGGTCAAGGATTTTGCATCTGGAAAACTGGGCTTTTCAGAAATGATTTATTTGACCTCCTCCAAAAGCGTGCGAAAGGCCACATGCCGGTTGAGAAATTTTTGCCTGTGGGCCTCGGCCAGACCAGGAGCAAATTCCTTCAGGTACCGGTCTACTTTTTCGATGGAATCAGAAAAATATTGTATGGAATAAGATATGGTCCCTTCTTCCTCATGGCTCAATAACCTGAAGATTTTATGAAAGCTAAAAAATCCTGTCGCCATAACCCTTGGGATATGGTCAGAACGCATCCACTCCAGCCATTCATCCTCAATTCCGGTATCTATACCCACTGTGACATTGTATAAAATCATCTGAATAAATTTTAACGCAATAGATTAAGTCCTAACATAATATTTTTTTTATTGTTGTAACCAAAAAACTAAACGGTATTTTTAATGAAGGGTATTTTTTTGATCATTTTTTCATTGCTTTCCCTTCAGGCTATGGCGCAGTCTGGTGTGATCAAAGGTCAGGTTCTTGAGCGGATCCGCAATGAGCCCATTCCCTCGTCTAATGTGATTATTCAGGATAGTGAAATAGGGGCAGTAACTGACCTGGATGGTAAATTTGAAATTACAGGACTTAAGCCTGGTTTATACAATCTCGTTGCCTCTTTTGTGGGATTTGAAAGTCAGGTCCTTTTCGAGATCGAGGTATCCAATGCCCGGACAGCCATGGTGGAATTTCGGCTTAAGGAAATCACCCGTGACCTGGATGCCGTCAGCATTACTGCATCTCCATTTGCGGATCTCGATGAGAGCCCGCTATCGGTGAGGACCATTGGCACCAATGAGATAAAAAGAGCCCCTGGTGGGAACCGAGACATTTCACAGGTGGTGCGCAACCTGCCAGGAGTTGCCTCTACTGTTTCGTTTCGAAATGACATCATCGTAAGGGGCGGATCACCAAATGAAAATTCCTTCTACCTGGATGGGATTGAGGTGCCGGTGATCAACCATTTTCAAACCCAGGGATCTTCCGGTGGGCCCGTTGGGATTTTTAATGTGGATCTCATCCGGGAAGTAGATTTTTATTCAGGGGCATTTCCTGCAAACCGTGGCAATACCCTCAGCTCCATTTTTGAATTTAAGCAAAAGGATGGGCGAGACGATAAACTTGCTTTTAATGGCATTCTGGGAGCCAGCGATGTCGGGGTTACCCTGGAGGGGCCGGTAGGGCCAAATAGTACCTTTATCCTCTCGGCGAGAAGGTCATACCTACAATTCCTATTCAGTCTTCTGGAGTTGCCCTTTTTACCGACTTATAATGACATGCAATTCAAGTATAAGCATAAATTCAATAGCAAAAACCAGTTGACAATCCTTGGTATTGGAGCCATCGACAATTTCCAACTCAACGAAGATGCAGAAGACACCGAGCAAAATAATTATATTCTGAATTTTCTGCCGATTACCGAACAGTGGAATTATACGGTAGGGCTTAAGTATGAACGCTTCAGGGATAATGGATTTTCAACTTTCGTCTTAAGTCATAATCAGCTTAATAATCGAGCCTTGAAGTATCAGAACAATGATGATTCAAGTGAAGACAACCTGATCCAGCGCTATAATGCTACCGAAAGCGAAGTCAAGGTAAGGGTTGAAGATTATTTTACCGCCGGTCCATGGAAAATCAATTTGGGGATCAATTACGAATACGCCGAATATAATGTAGCAGATTTTAACCGTGCCGTGACTCAGCAGGGCGTTATCATCAGAGATTTTTCATCTTTAATAGGGCTGAACCGTTGGGGAGCTTTTGGTCAAATAAGTCGTGGTTTTATAGACGATAGATTAACACTGTCCCTTGGAGTGCGGGCTGACGCCAACGATTTTTCGGAAGATATGAATAATCTGACTGAACAGTTTTCTCCCAGATTCTCGGCCTCCTATGCTTTGAGCAATAAATTTAGTTTTAATTTTAATACCGGGATTTTTTACCAACTACCTCCCTACACCGTCCTTGGGTACAGAGACAATAATACCGGTATTCTGGAAAACAGAGAGAATGGGGTGCGATACATCCAAAGTGACCATGTGGTCGCTGGATTAGAGTACCGGCTACCATCAAATGCCAGAGTCACTTTAGAGGGCTTTTTCAAAAAATACAGCAACTACCCCTTCCTCCTGGAGGATTCTATCTCCCTTGCTAATCTGGGAGCAGATTTCGGTGTTATAGGCAATGCCCCAGTCACTTCAGGTTCTGAAGGAAGAAGTTATGGATTGGAGTTTTTGTGGCAGCAGCGGCTCTTCAAAGGATTTTATGGTTTGGCTGCTTATACCTGGGTGAGGAGTGAGTTTACCGATAGGAATGGGGATTTCGTGCCCTCCTCCTGGGACAGCAGACATATTGTGAGCCTGACAGGTGGCAAAAAGCTCCCCGCAAACTGGGAGATCGGCATCCGATGGCTTTTTTCTGGAGGGGCCCCTTTTACACCATTTAATGTGGCCGAGACTGTAAGGCGCACCAATTGGGATGTGCGGGGATTTGGGGTGCCGGATTTTCGGATGCTCAATACCATGCGTACCAGTGCCTTTCACCAACTGGATTTAAGGATCGATAAAAAATACTTCTTTGAGCGCTGGAGTCTCAATGTGTTTTTTGATATCCAGAACGCTTATAATTTTCAAACAAGGCTTCAGGATAATATTGACGTGGTAAGGGATGGAAATGGCAACCCTGTGCCCAATCCTGAAATGACTGATTTTTACATCCCAAGATTTGTTGATAACCTAGCCGGCACCATCCTGCCTACCATAGGAATTATTGTTGAACTCTAATTGGTGGATTTTGTAATCCAAACCATTTTTTTGGCTTAATTTGCCACCTGACAAAAATTGCCCATGATCACCATAATTCTAGTTATAATCACCTCCGGGATCAGCATATATGCCTGGAGCCGGCAGGAGCTGCTACACAACTGGATGTTTAACCCATACACCATCCAGCGCAAACAGGAATACCAGAGATTTATATTATCAGGATTCATTCATAAAGACTGGATCCACCTGCTTTTTAACATGTTTGTGCTATACATTTTTGGCACCCAGGTCGAGTACATATTTTCTTATCTTTTCAATGATTTCGGACCGTATATTTTCCTGTTGCTGTACCTGATTTCAATCATTGTTTCTGATATCCCAACCTACCTGAAGCACCGGAACAACCCCGGATATAATGCTCTCGGTGCTTCCGGTGGAGTGTCTGCTGTATTGTTTGCCTTTATCCTTTTTGCCCCATTGGAGTCGCTATGCCTTTATGGCATTTTATGCCTGCCGGGTATCGTCTGGGGTCTGGTGTATATCATCTACTCCGTGTATATGGGAAAACGCGGTGCCGATAATATCAATCACGATGCCCACCTGTGGGGAGCACTCTCGGGAATCGTTTTTTGTATTATCGTTTATCCCGGGGTGGTCATGGTATTTTTAGAGCAGCTCAAGGACTTCAAATTATTTTAGAATTAAAATAAGATTATATCGTCCTATTTTTTATGTTTATACAAAAAAATTAGAAATGAAACGCTGCCTCTTAGTTTGGATAACCCTCGCCTTATCAATTGGTTTGGGAATGGCTCAGGACAAAGATTATTTTCAGGAGCCTGCGCCCTATCAGAAAGCCCGGATACTTAAATTGAACATCTTAAGTCCAATCGTTAGCACATTTACAGTAGCTCTTGAATTCACCGTTTCCAGGGAAGCCTCCTTTCAAACTACTATTAATATCATCTCCAGCGAGGGCGTCATGATCACGCCGGAGTATCGGTATTATCTGCAGGATACTCCCGCTCCGGAAGGTTTTTATGTGGCTCCTTTTGTCAGATACCTTGCCCTCGGCGGTGAAGACAACGGTTTTGGAGCAGGCGTGGTGGTAGGGCGCCAGTTCTATTTTAAGAATAAAATTACCTTTGATATTTTTCTGGGGCCGCAATACATCAACACTGCTTATGATGATCTTGATATCAATTTCGCACTCAGGGCTGGCATTACCCTTGGTATAAATCTGGTAAGAAGCCAATAAAAAAGCCCCACAAAGTGAGGCTTTAAATTTTTTAAAACAGATCAGGTTTTATTCAGCAGGAACTACCGATACGAATGACCGGTCGTTTCTCCCTTTTTTGAATTCCACGACCCCATCTGAAAGAGCAAACAAAGTATGGTCCTTTCCTAGCCCTACATTGATACCAGGATGGTGTTTAGTTCCACGCTGTCTGACAATGATATTGCCTGCTATGGCATTTTGTCCGCCATAAATCTTCACACCGAGTCTTTTACTTTCTGACTCTCTTCCGTTCCTTGAACTACCAGCTCCTTTTTTATGTGCCATGAGTTAAGCTTATTTTGAAATACTACTAATCAATACCTTGGTAAAATCCTGACGGTGGCCGTTTTTCTTCTTGTATCCCTTTCTTCTTTTCTTTTTGAAAACGATTACCTTGTCACCTTTGACGTGACCGGCGATTTCGGCAGAAACTTTTGCGCCTTTCACCAAAGGGGCACCAATTTCTACTTTGCCGTCATTATCAAGCAATAATACTTTATCAAATTCTATTTTAGCACCTTCTTCACCTTCCATTCTGGGTGCAAAAACTACGGCATCTTTTTCGACTTTGAACTGTTTGCCGGCTATGTCAACAATTGCGTACATTGTAATTTCTTTATTCTGATTTTGAAAACAGGACTGCAAAGATAGAATTTTCCTCCTTATTTACCAATGAGTTTTCCTGAATAAATTATTGTTAAATTTTTTTTTAATTTTTTTACCCTGTTTTTTGCTTCATTTTGATATAAGTGTTTGTTTTTATCGCATGTAATAAAAGCCTATAAAACAGTCACTTATTTGTCCTCAACTGAACCAATCATCCCTTACAATAAATTGCTTTTGGCGCTTGTCTGAGGGGATTTTTTTAGCAATATTTGCTAAAGGCTATCCAATCAAAAATAGCCCCCTACAACATTTATATGTTGTAATTTTTTAAACTAAAAGTCATCAATATTTCAGCGTATCCGAAAGATAGCAGATGATGATGCGGTTTAGGCCGTAAGGGAGATTTATTTTATTTGAAGTTAACACGTTAAGAAAGTTATGAGTGAGAATCTAACAGCCGTTGATGAGCCCATTTTAAAAGAGAATAAAAACCGGTTTGTGCTTTTCCCCATACAGCACGCCGATATTTGGGAATATTATAAAAAAGCAGAAGCCAGCTTCTGGACTGCCGAGGAAATCGACCTGAGCCAGGACCAGAAAGACTGGGATAACCTCAATGATGGCGAACGGCATTTTATCTCACATGTGCTGGCATTTTTTGCGGCCAGTGATGGCATCGTCAATGAAAACCTGGCAGAAAATTTTGTGTCAGAGGTGCAATACACTGAAGCAAAGTTTTTTTACGGATTCCAAATTGCTATTGAAAACATTCACTCAGAGACCTATTCGCTCCTGATCGATACTTATATCAAGGACAATAAAATGAAGGATAAGCTCTTCAACGCCATCGATACCATGGACTGCGTAAAGAAAAAGGCGGATTGGGCCTTGCGGTGGATCGATGAAGGCAATTTTGCCGAAAGGCTGGTGGCTTTTGCTGCTGTAGAAGGGATATTTTTCTCAGGCAGCTTTTGCTCAATATTCTGGCTGAAAAAGAGAGGCCTGATGCCTGGGCTAAGTTTCTCCAACGAACTGATCTCCCGTGACGAAGGGCTGCATTGCGACTTTGCATGCTTGCTCTATACCAACCACCTCAACAATAAACTGGACAGGGAAACGGTGGAAGCAATCATTAAAGATGCTGTAAATATTGAAAAAGAATTTGTTACCGATGCATTACCGGTGAGCCTCATCGGTATGAATGCTGAACTCATGTGTCAGTACATTGAGTTTGTTGCTGATCGTTTACTGCTCGAATTAGGATATGACAAGGTATATAATACCAGCAATCCATTCGATTTTATGGAAATGATCTCCCTTCAGGGAAAAACCAACTTCTTCGAGAAGAGAGTGGGCGACTACCAGAAAGCGGGTGTTATGAAAAAGAATGAAGACGACTCGCCTAAATTTTCTCTGGATGAAGATTTTTAACTATTTTTTTATTTTTTTTAAAACACCCCAGTCATGTTAGTATTAAAAAGAGACGGAAGGCGCGAATCAGTAAGGTTTGATAAGATTACCGCCAGAATCGAGAAACTTTGTACAGGTTTGGACATGAACTACATCGAACCTGTAGAAATCGCCAAAAAAGTAATCAATGGTATTTACGATGGGGTAAGTACTATTGAATTGGACAACCTTGCAGCAGAAACTGCGGCTGCCATGGCCACAAGGCACCCGGACTATTCGATCCTGGCTGCTAAAATTGCCATCAGCAATTTACACAAGGTTACCAGCCAATCATTTTCCAACACCATGAAGCGGATGTACACCTACATCGATCCCAAGACAGGAGATAATGCTTCCCTGATTTCCAAAGAGGTGTACGGAGTGGTCAAAACCCATGCGGCACGTCTGGATGCGGCGGTTGACTACAACAGGGATTTCACCTATGATTATTTTGGTTTTAAAACCCTGGAAAGATCCTACCTGATCAAGCTGGATGGTAAGATCGTAGAGCGGCCCCAGCACATGCTGATGCGGGTGGCAGTTGGGATTCACGGTGAAGACATCGATGCGGCCATCCAAACCTATGACCTGCTTTCTGAAAAATGGTTCACACACGCCACACCGACCCTTTTTAACGCAGGCACACCAAAGCCACAGCTTTCGTCATGCTTCCTGCTGACCATGAAAGATGACAGCATCGATGGCATCTATGACACCTTAAAGCAATGTGCTAAAATATCACAATCTGCCGGAGGCATTGGATTAAGCATCCACAATATCAGAGCCACCGGCTCCTATATTAAAGGCACCAACGGAGTTTCCAATGGGATTGTGCCTATGTTGAGGAACTTTGATATGACTGCGAGGTATGTCGATCAGGGCGGAGGCAAAAGAAAAGGCAGTTTTGCCATCTATCTTGAGCCTTGGCATGCTGATATTTTCTCCTTCTTAGATCTTAAGAAAAACCATGGTAAGGAAGAGCTACGTGCCAGAGACCTCTTTTATGCCATGTGGATGTCTGACTTGTTTATGAAAAGGGTGGAAGCCAATGGAGACTGGACCCTGTTTTGTCCCAATGAGGCCCCCGGCCTTGCCGATTGCTATGGGGAAGAGTTTGAGCGCCTGTATGAAAAATATGAGAAAGAAGGCCGTGGCAGAAAGACCATCAAAGCCCAGGACCTCTGGTTTGAAATATTGGAGTCTCAGATTGAAACGGGCACCCCGTACATTTTGTACAAGGATGCAGCTAATAAAAAGTCTAACCAAAAAAATCTTGGTACCATCAAGTCAAGTAACCTGTGTACTGAGATTCTGGAATATACCTCTCCTGATGAAGTAGCAGTTTGTAACCTTGCCTCGATTGCTCTGCCTAAATTTGTAAAGGCAGATGGTACTTTTGACCATGACAAGCTTTTTGAGATCACGACCGTTGCTACCAAAAATCTTAATAAGGTCATCGACATCAACTACTACCCTGTTCCCGAAGCCAGAAACTCCAATATGAGACACCGGCCCATCGGATTAGGAGTACAAGGTCTTGCTGATGTTTTTATTTTACTAAGGATGCCTTTTGAGTCAGAGGAAGCAAGGCGACTCAACATAGAAATTTTTGAGACCATCTATTTTGCTGCGATGACGGCCTCCAAGGACCTGGCCAGGGAGCTCGGACCCTACGAAACTTACAAAGGATCACCAGCATCCAAAGGGATATTCCAGTTTGACATGTGGGGTGTCACCCCGGATTCTGGTCGCTGGGATTGGGATGCCCTTAAGATGGAAGTGAAAAAACACGGAATCCGCAATTCCCTGCTGGTGGCGCCTATGCCCACAGCTTCTACCTCCCAGATTTTGGGAAATAATGAGTGCTTTGAGCCTTACACCTCCAACATCTACTCAAGGCGGGTATTATCCGGTGAATTTATCGTGATCAATAAGCATTTGCTTAAGGACCTGATCAGCCGTGGACTCTGGAACGACAATATGAAAAACAGGCTGATCGAAGCCAACGGTTCCGTACAAAATATCCCGGGTATCCCTGATGATATAAAGGAGTTGTATAAAACAGTCTGGGAAATTTCCCAAAAGGCAATCATCGATATGGCTGCGGACAGAGGGGCGTTCATCTGCCAGACTCAAAGCATGAACATCCACATCCAGGATCCTAACTTTGGCAAGCTTACCTCCATGCATTTTTACGCCTGGAAGCGCGGCTTGAAAACGGGTATGTACTACCTGCGCTCTAAAGCAGCTACTTCAGCCATCCAATTTACTGTGGAGAAAGAGCGTAAAGTGGTGCCAACCTCTGAGGAAGAAGCAGAAGCTCTAAGGCTGCAGAATCAGGCGGCTATGGCATGCTCTCTGGATGATCCGGATAATTGTGAAGCCTGCGGTAGCTGATAAGCTAAAAAAGTAAAATCTCTTCGAATACCCCCAATTACTCAAGTAGTTGGGGGTATTCGTTTTTAGCCCTTTTCTAAAGTAAATTTCCTTATGTAACAAATGTGACAGTAATGCTTAACGAGTTTTTGCAATTTTGCAGATGATAAAATTTTCACTTAATGATTTAAGACCATGACATTCAATATGGGTACAGTCGACAAAGTAGTAAGGATACTCGCGGCACTAATTATTTCAGGACTATATGTAACAGATGTGATATCAGGAATTGTAGGGATTGTCCTATTGGTGGTTGCCGGAATTTTTGTGGTCACTAGTTTTATTAGTTTTTGTCCGCTTTATTGGCCATTTGGTATTTCAACAAGGAAGAAAACACAATAGCCCGGGATGAATTTTATCTTAAAAAATAAATTAGTAATCATTGGCATCATTGCTGGAGCCATTGCAGGATATGCCTACTATCATTATGTGGGTTGCCTGAGTGGCACTTGCAGCATTACCTCAAAGCCAATTAACAGCACTATATATGGTGCTCTGATGGGTGGTTTATTGCTCAATATGTTCCAAAAAGAAAAATGACATGCCAATAGAAAATATAGTAATAGCCAATCTCAGTTGTGGTGGCTGTGTGAATACCATCACTAAAACCCTGATGGCCATCTCCGGGGTAGAAAAAGTAGATGTTGAGTTATTAACCGGTACGGTATCCACTCATTATCTGGATGGTATCACTCGTGAGCAATTAACACAAGCACTATGGTCCATTGGCTACCCGGAGGCCACTGAAAAAAACGGTCTGCTGACCAAGTTGAAAAGCCGCGCCAGCTGTCTTACAGGCAAAATTACCGGAAACAAAATCAATCAAGAATATTATAATAAAACATGCTCAACGCAATCAAACAAATCCTGGGTCTTGGCCCAAAAGTCAAATTTGCCCAGTTGAAAAAAGACGGTGCCATCATCATTGATGTTCGGAGCAAGGATGAATATGCCAGCGGCCACCTCAAGGGATCTATTAATATTCCCTTGCAGCAGCTTCAAAACAACTTATCAAAAATTAAGAAAGGGAAACCTGTGATTACCTGTTGTGCATCAGGAATGCGCAGCGCTCAGGCCAAAAACTTATTAAAATCCCAGGGATATCAGGAGGTACATAATGGTGGTGGTTGGAGCAGCCTGAAAGCAAGGTTAAATAATTAATAACCCAGGAATACTCGATAATTTGGGTTTACTTCTTTTGGTCCTTACTCTCCTTTTGTGTCTTCGCTGCCGGTTTAGCCTCTTTTGAAAACCTTCTGCCTGACATGACAAAAGCCTTTCCTACCTGGCTGTTATCGAATGGCATTTCCAGCATATCTTTCACGAATTTTTCTCCGGGCGACATTTCCTTTTCGTTCTTTTCCGGATCTTTATTTTTATCAACTTCCATGGCAATGCAGTTTGATAATCTCTTAAATTTAGCAAAAATTTACGAGATTATCCTCATGACAAAAGCCCACCACTATGAAACCCGTTTGACCTGGACAGGCAATACCGGCACTGGCACCAGTGGCTATCGTGACTATTCCAGAGACTTTGAAGTGAGCATCCCGGGCAAACCTGACTTTTATGGCTCAGCTGATCCCGCCTTCAAAGGTGACCCTAAAAGGCACAACCCCGAGGAACTTCTGGTCATGGCCTTAAGCTCCTGCCACATGCTTTGGTACCTCCATCTCTGTGCCGACCAAGGGTTGGTGGTTTTATCCTATTCCGACGATGCATCTGGGGTCATGGCAGAAGCCTCCAATGGTAGCGGTGCGTTCAGGGAAGTAATCCTAAGACCTACAATAGAGTTACAAAAAGGAAATGACGCCAAGCTTGCAATTGCTTTGCATCAGGAGGCTCATAAAATGTGCTTTATAGCAAATTCGGTCAACTTCCCTGTGACCTGTGAACCGGTGGTGCGCTTCAAAGATTAAAGAAACAGCTCCGCCAGCACGGCCACACCTGCCCCTAAAACACTGATGATCAGTTTTTTGAGGTTAAACTTATGATCCAGGTTGCTCTCAAAAACAATGGTGGTAGAAATATGAAGAAAATTGCCACAAACCAGGGCAAATAAAAGGGTAAAGGCTGCCTCATCAAGCCATGCATTATGGATCAGCAACTCCCCAGCTAGTAAACCAAGAGGTGAAGCCAAGCAGAATATAATCAACAAGATCACCGGTACTCTGATGGACTTACTATCATGGAGCAGAACGGTCATCAAGGCAAAGGCTGCCGGTGTTTTATGCAGGACAATTCCGAGCAGAAGAGCTGAGGTTTCATGGTCATGAGCATGCCCGGGATGAGGGTGCACCAGGATAGTACCCTCTAAAAAAGCATGAAGGGTAAGGCCCGCCATCAGCAGGAATCCGGATCTGGGCTTGATCCCGTGCTGGTTATGGGTGTGCATGTGCCCATGCTCAATCCCTGTAGTGAGATGCTCCAGAAACTGCTGCAAGAAAAAACCGCCCAAAACAAAAGCCCCAATCAAAGTAGCATTGGCAGGCCCATGAAAAACCTCCGGCAGCAGGTGCACTACGGTGATCCCAAATAAATAGGCCCCGGCAAATACTAAGGTGAGTTTGTATTGCTGGATTTGTATCTTTCTGAACCATAAAGGGATAAGGCCTCCAAGAAATGCTGTAAAAAAAAGAATGAGAATATTGCTGACCATCAAATGATTGTTGAAACTTTACCGAGGTTAACTTAAAATAAAATTCATTTGTCTTGATGTATTCTGGATTTAGGGATTCAAGTTATAGTCACCAAAACTAGCAATAAGCTTAAAACCGGATTTGCGAAAATACTCAAGAAATTTCATTCTACTAATAGGTTTTACACGCTCTTCATATTCAGGGTGATTTTCATCCGCTTCAAATCAATTTTCTGAGGCCTATCATTCAAAGATTTTGATCCGGTCCTGCAAGCCTGTAGTGGTATAGGTACTTATTGCGCCCTCCGGTGTAGTGAAAATTATGAACCCTTCAAGGTCTTCCTCTTTTTCCAATAGTTCAATGGCTTTTTCATGGCCCATCACCATAAAGGCAGTAGCATAGGCATCAGCAGTCATGCAATCTGAGGCGATCACCGTAGCGCTTAAAATTGGAAGTTGTACCGGCCATCCAGTTTTGGGGTCCAGAGTATGGGAATATTTTATCCCATTTACCTCTACATAATTGCGATAGTTGCCGGAGGTGGCCATGGCTTCATCACCCATCGTGATTGAGGCGATAGGTTTGGAATCAAGTGGGTCAGAGAATGGGTGCACGACCCCTAAAGACCATGGAGCTTTTCCCAGGACGTTTTTGCCGTAAGTGCGCAACTCTCCGCCAATATCCACTAAAATATGCTTAATCCCCTGGGCCATCAAAAAATCCCCGACTACATCCACACCCTGTCCTTTGGCAATAGCACTAAAATCAAGCTGCACACCAGGCTTCTTTTTCCGGACCTTATCCTGATCAAAATCAATCCATTCAAACCCTACCAGGGTCATGAGGGAATCTACCTTTGCACTATCCGGAACCACTCCTTTGCCTGGTCCGAAGCCAAAGGCATTAACCAATGGCATTACGGTAGGATCAAAATACCCATTCGTATTCTTAAAAATTTCACGACTCCGTTCCAGCACAGGAAGAAAGTATGGGCCTCTGAATTGAAAACTAGTATCCCGATTAAAAATCGATATGTCGGATTCGGGCCGGTAGGTATTCAGACATTCGTTAAAGGCCTCCAGGAGAGAATCGACTTCCTTTTGAAAATTCCGCCCTTCCGAATCAAAATACTTGATATTGTAGGTAATGGGGCCCATGGTTTTGCCTGAGAAGGCCACCATTGGAATGTTTTTGGATTCCCTGTATTTCCATACCACAAAGACCATGGCTAAGAGCAGGATGGGATACCAAATATTTTTGTTTCTCATTTGATAAAAAATTATCCAGGATAGAAAAAGTAACTCCTTGCGGCAGGCAATGTTTTTATTTTTTAAAAAATGAGTCGACGAATTCCATTTTATTAAAAACCTGAAGGTCGTTGATCTTTTCGCCTACACCAATATATTTTACCGGGATCTTAAATTCATCAGAAATGCCGATTACTACTCCGCCTTTGGCTGTGCCATCCAATTTGGTAATGGCCAGGGCAGTCACTTCTGTTGCCTTGGTAAATTCTGTAGCCTGGATCATTGCATTCTGCCCTGTGCTCCCGTCTAGGACCAGCAATACCTCATGTGGGGCTGATGCCATATGCTTTTGCATGACCCTTTTGATCTTAGAGAGTTCATTCATCAGGTTGACTTTGGTGTGCAGTCGGCCGGCTGTGTCAATGATCACCACATCCACACCCATTTCAATGCCTTGTTTGAGTGCGTCAAAGGCCACTGAGGCCGGGTCAGTATTCATACCATGAGCAACCACCGGCACCCCAACCCTTTCGCCCCATAACTTGAGCTGGTCGACTGCAGCAGCCCTGAAAGTATCTGCTGCTCCTAGAAGTACATTGTTACCCCGGTCCTTGAATTGGGCGGCAAGCTTGCCGATGGTGGTTGTTTTACCGACACCATTAACGCCTACCACCATAATGACGTAGGGCTTGTCACCCTCAGGTACGGAAAAGTCGGTCAGGTCTTCGGTATTGTTCTCTCCAAGGAGGCCGGCGATTTCTTCTCTCAGAATGCGGTCAAGCTCCTCGGTATTCATGTATTTGTCTTTGGATACCCGCGCCTCAATCCGCTCAATGATTTTTACGGTAGTAGAGACGCCTACGTCGGAGGTGATGAGGATTTCCTCCAGTTCATCAAGAATTTCTGCATCTACGGTAGCCTTGCCGACCAGGGCCTTACTAAGTTTAGAGAAAAAAGAGGTTTTAGTTTTTTCCAGCCCCTGATCAAGGGATTCCTTTTTCTCCTTAGAAAAAATATTTTTAAACAGCGCCATGGGTGATGAAATTACGGTTGGAGCATACAACCTTGTAAATATAAAAAAAGTCCCTAACGGGACCTTTAAAATAATCTTCTGAAAGCAAAAAATGCTTAGTCCCTGGCTAGGGCTTCCTTCGCCATTTCCACAGGTACAATTTCTTCCCTGAAGGTATAAGCACCCGTTTTCTCAGACTTTACAGCCTTGATCACCTTGGTGAAACCTTTTACATCTTTATTCTTAAGCGCAGCAACTACTTTCTTTGCCATAGTTATTTAATTTCTTTGTGAACAGTATATTTTTTCAAAACAGGATTGTACTTCTTAAGTTCAAGTCGTTCTGTAGTGTTTTTACGGTTTTTGGTAGTGATGTACCGCGAAGTCCCAGGCAAGCCTGTCCCTTTATGTTCAGTACATTCCATGATTACCTGTACCCTATTGCCTTTTTTTGCCATGATTGCCCTTGTTAAAATTTCGGACTGCAAATATACGAAAAGGGTTCTTTTCTGCCAAATTATTCTTTGATATCCAATTCGGGGAGCACCAACTGATCCAGAGCACTGGGGAGGGCCATCATCGCCTCTATTTCTGCCACCGATCTGGGTGACATCCCGGACAGGTTCTCATGGCCATCATTGGTGATCAGAATATCATCTTCGATCCTCACGGCGATGTCCCACCATTTGGGATCGCAATCACTTCCGGCAGGAATGTAGATCCCCGGCTCTATGGTAATGACCATGTTTTCTTCAAGGTTTTTGTAATTACCCGGGTCGTGCACGTCAAGGCCGATGTGATGGGCCATACCATGAGGAAAATACAAATGGCGATCATTCGGCTTTTTGGTAATCCCAAGGTCTGCCAAACCTTGATTGATAATGGTCCGGGATATCCTGTCCAGTTCGGTAAAGGGCACCCCTGGTTTTGAGGCATCCATAGCAGCCTGTTGAGATTTGAGGACCAGCTCATAAATAATCTTTTGCTCCGGTGAGAATTTCCCATCTACAGGAATGGTTCTCGTTACGTCTGCAGTATATCCGTGATATTGTGCCCCCAGGTCCATCAAAACCATTTCTTCAGAACCAATGGTTTTATAGTTATCAATATAGTGAAGCACACAGCCATTATGGCCTGCCCCAACAATAGACGGATATCCCAAATCCTCAGCATCATACATTTTATACACCATCTCATGAATCGCCTGAATGGTGCGCTCTGACATCCCGGGCTTCATGGCCTTCATCACCTCATTCTGGCCCATAGCTGAAATGGCTACTGCCTTTCTCAGCATATATATTTCATCCGGAGTCTTGATCTCCCGGAGATCTGCCATGATCTTAACCAATGTTTTGGAATCGAGATTGGGTCTTTTAGGCTCCATCTCGAGGGATGAGGCTGCCTCCGGGTGGCCTGCTTTGGATTTAAATGCCTGGATCAGGCTAAAAAGATCACCGGGCTTTTTAGTATTTCTCACATCATTTTGAAAATCAAAAAACAAGACCTTATCAAATTTTGAAAAATCAATCGGGAAGCCTGAAAAATCTGTATTTTCATAAATGGCTTCAAAGCCCAGTAATTGGCCCACGCCTTGGGGTCCCAGTCTTTTACCCATCCACATCTCTGTTCTGGGGTCCCGGGGCTGTACAAAAATAGCTTCATTATAACTGATGCCCTTAGCATCCTGCTGTTCCTTTTTAAAAATTAGCAGCAGGGCATTGGGCTCCCTGTATCCGGTGAGGTAGAAAAAATTAGGATCCTGGTGATAGAGATAGTCCACATCATTAGATCGATTTCGCACCGGGTTAGCGAAGAAAACAGCCACACTATTGTCTGGCATTTTCTTTCTTACAGCCTCCCTGCGCTCCTGGTGAAATTCCGGACCCAGATGAAAAGGTTGCTGTGAAAAACAAAATCCTAACCCCATGGTAAGGATCAGGATTTTGGTGATTATGATATTTTTGAGAAGCCCCACTGTGCTTGATCAGATGGCAAGATGCCCATTGGCACGGGCTTTTTTCAACACTGATGAAATACCATTCTTGTTGATGGTTCTCAAAGCAGTTGAAGATACCTTAAGTGTGATCCAACGATCTTCCTCAGGGATATAAAAACGCTTCTTATGAAGGTTAGGTAAAAACTTTCTTTTAGTCTTATTATTTGAATGAGAAACGTTGTTTCCTACTCTTGGCCTTTTCCCGGTTATTTGACAAACTCTTGACATGATTACCTTTCTTTTTCCTTTATTAGCTCCTCCTGAAAAACAGGACTGCAAATATCGGTATTTTAATGCTAAAATTCCAAACCCGGCTTAAAATTTAAATTTAATTTATGCCTAATTAAAAGCGTTGGTTTTTTGCCAGGTGCCCGATCTTCTACGATTACCTGACACTATTTTTTAATCGATCCCAGGTCCACCCTTTGAAATCCTCCATGATCAAATGGGCATGACCTACCTCCTCATTGGTATGGGTGGTGGTGATGGCCGCTACCTTTGATCCGGCATCCAGCCCTGATCGGATCCCCGAGAGACTGTCTTCAAAAATCAGACAGGCACCGGGTTCTTGGCCCAATAGCCGGGTAGTGGTCAGATAAACTTCTGGGTCTGGTTTGCCCTTTTTCACATAGGAATCGTCCACAATAATAGAGAAGAGGCCCTCTGCTCCAATGCCCTTAAGCGTAAAATCGACGTTTACCCTGGGTGCTGAAGTGGCAATAGCCATCGGAATTTTTTCTGATTGGAGGTGATTCAAAAAATCAATTAATCCTGGAACCGGCTTGATATCCTCAGCATAGAGCTTACGGTACAGGGCCTCTTTTTCATGGGCATACTGCTGAATTTTATCTTCGGGAAGTGCCCCAAACAAATTGGTTAGCCAATCTCTATTAGTCCGCCCATATATATTTTTCCTCAGTTCTTCCTCAGAAAGACTATAACCATGGGTGGCACAAAATTCCTGTAATGCTTTCTTATGGTAGGCATTATTATCTGCCATTACCCCGTCCATATCAAAAATTACAGCCTTGATCATTATCCAGTATTTAATGTGTTGGGCAAAGATAGAAATACCGCTTCAGACCAGCCCTTTTATCTAAATTTCTTTTACTATATTGAACCTTAAAAATAATGAAAAGGCTTGCTACATATTTACTGGTTTGTTTAGTTCTGGGCTGCGAATCCCCCACCCAGGAATCCTTAACCACTGTGATCCTGGTGCGCCATGCAGAAAAAGACAGTGACACGGATCAGGCTGGATTGACCCAAAAAGGGTTGGCCCGTGCCAAATTATTGGCCCAAATGCTCCAGGATATCGAATTAGACGCTATTTATTCCACGCCTTTTCGGCGTACTGAGATGACCGCAGAACCAGTTTCAGAACTTCAGAATATCCCCGTTAAATTATATGAAGCCCACGATCCAAATTTTTTCAAAAAAGTCTATGACCAACATAAAGGCGGTAACATTCTCATTGTGGGCCATTCAAACACGATTCCGGTTTTAGCCAATCGATTTGCCGGGCAGCAAGAATTAGAAAATTTATCCGATGAAAATTACGAAACCTATTTTGTGGTGACATTCACCTCTCCAGGAAAAGGAAAAGTAACTAAAATGCGATACGGATTAGATGCTTTCTGATTTTATTCTAAAATTATTTCTCCTTAGCCATTCTGCTAAAAATGAGTTTAAACAATCTATTGCTGGTTTTCAGCCCCTGGGGGCCAAAAAAGGCGATTTATACCCTTCGCCCTTACTGTAAAAGTTTCTAAATGAAGGCGATTTTGACTAATTTTGCTCCATAGCAGACTTAAAAAAATAAGGACATGATTACTACCCAAACCATAAAAGGCAGCGCCGAGGCCATAGCCCTCGAAGAAAAGTACGGAGCCCATAATTATGCGCCAATACCGGTAGTGCTTTCTAAAGGTGAAGGCGTGTACGTTTGGGACATGGAGGGTAAAAAGTACTTTGACTTCCTGGCCGCTTACAGTGCGGTGAACCAGGGGCACTGTCACCCAAGGATCATCAATGCTCTTGAGCAGCAGGCCCGTAAGCTCACCCTGACCTCCCGGGCCTTTCACAATGATGTTTTGGGACCATACGAGGAGTTCATCACCAAATATTTTGGATACGATAAAGTGCTGCCCATGAATACCGGCGTGGAAGGCGGAGAAACTGCCAATAAACTGGCCAGGAAATGGGGCTATAAGGTTAAGGGCATCCCTGAGAATCAGGCCCGCATCATTTTTGCAAATGGTAATTTCTGGGGGCGTACTCTTGCAGCAGTATCTTCTTCTGATGATCCGTCGGCCTATAAGGATTACGGTCCCTACCTACCCGGATACCACCTGGTGCCTTACAATGACTTGAAAGCTCTGGAAGAAGAGCTTAAAAATCCCAACACTGCCGCCTTTATGGTAGAGCCCATCCAGGGAGAGGCCGGAGTAGTAGTGCCTGATGAAGGCTACCTTGCTGGGGTGAGGAAGCTTTGTACCCAATACAATGTGCTCTTCATAGCCGATGAAGTACAAACAGGCATTGCGCGTACCGGCAAAAGGCTGGCCACGGATTACGAAGATGCCCGACCTGATATTCTGATTCTTGGCAAAGCCCTCTCCGGAGGCGTGTTGCCGGTATCGGCTGTATTGGCTGATGACGAAGTAATGCTGACCATCCAGCCCGGGGAGCATGGCTCCACTTATGGCGGTAATCCTCTGGCATGTGCAGTGGCAATGGAGGCCATTAAGGTGGTGAAAGATGAGGACCTCTCCGGCAATTCTTATCGACTGGGGATCATATTCCGTCAAAGGATGCAGGCCCTGATTGATCAATCAGATCTCCTGAAACTGGTAAGGGGCAAAGGCCTCCTGAATGCCGTAGTAGTCAATGATGGGCCGGAAAGCAGCACTGCCAAAGACTTGTGTATGAAATTTATGGAAAATGGGCTTTTGGCCAAACCTACCCATGGCAATATCATTAGATTTGCACCCCCGCTAGTCATCACCGAAGACCAGATACATGAGTGCAGTGATATTATCGAGAAGGTAGTCAAGTCGTTCTAGGGGTTGTTCTGAAGAGAGAGGGGTCCTCCAATTAACAACTGTTAATTTTATTGCACGCTTTTCAAAAGCGCGCGAGGGGGTTGGAGACTTGATTTTATGGAAAACTAGAGTCTATGTATAAGCCCCAGTTATCATTTAAAGGTTTATAAAAGATGTTATTACTCTCAAAAAAGTCTCCCGATCCACAGGCTTCAAACAAGTAGTAAACAATTGGGAAATGGTTAAGCTTAGAAGTTTGAAAATATACATCTGAAAACAGTTTCTCACCGCATTTCTTTCTTTCAAACCTTATTTCTTTAATTCCAAGAGACTTCATTTTTGAAAGCACGTCCTCATCATCACACACATAATCATGAACAGATTTTTCAACTTCAATACAATTTAAAATAACCAATCTAGACCGCCTATCATCTAGTAATCGTTCCTTATATTTCGATTACACATATAATCGCAGATCGTTATAGCTCATTACATTCTCCTCAAGATTTTTAAACTCTGATTCTCTATCAACCCCACATCTGGCATTTATCAATATTATAATTGTAAAAACAGCTTTTACTGAATTTCTCATTTCTAATATTTTTTATCCCCCGCTCTTAATTGTAATCCCCCCTGGTTGTAACGTCAGGTTACGATCCGCTATCCTGAGTTCCTGCCTGCCGGTCCTTTATCGCACGCTTTGGAAAAGCGCACTAGGGGCTTTTTCGTGATCTCTGTATCTATATGAAAACTTTAATAGTGAGAAAGCTTACTCTCTTCTAAACGTATAACGCTCTCCACCTGCCTCGCTTATCCATAAAAATAAACTCCATGGTGGCTTGTTCTCAAAAATACCAGTACCCGCAATGTTAAGTTTTAGTCCGGAAAAACCACCTTCTAAACTTTCGCTATCATTAAAATCTATGGCAATTTCAGTCCATTGCTTCCCAGGTGAACTTACAATTTTCCAAGTCCCTGACTCAGAAAATATTTTCCCTTTGTACTTTTCAATTTTGAAAACTTTACTACCAGGCAAATTTCTTGCTGCAAAAGTCCCATCATTATTAAACCGGAGCTCACCACCATCTTTAGCAATCCAAACCCCAATAATCTCTTCATTGGTTACTTCTGAGCCGGAGCAGCCTTGAAAAACGCAAATAAAAGCAATACTTAAAATTTGCAAAATATTTTTCAATTCAATGGTATTTATTCAGTCCAAATAATGGTTTGTGAGGTTGGAGCCATTGGTAAACTTGAAAACATCTCGTTCAATTTCTTACCTATTCCATTTATCCCCGCCTTGGTTCGTGTCCGCACGAACCAGTTTGAATTTAAATTCAAGATATGAAATTATTTCGGGTTGGGTACAAGGCAGTTGTTCGGGAAAATGTGAAAATGTCCTGAGTTGCAAACTCAGGACAGCGATATTGAAATGGTAGTGGTTCGTGGAGACACGAACCACGGGGTAGTCGGGCTTTATCAGTCGTAAATATCTTTTCTGTGGCCTACCTTTCTTACATCTACGATTAATACTTCGTCATCAATGGCATATACCACCCGATAATCACCTATTCTAATCCGCCAATTATCCGATCCTCCTTTGAGCTTTTTTGATCCTTGTGGCCTTGGATCCTCGGATAGGCTTAAAACAATTTTAATGATTCTGTTATTGACATGGGCAGGTAACTTAGACAGTTCTTTTACAGCAGATTTACTGACTGTTATCTCATAATGACTCATCCAGCTTACCTTCTTTTTGTAGCCCTTTGATTACTTCTGCCAGTGGTATCTTTTCCTCATCCTTGCGCACCTCTGCAATTAAGCTGTCATAAAAATCTTCCCACAGTTCCCCGTATTTTTTTAGGTCTATCTGAACGGCCACCCTTTTGTTCTTGTCGTCTGTCACGTACTTTATTCCCTTCATCTGATTCGTATTTTCGTGGTTTAAAGTTAACGATTTATTTTTTTGTTTGATTCCCCACCTTGGTACATGTCTGGAAAATGTCCTGAGCTGCACCTGCCTGCCGGTTTACCTGCCGGAGGCATGGCAGGCAGGAACTCAGGACAGCGTTGCCTTATCGTGGTGGTTGGCGATCTCAGGCAAAAGTTCCCCTTCGGTAGCCAGGATAAAGCCTGCATCTTTCATTTGGCTTAGTGCCAAATCAAGGCTTCTGCTCAGAGCAAGCAGACTCAGGGCTTTGGCACTGTCCTGGGAGGGCTTTCTGATCCATGCCGTGTACGCCTCTAGAAACTGTTTTTCCTTTAGTGCCATGGTTCTTGTAATTTGGCCCCAGGAGGTCAAATCAGAAATTCCTTTCTCAAGATTTTCCACAATGAATTTGTGAGAATCCGCCACTCTGTCTTTGAGTAATTTCAGAAGTTCCCCGGTACCGGGATCATCCGATTCCTGTAGATCCATGATTTCGGGTAGTCGCTCAAATATCATCCTGGAGGCATGAAAAGCAGATCTCGAAGCATTAAGCAGGGCCTGCAATCTGCCGGATTCTTCAATGGTAAGCTGTTCCTGCTGAATGCCGGCAGAGAATAAAAGGATCTCATTGAGCAGGATGTTGATTCTATGAAACCGTTTTTCATGGGACAGGGGTTTTATGTCATCAATATTGTACCGGCCTCTGTATCCCGGCAATAGCCCCGAGCTGACCTTCTGTCCAAAAATTTTGAGTTGGAAGTAAATAGTGATCTTCAGCATAAACCGCACCTCCTGATTTAAGGCTGCCAGAGCCGCCTCCGGCACTGGTTGGGTGACCTTGCTGATGTACCTGGAATGGGTCTCTTTTTTCTCTGGAAAAAAATAAATGACCAAATCAGCAAAGCGTTTGGTAAAGGGGATAAACATAAGCACTCCCAATACATTGAAGCAGGTATGAAATGCTGCAAGACCAATAACCGGATCACCTGAAAAATCCCAAACATCAAAAACCAAAATCACCAATGGTTTCAACAATACCAAGGCCACTAATGCGGTGATGAAATTAAACAGGAAATGCGAAAAGGCCACGCGCTTTTTAGCTGTAGAGGCCCTTATGGCTCCCAATAGCACGGTGATGGTGGTGCCAAGATTGGTACCTATCACCATGGCAGAAGCCTTATCATAATCGATGAGTCCGCTATAAACGATGCTCAAAATAATCGCCATGCTGGCAGAGCTGGACTGCACCAATCCTGTGATTACAAATCCTGCTAGGAAAAACACCACCACACCATAACCGACGAAAAGTGCTGGATCAAGGTTGGCAGCAAAGGCTTCCATACTGTTTTTCATATAATCCAACCCCATAAACAGGAACCCAAACCCTACCAGAAGCTTGCTGAAGTTGGTGGCCTTTGAATTAGAACCAAAAAATATCAATCCCAGGCCCCCTATCCCCAAAAAAGGCAGGGCAAGAGCCTCGATACTAATCTTAAAGCCTACCGTAGCCACCAGCCAGCTGGTGACCGTAGTACCCAGGTTGGAGCCGATGATCACGCCTATGGCATTGCTCATGGGCATGATTCCTGCCCCAACAAAAGCCAGGATCATCAATGACACAGCGGAACTGCTCTGAAGGATGGCGGTAGTAACGGTACCGGTGGCTAAGGCCCGCCACCGGCCACGGGTATATCGGCTGATAAGTTTTTTAAAAGATCGTCCTGCAAGGTTGCGGATGGATTCTTCCAAAAGGAGCATTCCAAACATGAAAATCCCAAGCCCAGCCAGGAACAACCAAATGTCAATACCCTCCTGCATTGAGGGTAAATTAACAAATTATTTTGCCATTCAACATCGATTTACCCCATTACAACAAGTAATTAATCATGGTGACCAGAAATTTAACTATTTTTAAATTTTACGTTTAGTATGAATCATCCGTTTTTTTATTTGACTGAATTATAAATTATTACCTTTACGATTATCCAATTGATAAAACCCAAATTAACAATGAACCTTAAATTAATTTTTGCTATTGCTGCCCTCACCCTATTGTGGGCATGTGGAGAAAAAGATGAAGTGGTGAACAATACGATCACCATTGCCGGTCAACTGACTAATGCAGAAGGTAACAGAATTACCGCTTCCCTTGATGAAGAATTGGCATCTGATAGCCTCAAAGATGACGGAAGTTTTTTATTGAAATTCGATTTTGAGGAAACTGAAACCTTCACTTTCAACGCTGGAAATACTGCTTTCACACTTTACCTTAGTCCTGGTGACAGCATTTATATCACCGCTGATGCGGAGGAATTTGCTGAGACTTTTCTAGCTCAGGGTGACAAGGCCCATGAATCCATGTATGCCAGGAAAAAGATTAAAGCTTCGAGAGAATCGGGCATGAATGATTATATGAAGTTAATGGCCCATGGGACAGAAGCTTACTTTGCAAAAAGAGATAGTGTCATCAATGTGGTCAAAGCCCATTATGAAACCCTCGCAGAGCAGGAAGGGGTGGACCCTGATTTCCTGGAGATGGAGGAGGCTTATTTCAAATACCTGGAATTACATATGGACTACCTGTACCCTATGTATCATGGACACATCACCCGAAAGCATAAGGATTCAATTGACTTTCCAACTGAGGAAGTTAAGGAAAGGCTTAATGCCGTACCCCTAGATCAGGTGCATTTGTTGAAGGTGACCTCCTATGAAAACGTAATAGAACACCGGTTGAATGATAAAATGCAGGAGATTTTAGAGCAGGATTCTACCATTAAAGAAAAGGCCGATTATTACAATTTGGCAAGGTGGATGGCTGCTGATTCATTGATTTCCCATCCTCAGGTGAATGATTATGTAAAGTATAAAATTATCAGGGATCAGATGTCTTACAGGGGTCCTGTGAATGCCGAGGAAATGTATCAAAAATTTATGGCCTCAAATACCACCCCTAAATATCAAGAAAGCCTTGAAAAAATTAAGGCCAAATGGGAGCCCATCAATCCCGGAAAAGATGTGCCTGATTTTGCTTTTACCGATATTGAAGGCAATGAGGTCAAACTCAGCGACCTGAGAGGTCAGCTTGTCTATATTGACATATGGGCTACCTGGTGCGGGCCCTGCATTGCCGAGCACCCCCACTGGGACAAGGTCAAGGCAGAATATGCCGATAAGCCGGTAGCTTTTGTTACCGTATCAATAGACAATACCCGGGCACCCTGGGAGAAAATGGTAAAAGAAAAAAAGATGGACGGCTATCAATGGTTTGCTGAAAATGCCTGGCAATCTGAGCTTACGCAGCACTTTATGGTAAATGGCATTCCCCGGTTTCTGCTACTGGATGCTGAGGGCAAAATCATTGACCCTTCTGCAGACCGGCCATCAGGTCCTATCAGAGAAAAACTGGATAAGCATTTGGAAGAGTTGAGTTAATTATTCGATACTTTATGGAGCCCTAATGCCATAAATGGTGTTAGGGCTTTTATATAAAAAAAAATGAAGACTTTAAAACCATTCCTTATTTTGAAATAAAATGGGAGGGATTACGATATGGGAATAAAAGTTTTAAAAATGTTTGCCTTGCTACTCATGGCCTCACTATGTTTCTGTTCTTGTCAAATGTTTTTTGGAAAAGATGATAACTTGACACTTAAACGAGAGGATAATAAAAGTAAAAAGTTAAAACTTAACGGATACTACTATATTCAGAGAAATGATATGGTTTATCTATATTTTTTATTTGAGAATGGTTCCATTTTGAATGCAGCAGGTTTTAATGAAGATGAGTGGGACAAGTATGAGCAGAAGCTAATTGCTAAATCAGTAAATGAGAAAGTGATTAGTTTAAAATACAATTGGGGAGTTTATCAAATTAAAAGCGATTCCATTCTATATGAACGATGGTACCCAAGTGAAAGGCCTTATAGAACTGCCATAAGAAAAGGAGTTATATCAAATGATTCTACCTTTATTATCACAAAAGTTGTTTCTTCAAAAGGAGAGACTTCTGATGAAAATGAAGTTTATCATTTTAAAGAATTTCGGCACAAAATGGATAGTGTTACACACTACATAGAATGAACTAAAGATCAGATGAAAGTTTAGCTCTTTAACATACCCGCTAATCATTTAACCCGCGGATAAAAATATAATACAGGCCTAACGCCGTCTGTTTCTTCACTGAGTGTGTAATAACCGGTTTTGTTGATATTCCAGCAGATGGCCTCGCCCTGTGGTTCGGTGTTATAGGGCAGGCTTATAGGAAGCCTGAGCAGTACCTCCTCAATCGGGTCTTCCGGATTTTTTTTCCAGTAAAATACCTCCGTATAGGTCTTGAGTAGAACCTCGGTGCCATCAGCACTGATATCGCCCCCTACTACGAATGAAAAGGGCAATTCTGTAATCAATTCTGCCTTAAGAATATCCAGGCTTGACTGAGGGTAGGGCAGTTTATAAAGCTTCACCCTGGATTCCCGTTTTGAAACTATATACAGATCACGAGTATTGGGATCCAATAATAAGGTCTCGGCATCGCGTCTGCCATCCGGATAGGTAAATCTGATGGTCTCAAAGGTTTTGATGGTATCTGTTATGGGATATTTCCGATTTTTATAATTGGGCTCTTCAAACCGGTAGATAGATTTTATATTGTATTGGGCCTTATTATCACCAATTTCTCCAATATAGAGATAATTTCGACCCTTGACAGGCCCGGGGCCAATGGCCACATCCTCCCAATCACGATTCATTACACCCCCTAAGTATAAAATACCGGCGTGCTGTCCTAAAGAATCAATCAGGAATAGCCTTGGCCTATCGCCACTATCGTTATGGGTCCATAAATATCTGGGATTGTTAAGCGATGGGGCCAATCCTGAAGCTTCATCAATTTCAAGATTATCTAAGACCCCAACTGATCTTGGACCCTCGAATGGGGGCTTCTCCAGGCTGTTGGTGCATTGAAAGCCCACTCCAATATAAAGTATCAGAAAAAGCCTTAGAGAAAATAAGCGAACACCGCAATTGATCATAAATAGGGATTTCCTTAAAATATTAATTAAAAAACACTTTTTTATAACAATACTGGAAAGATAATAATCCCCGTCGATTCAGACAATTGTTGGATCAATAAATATTCAAAAAGGGCGGCAATCTACCGGTCAAGCCATGCTTTGAAGTCATTCACCCTTTCCCTGCTCACAATCACTTCTCCCAGGTCCTGGGCCTCTGGCAACACCAGCTTGAGCCTGCTACTGCTGTAAGCGTACATTTCCTGAATGGCCTCTGCGCTCACGATCATCTGCCGGTTAATTCTGAAAAATTTCTGAGGATTCAGCATCCTTTCGATCTGCTCCATGGTAGGGTCCAATAGATGCCGCTTGCCATTTTTTGTTTGGGCAAAGCTGCCCTTTTCCCGACTAAAAATAAATTGGATCTCCGATACCGGCACTGCTACCAGACGCTCTCCCGTCCTGACTAAAAACCTATTCCGGTAATTCCCCTCAGGCGCAAAAATGTTCTGCATTTTTACCGGGTCATAATCATTGCTGGGCATGGCCGCAGTCTGAAACCAATGATAGTATTTTTTAATGGCCTCGTACAATTGCTTTTCTTCTATGGGCTTCAACAGGTAATCAATACTGTTGACCTTAAAGGCCTTTAAGGCATATTCATCAAATGCCGTAGTAAAAATTATTGGGGCCGAAATTTTTACTAAATCAAATATTTCAAAGCTCAGCCCATCTCCGAGCTGGATGTCCATAAAAATCAGATCTGGTTGCGGATGTGCCAAAAACCACTCCGTGGCAGATTTTACAGAATCTTTTACGGCCAAAATTTCCATAGGGAGTGGGTAGCCCTCTAGTTGACTTTGAAGGCGACTCGCAGCCCTTGGCTCATCTTCTATAATCAAGACTTTCATTTCTTTGGCTGAATGTATGGTAGGGAAACGGTATATTGCCCTCCGGATTCATCAATCTTTATGCTTTGATTGCCTAGTAGCTCATACCTGGAATTGATATTATTCAACCCGATACCCAGCGACTCATCCCGTGTATTTTTTAGCTGTAAATTATTGGAAACACTGACCGCCTGATCAGATACTTTTATTTCAATATTCAGTGGCTCGGCTTTTGCAATGACATTATGCTTAATGGCATTCTCTACCAGCATTTGCAGGGTAAGGGGCAGAATTTCAGCCTTCGGAACCTCATCCGGCATAACAAGAGATAAATTCTCACCATAGCGCATTTTGAGTAGGTACACATAAGATTTTACAAATTCCAGCTCGTCTTTAAGGGTGGCTGTTTCCCGATGACTAGCCTCCAGCACATACCTGAATACCCGTGATAATTCCTGTACAAAATCTTTTGCTTTATCCTGGTCTGTGTGAATCAAATCAGTCAACACATTGAAACTGTTGAAAAGAAAATGAGGGTTGACCTGATCTCTGAGAGAATTAAACCTGGCCTGGAGATTTTCTCTTTTCAACTGCTCTGAGGCTATGGCTGCCTGTTTCCATCCTATGAGGAAGCTTCTGCTGGTAAAAAACGCACCAATGATCAGGGAAATATACATGGGCATGGTAGCATTGCCTGCAATAAACTTCCAGGGTATTTTATCAAGAGGAAACTCCCCCTTAATAATGCCTATAAAAACCACAATGAATAGGAATCCAACAATAAACGAATAAGTGCCAACTGTAAAAATATCTACGAATAGTCTTTTGACAGGCACCTTGATCCATGGCCACCGCCGACTATTAAAATCTATAATCTGCTGGATGCCACCCATGAGAATCAAAGTAATCAAAAATGAATAAAAAAAATCTTCCTTTAGGCGCCATAAATGCTCCAGAGACAAAAAGCATTTGGGACAGAACACTACCATAAGGCCAAGGCTGATCACCATAGAAATGACTACTAATTGCCAAAGGCTATTGAATATTTTCTTTTTCTCCCCTTTTGTTTTCACGGTCTAATGATAGTTAATATTTCAAAAAAAACTACCTGAGCTGCTCTTACAGTTTTTGAAAAGCAGTCTCAGGCAGTAATCTTAAGGTTTATGGGCAAGATTGCGCAACGTTAGTGGCCCATTCTTTTCCCCAATCCGGGGCATAAGGTGTAGGCTTCTCAAAGCTATCAAACAAATCAAGGCTCTTTTTTATCAAACCACAGCCTTTCTCAGGTCCTGTTCCGAAAAACTGCGCCATACCCAATTCCATCTGACCGAGCATGAGGGTCGCCCTGGGATTTGCCGAATTAATAGCCAAAGCTTTTTGGAAGGCTCCTATAGCTTTTGGCGACATGGACTGCCCTCTGGTAGCCGGATCTACAGAGACTTTGAGCATGTAGCAATACCCCTGAAGGGCTATAAGCTCACTTTCCATTGGGGCGCGCTCAAGGCCCTTACTGATCTGCTTCAAAGCATCATCCCAATGGTTGTCTTTAGCTTCCATATCCTCAGTGTAATTGGCCATTTTGATATTTGCAAGTCCGGCAAAGTAATAAGGCTCCCAATGGTCCGGTGCCGCCTGGGCTATTCTTTCAAATACATTAACTGCATTTTTCAGGTCCTGAGCAGACTGCGCCTCATTCATCTGTTTTAGCCCATTTAGCATGGCTTCTTCCAGAGCATCATTTGCTTTGGCATCGTACATTATCACCATTAGCAAAGCAACGGTGGTAGCAATTAATAAAAGTTTAGTTTTCATAATTTTAAATTTTAAAGTTGGTCTAATTGATTTTTGGTTTTGTCTTTTGAAAGGGTAATGAAGATTCCCAGAAACAGAAATCTAAGAGCCGGTTGACCCACTGCTTCCATAGGGTAATGTCCTTCGCCATCAGGCTGGAGGGCATGGCGGTACCCGAAAATATTTTCCCTGCCCAGTAAATTGGTGGCAGAGAAATAAAAAATCACATGGGGCCGATACAAATAAGCTGCATTAAAACTTAAATCCATAAATGCAGGAGTCCGGCCATTCATGAAGCTCTCCTCATTGGGGTCATGGTAAGGCCTTGGGCTGGTATAGGAAAAGGTAAAGCCCGCCTGGGTTTTTATTGGTACTACAAAATATTTGGTGACCAGGGAGAAATTATGGGCAGATGCAAATGATGGCACTGCTTCCTCCAGAAAATCCATGGACAACCTTCTGGTATCAAGGAAGGAATAGGATATCCAATAATCAGCATTTTTAATTGTTTTTTGATCCCTCCAGAATATATCCAGGCCATTGGCATATCCGGTGCCTGTGCTTTCCAGTCCGGTATGGAAGAATGAAGTCATCGGATCAAATCTTATGAGGCGATCATACTGTTTGTGATAGGCCTCTGCCCTGAAGGTCCGGCCTTTCTGGCTGTGCTGATAGCTCAGTATGTAGTGGTCAGCTTTCTCAAAATCAAGGTTGGGGCTTTGCCATAAAAACTGCTCCTGAGGAGTCTGGAAAAAAGTGCCATAGGCCAAAGAAACCTGTGAGGACTGGCCGGTTTTATAGGCCATAGAAAATCTGGGTCCCAGAGCCAACTCATCCAGAAAACTGGAATAATCCAACCTTAAGCCTACTCTGGCAGAGATTTTTTTGGTCAGGTAGATATCATTTTCTATAAAAGCCCCACCGAGGTGCTCCTCCACAAACTGACTCGTAGATAATGCGCCCATTCTAAAAGTGAAATCTGTATTATTGAGAAAATACTCTCCCCCAAACCTGACGGCCAATTTTTCAGACCAGTCATAGGCCCAGGTATGTTTTAGATGGAGGTTACCAGTTTCCTCATTCAGGGACCGGGCTCCAAAGTCAAAAACATCATTATTATACCCAAAAGATGACCCGGCATACCAGGTCAACTTTTCCCCAGAGGTGCCCATGATGCTGGTGTTGAGATAATAAAATTGATTTTGAATATCCATATCCTCACTCGCATCCAAAGTGATATCATCAAGCCTGTTAATGCCCACTCTTTGGTGTTCTGCCCTACCATAAACTTTCAATAGGGTGCCATTTTCTGTTTTTTTTCTGAATGAAACAGCGCCATCAAAGGACTCTGGTGCGGTATTCCATTCTATTTCCTGAGGTACTATGGACATGTAGGGAGACAGATTGGAATAGTTGACTTCCCCGGTTATGGCCATGGATTCTCCTGAAATGGTGTGTGCCAAGCCTAAACCGACCGACATCAATGAAAGGTCGGTTTGAGATTCTTCAGGAAAATTTTCAGTATTTAGTGACAACACCGATGACAATGCTTGCCCGAACTCCGCAGAATATCCACCCGTGCTGAAGAGAGTACCCTTAAACATAAATGGGGAAAAACGGCTTCGGGCAGGAACATTGGCAGGAGTAGTGTTATAAAAATTCCTGACCTGAGCACCATCAATATAGGCCTGGGTCTCACGGCCCCCGCCCCCTCTTACGAAGAGTCTTCCTGATTCGCCCACGGTCTGAGTACCCGGTAAGGTATTGAGCGCACCGGCAATATCTGCCGTAGCCCCAGCCGTCATGGCAATGTCCAGAGGTTTAAAAATTGTCCCCTTTTTCTCATCGCTAGCCTCAAAAGCCCCGGCAGAAATGGTGACTCCATCCTGCCTTGAGAATACTTCTTTGAGCAGGATTACTAACCCAGATTGATTGCCCGGTAATTCGAGGGCTAATTTTACAGTCTCAAATCCTACAAAACTTATCACCAAAGTGGCTGAACCCGTCTTAACTGTATAAAAAGAGAAATGGCCATCAGGATCTGAAGTAGCACCATCAAAACTGCCTTCAATAAAAATATTAGCACCGGGCAAAGGCGCTTCTTTTGTCGTGAGCACCGTGCCCGATATCAGAGACTGTGCTGTGAGGTAGCCCCCGGTAAACATTAAGATTAAAATGGCAATTAGTCGCATTGTGATTTTTTTTCAAAAGTGGGGGATAATGCATTGCCCTGAAATAAATGGTTACTGAACCGAAACAAGCAGTACCTGAAATGTAAAATGTAGCCTCCCAGCCGAAACCCTATCTCAGGAAATCTGTTATTTGAATTGATAAGAGCCAATAAGTCCAACTGGGAATCAGACCTGTTTTGCAGGAAACGATGCGGTTCAAAAAAGAAGACACTGAATTTAAATCTTCTTAAGCTAATATTTTTAGTAATACCAATTATTTTAGTAATTTCCCATGTGGAAAATTATCATAAAGGCCGGGGCGCCCAGATCAATCCTGCTAATCCCTATCTCAAGCAGGAAATAACCCTTGACCATCAGGAGGGGATTGATGAGCCCTTTTGGCTTGAAAAGCCGGAAACACAGGTCTTTATTGAGCATCCAAAAAAAATTCTCAACAAGGTAAAGTCTCCTGATATTGGGCTGGCATGGTCGGCAAACCCCTACCAGGGCTGTGAGCATGGTTGTATCTATTGCTATGCCCGCAACACCCACACCTACTGGGGATGGAGTGCCGGCCTGGACTTTGAGACCAAAATCATTGTAAAGGAAAATGCACCTACTTTGATTGAAACAGCCATTACCCATCCAAAATGGAAAGTAGAGCCCATCTCACTTTCAGGCAATACGGATTGCTATCAGCCATTGGAAAAAAAATACCGCCTCACTAGAGGCATTCTTGAGGTTTGCCTCAAGTACCGCCATCCTGTGGGCATTATTACTAAAAATGCCCTGGTAGAAAGGGATATTGATATCCTTCAGTCTTTGGCTGAACTTGGGCTGGTTCATGTCTATTTTTCCATCACCACACTTAACGAAAAGCTAAGAAGTGTTCTCGAGCCGCGGACAGCCACTACAGCAAAAAAGTTAGCTCTTATAAGGAAACTATCCGCACTTGGTATCCCGGTAGGCATCATGAATGCACCGATTATCCCAGGGCTGAATGAACAGGAAATCCCTGTTATTCTCAAAGCTTCTGCTGAGGCAGGGGCGCTTAGGGCCGGCTATACCGTAATCAGACTCAATGGCCAGGTCGGAGATTTGTTTTATGATTGGGTCAAAAAAAATTTTCCTGAAAGAGCAGGAAAGGTCCTCCAAAAAATCAAAAATCTCCATGGCGGCAAAGTCAATGACAGCCGGTGGGGCAAAAGGATGCAAGGTGATGGAGAGGAAGCCATGGTCATCAACAGACTTTTTCACATCCATTCTGAGATAAACTTTAAAGGCAAAGAAATGCCCCCGTATAATCTTAAGGCCTTTATAAAAGCCGGGCAACTGAACCTTTTTACCTGAGCATACAGTTCATTAATTTTTCACTAAATTTGCAGGGTTTTAACTTTAAGTAATAGGTGTCGCTATGCGGATTTTTTGGTTTTTATTAATCCTGATTTTTTTCTTTTCCTGCAATGCTACCAAGGACCCGAAAGGACTTAGTTCGGAACCTGAAGTATTGTTCACCGTGGGTGATCATGCGGTGGATGCAGCAGAATTTATTTATGTCTATAAAAAGAATAATATCAATAATGAAAATGCCTTCACCCGGGAGGACATCGATCATTATCTTGATCTATATATCAATTTCAAGCTCAAAGTAGCGGAAGGTTTTGCTCAGGGCAGGGATACCCTGCCCGGTTATTTGGCAGAGCTGGAAGGCTACAAAGAGCAGCTTCAGCAGCCCTACCTTACTGCCAGTGATGTCACTGAGCAACTGGTGCAGGAAGCTTATGACCGGATGAGAGAAGAGGTACATGCCTCACACATTTTAGTAAGGGTAGATCCTATGGCTATGCCCGAGGACACCTTAAAAGCCTGGGAGAAAATACAGGAGGCCAGGGCAGCCATACTATCAGGGGATGACTTCGGGTCAGTAGCAAGAACTTATTCGGAAGATCCATCCGCTGCTTCCAATGGTGGAGACCTGGGTTATTACACTGCACTTCGCATGGTTTATCCTTTTGAGAATGCCTCCTATAATACTCCTGTTGGGGCTGTTTCGGAGCCTTTCCGGACCCAATTTGGTTATCACATTATTCATGTGCATGACCGCAGACCGACTATCGGCAAAGCAGAGGCTGCCCACATTATGATCCGATATACACCCAATATGACGGGACAGGATTCTTTGAATGTCCAAAAAGTGATCAATGATATTTACGCTGAAATTCAAAAAGGAGGAGACTGGGATGCGCTATGCTCTCAATACTCTCAGGATACCAATAGCAAGGATAGGGGCGGTTTATTACGGCCTTTTGGCATTAATATGATGCCCAGAGAGTTTGAAGAGGTTGCCTTTAGTCTCGATGAACCAGAGCAAATTTCCAAACCATTTGCTACCCCCTACGGATGGCATATCATTAAATTAATCCAGAAAATACCCCTTGAACCATTGAAGGAATTGGAGCCGGATATCCGCTCAAAAATCAGCAGAGACAGCCGCTCCGAACTTGGAGAAAAAATATTACTGGATCGCCTGAAAAAAGAAAATGGTTTTAAAACCTTTCCAGATGCTGAGGCTTTAGCTTTCTCGCGGGCCTCCGATCAGCTGCCTCAAGGAAAATGGGATTACGATCCGGGGGATGCGGCCTTGGATCAAAAACTGATTCAGGTAGGTGACCAAAAAATCATAATTCAGGAATTTTTTGACTTTGTCAAAAAAGAGCAGCGGGCCAACACAAGGTTTCAGCCTGAGCCCTACATGGCCAGCTTATATGAAAAATTTAAAAGGGAATCGATTTTAGCTTTTGAGGCCGGGCAGTTGGAAGAAAAATACGAAGATTACGCCATGCTGCTCCGTGAATACCAGGAAGGCATTATCCTATTTGACCTGATGGAGGAAATGGTATGGAATAAGGCCATGGAAGACACCGTAGGGCTTAAGGATTACTACCATCGGCACAGGGATGAGCACCTTTGGAAGGAAAGGGCCGATGCGATCATTCTTTCTTCGTCGGAAGAAGCATCGCTTAATGGGTTTCTTGAAAAATTAGGAGCCGATTTGAATGGGTGGCCTAATAAAGACAGCTTGCAATCATTGGTTAAAAACGAGTTCAAGGATCAAATATCCATTACTTCAGGAAATTTTGAGAAAGGCAGCCTTCCGGTTTTTAATAATATCTCGTGGGAAATAGGAACTAGCCGCTCATTTTTAAATAATCACCATCACTTCGTAGTCATTAAGGAAATATTGGCTCCGGCCCCTAAATCTTTGGATGAGATCAAAGGATTGATGATTACCGGGTACCAAAAAGAGCTTGAAATCCGTTGGATCAATATCCTGAAAGATAAATTTCCTTTTAATCTGGATCAGAATACTTTAAAAAATGTTTATAAACAGATTGAAAAAGAGTAGCCTTATCTTATTTACAGTCCTTGCAGGCTTTTTAAGCGGAAGTTGTGAATTTATAAAATTCAAACAAAAGAAAAATGAAGCTGAGGAGGGCAAAATAATTGTTGCCAGGGCGCACGATCAGTATCTCTACATTGATGACCTTGATGGTCTCGTGCCAACAGGCATGGGTGAGTTAGATAGTTTAGACAGAATCGAGCGGTATATTGACAGCTGGATTCGCAAGCAGGTGCTCATCAATGAAGCCACCAAGAGAATCAACTTTGAAGAGGCCGAATTGGAGCGTAAAATCCTGGAATACCGGTACAGCCTTATCGGGTATGAATACCGCACCCTTTATATTAATCAAAACCTAAATCAGGAAATTTCTGAAGAAGAAATTCAGGCCTACTACAACGAGAACAAGGACAACTTCACCCTGAGGCAGAACATCATAAGAGGAAAATTCATCAATGTCCCGGTTGGTGCACCGCGAACCAATATGATCAAAAAGCTTCTTTTTTCTGAAAAAGAAAATGATAAGGAAGAGTTAAAGACCTATTGTCTTAGCTTTGCATCAGCATATCATTTGGATGATTCATTATGGGTCAACTTTGAGGAGGTAATAAAAAACACCCCGCTAGCTGAAATCCCTAACAAAGTCCAATACTTAAGAAATAATCAATACGTTGAAACTTCTGATGATACACATTTGTATTATCTAAAAATCGAGGAGTACAGGATTTCTGATAATACCTCTCCGTTAGAATTTGTAAAAAATGATATTAGAAATATCCTGATCAATAAAAGAAAGGTGGAATTGGCTAAAAAACTGGAGGAAGATATTTATGCCAGGGCCATTCAAAATAATGAAATTGAAGTGTATGAAATACAATAAAGGTTTTCTCTTTTTATTGATCTTTTGGATGGTTAATGGAGCCGCATTTGCTCAGGATGAAGCACCAGCACCATCCATTCTAGTCGATAAAATCGTGGCCAAGGTCGACAACAAAGTCATTCTCAAGTCAGATGTGGAGATGGGCTACCTCTCCTACTTATCCAGTGGGCGCAGGGATAACCCCGACCTGAAATGCCAGATATTAGGGCAGCTCATAAGCGACAAACTGATGGTGGCTAAAGCAGAAATTGATTCTGTTTTAGTGTCAGAAATAGAGGTCGAGTCAAACCTCAGCAGGAGGATTCAAATCCTCATGTCTCAATACGGTGGCTCAGAACTAGAGATCGAGAAGTTTTATGGAAAGCCCCTGGAAGCCATCAAAAATGAAATCCGGGACGAGCTCAGGGATATGCTTACCGCCCAACGCATGCAGGAGCATATCACAAAAAATATAACGGTCACCCCATCGGATGTAAGAAGGTTTTTTAATAGAATCCCCAGGGATAGTTTACCTTTCTTTTCAAAAGAAGTGACCATCGGTCAAATCGTAAAATTCCCTGAAGTGAGCCCTGAAAAGAAATTAGCAGCCAGGCAGCTTTTGATGGATCTTAGAGAAAAAGTACTGGCAGGCGGTGATTTTGCCATATTTGCAATGGAGCACTCCGAGGATGGCAGTGCCCGTTATGGAGGCGATCTTGGCTTTGTATCACGTGGCACTATGGTGCCCGAATTCGAGGCTGCGGCTCTCCGATTGAAGCCCGGTGAAATCTCCATGCCCATCGAGTCAAGATTTGGCATCCACCTGATTCAATTATTGGAAAGAAGGGGCAACGAATACCATTCGAGGCATATCCTCAAAATGCCCACTGCAACTGAAAAAGAAATAGCGGTAACCAGGAAATTTCTGGACAGCCTTCGGACGGAAATACTTGAAGAAAGAGTTACGTTCAGAGATGCCGCCAAGGAGCATACCGATGACAAGGCCACTGGTCCGAGCGGAGGGTACCTCATGGATGATATGGGCTCCGATAGAGTAGCGGTAGATGAGTTAGATCCAGTAATTTATTTTGCCCTGGACTCTATGAAAGTCGGTGAAATTTCACCCCCCTTCGTATTTAAGACTGAAGACGGAAAAGAGGCCTTAAAAATTCTTTATTATAAAAGTAACCTGCCACCTCACATGGCCAACCTCAAAGACGACTGGCAAAAAATACAGTTTGCTGCTCTCAATGAAAAAAAGAGCAAAGAGCTCTATGAGTGGTTTGACAAGGCGCGGCATGATGTGTTTATCAGCATTGCCCCCGAATACGATCGATGTGATATTTTAGATTAATCTTAAAAATCTTTCCCCAGAATATGAGTAAATTTGAATCCGATGTGGCAGCGGCTGACCAGCTAAAAGCGGTCTATGATAACCTTACCAGTGAAATCTCCAAAGTAATCGTAGGGCAGGATCAGGTGGTGAAACTTTTGCTGACTGCTATTTTCAGTCAGGGGCATTGCCTTCTGGTAGGGGTGCCCGGACTGGCCAAAACATTACTGGTGCAAACAGTAGCCTCAGCCCTGGATCTTAAATTTAACCGGATTCAATTTACCCCTGATCTCATGCCCTCTGATATTTTGGGTGCTGAGACCATGGATAATGAAAGGAATTTTCGTTTTGTGAAAGGGCCCGTATTTGCCAATGTAGTGCTGGCTGATGAGATCAACAGGACACCACCTAAAACCCAGGCAGCACTTTTGGAATGCATGCAGGAACAAACGGTTTCCATTTCCGGAAAAAAATACGAGCTTGAAAAGCCTTTTTTTGTTCTTGCTACACAAAACCCTATAGAGCAGGAAGGGACCTACCCATTGCCGGAGGCGCAGCTTGACCGGTTTATGTTTAATGTGCTCCTGGACTATCCCAAATTTGAAGAAGAGCTTGAAATCGTAAAAACCACTACCTCGGGAGTCGCCTTATCAGTGGATAAGATACTTTCAGCGGAAGATATAAAGGTTTACCAGGCTCTGGTCAGGAAGGTGCCTGTGGCAGATAATGTGGTGGATTATGCTGTAAACTTAGTGCATAAAACCAGGCCGGGAACTGACAGGGTACATAAAGATGCCAATACCTACCTGGAATGGGGTGCCGGGCCGAGAGCCTCCCAGTACCTGGTCATAGGTGCCAAATGTAATGCCCTATTAAATGGAAAATACTCCCCCGATATAGAAGACGTTCAGGCTGTGGCAAAGCCCATTCTGAGGCACCGCATCATTAGAAATTTTCAGGCTGAGGCAGAAGGCATTACGGTTGATAAAATAATTGAAAACCTCCTGTAGGACGATTCTTTTTAATTAGAAACCAGTATCAATGCCATCAGTAATAATGAGGGTATTGCCATCCAAAGCAGTTATGTATCTTCTAAGCGGGAATGCAGCAGGTCCTGCAATCGGCTGACCCATTGGAAAGCTGAACGAAGACCCACAGCATGGGTCTTCCATAAAGAGATTGCCCTGATCTACATTTACCGTGGCACAGGCTTCATTGGGCTGGTAGGAGCAATTTCTTTCAAATGCCCTGTAGGTGCTACTGTTTTCACGGTATATTATTAGTCCCTTCACCCCAACATTATTAAGGTAGACCCATCCACCATTAAATTGAAGGTCTGCATACTGGAGGTTATTAAGATTAATAAACTGATCTGAGAACGGCACAAAAGGAATAAAATCATCAAACTCCTCCCGATCGCAGGCAAGTAGAGGTAAAAATACTATCAGTCTAAACAGTATCCGCTTCATACTAATAATTATAAAAGCCTTTACCGGCTTTTCGGCCGATATGGCCTGCAAGGACTTTTTGATGTTGAATCAGACTGGGACGAAATCGCGGTGCCTGATGAAACCCATTGTAAATAGAAGTGGTAACTGAAAAATTAGTATCCACCCCAATCAGGTCCATCAATCGAAAAGGCCCCATCTTAAATCCGGCACCTTCCATCAGCGTGTCAATAGTTTCATGATCACCCACACCCTCTTCAAGCACCTTCAAAGCCTCAACATAAAAATGCCTTGCTACACGGTTAACGATAAACCCCGGCATATCTTTTGCCTCGACCGGTGTTTTACCAATAAATTTGGTGAGTGCCTTGATCGTCTCGATCACATCCGGGCTTGTTCCTACCCCACTCACCACCTCCACCAATGGCATGATGTGGGCCGGATTAAAAAAATGCATGCCGGCAAATCGGTTGGGATGCTGCATCACAGCCGCAATTTGGGTAATGGGGATGGATGAGGTATTGGTAAGCAAGATTGATTCCGGTGTATTAATCCGCTCTAACTCCTGAAAAAACTCCTGCTTAATTTTTAAATCCTCGATGATGGCTTCAATGATGACATCAGCCTTAAGACTTTCTATTTTCTCAACGGTCTTCACCCTGGAAAAAGCGGATGAAGCCTCATTGGATTTAATTTTTCCTTTTTCAACCCCTTTATCCAGATTAGATTTCAACTGGGTGGTGAAGGTCTCTAAAGTAGCCTTATTGACATCAAAAACCACTACCTCAAACCCTGCCAAAGCAAAAACCTGGGCAATGCCTATCCCCATCGTGCCAGCACCAGCGATCCCTATCACTTTTAAGTCAGATACTTTTTTGTCCATCACCCAATATGGTTGAACTGCCTTAAAAAGCGCACATCATTTTCAGTAAATAACCTCAGGTCACTGATCTGATACTTGAGCATGGTAATACGCTCGATTCCCATGCCAAAGGCAAATCCGGTATATTTTTTGGAATCAATACCGCAATTATCCAGTACATTAGGATCTACCATTCCAGCACCGGCTATTTCCACCCACCCTGAATGTTTACAAATATTACAACCCTTTCCTTTGCAGATATTACATGAAATATCAATTTCCGCACTCGGCTCCGTAAATGGAAAATAAGAGGGCCTTAACCGGATTTTGGTGTCTTTGCCAAACATCTCCCTTGCAAAATGGTAAAGGGTTTGCTTCAGCTCCAGAAAGCTAACATTTTCATTAACATAGAGCCCCTCTACCTGATGAAAAATACAATGGGCTCGGGCAGATATCGCCTCATTCCTAAAAACCCTACCGGGCATAATAGCCCTGAAAGGCGGTTTACCGTTTTCCATCAGCCGCACCTGCACCGAAGAGGTGTGCGTGCGCAGGGCGATTTGATCTTTAGGATCTTCTACATCTTTTTTGATGAAAAAGGTGTCCTGCATTTCCCGGGCAGGATGGTTTTCAGGGAAATTAAGTGCTGTGAAATTATGCCAATCATCTTCTATTTCCGGGCCATCAGCCACTGAAAATCCAATCCTGCCAAAAATATTAATGATTTCAGCCCAGGTTGAAGAGATAGGATGTACAGATCCAGGCTCTGCATTTTCAGGGGGAAGGGTAAGGTCCACCGGAGCTGAATTGATAGCGCCCTTTGCGGCATTGATCAGAGATATTCCAGCTTCAAATTTTTCCCTTGAAAGCTCTTTTACCTGATTAAGGGCCATTCCAAAAGCTTTCTTCTCTTCGTTTGGCACCGATTTAAACAAATCAAAAAGTTCGGACATGGTCCCCTTTTTACTGATAAATTTCAGCCTGAAAGCCTCGAGGGTTTCCGGATTTTGGATGTCAAAATCCTCTATTTCTTTTCGTACTTGTTCTACCTTTTCAAACATAATTTAAATTATCATACCGGCGGCAACCGTATTGTTGGTGCCTTCATCAATGAGGATAACGCTTCCGGTAATCCTGTTTCGGGTATACCGGTCAAAAAACATGGGCCTGGTCGTTCTCACCGTAACTCTGCCAATATCATTGATTCCTATTTGCTTATCCTCCTCCATTCGGTGAAGGGTATTAATATCCACTTTATAATGCACCTCTTTGATCATGCATCTCGCTTCGTTGGTAGTATGTTTGATGGCATATTTTCCATTTGGCACCAAGTGTTTTTCATCCATCCAGCAAAGCATCATATCAATATCCTGACCTACATTGGGGCGGTTATTAGTTCGCACGATCATATCGCCGCGGCTGACATCCAGGTCATCTTCCAGAGTGATGGTCACTGACATTGGCGAGAAAGCCTCTGATACAGGACCGTTATAAGTATCAATACTTTTAATCTTAGAAGTAAAGCCTGAAGGCAGCACTGCCACCTCGTCTCCGGGCTTAAAAACGCCCCCTGAAATTCTGCCTGCATACCCTCTATAATCAGGAAATTGATCCGATTGTGGTCTGATCACCTGTTGTACCGGAAACCGGCAGTCGATATGATTTTCATCACTTCCGATATGGATACTCTCCAAAATAAAAAGCAGAGTACCGCCTTTATACCAGGGCATTTTTTCGGATGCGTTCACTACATTATCCCCTTTTAAGGCACTTATCGGAATGAAGCGGATGTCTTTAACATTGAGCTTGGTAGAAAAATCCCGAATCTCCTGACGAATCCTATTGTACACCCCCTCGTCATAGTCCACCAGGTCCATTTTATTGATACAAAAAACTATGTGGGGTATCCCAAGCAGGGAAGCAATAAAGGTATGGCGGTAGGTTTGTTCCATAACACCCCTTCTGGCATCCACAAGGATCAAAGCCAAATTAGCAGTTGAGGCCCCTGTGACCATATTTCTGGTATACTGGATGTGACCTGGCGTGTCGGCTATAATAAACTTACGGTTTGGGGTGGCAAAATACCGGTAGGCTACGTCTATGGTAATCCCCTGCTCCCGCTCAGCCCTGAGTCCATCTGTCAGCAAGGCAAGGTTTACGTGTTCATCGCCCTTCCTTTTACTGGATTCTTCAATAGCTTGAAACTGATCTTCAAAGATAGACTTGCTGTCGTAAAGCAACCTGCCTATCAGAGTGCTTTTACCATCATCCACACTACCGGCGGTAGTGAAGCGAAGTAATTCCATTTTATCGTAAATCTCCTTAACTGTGCCGTTTTCTGAATTACTCATATGTCATTAAAAATATCCTTGTTTCTTTCGGTCCTCCATTGCGGCCTCCGAGCGCTTGTCATCAGAGCGGGTGCCTCTCTCGGTAAGCCTTGAGGCTGAAACTTCTTCTATAATCTCCTCTAATGTGGCTGCCTGTGATTCTACTGCACCGGTACAAGTCATATCACCGATAGTTCGAAACCGAACCACTTTCTTTTCTGGTTTTTCTGATTCTCTTCTTTGGATGTGTTCACATTCCGAAAGCAGTGCCCCCTCCCTTTGGAAAACACGCCTTTCATGGGCCATATACAATGAAGGAATTTCAATGCCTTCCTGCAGAATATACATCCACACATCCATTTCGGTCCAGTTGCTGATGGGGAAGACCCTGAATGATTCACCGAAATTTTTGCGGCCATTAAAAATATTCCAAAGCTCTGGCCTTTGATTTTTAGGATCCCATTGGCCAAACTCATCCCTGTGGGAGAAAAACCGCTCCTTGGCTCTAGCCTTTTCCTCATCTCTGCGGGCCCCACCCATAGCCGCATCAATTTTATGGGACTCCAGGGTTTCAAGGAGGGTCACCGTTTGCAATCCATTCCGGCTTGCATTAATCCCCTTTTCTTCCACAGATTTTCCCTCATCAATAGATTTCTGTACGGAGCCTATGATAAGATCAGCATTAATTTTTTTAACAAATTGATCCCTGAACTCCAGCGTTTCAGGGAAATTATGACCTGTATCAATATGAATCAAAGGAAAAGGCACCTTGGCCGGATAAAAGGCCTTCATTGATAAGTGAGCCACCACTATAGAATCCTTACCTCCGGAAAAAAGTAATCCTGGTTTCTCAAATTGAGCCGCCACTTCCCGTATCACATAGATGGCTTCCGATTCAAGATCATTTAGATGGGTTAAATTGTATGAAGGCATATTTTATTGATTCTTTCTTATTTTAGGTACGATATTATCCACTAATAGCTTAAGGCAGGTTTCTTCATCATTTTGATGCGTCGAGATTACCAGATGCGGTTTTTTAGGAGCTTCAAACGGCGCATCTATTCCGGTAAAATTTTTAATCTCACCACTTCTTGCTTTAGCATAAAGTCCTTTTACATCCCTGCTTTCGCAAATTTCAATAGGGCACTCGATGAATACTTCAAAGTATTTTTCTCCAATAATCATTGCTGCCTGCCTTCTGATTTGCTCAGTAGGGCTGATGAGAGAGCATATTGTAACAATCCCACAGGAGGCAAACAATTTACTGACTTCGGCAGCCCGACGGATATTTTCGACCCGGTCCTCTTCCGAAAAACCAAGGTTACTATTGATTCCAGTTCTCAAATTATCCCCATCCAAAAGCATGGTGATAATACCTGATTCATGGAGCTTATGCTCCAGGGCTCTGGCCAGGGTACTTTTACCTGAGCCGGAAAGACCCACCATCCATATTACAACGGATTCCTGACCCAAAAGTGTTTCTTTTTTTTTGGTGCTGAGGATGGTATCAAAAATAGGGTGTATATGCTCCAATTTGCCTGATTTCAGAATGCAAAAATACTATTAATAATATGATTTAATAAATTACCTGGGGATTTTATAACTTGCAAAGTCTTATGAATTTTAAAGAAATAAATTATCAGGAGGTCATAAAAATCTCTGAAAAAGCAGGTGCCGCAATACTGGAAATCTACCAGGACCCAGAAAAGTCCGGCCAGAAAGAATGGAAAGCCGATGACTCACCGCTTACCTTGGCAGATCGTGCAGCCCATCAAGTGATCATGAAAGGATTAAAAACCACCTTTCCCAACATCCCTATATTATCAGAAGAAGGTGAGGAGATTCCATATACCAAAAGAAAAAATTTTGATCTATATTGGTTGGTAGATCCTCTGGATGGCACCAAGGAGTTCATCAATCGCAATGGTGAATTTACCGTCAATATTGCTTTAATCAGCAAAAACAAGCCTGTAATGGGTTTCATTTATGTGCCAGTAAAAAATACCACCTATTATGGAATTGAGGGCATAGGAGCATTTAAAAAAACTGGTGATGCGGCATTCAAGCCTATAAGCGTAGCAGCACCTGTCTCGCAGGTTATAGCGGTACGGAGCAAATCGCACCCTTCACCTGATGAGGCCCCTATCATGGAAAAATATGATGTTTCTGACAGCATTTCGGTAGGGAGTTCCCTCAAATTTTGCATGGTGGCAGAAGGTAAGGCCCACCTATATTATCGCCATGGACCTACTATGGAGTGGGATACAGGTGCTGGACAGGCCATTGCCGAAGCAGCAGGTGCCAAAGTGTATAAGGAAACCGGTCCCGATCCTCTGCTTTACAATAAACAAAACCTTTTGAACCCCGGATTTATCTGTTTGGGCCAGCTTACCCTCTTGTAGAAACCTTTCTGATAATGAAAAAATCAAGGGTCAGGCTGAGCGCGGTAGATACTACCAACAAGGCCGGCAGCATAATAAAATCTGATTGATCCCTAAAAATTAAAATCAACCCTATAAAAGTCAAATTAAGAGATCCCAGAGTGATGGCCGTATAAGCATGGCTCATGCCCATGCGCATCAGGGCATGATGCATATGGTTTTTATCCGGAGTAAAGGGTGAAATGCCTTTTGAAAGCCGAAGGATAAAAATTCTGAGTGTATCAAATAATGGGATGATGATCACAGCCATGGCTGTCGTCACTACAGCATTGAATTTGAGCGGATCATCCGGGCTGAGTTGATGGTTGGCTTCCATAAAATAAATGGCTAATATCGAAAAGAAAAACCCCAGCAAAAGTGCCCCCGTATCGCCCATAAAAATCTTCGAGGGCTGCCAGTTAAAATACAGGAATGCCAGGATGGCACCTAAAAAACAAAAGCAATAGATTGCAATCGCTTCTTCCCCTGCCAGAAAAAACCAGGTCCCGAAAAAAGAAAGGATGATGCTTGCCACAGTACCGGCGAGGCCATCGAGACCATCAATAAGATTAAAGGAATTGGTAATCACAATTATCACAAAAATGGAAATGAGATAATCAAGTGGTACAGGCAAAGCATCTATGCCAAACAGTCCATATAAACTAGTAATCCTAATACCAGCCGGTACCACCACGATACCCGCCGCAAAAATTTGGGCTAAAAGCTTGACATGAGGCTTAAGGGGCACAATATCATCCCGGAAACCAGTTAAAAAAATTACCAGAAGACCTCCCAGGGCATATTTGAAATCAGAAAACCCCTGAAGGGGCATCCAGAACAAAGCTCCAGCAATAAACCCGGCAAAGATGGCCAATCCACCCATAGAGGGTGTGAGGTCTTTATGGATCTTTCTGCGGCCAGGAACATCCAGTATTCTCTTCTTCTTGGTGTATTTAATAATGACTGGGATAATCAGAAACGCGATCAGGTAGGCAGTTAATAAAGAACCCAGAATTGTAGTCATCACCGGTCAGTTAATCTCTGATGTGCAGAAATTTGATTGGCAAAAGTAATTAATAAGTAAAAACTTACTTATATAAATATTTAATTAATCATTTGATCCGATAAAATGCAGAAATCATTGCCACAATATGCTTCAATTCATCATCTGTCAACTCAGGAAATGAAGGCAGAGAAAGAATATTATTATGCCAGTTCCGTGAAGGTTCCCAATCTCCTTTACTAAAAAAATGGTTTTTCATGGAAGGCAGGTCGGGGATCAAACATGGGTAGTGAATGGCAGTTTGAACGCCTTTTTCTTTGAGGAAATTCTGCAATTGATCCCTGATTTCTGTCTGTATGACATATTGATGAAAAGTATGTCCGGCACCATCCTCA
Organism: Cyclobacteriaceae bacterium; assembly: GCA_041749015.1. Taxonomy (GTDB): domain Bacteria; phylum Bacteroidota; class Bacteroidia; order Cytophagales; family Cyclobacteriaceae; genus JBGTCD01. Next base: position 79,691 of record JBGTCD010000064.1, read on the forward strand.
ACACTCGGAACAAGTAACATTTTTGCAGAAATTCCTCCCAAATGGTCGGAATAAAACCGGACAATTTCCTGTTTTCTTTCAATCCATCCATTCAGATATTCCAGCTTTTCATTCAGGAAAGCTGCCTGTATTTCATCCATCCGGCCATTGAAACCAGGCTGGTCATGGTCGCTGTCGCTTAATCGCCCATGATTCCTGATTCTGGTGATCTTTTCAGCCAATCCAGGATCTCTGGTGATTACTGCCCCGGCATTGCCCAGGGCTCCCAGTATTTTGGTAGGGTAAAAGCTGAAGATCCCCACATCGCCCGTGGCTCCAGCCATTGTTGCACCGCTTTTGGTAAGGAGGGCCTGAGCACAATCCTCAATCAGCCAAAGACCATTTTTCCTGCACAGCTTCCGGACTTCCGGTGCCGGAGCAAATTGGCCATAGAGGTGGACTAGCAGTACCCCTGCTGTTTTTTTGGTAAGGCATGGCTCGATCTCCTTTGGACCGGCTACCATTGTAATAGGATCAGCACTACAAAATACCGGCACACCACCAGCCCTGATCACTGACTCAGCACAAGATACCCAGGCATTGGCAGGAACAATGACTTCATCACCAGGGGCAAGACCCAGGGCTATAAGTGAGGCCAAAAGGGCATCCGTACCACTTCCTGTACTGACCACTTGAAACTCCGAACCGAAAAGATTCTGAAAGCCATGTTCGAAAGCTTCTGTTTCCGGGCCTGCAAAGTAGATTCCCCGATTAACCACACGCCCCATGGCCTCCATCAGGGGCCCTTTCAGGTTCCGGCTTTGTCGGGAAAGGTCAAGGAAGGGGATTTTCATATCATCCATACTAAATCAAACATGAAGATAAGGAATGAATTTAATTGGGCCACCTTTAAATGGCAGTTTACTCATCATTGGCTAAGCACCACATAAATGCCCGGACTTATGGATTTTTTTACGGTCCAGGTAGCTTCACTAGCCTCTTTGGCATAAAGTCGGCCTTTCCCAAGGGCAGCGGAAATGTGCAGGCTTTTTTCTCCGGAAAAATCTCCCCAGGCCCGTATCCATTCAAGGGTTAGGGCAATATCTTCGTCGAATACCAACCGGTAAGGGCTCATATCTACTGATACCCAACCGGACCGAATGGCCACAGGGATCAGGATGTCTTCCTGCAGTAACTCTTTTCCAGGACGGCCCTTCTGGATATCCCTGATATGCACCCTGAAAAGGAGACTGTCAAAAGTGGTAGAAGCAATATGAAAATGCAACTCCTCTATTTCGGCAGGTTCTTTCCTGATCCTGATTCTGGTACCTCTTTCACCACCTTTACCATATCCGCCCCAGCCGGTAATTATTTTTTCAGAGGAGGTTTTGGTTCCAGATCTTTTCAATTTCTTCTGGCCGGGGCTGATAGTGATTTCTCTCAGGCTGGTGACCGCGGTTTCCAGAGTAATGGTTAAGTCTTTGCCTATTAAATCACTCAAATCGTAAGTTTTGGCATGATAACCTACCATAGAAATTCTGACTATGGCTGATAGAGGATAATCTCCAACCTTCAATGAAAAGCGGCCACTTTCATCAGTGATGGTGCCCGAATTGGTGCCGATGATACCTATTGAGGCGTAAGCAAGAGGTTCAGCGGTGTCTTGGTCCGTTACCCTACCGGATATTTCCTGGGTAAAAGAAAATGAGACCGCTAAAAGGAAAATTGCCATGGTCAGACAAACTCCCCGCGGCACCACACGCTCCATTACTGCCATCAGGGGCCCTTTCAGGTTCCTGCTTTGCAGGGAAAGATAAAGGAAGGGGATTTTCATGGCATCCAAATTAAATCAAACATGAAGATAAGGAATCGATATTTATGAATACTCACAATTGAGTCCTTCCATTGTCCTTTTCTATACAACCAATGCTTCTTAAAACTAATCAATTAGTACACCTTATTTTTGCCTAAAAGTGCTAGATTCTATTTTTAAATGCTGTGGCTATTCCCAATTTTTACGCTTTTTGCACTTTGTAAACGCTGGTTTATAAAATCTTCATCTCTGATGTAAATGGTATTTCTGCTCCCACGATGAGAACTCCATTTACATTGTCTCAATTCAGGATCGTATTGGATTGGTTTGAAATTCAAGGCCAGTAAATCATTATGTATTTGCTCTTCATCAAACCCATACCGTGCACCGGAGCCATTGAGCTCTATTATGATTGATTTAAGCTTTTCATTCTCAAGTGTTTTTCTTGCTCCCCTAATGACCTCACTTTCAAAGCCTTCAACATCAATTTTTATTAGAATAGGGCATTCATTTCCCAAAATATTATCTAAAGTATTCGTTTCTATCTCCAAACTATCTACTTCATCTTTAGAAACTACGTGATTAGTAGTATCCAATGTTTTGGTAAATTTAAGGACTCCCTTTTCCCCTCCAAGTGCAATATTTTTTGCCATTACCAGGTTCGATAATTGGTTAATATTTATATTATCTTTCAAATGGCCAAAGGTTAAAGGTATTGGCTCAAAAGCCATGGATTTAGCTCCTGCTTCTGCAGAAGCTAAAATAGAGTATACGCCAACATTAGCCCCTACATCAATGAATAGGTCATCCGGTCTCAAAAAGTGCAGAAGAAATGTCATTTCCTGGTAATCCATGAGGCCACAATACAGATTACCGGTAGCTCCAGTCAGTCCCCTCCATACGACAATTTTTGAGTTATCGGTCAAAGGATAAATTACTGGATATGGATTTAGCCTGCAATTGATTTGCCATTTAAAAAATCGTATCAATGCCCTTAGTTTATTATTTCTATTAAAAGGGTGCTGATAAATAAATTTAAGGGTGTTAAATATCATTAAACTATATAGATGTCCATAAAAATATTTATTATGCTACATATTTATAAGTATTTTAACCAATCGTTCTGCTGATTTTCCATCCCACAGGGGAATATCGCTTCCTTTTTTCCACTTCCCTGTCAATAGCTGGTCCAGAAAAGGTTTTAGATTTTTAGGGTTAGTACCTGCCAACTCATTGGTGCCCAATCTAATGGTTTCGGGTCTTTCAGTGCTATCACGCAGTGTTATGCACGGCACCCCCATGACCGAAGCCTCTTCTGTAATACCCCCGGAGTCGGTAATCACTCCCTTAGCCGATCGCACCAGGTAATTAAATTCCAGATAAGGCAAGGGCGCAACAAAATGTAACCTTTCATGCCTGATTCCCAATCTTTCCAGATTCTTACTTGTACGGGGATGCACTGGGAAAATCACTGGAAATGACCCGGTCCCAGAGAGTATGGCTTCCATCATGGCCTGGAGTTTTTCTTCCTCATCCACATTGGCCGGCCGGTGAAGGGTAAGTACAAAATATGATTTTGGCTCTAGTGGTACCCCTGAGATCAGAATATTGGGATTCTTTAACCTGGGTAAATTCTCCAAAAGGGTATCAATCATCGTATTGCCCACGAAAAAGATGCACTCATCCGACACCCCTATATTTTTGAGGTTTTGATTGGCTGTTTCAGAGGTTGTAAAGAAATAGTCCGTGATACTGTCTGTTACGATCCGGTTGATCTCTTCAGGCATCGTCATATCTCCTGAGCGAATCCCTCCCTCCACGTGGGCTACGGGAATCAGCAGTTTTTTGGCGGTTATTGCACAGGCCATGGTAGAGGTGACGTCTCCTACCACCATCACCATATCAGCAGGATTTGCCATGAGCTCCTTTTCAAATCCGGTCATGATGGCAGCTGTCTGTTCTGCCTGTGTGCCTCCTCCAGCCCCCAAATTGACATCCGGCTCAGGGATGCCCAGTTGCTCGAAGAAATCACCTGACATTTGTTTATCAAAATGCTGACCGGTATGGACCAGGCGGTAAGTTATAGCGGTGCCAGAAGACTGCACTTTTTCAATGGCCTTGATAATAGGCGCAATTTTCATGAAGTTGGGCCTGGCTCCTGCTATGATGGTGATTTTCATGATTGATCTAAATCCTTTTTTAGAGCCTCATACATGTTCAAGGCTATTTTCTTCCTGTCAAAATCCTTAGAAAGATCCCTGCAGCCATTTTGCCATTTTTGGTAATGCTCCTTATTTTCTGACATTTTCCTCAAAGCTGATTTAAAAGAACTGCTATTCTCCGGCTGAAAACATATCCCAGCATCATAGTTCTCAATTAATTCTTTTGATTCTCCTTCAAGCCCAAGGAGGATTGGTTTTTGCATCGCGGCCGCTTCAAAGATCTTAGACGGGATTACTGTAAGGAATGTTGGGCTATTTTTTAAATTTACGAGGGCCACATCCAGGATATTCCAGTATTTTACCACCTCTTCTTTTTCCACCGAATCCAAAAAGATTAAATTTTGCAATTTTAATTTTCTTGATAATTCCTGAAGGTTTTCCTTTTCTGCACCATCACCCAGAAAAATAAAAAATATATCCGGATTTGTTATTTGGATTGCCTCCAGGCATTTAATAATAAAGCTTAAACCATGGGCCATCCCATGTGTCCCAATATACCCGACAACAAATTTTCCTTCTAATTTTAATTTGTTCAATAATCCATCATGCTTCTGTTCAGACCTAAAAAAATCTAAATTAACGCCATTCTTAAATACCAAAATTTTATTCGAAGCAATTTTTCTTGAGGCAATTTTTTCTTTGAAAGCATCAGTAACAACTACTATCCTCCAGGCACTCTTATAGAGTTTAAATTCTATCCATTCTAGAAATCTAATTATGATATTTCGTTTCATTGCCCCTACCGCAATGATGGATTCAGGCCAAAGGTCACGGACCTCAAAAACCCATGGTTTCCTCTTAAAAAATGAAAGCCATCTTCCAGATAGAGCCGAAAAAAATTGCGGTGAAGTAGCAATTATAACATCCGTTTTGATAAACAATCCAGCCAAAAACGACGTGAAACAGAAACTTAAAAAATCTAAAGTTCTTCGAAAAAATTTTTCGTTAGGAGTAATGTAGGACCATACTCTTATAACCTTTATACCGTCCATTACTTCTTTGGTCTTCCATTTATTTTTATATCCCAAAAAAACCTTACCATGGGGAAAATTCGGTTGACAGGTTATTACCGTAACCTCAGAACCATGCTTTGCCCATTCAACACAATGCTCATAAGTGCGGTTGGCCGGGGCATTGATTTCTGGCGGAAAATTGTCAGTAATAAATAAAATTTTCAAAAAATTATTCTTAGCGTTAAATCCTTCTGGAAATCTATGGCTAATTTAAATGATTCTTTAAGGTTATTAAAGCCTCCCGAATACTTAAATGGAATAATTTCACAATTTGAGTTACCTGAAATATGAATTACTACTTTTGATTCTGAAAAAATGATTTTATTCTCAATTATCCTTGGAGTAAATTCCTGACTAAAATGCAGAAAAGACTTGCCTTTGGTCGCGGAACCAACAAGTTGGTCTGAAATTTCCATTTGACCATCAGTAAATTTTATTGAACGTTGATGTATTGACCCAAATTTTCGATAACCATTATGTTCCAACCTGATGAAATCGGCCCTTTCATCCGTGGTTCTTACTCTGGCTCTTCCACCTACCCTGAAGCTATGCCAAACTTCGGTAGAGTTTTCACCATTTATTTCTACAGTATTGTGATGCCTTGTAGACCTTTCTAAGGCCCTTCTTTGGCCATTTTCATAGGTAGTGACGCCTGGGTCTATTATAAAAGGGATTGAATTATAATAAACCACAAAATTTAAGGAGTCTGCATGTGCATGGCCAGGAATATAATCTGGTCCTATCTGGCCAGCATCTACAAATGCCGTATACTCTTTAAATGAAAATCGTCTGTACCCAGAGTCCTTGAGTTTACCGGTCCCATATTCAAGCCCCAAATGATCGACGTAAGAAAATAAATCTTCAGATTTAGGAGCCATCCCCGGTGCAAAATCTTTAAGCATCGGTGTTTCTCCTAATCCAAATGTCATTTCCTTCAACCACCCAAGCATTTTCTTTGATGTACTCTCCAAAATGGCAATTATTTCCTTGTCAGCTTGATACCTTCTTGTAAAATTGATTAAGTCCAGAATTCTGCTGAGGATAATCTTATGATACATTGGAGACCTTTCGAAATGGCCACCATCCTCCAATATTTGTTCATTCAATTGTTGTATCAAAAGCTTACGGGACTCTTTTATTGTAGGCTGATCACGGAAAAATATTCCTCCGGCGAAAAGAGAAAAAGCATTCTCCAGAATATGATTACCATACAAATGATACTCTAGGTTTCTGAATAGAAATACTTTTTCTGCTATTAAGAATTTTAAAATTAACTGCTCATGGTTATCAGGGATATTGTTGGATGTCAAAAATTTTATCAAGTTGAATATCCTGATGGAGGCAGGATAAGGCTCTAAAATGACCTTACCTCCCCATAAGTTTTCATAAAAATCTAATATGATTTCTAGTCTAACTTGCTGTGATATATCCTCCTGATTAATGAAATCAAGATATTGAAGGTTGTAATTCCACAGTTTGCCAAATTCCATTTCATTCCAATCAATTTGGTGTGGATATTCCTTAATTTGGTTTAAAATTTCAAACTGAAAGCCCTGTCCCAGTATTTTTATTCTATTTGACGTAAAGTGTGGAAATTCCACTTTTCGAATTTTCGGTTTTGGCAAATTTGCCTGATAAGATTTTAATGGTTTAGGCCTCCTTATTCTCTTGAAAAAAAGATAAAAGACCTGTTTGATTTTCAAGTACTTAATAGTCCGAAAAAGCAATAGCAATTTACTAACTTTCATTACGAGGTGTTTTGGAAGGCAGATTCATTTTCAAAATAGTACATTATGAAAATCCCTCAAATCTCACAAAATACTTTTTCCCGTGGATGCAACTCAAATCTATGTGATATTTAAATTTCTTTAACAATCCAACATTATCAAAGTTGGAAAATTAATGTTACTCCAATTATTTGATTTCTACCCATTCCCCTTTTTTTAAACTTTCAATTGCCGCGAAACTTGCTTTCGTTGTATTAATTATTTCATGCATTGGAATAATTGCGTCTCCTCCTTTTTGAATCGATTCAATTAAAGCATTAAATTGCTTTTGGTGCCCCTTATCCTGACCGGATGAAGCAGAACTTAAATTTTTAAACCCGTAACCTTTCAGCCTTCTCCAGTTATCCATAATCAGCGTACGTTCTTGATGGAATACCTCTACCCTCTCTTTGGAATAGGCCTTTGAGCCATTGGAAAAATAATTGATGACTGCATTCGTCCCATTTTCGTACTTCAGTAGGATGCTGGCGTTATCTGTATTTTCTTCAGGTTGTGCACCCATAGCATTCATGCAAACTTCCTTAACTTTAGATCCGGACAAAAAAGTAATCAAATCAATAAAGTGGCAGGCCTCACCAATTATCCTTCCTCCTCCTACTTCCATATCATGTACCCAAACATTCGCTGGAATAAATCCCGCATTCATGGTAGCAGTAATATTCATAGGTATATTCCCTGATCCCAATGCTTTTTTCATTTTCAAAGCCAAAGGAGCGAAACGTCTATTAAAGCCAACAGAGACTGTTTTTCCTGATTCTTTATAAGCATTTAAGATTTGATCCAGCTCATCCTGATTTAGAGCCAAAGGTTTTTCTACAAACACATGTTTTCCCGCTTTCAATGCTTCTACTACCATTCTAGCATGCTCATTATGACGAGTGGTCACCATTACCAAATCCACATCCTTATCCTCAAGAATTACGACATTATCTGTAGTGGACTGTGCTATTCTGAATTTCTTTGCTAAGGTTGTGCCTGATAAACCTCCTGAACTAGAGATATATTTCAAGCCTGCAGGTGTTTTCTTCAGACATGGCAAAATCATGGCAGAAGTGAAATTTCCAGCTCCAATGATTCCAACAGTGCCTTTACTCGGAATAAATTTATGAGAGGAAATTTCCACTGATCGCAGAGGTTCTCCAGATTTTTCAGGATAGACCAAAATCGAGGCTATAGACTTGCTTCCTACCATATCCCTATAGATATGCAAATAATCTTCTAAAGGAACACGCTCGGTAATTAAAGGCTCAACTTGTATGGATTTGGTAGAAATCGCCTGTAAAATAGCCTCAAAATTCCTCTTTTCGGTCCAGCGGACATAAGGTAAAGGATAATCCTGACCCTTTTGCTCATAGACATCATCATATCTACCCGGTCCATAAGAACAGGAAACCTGAAAAGTCAATTCCTTTTCAAAAAAGTCCGCCCTTGAAATATCCAAACCGATGACACCTACTAAGATAATCCTTCCTCGCTTACGGGACATTTTGGCTGATTGTGAAATAATTTCATTGCTTTTATTGGATGCCGTAATGATAACTGCATCCGCACCCACTCCATTTGTGGCATTATTTACATAAGCTGCCTGGTCAATTCCTTCACCTGGATTCACAGCATCAATTCCAAAAGATTTGGCCAACGATATTTTTGACTGATCAAAATCAAAGCCTATTACCTGACATCCATTAGCTTTAAGCAACTGTGCGGTTATCAAACCGATCAATCCTAAACCAACCACCACAGTAGTTTCTCCAAAAGTAGGATTAGCCAAACGGATTCCCTGCAGTCCTATCGCTCCAATCACTGTAAATGCTGCTTCATCATCTGACACATTATCAGGGATTTTAGAAACAAGATTTTTAGGAACTGATACATATTCCGCATGATGCCCATTGGAAGCAACCCTATCACCAACTGCAAACTCTTCAACACCTTTTCCAACAGCAATGACCCTCCCAACATTGCAATATCCTAATGGTAGTGGTTGTCCAAGTTTGTTAAAGACAGCATTTATAGTAGGCTGGAGGCCATCTGTTTTTACCTTATTGATGACTTCCTTTACCTTGTCCGGTTGTTGTTTGGCTTTCTGTAAAAAATTAGCTCTACCAAATTTAACCAACATTCTCTCGGTTCCTAAAGACACTAAACTACGGGTAGTTTGAATTAGGATCTGTCCATTTTTTACAACTGGAGCAGGAACTTCCTCTAAAATTGTATCCCCGTTTTTAAGGTCTAGGATTATTTGCTTCATTTTATAATTTTATTAAACTGGTATTCAAAAGAATCTATCATTCTTTCACTTGATAATTTTTCTCTATAAAAATCATATGCTAATTTTCCTTTATCTATTCTTCCCTTTCTATTTTCAAATGCATCTTTCAAGGCGTATTTAAGGTGACCATCATCATCATATAGGTATGAATTTTGGTCATTACAATATTCAAATTCGGGAGCATGTTCTTTTGTTTTATTTGTAATTACAGGTACTCCATATGCAAATGCATGAACAACACCAAGTCCAACATGATCAGGTGAAACATAGGCTATCGCCTTACCAAAAATTGTTTTTAAAGTTTCTTCATCAAAAACCCCTTCTTTAAAAATTATGTTGTCCACATTTTCAAATTCAATTCTTAGCTTTTCTTTTAAAGTACCATCACCAACAATCATTAATCTAAATCCCAATTCTTTACATTCCTTTAACACTTTGTTGAGCCCCTTTCTCTCTTGAACTCTTCCTACATATAAAAAATAATCTTTACCAAAGGTTAGTTCATGGTTTTCTATGTTCAATGTATTAAATGCTACACTAATTTTAGCTGGATCTATCCCATTTTCAACCAGGTTTTCCTTTCCTTTCTCTGTGTAAACTACATAGCCTGAACTTATTGAGATGATAAGTCTTCTAAAAAGTTTAAGAATTTTCAGGTTCGATTTACCTAAACCTTGACCCCATAACACCCATTTCTTCCATGGAAATAATAGAATCCAAAACCAAGTATGGGGTTTATATATATTAAATGTTGAAATTATAATGTCTGATTTTAGGATTTGAAAAGGGTTGAAAAAAACAAGTGATAATTCACCTTTCAATTTAATGTTTTTACCCTTTTTGTTTTCAAAATTGAAACTTGGTTGAAATCTCTCTCCACTATGAATTATAAAAAAATTGTGAAAATACTTTTTAAAAAAATCAAATAGAAAAGTCCTGTAATGCGGTATTCCATATTCCAAAATTAAGAGACAAGATTTTTTATTCATTTTACTTGTTTTCTACAAAGGGTCATTTAAAAACTGTCTATTTTTTCGACCAAAAATCTCATTTATGGCATTCAAGCTCATTAGTTCTTTGTATGTACGTATATCCTTCCTTTATAGGTATTTCGGTGTCCATATCTAATTCCCTCGAAACTAATGATAGTTAATTCAGCATGTTTTAAGAGAGCTAGAGCATGCCTGAAATTTGGGACATTATGTATCCAGAGAACTCTTTTCCTATCTTCCATGAGTATTATCTGAGCTATGAGCGGGCTTGGTTTCTTTCCAAACCAAAGAAATTGAAATTAAAACGAAGAACAGCCTGTTTCCATTTAAATCAAAACTAAAAAGTGCATTCACACTCAAAAAAATTAAAACTAAAAACAAAAGCATGGTTACCCTTTTGAACCATTTTATCTTATTGAATGATCGTAAAATAGCCATAAAAACGATTAGCAAAAAGAAAACCCCTGGTAACCATCCTCCCTCAATAAAAACTTCTAAAAAAATATTATGAGGATAATTGATAATTTCTCCATAGTCATAAACTTGTATATGTTCTGAAAAATTACCTAAACCCACGCCAAAAGGGTTAGATAAAATTTGTTCGAAAGTTTCGGTATAGGACTCAACTCTGGTGTTAGTCGATGGGTCCGTAAATTGTACATTTAAAACTCTTAATAGTTTGATTGTTGTAAGCTGGGGAAAATATGGAAAAAGCAGGGTAATCAAAATAATAACTGGGCCTAAAACAAAGAATGCTGTTTTCCAAAATCGCTTTGATTTATATTGACCTAAGAAAAATAAAAGCATCAAACAAAAGAATACCGCAAAAATAGGCCCTTTAGAGGCGGCTCCAATAAGGCTTATAAAAAAAATAGCAAGAAGTAAAAAATATTTGGTTAGGTTCTTTCCAGTTGATACAATTAAAAAAGATAAATAAAGAATTCCTATCCCTGATGTTCTGCCTATTCCTATTGTATCTGCACTAAAGCTTGCGGGCCTTTGGGTACTGTCCAGAATAAAGAATATATTAATAATTGCGTTTAGGGCTATGATAAATGATATCCAAAAATAAATATTCAGAAATTTCAGAAAATCCAACTCATTCCTAATAAATAAAACAGGTGCAATAGCCGCCCAAAAAGTAAGGATGTAAAATTTAAGGATCTTTTCCCCAGAATATCCGCTAAGATCAAAAAAAACAATTGTGGGAATTAGGATCAAAGAAAACAATATTATCCATAGGTAAAATGAGAAGTTGATTGTTGGATTACTGAGCAACCACTTTTTTAGAATTAAAAAAAAGGAAATAATAAAGCATAATAAAGTATAATCTATTGGGAGCCATGAAAACAAGTAATGCTCCTTGAAATACCCAGCAGTGAGAAAAAGGACAAACCAAAATTCTGGCCATCCAAAAAGGGTTAATAATTTTGTGTTGTTGCCTTCATTCATTTTTCTGGAGAAAAAATATTGAATTAAAATATCCAAAAAAAACAACCCCCTTATGCATCGATAAAATATTATGCGGCACCATAGCTATAATGATAAAGAGAAGAAAAATCCCATAAATTAATTTTTTTTTCTCCACTGCATTTCGAATGGATATAAAGAAAATTAATATTATTAGTGAAATCCCAGCCAGGCCATGCATCGTCAGCCTGTTCATATATTCATTATGAATGTGATATTGATTGGCAATTAAATATTCATCTCCCTTAGCAGTATAGCATTTGACTAGCTCATTTTGAGCATCTCCAGTTCCATGACCAATAATCCACTCTTTAAAGCCTATTGTTTCCATACCACATTTCAGTAGATTAAATCTGCTTGAGAAGGACCCGGTGGAATTTTCTCCCTTCAACATTTGGGCTATTTGGCTTTTTGGCTTTTCAATAAATCTAAGTTTTAGATTTGGAAAAACTGAAAAAATAGTTAAAAAAACAGCCAAGGTAATAATGCCAATTACACTTGTTAACAAGGAAAACTTTTTATTCTTGATCACCAATACCGATATGACTAAAATCACCACAAATGCACTGATAATTTGAGTCCTTGAATTGAGAAGGAAAAGGAAAATCAACAGATAAATGAATGCTAAGGAGCCTCCCAAAATTAAAATTTTACTCCTTGGATTTGAAAACAAATAATATCCAATAGTTGCCAGGCTCAAACAAATATACAGTGCCAAATAGCTTGGAAAAATATTTATATAACCAGACAGATAAGAATAGGTAAACTTATAATAATTCCATAAATCAGAAATCGGTCTTTGATCCGCAATTATCTTTTGAAAAACATGATAATGGCACAAAACGCAGGCCCCTGTGATTATGAAAGCCCAAAAAAATAAAATGGTTTTGATGAATTTTGGAGTCAAATACTTCCTGGATGAAAATATCACAAAAGGCAAAACCATTAGCATGGCATTCCTTTCTACATATCCAAAGCCATATTTCAAATCTTCGGTGTAGAGCATGCCAAGACAAACCAAAATAAATGGACTCGAAAACAACCAGAAATATTTATTGCGAAATGTGGCTTTTATCTCATCAAAAATTCCGGGTAGAAAAAACATCGAAATCCCAAGCAGGATAATGATCCGGTTATTAAGCGTAGTAGAAAATGGTAAGGTGGCCAACACCGCAAAATGTAGCGCTTTATAGATATGCAGGGGAATATCAGATTTAGTCAATGTCATTTTCACGGGTTGCTGCATTGGTAAGATTTCGGTCGTATGCTCTGGCCTGAAACCATACGATCCCACCAATTAAGAGGTAAATTACGGATTCTGCCAGAACAAGGCCTTTTAAAAAGGTCATAAAATCGGTCTCAACAAAATAAAATGAAACCAATATCAGAAAGTGAACGCCTTGCCACAATGCTGCTATTTTGAGCTTCTTTAATACAGTCAACAAAACTACCCCTGGAACAAAAATAAACTTTACAACTATGGAAAATATCATGATCAGCCCAAAAGCTACCGATGGCTCCCAATCGGCACCATAAATCCACAAAAATACTGGTTCAAATGCGAAGAAAACAACTCCTAAAGCCAGGACACCAATGACCCCATTGGCGATCATGACATTGTTAATCCTGGGGGTTAGGTTTTTACCCTGATTGACCTTATCAGCAAGGTCCTGAAAAAGAACCTTGGAGACAGCCATAGATGCAAGAAATAATGGTATGGAAAGCACCTGACGGACCAAGGAATAATAGCCCGTAGTAGCGTCATCATAATGGAAATTGATGATAATAATGGGCAGCCAAAGGCTTATGGAGTTGATCAAAACCGGGCCCGCTTGCTGAAAGGGAAAAATGGCAAACTCCCGCATGGTCTCTTTCATCTCCTTCCAGGAAGGGAGATCCTTCCATATCCCATGCCTGATGGACTGGCTTATTGATACAAGACTAACTACAATATTGCCACCCACATACCCCCAAATCATTCCGGTAGACATACCCGCCAGACCCAAACCAATACTACCCAGTGCTACACCTGAACTTTGAATGATCTTAAGCCAGGAAGACTTCCCAAACTTTTTGATCCGTACCAGCCAAAAGTCCCAGGCATGGTACATGCCCCACACCAATGAAAAAACCGGCACCAAAATAAGAAGGCGGTTCTCATTTAGATTATGCCCTGAAAATAACCAACCGGTATTTTGATTTAAAATAGCGAGAAGGATCAACAATGAAGCCAGACTTGCCGTCACTAATATGGAAACAATTAGTAACTTTTTAGCTTTATCGGCGTGAGCAGGCAATGGAATGGCATTATCATATCTCAGGGCAATGACTGGAGAAATAATAGAGGTAAATGACATGAAGACACCAAATACTCCGAAATCCTCACTGGTGAAAATTCTTGCCAGGGCTATGGAGGCTAAAAAAGTAATCCCCTGCGCCATAACATTACCGGAAAATACTACGGTAACATTTTTTAAAAAATCATCCTTGTTGAAAAAGGTGAGCCTCAATACTGAAAATTAGATGAAATCATTAAATGGGTGGGCATGAGCCACTTTGCCAAGGGGAAGTGCGTGCCGGATATCATGTACGGTTTGAATGCTGGGCCTTGCAGCCTCTAAGCCATAACCCTCACCACCAAGGATCTGCTGGTAGCTGAGGGTATGCAAATCCGTAAATCCTCCGCTAAATTCGATTTCTTCACCTGCTACCTCAATAGACCGGTAAGTGCGCTGACCTTGTTCCCTTATCTTTTGAGGTAGGTGCTCCTCATTTATACTGAGGAACCACCGTACCCTGGCTCTTTCGAGCTCCAGGTAACCAGACATGGCATCTGGTCTGGCAACATGTACCTGATTCTCTTTCACGCCGCCAAAAACCCAGATCAGCATGTCAAAGAAATGCACTCCGATATTCGTAGCGATGCCTCCTGACTTGGACTGGTCACCTTTCCAACTGATGTAGTACCAATTGCCCCTGCTGGTGATGTAGGTGAGGTCCACATCATAGATTTTGTCTTTTGGGCCATTATCTACCTTTTCTTTCAATGCAATAATGGCCGGGTGCAGCCTGAGTTGAAGGATATTAAAAACCTTCTTTCCCGTCTCCGCTTCGATTTCTTTGAGGGCATCAATATTCCACGGATTCAAAACAATCGGCTTTTCACAAATAGCATCAGCCTGATGCCTTAGTGAAAAGCGGATATGCGCATCATGAAGGTAATTTGGGGTACAAATGCTGACAAAATCAGTTTGAGTGCCCTGCCGCTTAAGCTTGTCCAAATGCCGGTCAAATCGCTCAAATTCCACAAAAAAATCCGCATCGGGGAAGTAGCGGTCCATTATGCCCACGCTGTCAAATTTATCCAGCACGGCAAGAAGCCGGTTATTTGTTTCTTTGATGGCATTCAAATGTCTGGGGGCTATATAGCCGGCCGCTCCAATCAGGGCAAAATTTTTCATATCTTTTTTACCTTACCATCTTTTAGCACATACTGTTCCTTGCTTTCCGGGCAAGTCGCCTCCCCATGTTCATCAAATTCCAGCTTATGCCCATACTCACTCATCCAGCCCACCTGTCGTGCAGGATTTCCCACTACCAATGCATAAGGGGGCACCTCCCTGGTCACCACTGCCCCCGCTCCAACGAAGGCAAATGTACCTATATTATGGCCGCAAACTATGGTGGCGTTGGCTCCAATAGAAGCCCCATGGCCTACACGGGTCACCGCGTACTCCCCTCTGCGGACCACCGCACTGCGTGGGTTCACCACATTGGTGAATACCATTGAAGGGCCCAGAAAAACATCATCCTCGCAAATCACTCCGGTATAGATGGATACATTATTCTGAACTTTCACGTTTTTGCCCAGAATCACGTCTGGTGAAACCACTACATTCTGCCCAATATTGCAATTTTCGCCTATTTCACAATTAGGCATGATATGCGAGAAATGCCAGATTTTAGTCCCTTTACCAATTCTCGCTCCAGAGTCGATGACAGCTGTTTCGTGGCTGAAGAAATCCTTGTCTTTCATAGGTGCTTTTATTTAAAAAAGTTAACTACCTGATCGGCAATATACTCCATTTCTTTGGGTTTCATTTCTGTGTGAATGGGCAGTGACAATACATGATCACAAAGAAATTCTGAATTGGGCAGGGGATTTTTTGGATCAAACCACTCGGCATAGGCCTTTTGCTTGTGCAGTGGAAGTGGATAATAGATCATGCTGGGAATCCCTTTTACCTGCAGATGCGCTTTTAAGGCATCCCTTTTATCCGATTTGATGGTGATCGTATATTGGTGAAAAGAATGGGTAGAATATTCTTTTCTTGCCGGTATTTGTATTTCCGAAATGTCGGAAAAAGCCTCATCGTATAATGCCGCTACCTGATTTCGGTTAGCTAAATAGCGGTCAAAATATTTTAGCTTAACATCCAGGATCGCTGCCTGAAGGGTGTCCAGCCGGGAATTGACCCCAACCACATCATGATGATATTTTACACGCTGCCCATGGTTGGCAATGATGTGGGCCTTTTCAGCAAGTGCTGCATCTCTTGTAATCAGGGCGCCACCATCACCATAACATCCCAGGTTTTTGGAGGGGAAAAAAGAGGTGGTCCCGATATCTCCAACCGCTCCTGCAAACAAGGTGTCAGTACCCATAATATACCTGGTCCCCAATGCCTGAGCCGCATCTTCTATAACGGCTATTTTATGTTCTTGAGCAAGTGACATGATGGGCTGCATATCAGCACATTGGCCAAAGAGATGTACCGGCACCACCGCCACGGTACTTTTTGTGATGAGTTTTTGGACCTGGTCGGCAGACAAATTAAACGTGTCAGGGTCCACGTCAGCAAATACTGGCTTGTAGCCCAGCAGGGCGATCACCTCGGCAGTAGCTACATAGGTAAAAGAAGGTACAATAATCTCTCCGCCTTTGGGCAGATCCAGAGCCATCATGGCTATCTGAAGGGCATCTGTGCCGTTGGCGCAAGGCGTGACATGGGCCCCCTGGAGGTAGGCACTGAGATTATTAGCGAAGGATTTTACCTGGGGCCCGTTGATAAAAGCCGTTTTTAATAAAACCTCCTGGATAGCAGCATCAATTTCTTCCTTTATCAGAAGATACTGCCTTTCCAAATCTACCATACTAATCTCCGACATGGATCAAAGTCTACCGGTTACTAATGCTTTATCAAAATACCCTTTTACATCATAGGTGATGGTTTTTGGGGTTTTTAGCTTTTTGAAGTCGATATTATCAAAGGCCTTATGGCTTACTGCAAGCACGATGGCATTATAGGGGCCTTCTGGCTGAGCAATCAAATTAATGCCATACTCTGCCTTCACTTCTTCAGTATCTGCCAATGGATCATAGGTGTCTACCTTGGCACCAAAGCTCTCTAACTCCCTTATCACATCGATCACTCTGCTGTTTCGGATATCTGGACAGTCTTCTTTGAAGGTAATCCCCAATACCAGTATCCTGCTGTTTTTGATGGGATTGTCATGCATGCTCATGAGCTTGATCACTTTGTTGGCTACAAAGACCCCCATATTGTCATTGATCCTTCTCCCCGAAAGAATGACCTCAGGATGGTACCCCAAACTCTCGGCTTTGTAAGTCAGGTAATAGGGATCCACACCAATACAATGGCCGCCAACCAATCCTGGCCTGAAAGGCAGAAAATTCCACTTGGTACCTGCGGCTTCTAATACCTCCTGAGTATCAATGCCCATTTTATCAAAAATGAGAGCAAGCTCATTTACAAAAGCAATATTCACATCCCTTTGAGAGTTTTCAATCACCTTTGCAGCCTCCGCCACCCGGATAGAGGAGGCCCGATGGGTACCTGCCTCTATAATGCTGGCATATAGCGCGTCCACCTTTTCGGCAATTTCTGGCGTGCTCCCGCTGGTCACCTTTTTGATGGTGGTAAGTCGGTGCACCTTATCTCCAGGATTGATCCGCTCAGGGCTATACCCACAGAAAAAATCTTTATTGTATTTGAGGCCACTATGGTGCTCAAGGATCGGAACGCAAACTTCTTCTGTACACCCTGGAAAAACGGTAGACTCATAAATGACGATGGCCCCTTTTCGCATGACTTTACCGACGGTAGCACTTGATTTTTCCAGGGGTGTCAGGTCCGGTTTTTTGTATATATCAATGGGGGTGGGAACGGTAATAATAAATATATCCATCTCCTGAAGGCGCTCAGGATTATCAGTAAATTCAAGATTTGAGGCCGCTTTAAGGGACTCCGTCTCAACTTCGAGGGTTCTATCCACCCCATTTATCAGTTCAGAGATTCTTTTGGCGTTAATGTCAAACCCTACCACATCATATTTTTGACTTAGCGCTACAGCCAATGGCAGGCCTACATAACCTAATCCTATTACACCTATTTTTTCCATAGTTTTATTCTATACTTTATAGTACCCACGGTACCATTCTACAAATTTCTTTACACCCTTTTCTATTGGCGTATTGGGCGCAAATCCAACTGCCTCTTTTAATGCATCCACATCCGCAAAGGTAACGGGCACATCCCCATCCTGCATTGGAAGAAAATTCTTTTTAGCTTTCTTCCCAAGGCACTCCTCTATGACTTCAATAAACCTGAGCAGGCTTACGGTATTATTATTTCCAATATTAAATATTCTGTAGGGCACAAAGCTGGTAGCAGGATCCGGTGAACCGCTATCCCAGGATGCATCAGGCTTAGGAATATGACCCATTACCCTGAAAATCCCCTCTACAATATCATCAATATAAGTAAAATCCCGGTGCATTTCCCCATGGTTATACACATCGATAGTTTTGCCCTCCAGAATGGCTTTGGTAAATAAAAATAAGGCCATATCGGGGCGGCCATAAGGACCATATACCGTAAAAAACCTAAGGCCGGTAGTTGGGAGTGCGTACAAGCTTGAATAGGTATGGGCCATCAACTCGTTAGCCTTCTTAGTGGCCGCATAAAGCGAAATGGGATGATCCACGTTGTGATTGACCGAAAAGGGCAATGCTGTATTGGCACCATAAACCGAGCTGGATGAGGCATACACCAGGTGCTTCACATGATGATACCTGCAGCCCTCCAGAATAGTGATGAAGCCCTGCAAGTTACTATCAATGTAGGCATATGGATTTTCAATCGAATACCGAACCCCTGCCTGTGCCGCAAGATTTACTACGATGTCCGGCCGGTGGGATTTAAATATATTTTGTATTCCCTCACGATTTTCCAGCGACTCCTTGACAAAGGTGAATCGGGGAAATTGAAGAAGCTGCTCAAGCCTGGATTCCTTCAGAGAAACCTCATAATATGAATTAAGATTATCGAGCCCTATGACCTCAAATCCCTCATTCAGAAGCCTTTTAGCCAGATGGAACCCGATAAATCCTGCGGCTCCTGTAACCAGGATTTTCTCTTTAATTTTCATTGGCTGGTGAGGAATGTCTGAATCAGATTGGTGCTTAAATTCTGCCTGCAAAGCTAATAATTAAATCTTTCTATTATAAAAGAAGCATTTATTTTGATAAAATTGTCTAAAATTTCTACCTGCTATGGCTGAAGATGAAATAGACCTGCGAAAAACACTTAAAAGTGTTATACACCATTTTAAGACTAAATGGATCCTGTTCACGGGACTATTGGTTGTTTTTACAGTGGGAGGTTTTGTGCTTTCCACCCAGATTACCCAAAGATATGAAACCAGCATGCTACTAGGCACCCAGCATGTAGGTGGTGCTACGATCAACAGGATTCTTAATCAATTTAATGATATGATAGATGCCGGAGATTTCGAGGCTCTATCAAAAACCCTGAATATAGAAGTCAATGCTGCGGGCCAACTGATCTCCTTTGAGGCCTCTCAAGAGATCGATGCTAATTCCGAAGAAAAAAAGCCTATTGAAATAAATGTCCTCTTTAAAGACCCCTCGATCATTTCGGAATTGAATCGGGCTTTACCAAATTATTTAGAGCATATGCCCTATATTCAAAATAGAGTAAGCACTTCCAAAGAAGCCCAGGAAAGGGCTGTTTCGGGATTAAAAAAAGATATCGTTATGTTAGATTCAGCCAAAAACTTACTCATTTTCGACAAGTCAGAACTAACAAAATCCATAGAAGTACTTGAATCAGGCAGCCTATTTGAAGCCTCTTCAAATACCTATGTTTTCCTGTTTGAAGTTGAAAAAGAATTATTAAGAACTGATCATTTCTCAGTTATTACACCATTCTACCAAACCAGGATTCCTGTATTTCCAAAAAAATCCATATTCACAGCTGTGGGATTTGTCCTGGGTCTGGTGGTTTGTTTTTTATTGCTGATAGGTTTCGAGCTCAAAGCCTATATAAATAATGGCGGATAAAAGACATGGGTGATCAAATTAGACTGCTCATCATTAGTAATTTTAAAACCGAGCTCCGACAACAATATGCTCTTGGGGGCATATTGCTATATCTGATAAGCACTATTTTTATCACCTACCTTAGTTTTGGGGCCGGGGGCCTGGCGCCACTGACGTGGAATACCCTGTTTTGGATCATCATCCTGTTCACAGCTACCAATGCCATTGCGAGGAGCTTTTTGCAGGAAGGCCCTGGCAAAATGCTGTATTATTATGCGCTGGTCAGTCCTCAGGCTTTCATATTGGCCAAGATTATTTTTAATACCGTTTATATGCTGATTCTTGCGTTTACGGGGCTGGGATTATACTGGGTGGTATTTGGAAGTTTTATTGCTGACTGGCCTGCATTTTTACTGAATCTTGCCCTGGCATCCCTAGGCTTCAGCGTAGCTCTTACCCTCATCTCTGCAATAGCTGCAAAGGCCGGAAACAGTGCCACCCTCATGGCAGTACTCGGATTTCCGGTGATTTTGCCCATGTTGCTGATTATTATCCGCATTTCTAAACATACTATTGATGGGCTCGATTGGAGTATCATCATCGGTGATATTGGGGTCTTGGCTGCAATTAATCTCCTGTTGTTTTCAGCTTCTTTGCTACTATTCCCTTATCTTTGGCGCAGCTAAACGCTTAGGGTATTGATACAGAAAAATTGGTGGAAAATTTTAGGGGTGGCCCTTCTGGTTTACACAATTATTGCAGGGCTGTTAGGAGCAGTCCCACGACTAGCCATAATCAACGAAACCATCCGGGGACTTTATTTTCATGTGCCCATGTGGTTCGCTATGGTTGTATTTCTTATTGGGTCTCTGGTGTATTCGATAAGATACTTAAGAAAAGGCAATATCCAAGATGACCATAAAGCCGTGGAGCTGGCCAAAACCGGTCTATTGTTTGGAATGCTCGGCATCATCACTGGTATACTATGGGCCAATTATGCCTGGGGAACCCCTTGGCACGGAGATCCCAAACAAAATGGTGCTGCCATAGCTTTGCTCATTTACTTTGCCTACCTCGTCTTAAGGGGCTCAATAGAAAATGAAGACCAAAAAGCCCGGATCAGCAGCGTTTATAATATATTCGCCTTTGCGGCTATGATTCCCTTACTCTTTATTTTGCCCCGGCTTACCAGTTCCATGCATCCGGGTAGCGGAGGAAATCCGGGATTTAATATGTATGATACCGACAACCGTATGCTCATGGTTTTTTACCCGGCAATTATAGGATGGATCTTGCTTGGTTTTTGGATAACTCAGCTCAGAATTAAAATAAAGAACATCAAAAACTCATTGGAATCATGAAGAAACTCACCACCAAGTCGATAAAAATGTTGTTATTGGTAATATGGGCTACATTTACCGGTAATATGGCCATGGCAAATGAACCGGTGGAAATGGCAGACATCATGCGATCGGAGGGCAAGATATATGTGGTAGTGGCCATGATATTGATTATATTTATTGGGATCGTACTGTACCTGGTAAGACTTGAGAGGAAGATCAATAGATTAGAAAAGGAACAAGAAAGTAAGCAAGGCTAAACCAAATTGAGACGGGGGTTGTTGACCCTTTGACCTGAATAACAACCATGAAAACTACACATATCATTCTCATCGCTGCCATTGCCGTTGCCATCGGGATCATCATCGTTTCGGCAGGGGATGCCAGCACTTATGTTACCTTTGATCAGGCTTACGAACTGGCTTCTGACGGGAAGGACAAAAAAATTCATGTAGTGGGGACGCTCAAGCGTAATGAGTTTGGTGATATCGTAGGCATTAAGCCTACCGCAGATAAAATTTCATTCACCTTCATCATGGTAGACGAGTCAGGGAAAGAACAGACTGTATTTTACAATAATCCTGTCCCCCCGGATTTTGCCCGGTCAGAGAATATCGTAGTCATTGGCAGCTATCAGGAAGAACTTTTTATAGCCGATAATATTTTAATGAAGTGTCCTTCCAAATATCAGGAAGACGAAATCCAGGCTGGTGTGAATTAAAAAAAATGGTCAATACTTTTATCGGGAACCTGGGGCACCTGTTTGTGGTGCTCACTTTTGTTTCATCTATAGTTGCCGCATTTTCTTATTTCAAGGCCACTCAGCACATTGGGCCCGCTGAAAGTGAGTGGAAAAAAAATGGGCGCTTCGCATTTTTCCTGCACGTATTCAGCGTATTTGGCATAATTTTCTGCCTCTATTTTATCATCAGCAATCACCTGTTTGAGTACCACTATGCCTGGAGTCATTCCAGCTTAAAATTACCGAGGGAGTATCTCATTTCCTGCTTTTGGGAAGGGCAGGAAGGCAGTTTTTTGCTCTGGCTGTTTTGGCATGCGGTATTAGGCCTCATCCTGATTTTTACCAACCGCTACTGGGAGGCGCCTGTGATGACCGTTTTTGCCCTGGTGCAGGCCTTTCTGGCCTCTATGATCCTGGGTATCGTAATCCCATGGATCAACCTCAAGTTAGGCAGCTCCCCCTTCATTCTCTTAAGGGATGCCATGGATGCGCCTATATTCAAAGAGCAGCCTGATTTTGTGCCGGAAGATGGCACAGGGCTGAATCCTCTTTTGCAAAATTACTGGATGGTCATCCATCCGCCTACCCTCTTTTTAGGATTTGCGGCTAGCCTGGTACCTTTTGCCTATGCCATGGCCGGGTTGTGGAAGAAAAAATATAAGGATTGGATCAGGCCTGCATTGCCCTGGATGATTTTTGGCACTGCCATCCTAGGTTTGGGTATCCTGATGGGTGGTTACTGGGCTTATGAGACATTGAATTTTGGTGGATACTGGAATTGGGATCCTGTGGAAAATGCTGTTTATGTGCCTTGGCTCATCATGGTAGCAGCCATTCACACCATGATCACCTACAAAAACAGTGGGTCAGCACTTAAAACCTCCATCATTCTGGTAATCGCCTCTTTTATCCTGATCCTATACTCCACTTTCCTGACCAGAAGTGGCATTTTAGGGGATGCTTCCGTTCATTCATTCACCGACCTGGGGCTTTCAGGACAATTGCTGATTTATCTTATGTTTTTCACAATAGGGGGCATTACTCTTGCAGCCGCAAGGTGGTCAGCCATTCCTACTACCAGTAAAGAGATTTCCACCTACTCAAGGGAATTTTGGATTTTCATTGGGGCCACCACCCTTTGTCTGGGTGGATTTCAGGTGTTGGTACCCACCTCATATCCTGTGATCAACAGTATTGCAGGGCTGTTTGGAGCAGAGCTCAGCCTGGCCACTCCGGCAGATCAAATTGGATTTTATTCCAAATTTCAGCTTTGGTTTGGTGTCGGTGTGGCCCTCTTATCAGGGACCGGTCAGTACTTTTGGTGGAAGAAAATGGACCGGAAAAGTTTAGTTAAAGAACTCACCACGCCATTCATCCTCACTTTACTGATCACCACCATTATTTTGGCATCCGGTACCATTACCAAATTTTCTTATATCGCACTATTCACCGCAGGCCTGTACACGATCATTGCCAATGGACTGATTTTGATCAAAATGCTTAGAAAAAACCCCAAACTAAGTGGGGGTGCTATAGCCCATATCGGCATTGGTATGATCCTCATCGGCATCCTGTTTTCGTCAGGATACAATAAGGTGGTATCCCTTAACCGGAGCGGAATTTTGATTTCTGCAGACCAGCCCACCGAATTTAACAATGAAAACCTCCTCCTATTCATCAACCAGCCCAAAGAAATGGCTGAATACCAACTTCAATACAAAGGCGAGTTTGTAGAGCCAAGGTTCAAAAAGGGATTCGTTAACAAAAATGACATTTTGAAAACCAGAGATCCCTATACGGTCATTGCCAAAAAGGATGTGGTTTTTGAGGATCGGGTAATATTTAAAGAAAGAGATACCTTCGAAATATTTCCTGAAAACACCTATTATAAAATCGCTTATACCAATGCAAAAGGAAAGACTTTCTCCTTGTATCCCAGGGCTCAGGTCAATCCACAAATGGGTGGGCTGCTGGCATCACCGGATATCAACAGGCGGTGGGACCGGGACTTATACACCCATGTCTCCTCTATTAGAAGCCCCGAGGAACCCCATGAGTGGAGTGAAATAAAGGAATTCCCGATAGGGCTCAAAGAGCGGTTTTTTCTGAATGATTATATCGCTGTAGTAGACTCTATCATCAGGGTACCGGTGGTGGATGGGGTGGCTCTTAATGAAAATGATGTGGCTGTTAAGGCCCGTATCAAAATCTATGGAGAAGACCAGGAATACATCGCTGAGCCCATCTTTATTATTAAAGATGGTAAAGTTGCCAGGCTACCTGACGAGATCAATAATCTTGGCCTCCGGGTGTACCTTTTGCATATTGACCCCAATACTGAAACCTTCACTATTGGTGCCAACACACGACAAAAGGACTGGGTAGTACTCAAGGCCATGGAAAAGCCACTAATCAACGTGCTTTGGATTGGTACTCTGGTGCTTATGGCTGGCTTTACCCTTGCCATTTACCGACGATATGACGAATTTGTCAAGATGCGCAACAAAAATCAGGAATAAGTGGAACGCATCCGGGTAGGTTTTATAGGCGCAGGCAATGTGGCCTGGCATCTGGCTCCGGCACTGGACAATGCAGGCTTCTCAGTCCGGGCGGTTTCGAGCCGGTCCACTCAATCCGCCAAAGCATTGGTAAACCGCCTTTACCAGGCTGAAATCGCGGAGAAGGATCTGTCCGGAATTAACTTAGATATCATTTTTATCACCGTAAGTGATGAGGCCATACAGGAGGTCGTTAATGAATACAGCTTCCCGAAAAATTGTGCCCTGGTGCACACTTCCGGTACCACCCCAATGTCAGTGATTTCCGGCTATCATCCCAGATCGGGAGTGTTTTATCCCCTGCAAACCTTCACAAAAGGGAAGAAAATAGATATCAGTCAGGTACCTGTTTTTCTGGAGGCTACAGACCCTGAGATTATGAGCACGCTAAGAACCATCGCCAGGGCTGTATCAGATAAAGTATTTGAAGCTGATTCGGCTGCCAGAAGTGCTCTTCATACCGCGGCGGTATTTGTTTGCAATTTCACCAATCATATGTTTACCATCGGGTCACAGTTAGCCATTGAAAAGGGCATCCCCTTTGAAGTCCTCAAACCCCTCATCATCGAGACAGTAGATAAATGCTTCAGTATCGGGCCGGAAAAGGCCCAGACAGGCCCGGCCTTCAGGCATGACCTCAAGACCCTTGATGCCCATATGGCAATGCTCCATGACCATCCTGAGTGGGCGGATATTTACAAGGTGATTAGTCAGAATATTATTGATTCTTATCCAGAGGGCTAATTGAGCCAAAGTATCATGCCATCCAGGTTTGAAAAAATCATAAAGTCAACTATGAAATAAATTTTAATAGTCTCTACCTTAATTTAGACTTAACCTAAATTTCTTAAAGACTGAACCATGTGCCTCACAATTAGGTATATTTGGTAAAGCTAATCTCCAATGGAAAAACCTCTTATCCCCCAGAAATCCCCTATCATCATCGAATGTGAGCCCGGCAACTACTCGTGGTGCTCATGTGGCAAAAGTGAAAAGCAACCTTATTGCGATGGTTCGCACAAGGGATCTTCCTTTTCGCCAATAAGAATGGTCATCGATGAGTCGCGCAGAGTAGCTTGGTGTGCCTGTAAGCAAACCAAGAACCCCCCGTTTTGCGACGGGTCCCATAAGCATTGTTGAAATAACTCTAACACTAACTAAAACCTTGACCTTTCCAGGTCAAGGTTTTACACTAATGAAAAAGTAACAGTGCGGCTGGGTGTCTACGCCCGATGGGGCGCACAAGCACGTCCAGCGCAGACATTCCGGGGTCTTGATGGTAAGCAAAATAGAACAGGAGGGCTTTGCAAGATCAATGGATCAACAACGAAAAAAGCTTATGAGGATCGCAGCCCTCCAGTGGATGCGGCGTATTCTGCAAAATAGTGACCCGGCCATTCGGCAAAGCCGAGGCTGCCATTTCTGATTCCTCCCGACTCACCATCCTGTCCTTTTCTCCCCACCCTATTACCACTTCGTTTTTGATTTTGGAAAGATCCTCCTTGGTTAGGAGAGGCTTTTGGCCCAAATCATTAATCATAGTTGCTGTATTGCTGACCAGTGATTTCCAATCATTAGGATGGTGCCTTTTTTTAAGCACCCCCACAAAATCCGGAATCTTTTGTTCCATAATTTCGGGTTTTAAAAAGGCTGATTCCTTTTCAGCAGCATCCGGATTCCAGTCAAACTTAGTGCCCATTGTAGTAATTTTGCCAATCCTGTTTTTATGATGCATAGCCACATACAGTCCGACATAACCCCCCATGCTGTATCCAAATATATCGGCCTTCTCAAGTTGCTTCTGGTCCAGGTATTGGACCACTTCTTCTGCAAAAACTGGAATACCAAACCCTTTTTCATTAAACGATTGGCCCCCATGGCCGGAAAAATCCAGGGTATGAACCTCCCAATGGGAATTGATCAAAGGAATCAGTGGCTCCCATAATTGAGAACTTCCAAGTGCTCCGTGCAATAAAATAACTGGGTTCATGAGAATTTATTTTTTAACCCCCTCAGAAGGCATTTATTTTTATGTGTAATAATCAAGGCTTTTTCCTGCCGGTAACTATCCGATCTTTGTTCCTAAAATCCTGAATTATCTCCACATTTACAAACCCTTGTTCTTCCAGCATAGAGGCTGTTGCTTTCCCAAAGGCTTCATTGATCTCACAAAACATTCTCCCTTCCGGGCATAGTATCCTGGCACCCTCCATTGCTAGTTTTTTATAAAAGATCAGGGGGTCATCATCATCTACAAAAAGGGCTTCATGAGGTTCAAAATCCAAAACATTGGGCTGCATAGTTTTTTTCTCACTTTCCCGTACATAGGGGGGATTGCTCACCAAAATTCCCACACTGATATCTGGCAAGGGTTCTTTGAGGATATCATGGACGATCCACTCCACCCTGATACCATGCATAGAAGCATTTTCCTGGGCAATCTTCAGAGCCACTGGACTGAAATCTGTTCCAATGACTCTTACTCCAGGCCAGGCTTTAGCCAGGGCAATCGCTATGGCCCCGCTTCCTGTACCCACATCAATAGCGATGGGCAGTGGAGGTGGCCCTGATGCTAAAATTTTGTGAGCCAACTCCTCCGTTTCCGGTCTGGGAATTAGTACCCCCGGGGCTACCTTTATTTTTAGCCCCATAAACTCGGTATAGCCAAGCACGTACTGTACGGGCTCATGTTGTTTTATCCGTACCATAGCCTTGTCAAAGGCCTCCATTTGCTGGCCTCCCAGGTTGATTTCATTGCCTGCCCAAATGGCAGAAGGTGTAATACAAAAAATTTCCTCCATCACCCATTGGGTAATAGACCCTGCCTCCTCGGGTGCCAAAACTTCGGCTAGTTCTGAGACTTTGGCAGTGTAGAAGGTTTTAAGGTTTATGGTTACTTGGCTCTCCACGGCAATCCTATTGACTGCAATATAAATATTCTTTACCACCATAAATTAAAAAGGTAAATTTGTGCTGATGAGTGATGCGATCTACATGCAGCGGGCCATTGCACTTGCCGACAAGGGCATTGGCAGCGTTAGCCCCAATCCTTTGGTAGGCTGTGTCATCGTACTTAATGACCGCATCATTGGCGAAGGATGGCATCAGGCTTATGGTGGCCCCCATGCTGAAGTCAATGCGGTCAATACCATCCATGACCACTCACTGCTATCTGAAAGCACCGTATACGTAACTTTGGAGCCCTGCTCCCACCACGGCAAAACCCCTCCATGCGCAGCCATGCTCATTGAGAAAAAAGTGAAAAAGGTGGTGATAGGCACCCAGGACCCCAATCCACTTGTTGCCGGCAAGGGTATAGCCATGGTCAAAGATGCCGGCATCCAGGTGTTTACAGGCATTGAAGCTGCCGCCTGCAGGCATCAGAACCGGCGGTTTTTTACTTTTATGGAGAAAAAACGACCCTATATCATCCTCAAGTGGGCCCAAACCCGGGATGGATTTATTTCAAGGGAAAATTTTGATTCTAAATGGATTAGCAGCCCCCTTTCAAGAAAACTGGTGCACCAATGGCGGGCTGAGGAAGATACCATCATGGTTGGAAAAAATACGGTGCTTTATGACAATCCCCTATTGAATGTGCGCGACTGGCAGGGTAAAGACCCTTTGAGAATTGTGTTAGACCGATATTTAAGCCTCCCTGTGGATTTAAAGGTGTTTACCGGGGAACCTCCAGCAATCATATATAATACCATTCGAACAGGGCAGCAAGGCACTGCCACCCTGGTAAGGCTGCCGGAACCGTCATTCATCAATGCTGTTTTTAACGACCTTTATGAAAGAAGCATTCAGTCTGTAATTGCAGAAGGTGGCAGCACAATAATCAAAGAACTATTGCAAAGAAACCTTTGGGATGAAGCCCGTGTTTTTATTGCTCCAAAGGAATTTGGAAAAGGGATACCGGCACCCCGGCTGCAGGAGTCCTTCCATTCAGAGAATAAAGTAGAAGTGATCCAATCTGACGCATTACACATCATCTTAAACCATTAAGGCCTATGGCTGAAGACCTGTACATTCCTAAGACTGCCTCCAAAGAGGAAAAATACCAGAATCTTATTCCACAGATCAAAGGATTAATTTCCGGAGAAGAGGATCTGATAGCCAATCTCGCTAATATTGCCGCTGCCCTAAAGGAGGGTATGGGATTTTTTTGGGTAGGATTTTACCTCGTCAAAGGCTCAGAACTGGTGCTGGGGCCTTTTCAGGGTCCTGTGGCCTGTACCCGAATTCCAAAGGGGAAGGGGGTTTGTGGACAGGCATGGGCACAAGGCAAAACACTCATAGTGCCTGATGTGGACCAATTTCCCGGGCATATCGCCTGCAGTTCTGCCAGCAAATCCGAAATAGTCGTGCCTTTAAAAAAGGGGGAGAAGGTAATGCTTATTTTGGATGTGGACAGTGATCGGCTTGATGCCTTTGATCACACCGATCAAAAATACCTGGAAGAAATTTTAAGCATGCTGGATTAATCCTTAAGCCTGGTACTCACTTTTATTTCGTTGTGAAGGGTGCGGTGCACAGGGCATCGGTCTGCAATTTCCAAGAGCCGGTCTTTCTGTTCTTGATCCAGTTCTCCAATCAGTTCGATCTCTCTTTTAAACTCATCCACTTTAGCGCTTTTTGATTCGCAGTTCTCACAATCTTCCGAATGTGTTTTACCATGTTGTACATTGACCCATACCTCTTTGAGGTCCCATTTCTTACGGTCGGCATACATTCTCAAGGTCATACTGGTGCAGGCACCAAGAGCAGCACTTAACAAGTCGTAAGGGGTGGGTCCCATGTTTTTGCCTCCAACAGCCTCAGGTTCATCCACCAAAAATCGATGCTTGCCAGTCCTGACCATGGTGGTATATCCGTCATCACCGGTACGCGCTATGACACCTTTAGGTGCTTCCTCTTCATCGGCTTCATAGTCAATATATCGACTCACCCAAGATGCGATAATACTGCCGGCATAATGTGAATCTTCCTTATTGGATAGCAGGTGATCAGCCCCATCAAGAGTTACAAAACTTTTAGGGTGCATGGCTGCTTCATAAATTTCCCTGGCATTACTGATCCCTACAATTTTATCCTGAGGAGAGTGCAGGATGAGGAGGGCTTTATCAAGGTCTTTTAATTTTGGTAAAATCTGATGTTCTCTAAGATCTTCAATAAGTTGTTTCGTTATCTTAAAGGGTCTGCCTGCTATTTGAACCTTGGCAGAGCCTTTTTTCATGATTGTTTCTTCGTCATCATTAAAGAGATTCTTAACATGAAAAGGGTCCGATGGGGCTGCCAGCCCCACTACAGCTTTTACCTCCGGCATCTCAAAAGCAGCTTTAAGTACTGCGGCCCCTCCTAAAGAATGGCCTATCAAAATTTGAGGAGCAGCATACTCTTTTTCCAAATAAGTACCTGCGGAAATAATATCCCCCACATTCGTGGTGAAATTACTGTCTGAAAATTCCCCCTGGCTCTCACCAAGACCGGTAAAATCAAATCTGAGCACCCCAATGCCATGGCTGGTAAGCACCCTGGAAATATTGACTACGGCTTTCAGATCCTTGCTGCAGGTGAAACAATGCGCAAAAACAGCAAAAACCCGGGGGTCCTGATCTACCGGAAGTTCCAGCCTGGCAGACAACATATTACCTTCCTTATTTTTAAATTTTATGCGTTTCGTATTCATGACACCGGTGTTTTAGATTTAAATATAGCCAAAATCGAACGAATGAAATGTCCATGACCAGACATCCCCATGCTAAGTGCCTTTTGATCAATAATGAGAGTTTTTTATTTTGTAATATTGCTTAGTTTACCGTGTTTTAAACCTATTCAAAATCGAAAATCTCCTTTTAAGTAAAATTTTAAAGCAAGTACCCGGGTGAGCCGATTTAATTCACATAACCTATTGGAAGGTCTTTTCACCATCAGCGGGCAGGGGGTAATCCTCACCTGGAGTCACGGGGCTGCTGAATTGACCAACCTACCGCAAAAAGAGGTCGTTAAAAAAAATATCCTAGATATTTTCGATGATATCCAGTTAGAATCGCTGTTTGAAAAAATAAAAAAGGAGGAGGAAATTTTCATTTCTGGGGTCCCCTTGTTAACGGAAAACAGTATCAGATTCCATTTTTATATAATATTAAACCGGGACCTTGCCGACCATTTTAATGGAGCCATTATTAAGTTTTCTAAATTTGACCGGGTTTTAACCCCCCCCCCAAATATAGATTATAGCCTTCCTGAAATCCATCAGAAGTTTCATAAATTAACTAATAGTCTCCCGGGGGTCATCTATGAGAATGTAATAAATCCGGACGGAACCTATTATTTTTCCTACATAAGCTCTGGGATCAAAGCAATTCTTGACCTTGATCCGGAATCGGTATTGAAGGATCCCGACCTGATGGGAATGACCATCCATCCTGAAGACAGAAAGTCCTTTGATAAAACAAGAGCGAAAAGTATAAAAAACCTATCTGATTGGAAATGGGAGGGCCGTGTCCTGATCAATGGAAAAACCAAATGGGTTGATGGCCAATCCAGTGCCGAAAAATTAGATGATGGCACCATCATCAAATACGGTATCCTCATGGATATTACTGAAAGAAAAGAGGCCGAGCAAAGATTAGAATTGGCACTTGAAGGGGCACAGTTAGGAATTTGGGATTGGAACCTGATCGATAAGAATGCGGTGGTAAACGCCCGATGGGCACGCGCACTTGGGTATACCAAGCCCCAGATGGAAGAAAACTATAATGACTGGGAAGAATTCGTGCACCCTGATGATAAAAAGAGGGTCCTGGATGCCATCGTCAAACACCTCAAAAATGAAACCTCTTTCTACCAGGAAGAATACCGGATTAAAACCAAAGATGGAACATGGAAATGGATCATGGACCGGGGGCAGGTGGTTGAGAGGGATGCCAATGGCAAAGCCATCAGGGCAGCTGGTGTACATACTGACATCCACGAAAAGAAAATCTCTGAATTTGCTATACAAAAGAATCAGGAGTTATTTAATCAGCTCTTTGAAAATATCCCCATGGGCATGGTGCTACTGGATGAAACCTACAAGGTAGTACAGGTGAACCAGGGATTTGAAAAGATCTTTGAGTACAGCCGTGAGGAAGTTTTAGGCAAAATGCTAAATGACCTGATCGTGACAGAAAGCCTTCAACAGGAGGCGATGGATATCAATCTGCTGACCACATCAGGTACCATCGGCAAGCTGGAAACAACCCGGGTATCCAAATCTGGTAAGACGGTACCAGTAATCATTTATGGGGTCCCTGTTTTACTCAAAAAAGAATCCATCGGCCTTTATGGTATTTATGTAGATATCACAGAAAGGAAACAGATAGAAGAGGAACTTCAGATCAGGAATTTGGAGCTAGATAATTTTGTGTACAAAGTATCTCATGATCTCAGGGCACCATTATCTTCGACTATGGGCCTCATCCATCTTGCCAAGTTGCAGGCCGGTATTGACGACCCCATGGAATATATCGAAAGAATTGAGGGGCAGGTGATACAATTAGATCAATTCATCAGTGATATCCTTTCGCATGCCAAGAATCTAAAAATTGATTTGACCTGGGAACCAGTCAATTTTAAGGAAATCATCCAGCAAGGCATAGAAGATCTGGGATACCTGCCCAATGTAGATATGATACATTACGAGGTTATAGCCCCAGAAAAACCCTTGAGTACGGACCCATGGAGAATCCGGGAAATCCTCCGTAACCTCATCTCCAATTCCATCAAATACATGGATAAGGAAAAGAGCAAACCTTTTGTTAAAATCACTGTGACAGCATTTGATGAAGAAATTGAAATCACCTTCGAAGACAATGGCATCGGTATCGAGGAGGACCTGGTGCCCCATGTTTTTGAAATGTTCTACCGGGCCACTGTGCTATCCCAAGGTTCAGGAATTGGGCTTTATATTGTAAAAAATGCAGTAGAAAAAATGGATGGCACTATTGAATTAAAGAGTATTATAGGTGTAGGCTCTACTTTTATTATTAAATTTCCGGCTAATCCCCCATCGCTGCAGATGGCATCCAAAAAATGATTGAAGCCTGATCATTCTTATTGTAAGTAACGTAAATCAAAATTGCGGTAAAAAGCCAAATGCCCTATGAAAATCATTCCGGTAAGCAACCAAGAACAAGCTCGGGAATTTATCTTACTGCCTGTAAGGCTTTACAAAAATGTTGAGCCCTGGATCCGGCCGCTTGATAAGGATGTAGAAGACATTTTTAACCCCAGGACCAATAAAACCTTTAGGAAAGGTTCCTGTCAGCGGTGGCTCCTCATTGATGATCAAAATAAAACGATAGGAAGGGTGGCCTCTTTCATCAATGAGCGTACTGCCAATACGGATAAGGACTTACCGACCGGAGGGTTAGGATTTTTCGAATGCATAGAAGATCAGGCAGCAGCATTCATGCTTTTCGACCAATGCCGAAACTGGCTGGAAGAACAAGGTATGAAAGCCATGGATGGCCCAATCAATTTTGGGGAGCGGGACAAATGGTGGGGACTTCTTGTAGATGGGTACGAAAAGGAGCCCAATTACTGCTGCAATTATCACTTTCCTTATTATAGAGATTTCTTTGAGGCCTATGGCTTTCAGATTTATTTCAAACAGTACACCTATCACAGGAAAGTAGCCGACCCCTTTCACCCCAGGCTGATCGAAAAAGCCAACAGAATAGCTCAGGACCCTAATTACCATTTTGAGCATTTTAAAAAATCCGAAATGGAAAAATATACCGAAGACTTCAGGAGTGTGTACAACCAGGCCTGGGCAAAACATGATGGTGTCGCTGGCATTACCGAGGCCCAGGCCAAGGCTCTTATGAGGCAGATTAAACCCATCATGGATGAAAAAATAATTTGGTATGGGTATTATAAAGAAGAGCCTGTTGCATTTTTTCTCAATCTTCCGGAAGTAAATCAGATTTTTAAATACGTCAATGGGAAGCTGGATTTTTGGGGTAAACTAAAATTTGTATGGCATCAATGGCGCAAAACTAACAAAAAGATGTTTGGGGTTGTTTTTGGTGTGACTCCCAAACATCAGGGTAAGGGAGTAGAAGGGGCACTGGTATTGGCAACAGCTCAGGTAGTACAGGGCTCATACCCGCGATACCCAGACCTGGAGATGAACTGGATCGGGGATTTTAATCCTAAAATGATGCGTGTGGTAGAGCAAGTTGGGGCAGACATTTACAAAACCCATCATACCTACCGCAAGATTTTTGATAGTACCATTCCCTTCAAAAGATCGCCCATTATAGGTTAGTTGATTATTAGAATTCATTAAAGTTAATTATGAGCACAGAGCGCAATAATGCTAAAATTGGGGTATTATTAGTCAATTTAGGAACACCGGATAGCCCATCAGTAAAAGATGTACGTTCATACCTGTTTCAATTTTTAAATGACCCAAGAGTAATCGATATTCCTGCTGTATGGCGCTGGATGCTGGTCAATTTGATTATCGTTCCTTTCAGAGCCCCTAAATCAGCTAAAATTTATAAGGAAGTTTGGACAAAAAATGGATCCCCATTGCTGTACTACAGCAAGATCGTCAGAGAATTGCTACAAGAAAGCCTTGGAAGCCAATATAGAGTACATTTAGGCATGCGGTACAAAAACCCCGCATTAACCGATGTGCTGGAAGAAATGCGAATAGAAAATTATCAGGAGATAATAGTTTTGCCCTTATTCCCACAATATGCTTCAGCTACCACGGGCTCCGTTTATGATCTGGTAATGAAAACCATGAGAAAATGGTGGGTGATTCCTAACCTAAGATTTGTGAGTCAATATTATGACCATCCCACTTTCGTCAAAGCCTTGCTGGCAAGGGCTGCTAAATACAATCATGAAGAATATGACCACGTACTTTTCTCATACCATGGCCTCCCCACCAGGCAGGTAGACAAAGTCTACGATACCGGCTTATGCGAAGAGAAAGATTGTGAAAAGATGATCACAGAGGAAAATAAATTCTGCTATAAGGCTACCTGCTATGCCACCACCAGGCTCATGGCCGAGGCATTAGGAATAACCGAAGACCGGTATACCGTATGCTTTCAATCCCGGCTTGATAAAAACTGGCTGGAACCATTTTCAGATAAGGTGATAGAACAAAAAGGGAAAGAAGGGGCCAAAAAGCTGTTGGTATTTTCCCCCGCTTTTACAGCTGATTGCCTGGAAACCATTATTGAGATTGGCGATGAGTACCAGGAGCTGTTTGAAGAAAATGGAGGCGAAAAAGTACAGCTTGTTGAAAGCCTGAACGATCACCCCCTTTGGATCCAATGCCTAAAAGAAATCGTAGAAGAAAATACCAATCACTAGCTGATTACTCTTCTCTTGGCCAGGTATTGTTTCCCCCAATCGCATCTCCTGGAGAAGGAATCACTAACCTGACGCTCTCGATTTTCTTTTTACCTGATTTGACCTTGTGCTGATACTGTTTTGATGTCCGCCAAACACCCGGATTTATTTCCTCCTCTAGAGTGCTGCCATCATCAAAACTAACTTCAATTGAGAAGGCTATGGGCCTACCGCCTGCATTTTCTATAGTGACGAGATCCTTTTTAACATCTTTGATCCCCATGTCCATGTACCCCCAATCAAAGAACCATTGTTTCCAAAACCAATTCAGGTTTTTCCCGGAAACGCGGTTGAAAGTAAACATAAAGTCATAAGGGGTAGGATGCTTATATTTCCACTCATCCATATAGGAATGCATGCATTTAGTAAACACTTCCTTGCCCAGTAATTTATACAAGGAATAATTGGCATAACTGCCCACAGTGTAGGAGTTGATGCCGCTGGTTTCTAAGATATGGCTGGGCACCATTATAGGTGCTACATTGATGGAACCAAGATAAGGCTGGTCCCGGTCGCCAATGGCAAACAATGGTTCGGTAAAGAAGTCCATAAAGCTGGCCATCCCCTCATCCATCCAAGCATATTTCTTTTCATTGAGGCCCATCATAAAAGGAAAGTACATATGGCACATCTCATGAAGGGTGAGCCCCAGGTTAGCCGTTTCGTCATCAATTTTCGTCCCTGTCCAGCGAGAATACATCAACCCTGATATTTCCTGATCATTGGCCATGCCCGGGAATTCCATCCCACCGCCTGTCAAGCCATTGAAAATGCTAAAATACTTGTAAGGAAAGGGGTATACGGGAAAATCATTGTGGAATATTTGCAAGGATTGGTGCATGGCCCCCATTACCGATGCAAAAAAAGGATGCTTAGCCGGAAATGCAGTATTCAAAAAATAAGTACCCATCTCGTCCTCATATGTGGAGGCTTCCCATATAAAATGATCACTTAAGGCAAAGGAAAAATCAGGGAAATTCCTGGCGGTATATTTCCATATTTTAGTACCTGATGGTGCAGATAAGAAATCGTCCTCACCCCAAATCCTCACTGCTTCACTGCTATTCTCTGCCCTTTTTAGGCGCTCGCGAACTACCTCTGAATAAACAGCCTCAGGGTTTGAAGGGGGAACAGATGCCCAAACTATAAAATTATCCGGTACTTCAATCTCGATATCATAATCGGAATAGTCATGATAAAATTCTGTCGCTGCATCATAAATTACCCTGTCCCATCCATCAATATCATCAAGCACGGCCATTTCGGGATACCAGTATCCAATAAACATAGATGTGCTGTCGATGGCTCCGCTGCGCTCAAAGCCTTCTCCGGGAATTTCATAATTCCAGGTAATTTCCAGCTTCAATGAGGCTCCTGGAGCTATTGGATCTTCCAATCTAATGACATAATTAGTTCCATTATGCACCAGACGCTGCCGGTTTTCCAGATCAATGTTCTTACCATTGGCAGCAACTTTCTCTATAACCACCCCTTGATGACCTTCAAAAAATGCTGGCTCTGAAGAAAAAAAGCTACCTTTTTTTGACTCTGGTCGATAGTAATCATGATAAGTATGAAATCCCGGATTGCGAATGGAGTCGGGGCCGTTATTATAATAGGTGATGGAGGCAGTACCAGAGAGTATCTTTGAATAGGGATCTACCTTAGCCCTGATGGTATACTCAGACCTATTCTGCCAATATTGAGCCGAAACGGTGCCATCCCATTTTCGAGTACCATTTTCATAGGCATTCTTAAATTCAATCGGCATATACAGGCTTTCATCAACCTGAGCGGATAAATTAAAAGCCCCAATAATTACTGCGGCAAACAGGACTAACTTTTTCATCATGAACTAATTTTATTTAGATGTAATTTATCTCTAGCCCCT
Organism: Cyclobacteriaceae bacterium; assembly: GCA_041749015.1. Taxonomy (GTDB): domain Bacteria; phylum Bacteroidota; class Bacteroidia; order Cytophagales; family Cyclobacteriaceae; genus JBGTCD01. The sequence continues at coordinate 116,557 of JBGTCD010000064.1, forward strand.
TTATTATTCTAAGGATTTTTTTTTACCGGCTTGATTTACCTGGTAAACGCCTAAAATGATGATGACCATGGCAATGATATGGGTGACATATAGCTTTTCACCGTCAAGAATACCCCAAAATATTGCCACCACGGGAATTAAATAAGTGACCGAACTGGTAAAAACAGGAGTGGTGATCTTCACCAGCATGTTAAACAATAACAGCGCAATGGCGGTGCCCATTATACCCAGAAGCACAACTGCTGAAAGCGGCCAGATAATAGCATCGGGTGCCTCAAATCTGGCTAAAAATTGTGTGCCAAATAGAAGGTATATGATACCAATAGGAAGGACGAATGTGAGGGAAATACTAGTAATTGTAGCAGCTTTAAGCTCAGGGATCATGTATTTGATAATATTCAAATTCAGGCCATAACAGATAGTGGCCAGCACCACATACAACACATAAAAACTAAAGCCGGTAGTGAACCCATCTTCACCCGTGGTGACCAGCATCACCACTCCTGCCAATCCGGCTATAATCCCCAAAATTACTCTGGGCGAAAAAGCCCTTTTGAACAGCAAAACTCCAATCAGCATGGTAAAAATGGGCGTTAAAGCATTCAGGATCCCTGCCAGCGAACTATTAATCTGGGTTTGCGCCTTGGCAAATAAAAATGCCGGAATAAAGCTCCCTACCAGCCCGATGGTAAACAAAAGCATCAAATGCTTTCTTTTAAGATTCTTCCATCTAGAAAAGGATATTGGCAGCAGAAACAACCCGGCCGAAATAATTCTGATGGCACCTACCTCACCGGGGGATAATACGGTAAGCCCGATTTTTATTAAAATAAATGATGAGCCCCAGATCAAGGCCAGAAGGAGGAGCAGAAACCATGCGACCAGGCTAGTATTTTCAGGCATTTTTTAAGTAAAATAAATTAAGCCTGGGTAAGCATCACTGGATCGGCATAGGTCATTTTAATAGTTTCAAGGGTTTCGTGGAGCTCCTGAATATTAGAGGATTCAACCAAGGTGGTACGAAATGGTTTGAAATTGGGCAGCCCTCTGAAATAGTTGGAGTAATGTCTGCGCATTTCAAAAATACCGGTACGCCCCCCTTTCCACTTGATGGAGAAATCCAGGTGCTTTTTCACCACCTGCACCCTTTCCTCCATATCTGGTGGGGGTAGGTGGGCTCCCGTCTCTAAGAAATATTTGATTTCATTAAAAATCCAGGGATATCCTATGGCTGCCCTGCCAATCATAATGCCATCGACACCATATCTATTTTTATATTCCAGGGCTTTTTCCGGGCTATCAATATCGCCATTGCCGAAAATTGGAATGGTTATTCTTGGGTTTTCTTTGACTTTCGCTATCAGCCTCCAATCTGCCTCTCCCTTATACATTTGAACCCTCGTACGACCGTGGATGCTCAGAGCCTTTACACCTACATCCTGTAGCCGCTCGGCTACCTCCTCGATATTCTTGGTTTTTTCGTCCCATCCAAGTCGGGTCTTAACGGTCACGGGAAGGCTTGTAGATTTGATGACCGACTCGGTAAGACGCACCATCAGCCCAATATCCTTGAGTACCCCAGCCCCAGCGCCTTTGCACACTACCTTCTTGACAGGACATCCGAAATTGATGTCTACCAGGTCAGGTTCAGTTGCATCTACAATTTGGGTAGCCATGGCCATGGCCTCTTCATCACCACCAAATATCTGGATCCCAATGGGCCTTTCGTAATCAAAAATATCAAGTTTTTGTCTACTCTTTATGGCATCTCTGATCAGGCCTTCGGAAGAAATAAATTCTGTGTACATGAGATCCGCACCCTGATCCTTACACACTGATCGGAACGGAGGATCACTCACATCCTCCATAGGGGCGAGGAGGAGAGGGAAGTCACCTAATTCAATATTTCCGATTTTCACCATGAGCGGTAAGTGGTAATTATGATTTAAAACGTAAATTTAAGCCAAAATATGGAGAATCCAGATAAACTTGTAAACCCGGAAGAAAATTCCGTTTCATGGTTCAGGCCATTTTTATTTTTGCTGTGGGTTTTGCTCGGATTTCAGGTGGTAGGCCCATTGTTGGGATTTGGTGCCCTCCTCCCCATGCTGGGATTTGACATGGCTCTTTTGGAAGAGATCTTTGCAAACCCTATCGAAGCACCACAGTATAAATGGGCCATGTTTTTTCTTCAGGGCTTTGCCGCCATAACTGGCCTGATCATATTTCCCTGGTTTTACCTCAAATATTATGCGGTGGCTAAGATAGAAGTCCCTATTAGGGCTTTGAGCTTCCCGCTCATATCCATCAGTATTTTAATCGTGCTTTCCTTCATGCCAGTGAATGCCGTCTTCATTGCCTGGAATGAGACCGTATCCTTCCCTGAATTCATGTCGGGATTTGAACAATGGGCCCGTGAAAAAGAGGATTACCTTAAAGAAATAACCCGATTCCTAACTGACCTGGATGGTTGGTGGGCCTTCATAATGGCTTTGATAGTGGTGGCGATTATACCTGCCATTGGTGAAGAATTTGCCTTTAGGGGCGTATTACAAATAAAATTTCTGCGGATTACAGGCAATATTCACCTGGCCATTTGGATTACCGCCATCCTGTTCAGTGCAATCCATATTCAGTTTTTCGGTTTTGTCCCCAGGGTAATGCTAGGAGCACTTTTCGGCTATATGTATTATTATTCGGGCAATCTTATTGTACCCATAACGGCCCATTTTATCAATAATGCCTTCACCCTATTCATGTTTCATGCTTATCAGAAGGGCTGGTTAGAGTTTGATCTAGAATCATTGGATTATCCACCTTTGTCTACAGTGTTGATTTTCTGTATTATTACAGCAGGATTATGGTGGATTTTCATTAACATTTCACGAGGGAGTAAAGCAAATGGGTAGATGGCAAAGCGTATTTAAGTCAGAGCTCCTGCATCAGGCAGAGATTGTTAAAGCCATTTTAGCAGACCATGACCTTTCACCAATTCTAATCAATAAAAAAGTCAGCATGCATGTGCCACTGGGATTGTACGAAATTCAAGTTGCGCCTGAAGAAGTACTTGACGCCCTAAAATTGATTGAGCATGAGGTCCGCTTTAAATAAATATAATAACCTCACGCAAAGGATTATCGCTGCCCTCGTGGGTGCGACCTTAATTATAACCTGTGTGGTATGGAGTCAATGGTCTTTTTTCGCCATTTTCTTTTTCATAGGGTTTATGAGCATGCTGGAGTTCTATAAATTATTAGGACTGGATGGTGAGGTGCCTCTGAAAACCTTCGGAATATTCACGGGGATGCTGATTTATACCATCGTTTTCCTGAATCAAGCTCAAATCCTTGGGCCTGAATTTTATACGCTGATCTTTCCGGTAATGGCAAGCATATTCCTGGTCATGTTATATAAAAAGGACCGCAAAAAACCATTCACCAATATCGCCTTTACTTTCCTCGGCGTCATTTATGTTGCCTTGCCATTTTCGCTTCTGGTGCTCTTTGCCTTCCATGGTGGGGTATACAATTTTGTATTGGTATTTGGCACCCTGTTTATCATTTGGGCAAGCGACACGGGAGCCTACATTGCTGGATCCTTATTTGGAAAGCGGCAGTTATTCGCCCGGGTATCTCCCAAAAAATCCTGGGAGGGCATGGTAGGAGGATTGATTTTGGCATTGGGTATGGGAGCGGCAATTTACTGGGGCTTTGAGCAATACGCCCTTTGGCAATGGCTGTGCATTGCTCTGATCATTGCGGTGACCGGGACCTATGGTGATCTGGTAGAATCACTATTTAAAAGAAGTATCGAAATCAAAGACTCTGGTTCTGTCATTCCCGGTCATGGGGGATTTCTGGACCGCTTTGACAGTCTGCTTATAGCAACCCCCTTTATACTGATATTTATTAAGTTTTTTGGATGAAAATTGCGTTTGAGCTGCCAAAAAACCGAATAAATGGTCGGATTTTCCGTAGATTTGCATAAGAAGTTAAAATTTATTGAAATTTTATGGGATATATAGAGCCGGCACCAATTAGGGATAGTGAAAATCCTTTTGAATCCATGATGGAGCGGTTTCACACCGCTGCCCAACTCCTGGGCCTTGACGATGAAATTTACAATGTACTAAAAAATCCTACCAAGCAAGTAATTGTTTCACTACCTGTCACTATGGATAATGGTTCCATACAAGTGTTTGAAGGATACAGGGTCATACACTCTAATATACTCGGCCCTTCAAAGGGTGGGATCCGTTTTGATCCGAAAGTAAATATTGACGAGGTAAAAGCCCTGGCAGCCTGGATGACCTGGAAGTGTGCCGTGGTAGACATCCCCTATGGTGGCGCCAAAGGCGGCATTAACTGCAACCCCAGAGAAATGTCGGCAGGGGAAATCGAGCGCCTCACCAGATCATATACCCTTTCCATGTTGGAGATATTTGGACCGGACAGGGATATCCCAGCCCCTGATATGGGTACAGGCCCAAGAGAAATGGCCTGGCTTATGGACCAATATTCCCGTACCCAGGGCATGACGATCAACAGTGTAGTAACCGGCAAGCCTTTGGTGCTGGGTGGCTCCTTAGGCAGGAATGAAGCCACAGGCAGAGGGGTTATGGTTTCAGCCCTGGCTGCAATGGAAAAGTTAAAAATCAATCCTTATAATGCTACCTGTGCAGTACAAGGATTTGGTAATGTAGGGTCATTCGCAGCATTGCTTCTGGCCGAAAGAGGGGTAAAGATTGTTGCCATCAGCGACTTGTCTGGAGCTTATTATAATGAGAACGGGATCAATATCCCGGAAGCTGTAGAATACCGCAATAGCAATAATGGTTCATTGGGGGGTTTCAAGGGTGCAGAAAGTATCAAACCCGATGATCTGTTGACGCTAGATGTAGAGGTATTGGTGCCGGCAGCCACAGAGGATGTCATCACAACAAAAAATGCTCATAATATAAGAGCTAAACTAATTGTGGAAGGTGCCAATGGGCCTACCTCAGCAAAGGCAGATTCCATCATCAATGAAAAGGGCATAGTGGTAGCTCCGGACATCCTTGCCAATGCAGGTGGGGTTACTGTATCTTATTTTGAATGGGTGCAAAACCGGTTAGGCTATAAATGGACTGCCGAGCGGGTCAATCGCCGTTCCGACAGGATTATGAAAGATGCCTTTGACAATGTGTATAAAATATCCCAGCAGTACAATGTATCTATGCGGATTGCAGCCTATATTGTCGCAATTGATAAAGTAGCCAAAACTTATAAATTCCGGGGCGGTTATTAATCTTAACCTTATTATCGATGTCGATCCATAAAGAAGGTAGAACCATCCTTTTTATCCTCCTTTTTATCCTTGTGGGGATCAATATACTGGTTTACATGATTTTAAATTTACCTGATGTTTGGCTTTGGGTCATTTCCGGTATCTCTCTGGTGATATTTTTATTCTTCCTCCAATTTTTCAGGAATCCTAAAGTTGATATCCAGGAAGACCCCAACGTCATTCTGGCCCCGGCAGATGGTAAGGTGGTAGTAATAGAAACGGCCTTTGAAGAAGAGTATTTAAACGAGAAAAGAATTCAGGTTTCTATTTTCATGTCTCCGCTTAATGTGCACGTCAATCGTGCACCAGTGAGCGGTACGGTGACACATTTCAAATACCACTCCGGAAAATATCTGGTTGCCTGGCATCCAAAATCTTCTACCGAGAATGAAAGGACCACTACTGTAGTCAAAATGGAAAACGGTGTAGAAATCCTGTTCAGGCAAATCGCAGGTGCGGTGGCACGCCGGATCCTTTGCTATGTTGACAAAGGAGACCAGGTATCTCAGGGCAAGGAGTTTGGGTTTATTAAGTTTGGGTCCCGGGTGGATCTTTTTCTGCCCCTGGATGCTAAAATTGAGGTCTCCCATGATACGATCACAAAGGGGGGGAAAACGGTAATTGCAAGATTATCTTAAGTGTAGCGCCGAGGAAAATCACATTATAAGGTCACGGATACCCTATTCTTACAGCTGCTATCGCCAGCTTTCTGGAAATACCTCGAAAATTAATTCAACGCCTCAGCACCTGCCACAATCTCCAGGATCTCCTTAGTGATGGCCGCCTGGCGGGTACGGTTGTAGGTCAATCTCAATTCCTTTAGCAGCTCACCGGCATTATCAGTGGCTTTGCTCATGGCCGTCATCCTGGCGCCTTGTTCACCGGCAAATGACTCCAACAGCGCTTTAAACACCTGTATTTTAATCGACTTAGGTATTAAATCTTTATAAATCTCCTCTTTGGAAGGCTCAAAAATATAGTCAGTTTGGCTTGAACTGCTCGTTGTGTCATCTGTCTGCTTTACGGGCAGCAGTTGCTCTACTATAAGATTTTGATTGGCTACATTTTTAAATTCGTTGAAAATGAGCTCTACCTTGTCATAGCTTCCGTTTATAAAGGCATGCATTAAGGACTCGGATACTGCTTCGGCATGGGCGAAGTCAAGGTTGCTGAAAATGGTATAGTGATCAGCATTAAGAGGTAATTCCTTCTTTTTGAAAAAATCAAATCCCTTCTTACCGAGTGGAAGAATTTCTACCGAAATTAATTCAGGAAATTCTTTTCTTACTTCTTCAATTCTTCTTAGAGTGGCTTTATTTACTGTGCTATTAAAGGCGCCACAAAGACCCTTATCAGAAGTAATAGGAATTAAAAGCACCTTTTTTTTTACGGGTCTTTCTTTTCCATAAGGACTCTCTGTGTCACTACCCTGTCCGGAAGTAAGGTTACTCATGATCCCATACAATGAAGCAGCATATGGCCGCATCCTTATGATGTTGTCCTGAGCACGCTTTAACTTGGCAGCAGCCACCATCTTCATGGCCTTGGTGATCTGCTGAGTTGAAATGACCGAGGTGATCCTGCTTTTTACTTCCTTGAGACTAGCCATCTATCAATTGATTATTTAAATCTGGATGCCAAATCCAATGCCACTTTCTTTAAAGTCTCCATTACCTCATCTTCCAGTTTACCAGCTTTAAGCGATTCGAGTGCGCCCTTATGCTGTGATTGTAGAATGTCGAGAAAATTCTTTTCAAAATCCCTAACCTTATTCACTGGCACTTCATCAATAAATCCTTTGGTGGAAACGTAGATAATCGCTACCTGCTGTTCAACAGGCACCGGAGAAAATTCATTTTGTTTTAAGATTTCCAGGTTTCTGCGACCCCTTTCAATGGTCCTTTTAGTAGCAGCATCAAGATCGGATCCAAATTTTGAGAAGGCCTCCAATTCCCTGAACTGGGCCTGGTCCAGCTTCAATGTACCGGCCACCTTTTTCATGGATTTAATCTGTGCCGAACCCCCAACCCTGGACACCGAAATACCCACGTTGATAGCAGGACGGATACCGGAGTTAAATAGGTTGGTTTCCAGAAATATCTGCCCGTCTGTGATCGAAATCACGTTGGTAGGAATATAGGCAGAAACGTCCCCAGCCTATGTTTCAATAATAGGCAAGGCCGTTAAAGAACCGCCTCCTTTTACCATCCCTTCCAGGGATTCCGGCAGATCATTCATCGCCTGAGCGATATTATCATTGTCGTTGATCCTTGCAGCACGTTCCAATAAGCGTGAGTGCAAATAAAATACATCCCCTGGATATGCTTCACGTCCCGGAGGTCTCCTTAAAAGCAAAGACACCTCACGGTAGGCAACTGCCTGCTTTGAAAGGTCATCATATATCACTAATGCAGGTCGTCCGGTATCTCTGAAGAATTCACCAATAGACGCTCCGGTAAAGGGGGCAAAAAATTGCATCGGTGCAGGATCAGAAGCTGATGCAGAGACGACTACTGTGTAGTCCATAGCACCTCTTCTGTCCAAAGCAGCCACAACGCCCGCTACTGTAGAGGCCTTTTGGCCTATTGCCACATATATACAGTATACGGGCTCCCCGCGGTCGTAAAATTCTTTTTGATTGATAATGGCATCAATCGCCACTGCCGTCTTTCCAGTTTGGCGGTCACCGATGATTAGCTCTCTTTGGCCTCTTCCGATTGGAATCATGGAGTCAATCGCTTTGATACCTGTTTGCAAGGGCTCATTAACCGGTTGCCGGTAGATCACACCGGGGGCTTTCCGCTCCAGCGGCATATTGTAAGTCTTGCCTTTGATTGGCCCTTTTCCATCAATAGGGAGTCCGAGAGCATCGACCACACGGCCACACATACCATCACCAGCCTGAATGGAGGCGATGGTTCCTGTTCTTTTCACGGTATCACCCTCCTTGAGGTATTTGGAGTCCCCAAAGATTACAGCCCCTACATTATCTTCCTCGAGATTAAGCACAAGTGCTCTGATGCCGTTTTCAAATTCGATAAGCTCTCCCGCCTGTACCTTGGAGAGGCCATAGATTCTGGCTACCCCATCACCGACCTCAAGTACGGTGCCTATTTCCTCCAGCTCTACTTCGGTACGGGAGTTTGATAATTGTTCCCTAAGGAGTGCTGATACTTCATCTGGTCTTATATCTGCCATTGTAAATGATTTATATTTCTAAACTCAGGATTTTATGATCTGACTTTCAATTTTTCTTAGTTTGGTCTTAATGCTACTATCTATTTGTTTGTCGTCAACATATAGTTTGTAACCGCCGATTATTTCATTGTCCACGATTTGCTCCAGAATTACTTTTTCTCTTCCGGAGATTTCACGAACCAGGGCTTTAAACTCTTTACCCAATTCAGTATCTACCTCAATGGCAGTCACGAGCTGTGCAGGCTGAATGTTATTAAATTCCTGATATTGATTTTCTACCTGCTTTACCACCTCCGGAACAATCCCCGCCCTACCTTTTTTGGCAAGAAGATTAAGAAAGGAAATAGTAAGCTTATTAAACCTTTTCTCAAATAACGCATTGATAATAGCTGCCTTTTTTAGGGGTTTAATAATTGGGTTGCGCAGCATGAGGAGAAAGTCTCTATTTTCTTCACATACCTTGTCTATCTGCAGCATATCCTCATATACCTGATCCAGGATATCCTGCTCTTTGGCCAGCTCTACGAGTGCTCTGGCATATCGGGATGTTACTGCGTATGATGCCATTAATTAAGTTTTAAGTCCTTTATCATTTCATTGATATAGGCTTTCTGCTCTTTATCTTTTGATAACTGGTTTTTAAGAATTTGCTCTGCAATGATCAATGAAAATTCGGCCACCTGATTTTTTACCTCTATCAGGGCAGCACGTTTCTCATTGACTATGGCCTCACGTGCTTGCTCCACCATCCTGGAGGCCTGCTTAGCAGCATCCTCTCTGGCTTCATCTCTCATCTGGCTGGCAATTTCTCTAGCTTCTTTCAGGATTAGATCCCTTTCCTTGCGGGCTTCATCCAATAGCTTTTCATTTTCAGATTGAAGCTTAGCCATTTCTGCCCTTGCTTCCTCAGCTGAATCCAAGGCTTTCTGAATGGTAGCCTCTCTTTCATTCAGGGCATTAAGTATAGGTTTCCAGGCAAACTTTCCTAAAAAGAAAAGTAAGATCAAAAAGACAAAAGTTTGCCAAATGATTAGTCCGGTTCCTGGAGTGATTAGTTCCATTGATATTTGGGTTTTGTAAAATCTAAATAAATCCCGCTCCGGACAAGCCGGAACGGGAGTAATCCATTAAAGGGATATCAGCAGGCAAATTACCAAGCCAAAAAGAGCAGCAACCTCAATCAAGGCAGCAATGATCAACATCGCTCCCTGGATCTTACCTGCGGCCTCAGGCTGGCGGGCCATGGCTTCCATAGCAGAACCTCCAATTCTACCAATTCCGATTCCTGCGCCTATCGCTGCAAGACCGGCACCAATTCCGGCACCCATTACTGCCATACCGGCATCCAATAAAATTTGTAAAAACATAGTGTTAAAATTTATGTGAATTAAACATGGATTCTAATTAATGGTGGCTCTTTTCTGTTGCCATCCCTATATACAGGGCTGAAAACATGGTAAATACATAAGCCTGGATCGCAGCCACCAAAAACTCGATCAGGTTTATAAAAAAGACGATTATTGATGCCCCAAGACCGACCTGCCAGCTTTGAAAAATAAAGGTAAGGGAGATCAGACTTAATATTACAATATGACCCGCAGTAATGGCCACAAAAAGCCTGACCATCAGGGAAATTGGTTTGGTGAAAACACCGATAAATTCAACGGGAACAATAATAAATTTTAAGAGAAATGGCACCCCGGGGGCTGTAAATATATGTCCCCAGTATTGCCTATTTCCATTAATGTTGGTAATCACAAAGGTACACACTGCTAGTACAAGGGTCACTGCTATATTGCCGGTGAGATTGGCCGCGCCAGGCAGCAGCCCCAGAATATTACCAAACAGGATAAAGAAGAAAAGGGTCAGCAAAAATGGCATGTAACGCTCATAATTATTGCTAATATTTGGCTTTACTACTTCATCCCTAATAAATACGATCACAGGCTCAATGAATGACTGGATTCCTTTAGGGGCTTTGCCCTTATTTTTTTCATAGGCCCTGCCTATTGCAAAGAAGACCAGGATGAGCATTGCAGCATTGATAAAAAGAAAGAATACGTTTTTGGTGATGGAAATATCCAAAACCATCGCCTCCGACCCCTCTATCGATATGTGTCCGTGATCAAGGACATAACCATTATGAGTTTTCAGTTTGTGATTGTCATCATAAAAATTTCTTGAACTGAAAACATCGAGGCCTTTTTCTTTTGAGTACACAATAACCGGCAGATATAAGGTGCCGTAATCCCCGTCAAAAAAATGATAAACATGGTCATCAAGTACGTGATGGATGATGGTAGCCCCCGGGTCAAACTCCGCATCAGGATCACCTGCTGCCATGGAGGTCACCGGCAGAACTACTAAAAAAAATAGTGACAATCTGCTGAAAATGGCCCGAAATTTCTGGGTAAAAATCCTCATTTATTGAAATAAAACAGGTGCGATGAAATCGAGTGCAAAGGTATAGATTCCCCCCTCCAAAAAAAACAAAACCTGCGATTATTTCTTAGTTGATTTCTTTGTTCTGGCTTGCCTTGTTTTGACCCGTAATCCTGGTAAAAATAACCCCAATATCAAGGACCAGGAATATGGTATAAGCCCCCATGAAGCTCAGCAGATTAACCTTTGCCATTTCAGGCTCCAGATAAGCTAACGCAAATAGATAAATAAGTGAAAGCAGGAGCTTTACTACCACTGAAACAAAAATGGCCTGAATGAAAAACTCCTGCATCTTTTCAAGCAAAAGGATCATTCCGGTATAAATCCCCTGGCTTAACAAAATCAAAAATATGAGGCTAATTGCGAAATAGTGGTTATACTCCGACTGGGCGGCCCGGGAAGTGCCCCAATAAAAAATACCAAACAAAATAATTCCTGCCAGGCATAGAAGAATGAAAAATCTAAATGGTGTTAACACGGTAAATAATTAGCGGCTACTGCTCTATGTCTTTATACAGCTTGTAAATTACCCCTGCCAGTCCAAGAAACATAAAAAGAATAACAAACAATGGAATTCTCCAACCAGTCTTTTGGTCTATTAAAAAACCGATATACATGAGAACACCCAGGGTGATAAGGATCTGAAAGGCCAGACCTGTATATTTCAGGTATTTACCGGACTGCTTTGAGTCTTTCTTTGGGGAGTTCGGATCCATTATGAATATTATCTCCGATTTTGATTTCCTTGATGGTTACCCCCATTTTACATCCTCCGTTGAATGTGGCACCTGACTCCACAATCAGCTTATTGGTTACAATGTCGCTGTGCACCACAGCGGTGGGCTTAAGGATGAGCACATCGGTGATCTCCACTTTGCCGTGTACTTCACCTGCGATCTCAGCATTTTGCGCCAGGATATTGCCCTCTACATGTGAGGACTGACCCAGAGCCACCTTGGACTTAGTCTTGACGTTGCCAATGACTTTTCCTTCGATGCGGATATTCCCAAAAGTTTCTATACTACCTTCAAGGATGGTACCCTTACCGATGATATTGCTAGAGTTGCTGATTTGTTCTGCCACTTTTTGTTCTTGCTTTGAGCTAAACATAGTGTTTATATTTTAAAATGAAATAAAGTCTTCCGGATTGACCGGATTCCCGTTATACCACAATTCAAAATGCAAATGCGGACCGTCTGTAAGCTCTCCTGTATTGCCAACAATGCTTACGATCTCACCTGCGTTGACAAAATTACCAACTTTTTTCAATAAATCAGCATTATGCTTGTAAACTGAAATAAGATTGGCTCTATGCTGTACGGCCAATACATACCCCGAATCCTGCGTCCAGGAGGCCATAATCACGGTTCCGTCAGCAATACACTTGACCGGTTCATTCTTTCTGGTGACGATATCCACGCCGAAATGCCCTTCCCGGAGGTTAAATGAATTGGAAATAAAGCCCGTAATCGGGGAAAAAAGGAAGAACTCCTGCAATTCATGGATCCTTTGGGAAGTAAAGGTGATCAATGGCATATCTGATTGCTCAAACTCCTGCCTGAGCTGTGAATCAATCGGAGCCAGGTAATCTGCATCTACCTGTGTTTGAAAACGTCCGGTTTCAAGGGAGGAGGTATCATCACCCCTTCTCGCATCATCCAGGTCTAAGGTATCCCCACTAAGTATCCGCTGAAAAGCCATTATAAACTGTTGCTTTTTGTCCACTTCGTATATGAGTGAGTCCATTTGAATGTTGAGCTCCAATAGCTCCCTTTTGGTTTCCATCTGGGCATGCCTGGGATCAAACCATTGATCCAGCAGGGTGGTGATCAGGAAAAAACTTAGCCCCAGGGTAATGAGAAAAATAAAAAATGCCAGGAGGATGACTTTAGCATAAGTAAAACTTGTAGTAGTCTTCTCTGCAAAGTTTTCCTCATTTCTGATGATAAGCAGATATCGGTTAAACAACCAGCTAGATAATGTTTTTCTCGCCTTCAAATGCTATACGCTTAAATGGGTTCCAAAATTAGTTATTATAAAGAATTATTGTATTAAATATGTGGTTAAATACGTTAAATACCCAGATAAAATTCTGTTTTGATCAAATATTTAGTTTACACCCTTTTACTTGCGGGTTTTATTGGAGTGGTGACAGGCTTTTCCGGTTGTTCGGCTGAGCGTGGCAATCCCTTCAGTAAATCCTACCATAATACCGCTGCCCGGTATAATGCTCATTTTTATGCAAAAATGCGGCTTCAGGAAATCGAGCAAACCTTGTGGACCAATCATCAAAACGATTATGATAACGTATTGCGGATCTACCCGGAATTTGACACCATCATGGCCAAGTCTTACGAGGCACTCACAGAGGATATTATCAAAAAGAGCTCTATCGCCATCCAAAGGCATAAAAATAGTAAATGGGTAGATGATTGCTATATTCTGGTGGGCCAGGCCCGGCATTATGATGTGGATTTTCCTAATGCCATCGAAACATTCAAATTTGTTAATACGCACAGCGAGAATGAACATAAGCGGCATAGAGCACTGATTCATCTGATGCGCAGCTTTATTGAGGCTGAAGAAATGAATAATGCCCTAGCAGTGTCTGATTTTCTACAAAAACAACCCCTCAACAAAAAAAACACCAAGAACTACATGATGACGCGGGCATATTTTTATCAAAAAAGGGAGGACTATAAAAATATGGAGACCAGTATAGCCCAGGCAGCACCCTTATTGAAGAAAAAGGAGAAAAAGGCCAGAACCTATTTCATTCTGGGACAGCTACAGCAGATAAATGGCGAGCAAGAGCTTGCCTTTGACTCATATCGCACTTGTATTAAAACCAATCCCCCTTATGAACTTGACTTTCATGCACGGCTTAATATGGCTCAGGTCACACAATTTGCCAAAGGCACTGATGTAAAAACAGCCCGAAAACATTTCAGGAAGTTACTGAACGACAAAAAAAACGAAGAATATAAAGATCGTATTTACTATGAAATGGCCAATTTTGAATTGCGGCAAAACCGAATGGATGAGGCCATCCAATTCTACAAAAAATCAGCATGGAGCAGCACCCGCAATAATAAGCAAAAGGGGCAGGCCTATCTGAAACTTGGAGAGATCCATTACGACAGTCTGAAAAAATACGAACTTGCCAAAGCCTATTATGACAGCACGATAAGTGTATTGCCTAAGGACTTTAAAAATTATGAGAAAATAAAAGCCCGCCAGGAAATCCTTGCCGACTTTGTAGCTCAGATTAATATAATTTCAGAAAAAGACAGTCTGCTCAGTCTTGTCAAGATGGACTCAGTATCACTTATGGCCTATCTGCAGGATTACGTTGATGCCGAGACCGAAAAGGCCGATAAGAAGGCTGCCGAGGAGCGCAGGCAAGCCCGTAGAGCTGCAGCAGGCAGTGGTGGCGTTGCAAGCCCCTTTGATGACAGATCAGGGGGCGGGAGTACCTCCTGGTATTTTGGCAACCCTTCTGCAGTAGCTCAAGGTCAAAATGAGTTTCGCAGGAAATGGGGCAATCGCACCCTGGAGGACAATTGGAGGCGATCGCGAAAACAAACCACTATTTCTGATCAAATGATCGGAGCTGCTGAAGGTGGTGCTGAAGATAGGCCTTCCGAAGGGGCTGAAGGGGACTCCCGGGCAGAGGGTCTGAATGCGGTTAGTCTGTATAATCAACTCCCCCATAGTGTGGAGGCACAGCAAGCGGCCCTCGACCAGATCGAAGAAGCCAAATATCAATTGGGGAGCATTTACAATTTCAAACTTCTGGAAAGAGATAATGCCCGCACTACTTTCAATTCATTATTGGACCGGTTTCCAGAATCTGAGCATAAGCCGGAGGTGCTGTATCTGCTCTATATAATTCACACCGAATATTTAAAAGATGGAGGTGAAGGTCCTTTCAAAGATCAGCTCCTCTCCACTTTCCCCAATACCATTTACGCCAAACTGGTAATAAACCCCAACTATAGGGAAGAAAGTGATGCAGCCCTCATTGAAATGCAGAAATTGTATAAGGTGGCTTATGAACTTTATGAAACCAAAGAATATGACCGTTCATTGGCCATAATCGAGGATGCCATCAATAAATATGGGGAGGTGGATTTTAGCCCAAGATTACACCTCCTTAGGATTCTAATAATTGGCCGGACTGACGATATTAATAAATACCGGTTTGAATTATCCCAGCTGATCGAAAAATATCCGGATGCGGAAATTACCCCATATGCACAAACCCTGCTCAAGGCTTCGAGGGAATTTGAAGAAAGAATGGCTAAATCAAAAGGGGTCATTTACATACCTGATTTTGAACAGGAACACTTTTTTGTTCTGTTATACCCTAAAGGAGACAAAAATACCGATCCGATCAACAAATTTTTAGATGAATATCATAAAGAGAATTTCCCGGAAAATAAACTTTCCTCTGGGAATCTAATGTTTGACGATACTTACAACCTGATCAATGTCACCCCTTTTAAGGATAAAAAGGAGGCCCAGAACTATTACTTCCTTTTTAATTCGATTTCTAACATAGAAAAGGAATTTCCCGATCTGGAATTTTATAAATTTGTCATTACCAAAGACAATTTCGACATTTTATACCGCACAAAAGCCGTAGATAACTATCTGGGCTTTTTTCAAAAAAATTACTAAATTGAGAAGGCTGTAAAGCCTAAAACCTACTTATGAAAAAATGGTATTCCATATTTGTTATTGAGCGTCCCTGGATTAAAAAATTGGTTTTAGGCTTTTGGATATTTTTTATCTTTATCCTGGTACTCTTTCCGCTCTATATCCAATCGGTAAATGCTGACTGGATGGGGCTATATGGCGGGATGCCCAGTCTGCGTTCTTTGGAAAACCCCGAAAATGACCTGAGCTCCGAGCTTATTTCTTCAGATGGGGTTTCATTAGGCAGGTATTACCGGCATAACCGCAGTCAGGTGACCTATGAGGAGGTGTCTGAAGACCTTATCAATACCTTGTTGATTTCGGAAGATCATAGGTATTTTGACCACTCCGGTATGGATTTTATTGCCTACCTCAGGGTATTTAAAGGTTTAATCACCTTTAGCCCAGCCGGTGGTGGCAGCACCATTACCCAACAGCTTGCTAAAAACCTTTATCAAACCCGCGGGTCTGAATTGGAAGGTAAGCTGGGCAGAAATAACAACATTTTGCGGCTGATCGTTGGCAAAACCAAAGAGTGGATCATTGCTGTGTATCTGGAAAAGCATTTTACAAAGCAGGAAATTCTGGCAATGTACCTGAATACTGCCGACTTCGGTAGTAATGCATTTGGCATTAAAGTAGCCACAGAAACTTTTTTTGATAATACCCCGGATAGTCTGGATTATATGGAATCTGCTGTATTGATTGGGATACTACAAGGCTCCACAAGATTTAATCCGGTACTCAACTATGATAATTCCCTTAGGAAACGCAATGAAGTCCTTACCAAACTGTACCGGCATGGATATAAAATCGATTCCAGGGAAATGCTGGATTCACTAATGGCCCTGCCTATTGATCTCGATAATTATAATGTTGCCAATCATAATAAAGGCCTTGCGACCTATTTCAGATCAGTGATTCGTCAGGACCTCATGGATTGGTGTAAAGAGAATGGTATTGACCTATGGGAATCAGGACTTAAAATTCATGTTACTCTTGACAGCCGCATGCAGGAACTTGCAGAACAAGCCATGGAGGCCCAAATGAAGGGATTGCAAGAGTCATTTTATGATCATTGGAAAGGTAGAAATCCGTGGATCGATTTAGATGGAAAGGAGATAAAAAACTTTGTGGAAAGCCGATTCCGGCAATCAGAAAGGTATAGAGAGTTGGTAAGGAAATATGGAAAGGACCACGATTCTATCAGGATCGTGATGACCACCCCCAGACCAATGACTGTATTTTCCTGGAATGGAGAAATCGACACCGTGCTAAGTCCGCTGGACTCTATTAAGTATTTCAAACATTTTTTACATGCCGGACTTATGGCGATGGATCCGAGGAATGGTGCTGTAAAGGCCTGGGTAGGGGGCATCAACCATAAATATTTCAAATACGACCATGTGCGGCAGGGCAAGCGACAGCCAGGATCTACATTCAAAGCTTTTGTATATGGGTCTGCTATCGAAAATGGATACCCACCTTGCTACAAGCTTCTGGACGTTTCTCCAAGCATCCCTATTCCTGGTGGTATTTGGTATCCTAAAAATGCTGACGGCAAGGAAGGTTCCGGAGAGGAAATGACCATACGCCAGGCTATGGCAAGGTCAGTAAATACCATCACTGCCCAATTAATGCAAAAGGTCGGTGTCAATAATGTAGTCGATTTTGCGCATCGCGTAGGGATTGAAAGCCACCTTGACGCGGTGCCATCTCTTGCACTGGGTACCAGCGATGTTTCTTTATATGAGCTGGTAGGTGCTTACAGTACATTTGTGAATCAGGGGATCCATACCAGGCCCTATTTTATTACAAGAATTGAGGACAAAAACGGGAATGTTATTGAAAATTTTGTGCCTAAGACTCGTGAAGCCATCAGCGAACAAACAGCCTATAAAATGGTATTTATGTTGATGGGTGGGGTAGAAGAAAGTGGGGGTACCTCCAGAGGTCTATCGTATGACCTTAAAGAAGAAAATGAAATAGGAGGGAAAACTGGTACCACCGACAACGCCTCCGATGGTTGGTACATGGGGGTAACACCAAATCTGGTCACTGGGATCTGGGTAGGTGGTGATGAGCGCAGCATCCACTTTCGCAATTGGGCATTGGGATCGGGTGGTCGCACCGCACGCCCTATTTGGGAAAGCTTCATGAGGGCTGTATATGCCAATAAAGATCTGGAGCATGGCAAATCCACTTTCAAGAGACCGGCAAGGGGAGTAGATGTTTCCCTCGATTGTAGTCGCTACACGATGGGGGCACCATCTGATTCTACCCAAGTTGCTCCCACGCGAGAATGGGATTTTAGTGAAGCACAATAAGCGCATCCCATGAGGGCTTTTACTCAGGAAAACTGCCGGTCACTGCCTGAAGAGCCGGGAGTATATCGGTACCTGGATAAAAACCATACCCTCATTTATGTAGGCAAAGCAAAAAATATTAAAAAACGGGTCAGCAGTTACCTGCTAAAAAATAAAACCGCAGACCGTAAAACACGCCGGCTCATCAAGGAAACGGCCTATGTGGATTTTATCCTTGCCCATACGGAGTTTGATGCACTGCTTCTGGAAAATAACCTGATCAAGGAGTCACAGCCCAAGTTTAACATCCTGCTCAAGGACGATAAAACTTTTCCTTATATCTGTATTTTAAAAGAACGATTTCCCAGGATCATTTCTACCAGAAAATTTGATCCGAAGCAAGGCGCCTATTTTGGGCCCTACTCAAGTGTAAGCGCCATGAACAATATTCTGGAGCTGATTAGGAAGGTTTATACCCTACGCACCTGTAATCTTAACTTAAGTAAAGAAAACATTAAAGCCGGGAAATTCAAGGTATGCCTTGAATACCATATTGGAAACTGCAAGGGACCCTGTGAAGACTTACAATCGGAAGCCGATTACAATGAGGAAATAGCCCATGCAACCCAGATTTTAAAGGGGGATTTGAGTGGTGTAAAACATTATTTTCAGGAAAAAATGACGCTTTCATCCGATAGGATGGAATTTGAACAGGCACAGAGTTACAAAGAAAAGCTGGAGCTGGTCCGAAAATTTCAAACCAAATCCATAGTGGTGAATCCAAATATCTCGGATATGGATGTCATTGCCCTGGTGCCATCACAGGAAATGGTATTCGTTAACTATATGAAAATCAAGTCTGGGGCCATTATATTTTCCAAGCCTGTTAATGTAAAAAAAGGAACGGGGGAGACGGATGCAGAAATTCTCACCAATGTACTGTACCAACTTCGGGAAGAATACGGCGCAGAAAACAAGGAAGTTATTTCAAATTTACCCTTGACGGTAATGCCGGACGGTCTCACCAATTCTGTACCCAAAATTGGTGATAAACACAAGTTGGTGACCTTGTGTCTTAAAAATGCGCTCCAGAGGAAAAAAGACTATTTGATCAAAAAGGAAGAAAAGCCAGGCAAAGCCAACGAGGTATTATACATTATGAAGGATGACCTTCGATTGAAAGAACTCCCCATCCACATAGAGTGCTTTGATAATTCCAACCTCCAGGGTTCTGATCCCGTGGCCTCTATGGTGTGTTTTAGGAATGGAAAGCCTTCAAAATCAGATTACAGAAAGTTTCATATCAAAACCGTAACCGGTCCAGATGATTTTGCATCGATGGAAGAGGTAGTCACCAGAAGGTATAAGCGTCTATTGGATGAAGGCCAATCACTACCACAACTCATCGTCATCGATGGTGGTAAAGGCCAGCTTAGCAGTGCCGCAACAGCTTTAAAAAAATTAGGAATTTATAATCAAATACCTATAATTGGAATCGCAAAACGGCTGGAGGAAATTTACTTTCCTGAAGACCAGGACCCACTCTTTATCAGCAAGAGATCCCCTACCTTACAATTAATCCAAAAATTGCGGGATGAAGCACACCGATTTGCCATTAACTTTCACCGGCAATCCAGAAGCAAGACCCGCTGGAAGACCAGCCTTTCAGAAATAAACGGAATAGGGCCAAAGACCGCAGACCAGCTATTGAGAAAATTCAAATCCGTGAAGAAAATAAAAGAACTTGAACTAAAAGTACTAGAAGAAGAAGTGGGGGCTGCCAAAGCCAAATTAATTTTTGAACAACTACACAAAAACCCATAAAAAAAGCTGCACGATTGGCAGCTTTTTTCATCCATGTCTTTTGAATCAAATTAAAATTCCCACAAGTGGTGCTCTTTCTCCATCAGCTCCATCTCCATCCACTCAGCACCGAGAGCCTTTTCGAGTTCATGTTTATTATAGATCTCTGCTATAGAGCGGTCTTCAGGGTTCTCCACTTTTGTGAGGGTGCCTTGAAATAATCTCAAAAGAAAGGCATCAGCAAAATTACGATGCTCAGCACTATTCTGTCTGTTAAACCATAGTGCGTCATTAGGTCTGGACCTGAATAGCTTAACCAGATCCTTGTACCTGAACTGTACTAATGGAATATCAACACCCTGGGCAGAATACTGACCATCCAAAACCAGGTTAATGGCTTGAATATCATAATACAAACGGCCTCTGCGTTTGTCAAAGATCATGTCTTCAACAAGCTCAAGCTTTGTGATCTCTGTAGCCGTATAATATTCAGCTTTTCCGGCACTTTTGTCTTCAGCCCAATAGAAGTCATCCTCTCCAGGGCGAATACCAAGGGTACCATCAGATTGGCTGACGTAAATACTTCCCTGATACTCTACATACTCTCCTGCATAATAATCAAAGTCGGGATCCCAGGGATCCGGCTTCAAAGCTTCAGTTTTTTGAAGGCTATTTTCAAATTGAGTACGACTCAATTTTCGCTCCAACACCCCTACCGCCTCATACAGGTTTTCATCTAATGCGCCAGATTGTACTGCTTCAATTAAGAATTTAGACAACTCATTGTTCTTGGCAAAAAATCCTTTGTTTTGAGGTTCCGTTAGATCAATGATCCGCCATACGCGCTTCTTAAAGTGGTGTTCATATTTTGCAATAGGATCAATGGAATTAGGATTATATTGTTCTTCCATTTCCTGAGCATAGGAATAGCCTCCAACTATAAGAACAGCAAAAAATGCGATTAAACTCCGTTTCATGTTATTAAGTTTTATTTAATTGGGAGCGAAATGATTTTGGATTTAATAGATACCCTTTCATTTCCTCCAGCACAGGTCCTTCTGAAAACCTGGTCTACATCAAAAATTAATATATCTCCTGCTCTGGCTTGCTGCGCAAATCTGGACAAGTCAAGAAGCTGAGAGGTGAAATCCTGAGGTGCACCTACACCACGGCCTCCTCGAGCCAACAGTATGCTGACCTTTCTGACCTGATAATTGGCATCCTCTCTTGCCTCACGGGCAAAGTTTTCCTCAGCAACCGCACGAATATTTAAACTCCTGATAGCCTGAGGGGACTCCCCATCTTTTAAGTTAACTTCACGACCACGGCTTGAAATTTCAATCCTTGGTTCCGGGATATTTTTTACATCAAAACTTTCTGTACCCAATACCCTGCCATCATTAGAGACGGTAAGCTGTACTCTGGTCCTTCCTTTTGGAATCAAAGTTACCTTACCCGTTTGTGCACCCTTTCTTACATCTGCCTGAGGAGAAGAAAAAGATGGGTTATAGGCATTGCCCAAAGCAGGTACCTGTACATCCAGCTCATTACAAACATTTAGGTATAATGAGCTCAAGGCTGCAGAACGAATCTGGATTACCGGCTTGACCACAGTATATTCAATAGGCTGAACATACACACTATCATTTAATGAAATCCTGGCGCTGAAGGTTTGTTTTCCTTCCCCGGAAGCAGTAAAAGACACCTTGCCCATTTTGATCCCAGTGACCTCATCTTCAACTACATCTAACTTAGTTTCGCCCATGAACATTTCAGGTTCCAATCCGGTAGCTGAACCGGTGATAAACATATCTGCTTCATATTTTGCCCCTGCAGCCACTACATTGGAAACAGGCCTTACCATAGGAACAATAATATTGAAATCCACATCCTTAAGACCAACCATTTCAGCAATCCTATCTAAAGCCAGGCTTTCATAAGACAAAACCTCCGTCATGATCTGACTGATGGTAGCCATACCTGCTGCCGTTGGTGTATTTTGAAAGTAATATTCGGCAAAGCTTTTATTATTCTGATTAGGGTCATCTTTGGCGATATCAATATCTTTGGCATCTTTGGCCAAGGGCGCAAATTCCCTGCCTGATATTTCAGCCAGCTCTGCAGCATATTTGTTTAAGCTATTCCTTAACCTTTTGCCTTGCCCCTTTTGAACCATATAATTACCTACAATATCGTAATCTTTGGCGCCAATAATTTGACCGTTTTCATCCCGACCACCAGTGATGATAACCATAGTATCTCTTAATTGCCTCATTTCTGAAAGCAATTCTGAGGTCATCGACCTGACCTTTTTTGCCTTATCAAGAGCTGCAACGTCCTCAACACGGTCTCCTTTTTCCTTTACAGTAGCGGAAATATTAGATATTGTGGTGTTACTTTTCATTTCCATCTCACCAACCTGCCTGTTAAGGGTTTCATCGATGAAGATAAATTTTTCCAGGACGGCATTACTTACCTGCAGTGCCAGAAGCGCTGTTAGTACCAGGTACATCATACCGATCATCTTCTGTCTCGGTGTTTCTTTTCCTCCAGCCATATCGAAGTTGTTTTAAATGTTTTTAAATATCTTAACCTTGTTGGGCAGTTCCGCCGCCTTTCATAGCTGTGAGCATGTTACCATACACCCTGTTGAGAGAGGCAATATTGCCGGTAAGTTTGCCAAGCTCATCTGAGAATTGCTTAGTACCTTCTCCTGCTTTAGCCATACCTTCCAATGCCTGGGTCATGTTGGTATAAAATTTATTCATGGCTTTCACATGCGTTTCAGCATCTTTAAGCTCCATTTCATAAACAGTATTTAATGCAGTCAGGTTTTTAGTTACATTCTGTACCTGAGCATGATATTCTTTTGCATCCCTTGAAGCATCTGCCATTTCAGCCATCGCCTTCATGGTGACATCGTAAGATTTATTCATTTCCAATAATGATTTGGAAGCGCCCTTTACATTATTAGCATATTCGTTAGTTGCCACAGCAGCGCTGCTAAGGGAAGCCATTTGCTTGGCAGAATCAGCCATGTTGGTAAGCCCTTTTCCAAGACTTTCAATTAATTCAGGTCCAATCTTTGCTTTTTCCAGCATGGTATCTAGCTGCTGGGTAGGTGTACCTCCGGCAGGACCACCCTTAGCATCCCTAACTGGGACAGGCTTGGCG
This sequence comes from Cyclobacteriaceae bacterium, assembly GCA_041749015.1. Lineage (GTDB taxonomy): Bacteria > Bacteroidota > Bacteroidia > Cytophagales > Cyclobacteriaceae > JBGTCD01. The sequence continues at coordinate 139,506 of JBGTCD010000064.1, forward strand.
GGACCATCAAAGTCTTCTGAAAGCTCAGGATACACTTTTGACCAGTCAAGCTCAGAATGTTGTGGCTCAAAGGCACTGAGAAAAAATATTAAGGCCTCTGTAGAAAGACCAATCATAAGCATTTCGTTTGCACCTTCCCAATGAAGGATTTTAAACATAGCTCCGATAATTACCACAGCAGCACCAATACCGTAAATTTTCGGCATAATGGTGGTAAAAAATAAGTTAGCAAATCCGCCTTTTTTCTTGCTCATTGTATTACAGGTTTTAGTTGTCTGATGAATTTTTTTTAATAATAATAAATTTTAATGGTTAACCCATTAATTTACTCTTAAAATTCGGTTCCGGAAGACCTGCCCAACTGGGTCATAGCATTCCTGAATCCAATATAAGCCCTTACAGAATCCTGAAATTCATAGGTACGCGTACCCGTTTCAAGATAATAGGCAACATCCTTCCAGGAGCCACCTCTTATTACTTTTCTTGGTTCGTTCTCGTCGTTATAGGTAGGGTTCAAATCCCATACCACAGGTACCGAAGCAGGGAAGAAAGCATCTTCACACCATTCTGATACATTGCCTGCCATATCAAAGAGACCAAAATCATTAGGGAAATATGATTCGACCGGCGCAGTATACGCGAAACCGTCATCATAATAATTACCCCGGCCAGGCTTAAAGTTAGCCAGCATACAACCTTTTGAGTTCCTTATATAAGGGTTACCCCAGGGATATTTAGCCAGGTCTCTTCCGCCTCTTGCGGCATATTCCCATTCTGCTTCAGAAGGTAATCTGAATTTAGGCATAGGAAATTCGCCAAGTTGATCTCTGTAGGCATTCAGGTAGGCCGTTCTCCATTCACTGAAAAATTTAGCCGCCTTCCAGCTCACTCCCACCACTGGATAATCATCGTAACCTGGATGCCAGTAATAATAGTCCTGGAGAGGGTCACCCATATGATGACTGAAGTCACGAACCCATACTTCCATATTCGGAAAGTAATTCTCCATAAATTCATCGTCCGAAACATCAAACATTTCAAGGTCCATTCTGAATGTAGGATATTTCTCCTGGACATTCTCAAGAATACTCCTGATCTCGTCTTTAGTTACGGAGTGATAATTTGTATTGTAATCAGCGTTTTCGTTTGGAATGAAAAAGTCTGTAAACTGACGATACTTATTATTGGTGATCTCTGTCTCATCCATGTAGAAATTACCAATAGTAATCTGCTTGTTGTAGTTGATCTGGGTAGCGGCAGGATCTTCATCGGCCTGACCCATGTGGAAAGTACCTGCAGGAATTGGAACAGTACCAAAGGGCACGGTCATCACCCATCCTTCCCGGCCGGGTGCACCGCGAAGCTCGCCCATATCTCCGGCACCTCCACCAAATAATCCACAACCTCCCAATCCTAGGGAAGCCCCCAGGATTCCCAGAGTGAAGTTCCTACATAAAACAAAAAATTTGTTCATAACTCTGTATTTTAAACCTTTACTAGAAAAGTTAAAGCCAAACATAAGTGAAAAAATGATTCTATAACCTTAATAATCCTGAAAATTTACAAAAAAAATTTAAACAAAAATCTTAAAAAATTTATCATTAAAAAAAAATTGCATCCCAAATTGAGTATTTTCTGACAATTTGCAAAATTATTTTAGTTATTAATGCCTATATCTCGGTGTTCTGATGATTTTCCTTCCTACCCCTGGGGTCACTGGTAATTGATAAGTGACCATAATCTCATGAGAGGTCGGCATCTTAGCTTCTTGCTCCTTAATTATATAGTCAAAAGAATAACCAATTTTCAGAGAGTTATCTTTCAGCATGCTGTACCCTAATAATATAATAGCTGCATCCGCTTGCCTGAAAGAGAGACCTCCCCACATCCGCTCACGATAAGTCCCAACGACACCAACATCAAAGGAGTATGTTTTTAGGTCAGATTTCACTATAAAAGACGGCGAAATGCTTAAATCGAAGTTAACTTCATGAATATATCCGGCAGTAAGTATCATGTGGGGTTCCAGTGGATTCCGCTGCTCTGCCAAGCCAAAATCAAATTCTGACCTCAATAAATGATTAAAACTCAGGCCTGCATAATATTTTTCTTTTCTGAAATAGACGCCTACCGCCATGTCAGGTCGTACCTGTGATTCGCGCCCACGACCTTCTAATAGAGGATCGTCCTCTTCTCTGGGTCGATACCGGTCAAAGTTGAATGATTGTGCAAAGGCGCCCAGCCTGATACCGAAACTCAGCTTGGCATCATTTAATGCCAGATGATAGGCGTATGAAGCCTGGATTTCCAGATTATTTTGGGGGCCTAAATTGTCATTGACTATATGTGCGCCAAAGCCACTGTTCAAAGCAAAGATGGGTGTACTCATACTGGCCACTTGTGTAGTAGGAGCAGTGCCCTCATCGAATGTAGCACGGTAACCCGCCCACTGGCTTCTATGAAACAGTGAAAATTTGGTAAACCCATCTACTCCGGCAAAGGCTGGATTGTAGAAAAGGGTATTGAACATATATTGGGAAAATTGTGCATCCTGCTGCCCTGCGGCCTCATGATTAAGAAGCATCCCCACACCCAATACGCTTAGGAAAAAAATTTTTCTCATGGCTCCCTGAAAAAATCCAGGTTTAAATATAGGGGTTTTTTATAAGAACCAAATATTGCCCTAAGATAATTTTTAATTGGATAAAATCGCCTGCTCCAAAATGCACGGTATTTTTTGTAATAAATGGCTATTGAATTAAACCAATTTATTGGCTTGCTTGATATAGTGTTCCAAAGCTCCAGTCATTGAAGGTGCATTGGGCAATGGGGCTTCTATGTCCAAAATCAAACCTGCGTCTTTCACCGCTTTGGCAGTAGTAGGGCCAAAGGCAGCGATGCGCGTATTATTTTGGTCAAAATCAGGGAAGTTCACAAAAAGCGAGTTAATGCCGGATGGGCTAAAGAATGCAATAATGTCGTAATAGACATTTTCCAAATCGGACAAGTCACTGGCCACTGTTCTGTAAATAATGGCTTCAGAATAGGAGAATCCGTTATCCATCAGAAATGAAGGGATATCGTCTTTCCTTATATCAGAGCATGGGAATAAAAACTTTTCGTTCTTATGCTTCTTCAGGATTTCTAAAAGGTCGGTAGCGGTACGGAGTCCTGTGAAAATCTTGCGCTTCCGTATCACGATATATTTTTGAAGGTAATTGGAAGTCTGGTCAGAAATGCAAAAATATTTCATATCAGCAGGCATCTCAACTTTGAGATCCGCACAGAGTCTGAAAAAATGATCTACGGCATTTCTGCTGGTAAAAATAACTGCGGTATGGGAAAGGATGTCGATCTTCTGCTTCCTGAAATCCTTAGTAGATACGGGATCCACCTGGATGAAAGGTCGAAAATCGATCTTAATATTATATTTTGAAGCCAGGTTGAGGTAAGGCGAATTATTGTCTTGCGGCTCCGGCTGCGAGACCAAAATACTCTCTACTTTTTTAAGCCTTTGCACGTTAGGTACTTTAGTCATTAGTCCTTGCTCCTCTACTCTTTCCATTGAGGATATTTTTAGGTTAAAATAATCTTAATAGAAATAAGAAATGGTATCAATTCCGTCGCGCAAAGGTATGAAAATAAATGTACAAAACTAAAAGGGGCTGCATTCATTAATTTAAAATATATGAGTAATGGCCTAAGTATTAAAATTAAAATAAGGCCTATTAACAGGACATCAAAAGTCCTGGTTAATTGTGTGTCGAAACCTAAAACAAATATAATCTGGACGATCGCTACCACCCCAAACAGGATCAGAGATAGCCTGACATAATTCATAATATGAAATGGAAAAAACCCTTGTAGCCGAAACATGGCTACAAACAGGTTAACCAATATGACCTTGCCCAGGAATAGTCCAAGAATCAGAAGGGACAGGCTTGCCCAAAACAAAATTTTATTGATGGCATTGAGTGAGTGGTCTATTTGAAATAGCTCAATAGAGGCCGACCCGGTATAGACGAAAGTGCTCAACACCATGCCAGCAAGAAAAGCATAGAAAATCAGGTGGCCGATATTATAATCTGAGAATAGCTTAGCTTTAAATAAATTCTCATCCCGGTCTCTGAGTGCAAAGGCTCTGGAAATCATAAAAAACTCTGATGTGGCTTTAGGCCTGATGGTGGTCAGCACTGAGAGAAGGCCACCCAAAAAAAGTAATGCGGCAATAAAAAATGTCTTGAAGTGATCAGTGGGTCGGGAGGGCGCCATACCGAGATCTTCAGCAGAAAATGAAATCCCCCCTGGATAAATAAGGTGTGTGTTTACATCATTGAATCTTCCACGGTTTTGAAAGAGTCTGACTTCAATAAACTCATTGACTGAAATATTAAGCAGGCTATCACCAGGGATGATTAAGGGCCTTCTCTTTTCACTTACACCTATTATTTGATTTTTAAAGAAGGCGGAAGTGGCCGGTCCGGCCGAAATTTCAATTTGCCTTCCTTTCAACTGGTCACGACCCACCAAAATCCTGATAAGATTAGGTGCTTTTTTTTTGACTGCTGGCCATGGCACCCAGGATTGGGTATTTTCATCATAAGATTCCCAATACGATCGAAGCGATTCGCGATGAAGTTCCTGGTCCTGCCCATAAATTGGAAAGTAGAATAAAGTTAATGCAGCATAAATCAGGGAAACTATTCTGGACATCCGGCTGGCAATTTATCAGAATTTGGCCATATATCCGAAGTGGATTTTTGAAAGGTTAAAACTAAAGGATTGGTCCGCCGTCCGACCCAGGGCATAAATAATATTCAGGAGCCCATTACCAGCCTGGAGCGCCAGGCCCACACCTAGCCCTGAAGGTGCATCGTTAAAAGTGCTGAGCCCGGTATCATAGCTGAGGTATGCCTGATCATACAACACTATTAAATATGAGGTTTCTTCGAAATAAAGCCGGAGTTCTAAATTTGAAAGGACCCATTCGGAGGCAAAAAACTCATTTTCATTAAACCCGCGAAGATTATTGATGCCTCCCAGCCGGTACATATCATTAAAAAATAAACGTTCATTGGTCACCCAACCACCACTTAATTTATGGAATAACCTGAGCTGCCTGCCAAGTGGCTGAAAATATAAAAAAGATAAATCCGCCGTGTACTGAGCGGTATTAAGTGCAACGCCTTCCAGAAGTTCCTCTGGAATGTTGGCATTTCTAAGGATCCGCTTATTACCTGCAGCAATTCTTGATATTAAACTAAAGCCCCTTGCTGGATTTCGTAAGGGTCGGAGGCGATTCCAGGTATAGCCCACACCATAATAACTGACATTAAAATCAGAAACTTCCGGCAAGCGTTCTAATTCCCCGGATAGGGGCACGCCTAAAATCCTTCCTGCCCTGTGATTTGAAAATACGGATATGGTGCGGTACCGATCCAGATCATATTCCAGTGCAGCCCTAAAATCTCTGTTGAGGAAGGTAGTATCTTCCTTGAAGAGGTTAAAATGGCCATCAAAATGTATGGGCGTTTTCAATAAGAATGGGTGCCGGTATCGGATATCCAAAACCTGACTTTGGGGTCTCTGTCGCTGCCAGAAAAAACTCAGGTGCTTCCCGGAAGAAAAAAGATTATTCAAATCAAGGTCTACCTGGCCGGTAAGCAGCAAGCCGCCATCAGCAGACTGATTTGGGAAAAATCCGATGATGCCATCAATGGCGTTTGAGGGGACATACCGTAGTGGCACATGCACCGTGGCCATTTCATTTTGAAAATGAATGGTGATCTCCCCATTAAGCCGAAGGTAGGGCAGCCCCTCGATGCGCTCACTAATTGCGGCTACAGCGCGCTCCTGATAAGGCTCCCCGGGCCTGACGCCCAGGTATAGGCCCAAAAATTCTGGTGACACCCTGCTGGTACCGGCAATTTTTAAAGTATCAAAAGTAATATAGGGACCGGGATCCAGATGAAGCTGACCATGGATAACCTCTTTATCTACATGAATGGAATCCAATCGAATAACTGCAAAGGGGTAGCCGTGGTTTTCTGAAAACCCCAAAATATTTCCATAAAGCCCCATGAGGTCCTTATGCCGGAACGGCTGACCTTTAAAAATATGCTCCCCCAGGCGCTCAGCTCTTAGGATCTCCTCGGGCACATTACCTGTACCAATTTGCACCCAGGAGAATTGCTCACCCGGCCTTAAAGTCTGACATGTCGGGCCTGTCAACCATTGGGCTTTCCAGAACCCTTCTTCCTGCAAGGCTTTGATAAGTAGATTTTCTAGTAGGCCATGTCTGAGGCTGTCCAGCCAGGGCCCTATGGGAACTCCTGATTTGAGGAGCATAAGGCTGTCTTCAGGCTGAATGCAATAGGTCCTGGTTGAGTCAGTAATAGCCTGTGCTGCAGCCGGTATCCAAACCAGACTGGATAAAAAGTAAATTAACCCGCATAAATAAGTAATTTTGCCCACAGACCCATGAATCGCTAAAACAGCGTAAAGTTAAGATTTTGGCAGGATTATATTACCACATACCGTTTTGTCGCAAAGCTTGCCATTATTGTGATTTTCATTTCAGCACTTCCCTGAAACTTAAAAACGATTTGGTGGCGGCCTTATTTCAGGAGGCCGATCTCAGAAAGGATTTTCTGAAGGGAGAAGCCCTGGAAACAATTTACTTTGGTGGGGGCACTCCCTCAGTGCTTGAGCCTTCTCAAATAGGAGCGCTTATTACAAAGGGCAAGGAAGTTTTTGGTTTTGCCAATGCTCCTGAGATCACATTGGAGGCCAATCCTGATGATCTGAACCTGGAATATCTTAAGGCCCTAAAACAGGCGGGCATTACAAGATTGAGCATAGGGCTTCAATCGCTTGAAGATGATTTGCTTCAATTGATGAACAGAAGCCATAATGTAGCCCAGGGCTTGGAGGCACTAAAATCTGCACGTACAGCAGGATTTGAAAATATCAGCATTGATCTGATCTATGGTTTTCCAGGGCTCAGGGATGATCAGTGGGCTAAGGCACTTGACCGGATGGTTAGCCTGAATCCCGAGCATATTTCAACCTATTGTCTTACCATTGAGCCGGGCACCGTATTTGCCAATTGGGCACGTAAGGGTAAAATAATCCCCGCAGATGAGGATACTGCTGCGCGTCAATTTGAAACCATGCACGAAGTGCTGACCCAAGCCGGATACAATCATTATGAAGTATCAAATTTTTCGAAGCCTAGATATGAAAGCCGGCATAACTCCGGATACTGGGAGGATAAAAAATATCTGGGCCTTGGTCCTTCGGCCCACTCCTATGATGGCTCAGAGCGGTATATTAACATCTCTCACAACAAGAAATATATTGATGCCATAGAACAAGGATTAGTGCCTACCGCCCTTGATGAGAGAACTGAGGCTGACAGGGCCAATGAATATATATTAACAGGGCTTCGCACCTCCAAAGGGCTTAAATTTGCCAAACTAAATGCTATTGGTTTCAGGTTTGACAAGGAAGCCCTGGATTATCTTAAAGAACTGGAAAAAAGAAATTACTGTAAATTGGAAGAAGAAAGAATTGTGCTGACCCCTGGAGGCCTGCTCCTGGCTGATGGTATTGCAGAGGCTTTATTTTTTGACAATCCAGATTAAAAATTGAATGGAAACACGCATTAATTATAAGGGCCGCACCTGGAAAGCAGACCTGGATCAACCATTGGAAATAGGGATACCAATTAGGCAAATGGATAATCCCAACTGCTACGGCAGTCCGGTGCCTGAATTTAATCCAGTACAGCAGGGCGATTTCATAGGCAGCATTGCAAAAGGTGGTCCTGTAAATCACTATACCCTGAAAGTCACCCCGCATGGTAATGGCACCCATACCGAGTGCCTTTCACATATTATGGACACCGGGGGACTGACTATTGGCCAATGCCTGAAGAAATTTCACTTTATCGCCTGTCTTATTTCAGTAAATTCCGAACAGGGAAAGCCTCTTTCAAAAGCCGATATTGTATCCGCTTTGGGAGACCACCGACCTGAAGCCCTGATCATCAGAACCATGCCCAACGATGATAAAAAGCTTACAGCAAATTACTCCGGCACCGGGCCGGCATTCCTTGATTCGGATGCAGCCAAATGGATCAGGTCTATCGGTGTCAATCACCTCCTCATCGACCTGCCATCAGTAGATCCTGAGGTGGATGGTGGCCGGCTTGCCGCCCATAAAGCCTTCTGGAACATTCCTGAAAATCCAAAAACAGAAGCCACCATTACAGAGCTGGTCTACATACCTCAGCAGATCATAGATGGCATCTATTTATTAAACCTACAGGTATTGAATCTGGAAGCGGATGCCAGCCCATCAAGGCCGGTGCTCTATAACTTAGAAAGCTGAAAGTTCAATCAGGCAGTTTATCAACTGCAGCAGTCTCCGAGATGACAATAGGCTGAAACCACTGAAATTTTTGGGTGGCATTCCATTTTCCATCTTTCAGGTAGGCTCCGCATCCCATAGATAGCCCTTTTTCTGATAAAATATTTGCCCGGTGTCCTGAAGACTTCATCCATTGATCGATGAATAATTCTGCACCTTGTAGATAGGTGAGGCCATCAAAACTTCTACTCTGCCCGGCGATATTCTCCGCGATAAAAGGGTTTTTTATTCCTGCCAGCTTTGCCCGGTCCTCGGTAGTTTTTCGGGACGGATCACGCGGATTTTCATGGCTGAAAAAATTGGATTCCCCCATACTTTTCGAATGGTGCCAGGCGGCCGCCTCAAGATGACTGGAGTACTCCAGAGGATCCAGTTTATGGATCGTGCGCTGTTCATTTGCAAGATAAAAAATTGCCGCATTGAGCAATCGATAGTCCAAATAATTGGTATTGATTGTTTGTTTAAATAAGTCAAACTTTCTAAAGTCTTTTTGACTAACTGATGCATACAAGGCCGTAGTCCACCTGCCATCTCTTTGATCTGATGAAGGGGCTAAAGGTTGTACTGCATTTACAGATTGTGTTAATGAGTCTCCGTTTTTCCATGATTCAGCTATTGCCTGGTGTGCTGGATCATCACTCATTTCATCCAGTAGGCTGGCATAATTTTTTAACATCACTTCATCATCCATATAGTAGGTTTCCACCATCAGAATCAGATTTTCAACAAATTTTGGTATATCTTTCCTGACCTTATAGTACTCAACATCAATACTTAAATTAATAAACTCTCTGGTAAAATCCACATCAGGAGCACCTTCAAGGATTTTAAAAGCATAGTCCTTATAGATATCCAGGTCTTCAATATTTCCGGTTTCTACCACATCCCAAAAATAATATCCCATCACCTGCAGCATAACCCCCGGATAATCTGAGTGCAAGTTTTGAAGGGCCGCGGAATGTATGATAGCCAGTTGAAATTCCGGGCTATTAATGTCATTGGTGTTAGATGAAAAATAATTCCAACCCGCAGGACTGCTGATATCTTCCAGAGTAAGATCTGATAATTCATATTGATTGTAAAGGTCCGGATCGGCTTCCCGGGCTATCACCAGAAACTTTAACAACTCCTCCCTGGAGTAAGAGCCGGTCATTATGGCTTTTTTGAGATCGTCATACTCTGCTACTGATGCTCCCAAACTTAATAACACCTCCTCCCAGGCAAAGCCAATATGTCGTTTGATGATTTTGCCATCAGGATCAAAATAAACCAGGGTCGGATAAGCCTCAATATTAATCGAGTTCACCAGGCTTAGCTCTTCTTTTTCTGCGTCAATTTTATAATTGATGAATTTAGAATTATAATAGTTGCCAACCTCATCAAGCGTAAAGATATCCCGGCTCATTTGAATGCATGGGCCACACCAAGTAGCATAAAAATCCACAAATATTGGTTTATTCTGACGTTTTGCTTCACGCTTTACTTCCTCCCATGTCCCATTAAAAAACTGAATCTCATCTGCAAAAGCACTGGATGCTACAAAAAGAAAAAAAGGAATAATCAAAAATATCTTCTTCATTATTTTAAAAATTTTAGGATTCAAAAAACGGCCTGTACCTCAATTTATTTTGGAATTAAACTTTTAAATGTAAGGAAAAAAACTTTGTGCTTACAATTAAAATATCAGAGAATAAAACAACCTCATTTCAACCAATCATCCAGTATCCATAATATCCTGTAATGACCATTTGAAAAAAATCCCTAATTTAGTCTTTTGATTTAGCACCCATGGACTCCCAGGAAAAAAAAGTCTACCTCCTTCTGATTGCTGTAATCTACCATTATCATGGCCTGGATAATCTGGAAAGGGAGCATCTGGAAAAAACCGCCGTGGAAATTAAGGGCCTCAAAGAGCTGGATTGGGTAAATGATTTTATCGAAAAAGACTACATTAATGCCTTCGAAAGGGCCAGAAAATATCTGAGCGAGTCAATTGGCGATTATCCCGAGGAAAAGAGAAAAAAATACATCAAAGCCGTGTGGGAGGCCAACAAAATCAAAGGCTTTATCACCGAAATGGAAGCCATAGCCATGATCAGGCTGGCAGAGGACTGGAAGGTTCGTGAGGAGCTGGCCCGGCTGGTACAGGGCAAGGTTATGAATAAAAATTAAAGACTCATCATATCTTTAAATTTTGCCGCCTGTCTTCGGCTTACCTCTACTTTTTCTCCACCTTTTAACTTTACCATGAGGCCCCCATTAAACCAGGGCTCTATGGTCTCCAGCCAGCTAAGGTTAATGATGTGCTTGCGACTTGCTCTGAAAAAACTCCGGTCATCAAGCTTTTCATCCAGGGCATTCAATGACTTGTGGATCATTGGTTTGAAGTTTTCAAAATACACTTTAATGTAGTTGCCATCCGATTCAAATAGTCTGATTTCGGAAAGTTTTACAAACCAGCAACGGTCTCCATCCTTCACAAATACCTGATCAGAGAGTCCAAGCTTTTTCTCATCTGAACTTGTTGATTTTTCTTTTTGCTCCTCCATTTTTAGAAGTTTGGCTATGCTTTCATTGAGCCGTTCTTCCTGGATAGGCTTTAGCAGATAGTCCAATGCATTGACCTCAAAAGCCTTGAGTGCATACTCATCATAGGCTGTGGTGAAAATCACTGCAGGCGTAAAATCCAGCATTTGCAATAGGTCAAATCCGGACTTTCCAGGCATCTGGATATCCAGAAGAAGAAGGTCAGGATTGAGCTCATCAATCATCTTGACAGCATCATCAGCATTGCTGGCCTCCCCGATGATTTCAATATCTTTATGGTCTTCCAGCAGGCTCATCAGCTCCTTACGGGCCAGGCGCTCATCATCGATTATTAGTGTCCTCATAGTAGATTTTCTGTGGTATGATCAATTCAGTTAATACGGTTTCATCGTTTTCATTGGCAATATGAAAATGGGCATCATCTCCATAAATCAGCCTGAGCCTTTGATTGGTATTTTTTAGCCCCAGGCCCCTGGCGCCATAATCCTTTCCATTCAAAGTCTTCATCTGCCCGGTATTCCGGATCCGGATGGCAAGCACTCCCGCATGTACGGAAGTATTGATGGAAATATTGCCGCCTTTTTTCAAACGGGAAATCCCGTGTTTTATGGCATTCTCCACCAAAGTTTGCAACATCAATGGTGGAATTTGAAAATTATAACTTTCCGGGTCAATTTCAAAGGAAGTATTGAGCCGTTCCTCAAAACGAATGGTCTCCAAACCCAAATAATCTTTCACCATGGACAACTCTTCTCCAAAATGCGTCAGCCTCTTTTTATCTGTTGTCAGAGCGTTTCGGAGTATATTAGAAAGTTGATTGATGGCCATTTTTGATTTTTTGGGTTCCTCCTCCACCAGGGCTCTGATGCTGTTCAGAGCATTAAAAATAAAATGCGGGTTCAACTGGGCCTTAAGGTTATTGAGCTCTATTTCATGGATAGCGGCCTGATGCTTCAATGCCAGGTTGTACCTTTCAAAATAATGGTATATCAAGTATAATAACACCCATAAAAAGATAATAAAGGTGTAAACAGCCACCAACGCTCCAATAGTCGCAGGGTTGAAGGCCTCTTTATTGAAGAGTCCGATAGGAAAAGAAATAGATATCCGGCCTAGATAGACCAAAAAGGCAAGTACCACCACCGCGACCAATACCCTTGGGATCAGTCTTCTCATCCCAATTTCAAGCCAGCCCTTGTAGATTATAAAGTTACGGAAAAGATGGGTGGCCAAAAGAAATACCGCAGCTTCAAGGATCAGGAATGTCACCTGCCTAAAGGTAAGTTGGAACAACTCTGACTGTAATCCGGCGATCAGCAGCTGAAACAGCGCGTAAGTAGTCCACCCCCCAATTTGCAATGACCAATATAGTTTGGTTTTATTCATGATTGCCTTTTACCAGCCTATTTATCAGTACGCAGCAAAAATAAAAACAGAAACAAGGTGAGCCCTATAAATAACCAGGCTAAAATGACCAATAATTTCCTGGCCTCCGGAAAAACATTTTCTTTGAGCAAGCCATTGAGTGAAAAGGCCATTCCTGCTGAAATATATAATGCAGCATCCCAGTAGTTTTCTTTAGCAAGCATAAAGACGGCCAAAGCCAGGAATCCCAGGCCAGCCCAATATTCAATTCTTTTATAGTTCATATCCAATGCAATATTAACTAAACTGAACATGCCAAAGTGCCCGTTTAAAAAATAATCTACCGGATTTAGGCCTTCATCACAGCATACTAAACCCTAAGTTTTGGTGCTAAAAATTCCTAAATGTTGCTCAAATCATCCGAAATTAAATAAAATGATCCTTTTTAAGTTGATAACACTAAGTATAGTTACAAGGTTGGGGCCCTATAGGGTTCATTTCAGCGCCAAATTTAATTTGGCCCGGATGTTAGGCTCAATAGAGTATTTCAGGTTTTACATCAAAGTCAATACAGCATTTGTCTGATAGATAATGACCCTAATCAGACCTATTAAAAAAAAGACATAAACCCAATAAACCTTACATGCCATCCAAATATATACGTGATATTTATCCAAACATAAAATATAATTTTGCGTTCAGTCACATAAGGATAAGAAATAAGAATAATATACTGTTATGAAAAATATCATCAAAAAATCAGCATTGTTTACATTAGGCTTAATTGCCACAGCGGGATTCGCTTTCGGTAACGGCACGCCGGACCAATCATTCCAGAGTTCAGGAATGGACCTTACTCTGCTCGATAACGAATTAGTGCAGCCACAATCAATCACTGACATGCCTGAATTCGAAAAAATCATGGTCTACAATGAATCAGGAGATCTGGTATTCGAAGGCAAAATCAATATCGGCGGTGTGAATGAATTATCCACTCAGGTCATTCTTTCTCAAAGCGCCTTTATGGCTGAACTGGGAGACACCAAAATTTATCTCATGCACGCAGATCAGAATAAGGCAAAAACCCTTTAACAGGCATATTTGCCTTGAGCAACACTATTTTTATTGTTTGAGGTTAAGGTTTGCGATAGCCGGCACAGCAGTTCCGGCTTTTTTTTGTGCTGATAATCTCCCTGTTACAGTTACCCCATTAAGGTATATTTTGCTCACTGGAGCTCCAAAGCCAAAAACGTGGCCGTATGGCTTTCCTTTACTTTAGCAAGCGTTTCCGGAGTACCCGTTCCTACTATTTTTCCGCCCGCATCACCACCTTCAGGACCCAGGTCAATCACCCAATCACCTACCTTGATCACATCCATATTGTGTTCAATAATCAGAACGGTATTGCCTTTATCCACCAGTTTGTTGAGCACCTCTAGCAAGTGTTTGATGTCCTCAAAATGCAGGCCTGTAGTAGGCTCATCCAGGATATAAAGTGTCTGCCCGGTATCCTTGCGGGACAATTCCGTAGCCAATTTCACCCGCTGGGCCTCACCCCCTGAAAGGGTGGTAGCATGCTGCCCTAAGCTGATATAGCCAAGGCCTACCTCATTGAGGGTTTTTATTTTTCTCAGTATTTTAGGCTGATTTTCAAAAAATTCCACCGCCTGTTCTACGGTCATGTCGAGCACGTCTGAGATGGATTTGCCTTTAAAACGCACTTCCAGAGTTTCGCGGTTGTACCGCTTGCCCTTACAGGTCTCGCAAGGCACATGGATGTCCGGCAAAAACTCCATTTCAATCAGTCTCAATCCGGCACCCTCACAGGTCTCACATCTACCCCCTTTCACATTAAATGAAAACCGGCCCGGTTTATAGCCTCTGATTTTAGCCTCAGGCAGCTGGCTAAACAAAGCCCTGATATCAGTAAAAACTCCGGTATAAGTAGCCGGGTTTGACCGGGGCGTCCTCCCGATAGGCGACTGGTCTACCTCAATCACCTTATCGATATGCTCTAGGCCTTTAACCGAATCAAATTCCAGGGGTTCGGCACGAGACCGGAAAAAATGCTTCCTCAATACCGGGAATAAGGTTTCATGGATCAGGGAGGACTTGCCTGAGCCCGATACGCCTGATACCAGTGTGAGCGTACCCAAGGGAATTTTCACAGACACATTTTTCAGATTATGGCCCCTGGCGCCTTTTAGTTCCAAATACTTCCCCGTTCCCTTTCTTCGGGTCTTCGGGACTTTGATGGCCTCCTCCCCGCGAAGGTAGGCGGCCGTAACCCCCTGACCTTTGAGCAATTCATCCGGAGAACCTGCTGCCATAATCCTTCCGCCATGTCTGCCGGCACCGGGACCAATATCCAGTATAAAGTCGGAGGCCAGCATCATGTCCCGGTCATGCTCTACCACGATCACAGTATTGCCCAGGTCCCGGAGGTCTTTCAGTGCCTGGATCAGTCTCATATTATCCCGCTGGTGCAGTCCAATGCTGGGCTCATCCAAAATGTAAAGGACCCCCACTAATTGCGTTCCGATCTGGGTAGCCAGCCGTATCCGTTGGGCCTCACCGCCTGAAAGGGTACGGAGCGGCCGATTGAGTTGTAAATAGCCAAGGCCCACGTTCATTAAAAATGACAGGCGCTTTCTGATTTCCTTTAGGACTTCTGCACCAATCCTGTTTTGAGTTTCCGATAGCCTTGATTCTATATCTATAAACCACTCTGTAAGATGGGCGAGGTCCATCTCAGCCAACTCAGAGATATTCTTGTCGGCAATTTTATAATGCAATGCCTCTTTCCTGAGCCTGCCACCGCCACAACCCGGGCAAACATTAGTGGTGGTAAACTCTTCTACCCATTGGCGAATTTTATCAGAAATTCCGTTTTCCTTTTGCTTCTCCAAAAAATTTATAATCCCTTCAAATTTGGTGTTCCAATCTGTGCCCGGATATTTGACCGAGCTCACAGCAACAGGAACATCATCGCCATATAGCAAGGTATGCACTACCTCATCAGGAATATTTTTCAGAGGGGTGGTGAGGCTTAATTTTTTACGTTTGAGGATGGCTTCTACCTTCTTAAAAATCCATATATCCCGGTATTCACCTAATGGTGCTATTGCCCCCCTGCTGATGCTTAGATTCCTGTCAGGAATCACCATCTCCTCTGATATTTCCTGGATTACGCCGAGACCATTGCAGGTAGGGCAGGCCCCATACGGGGAATTGAATGAAAACAGGTTTGGGGCAGGATCATCGTAGGCAAGGCCACTTTCAGCATCCATCAAATTTTTGGAAAAATAGGAAACCTGATCTTCCTCATCCATGACCATTATAACCCCTTTTCCCTCTTTCATGGCTGTTTGTATGGTGCTGGTCACACGTGATCTGCTTTTTTCGTTGACCTCAATACGATCCACCACCACCTCAATATCATGGGTTTTATACCGGTCCACCTGCATTTTAGGGGTCAATTCCATCATCTCCCCATCCACTCTTACCTTGCTGTAACCGCTTTTAATAATCTGCTGAAAAAGCTCCCTGTAGTGCCCCTTTCTTCCTTTTACAACCGGAGCTAAAACGGAAATTTTCCTGCCTGAAAAACCACTTAAAATCCGGGCTCTGATTTGCTCTTCCGTTTGCCGCTCCATCTTATTACCGGATAAATAAGAATAGGCCTCTCCTGCCCGTGCAAAAAGCAATCGCAGAAAGTCGTACACCTCCGTGACCGTACCGACGGTAGACCGGGGGTTACGGGAGGTTGTTTTTTGCTCAATGGAGATCACCGGACTAAGTCCGTTGATTTTGTCTACATCGGGGCGCTCCAGATTGCCTAAAAAAGAGCGGGCATAAGCAGAGAAACTTTCCATATACCTGCGCTGCCCCTCTGCATAAATGGTGTCAAAAGCGAGGGAGGATTTGCCGCTTCCACTGATCCCTGTGATTACCACAAGTTTGTTTCTGGGAAGGGTGACATTAATATTTTTTAAATTATGCTCCCTGGCCCCGATGATCTCCAGGGTATCATGTCCTGTCTGGTCTTTAAATTTGATGGTTTTTGTAGGGGTTTCCTGGGCCTTCATGTGGGTCTTTTTCCTTTGGATAACAACCAAACCGCAAAGATGACTCCATCTAAGGGGAAAAACAATTCATCTTATAAAATGAGAATAGGAAAATACTCCTTTTATCAAGGAAGACTATGGAACATCTCTTCCTTTTACGGCCTTAAGCATGGCAAACCAATCCTGGGTGCTGAGTTTTTTTCCGGTCACCTCTGCATATTCCTGTAACCGCTCAATGTTCATAGTGCCTAAAACCGGAAAAATATTGCCCGGATGGGCTAAGAGCCAGGCGAGCAATAATTGCGCGAGGGTCATATCATAATCTGCCGCCATAAATTTCAGGGCACTTCTGAGTTCCTGCAGGGAGGGATCATCATCTGTGAAAATTTTGCCTCCCCCCAAAGGCGACCAGGCCATCGGTGCAATATCATTGGTCATGAGATAGTCTATGGTGCCGTCAAAAAGAGGCTGGTGATGCATCAGGGATATTTCAATTTGATTAGTAACCAGTGGCAGTTCAAGTGATGATCTCAACACCTCTGTTTGAGCAGGTGTGAAATTAGAGACTCCGAAATTTTTTACTTTACCTTCTTTTCGAAGCTTAGTGAATGCAGAATTGACCTCGTCAGGATTTATTAAAGGGCTTGGACGGTGGAGGAGGAGCAGATCCAGCTTCTCTATCCTCAGCATTTTTAAAGAGTTTTCTGCCGATGCCACTATGTGCTCTTTGCTCAGGTCATAATGTTTGATCCGGTGATGCGGCCTTTGGTCCGAGACTAGTTTTATACCGCATTTGGTTATGTGTTGCGCTTTTAATTTTTCAGATGCTGGCAGACTTTGAAAAGCCCCGCCGAATATTTCTTCGCAGGTATAGGCTCCATAGATATCAGCATGGTCAAAAGTAGTTACCCCTGAGTCTATGGCAGCCTGTATCAGATGGGTCAATTCCTTTTGGGAGGTGGAGGGCTTCAGCCGCCACATGCCAAGGGAAATCCTGGAAATGATTGTATCCAACATTAATCGGTTGGGGTTGGGTAATGTGGTGTAATATACAAATTAGAGCCCTATTCTATATCAGTCTTTCAATTGTTGAATCAGGCCTGTGAATAGTTTAGTCAATAGAGGGTCAGCCTTACCCGCTATGGCGATGATCTCTGAAATATCTATGGGCTGCAGATGTTCAGGATTGCAATCATCGGTAAGGACTGAAATGGCGCAACAAGGGATTGAGCAATGATTGGCTACAATAACCTCCGGCACAGTGCTCATACCCACCGCATCAGCACCGATTTTCTTAAGAAAGCGGTATTCAGCCCTGGTTTCGAGGTTGGGGCCAAGCACAGCAGCATAAACTCCCTTTCTCATATTGATGCCAAGATCCTCGCCAATATTCATGAGATGTTCGTTCATAGTCGCATCATAAGGCGCGCTCATATCAGGAAATCTGGGGCCCTGCTCGTCAAGATTAGGCCCTCTGAGCGGATTATCCGGAAGCAGGTTAATATGATCCTCTATGACCATCATCTCACCTTTAGACCACTGGGGATTCAGGCTGCCTGCAGCATTGGAGATCAACAATTTCTGAACACCAAGAGCCTTCATCACCCTTACCGGAAAGGTAACCTGCTGCATGGTATAGCCCTCATAATAAGCAAAACGGCCCTGCATGGCCAGCACATTTACCCCATTGATCTTTCCGAAGATCAGTTTTCCATGATGGGTTTCTACCGTAGAAACAGGGAAGTGCGGAATAACATCATAAGGAACAAATAGAGGGTCCTCAATTTCCTTAACAAATAAATTCCCCAGCCCTGTGCCGAGAATCACCCCTATCTGGGGATTTACAATTCCTTTACTTTTTAGAAATTCCTGGGCCGCAAGTATTTTTTCCAAATGTAAGAATGTTTAGTTGACGGTAGCTCCCTGGCAACTGGAGCCTGCTCCGGCTGTGCAGCCGTAGCAATGCTGCCCTACAATGATTTCCCTCTTATTCAATTCATTTTGATCAAAACTGCTGATGTGCTGGTGTTGCTCCGGAGCCACTTTCAATTCCAGCATTTGATTGAAATCACAATCATACAGAAATCCCAAATAATCTACAGAAATCGTATTGCGGCACATAAGGCCTTCTACTGCAGCAGGATTGAAGGCGGCAACCAGCTTGTCCATATATTCTTCATAATTATCTGTGGCCACCAGATAGTCTAAAAATCTGCTGATTGGCAGGTTGGTGATGGTAAACAAACTATTGAAAACAATCCCATAGTTTTTGTGGAGTTCTTTTTTGAAGTCATTCTCAAGCTGGGCTTGTGCGCCCGGCAGGAATGCCCCACTTGGATTATAAACCAGATCCAAAAAAAGGCTGCTGCCTTCCTGCCCATAGCCCACCGCATTGAGCATTTGCAGGGCTTCGATAGAAGATTTAAACACCCCCTGGCCCCTTTGCCTGTCGGTCTTATCGGCCTGATAAAAAGGCAATGATGAAATGACTCTGACGCCATGTTTCTTAAAAAAATCAGGGAGGTCATGGTATTTGGGGTTGGCCAGAATAATCGTAAGATTGGAACGCACAATCACCTCCTCTACC
The DNA here is from genome assembly GCA_041749015.1 of Cyclobacteriaceae bacterium. Taxonomy (GTDB): domain Bacteria; phylum Bacteroidota; class Bacteroidia; order Cytophagales; family Cyclobacteriaceae; genus JBGTCD01. Next base: position 158,505 of record JBGTCD010000064.1, read on the forward strand.
CCTGTCTTTTTGATCTCCTCGACAAACCACCTGAAATCAGGGTTCATCTCCGGAGCACCCCCGGTGAGGTCTACGGTTTTTATTTGTTGGGACCTCATGACCTCAAGGCATTGGCCCATGGTCTCACGGGTCATGATTTCCTTTCGATCAGGGCCTGCATCTACATGGCAGTGTTTGCATACCTGATTGCACATATAGCCTACGTTGATCTGGAAGATTTCAAGCTCTGTAGGCTTCAGCGGTTGGTGTCCGCAGGTTTTCAGGCTTTGTTTAAAAGTAGGCAAGCCTCCAATCTGGAATATCCCATTGCTGAGAAACTCAATTTGATTTTCTGTAGAGGCTAATAAATGTTGCCTTGCTTTTAACGATTTCTCCATTACATAGATAGTTTTTTCACTTTATTCATCATTTGTACGCCATGTACCAAAGAGGCCCCACCTCTGATCGCTGCTGCTACATGTACGGCTTCCATCATTTGCTTTTCATTGCAGCCTTTTTCCAGGGAATCGGTTGAGTAAGCATCAATACAGTAAGGGCACTGAACTGCATGGGCCACTGCCAAAGCAATGAGAGATTTTTCGCGGGCGGTCAGAGCCCCTTCTTCAAAAACATGGCCATACCAATCAAAGAATTTTTTTGCTGCCTCTTCGCCAAATTCCCCGATATCTCCAAATTTTTTAAGGTCTGCCGGATCGTAATAAGTTTTTTGCATTTGTGGTTAATTTATAATGAAAAATAGTTTTTCCGCATCAAAAACCGCAGTTGAGCAGGTAATCCAACCTAAAGTAACAACCCTTAAAATTAAATTGTTGTCAAATTTTTGACAATAATCAATTAAGTGGGATCGCAATCTCATACCTCTGCCCAATATTGACTGTAAGCCTGTCAGTCCTGAGCCAGGGATTATGCCTTTTCAGCAACTTAATGTTAATGCCCTGTTCAATAGCGAATTCGGTCAGGTCAGGAATGGTTTTGGTAATCTGAATCACATTAACTTCTTCAGGTTTATATACATGCTCCTCGTCAATAATAAATCCATAATCCGGTAGATTTTCCATGATTTCCTTGATGGCAATGATCCTAAAAACATATCTGGAGGTTTCTTCATTAAGCATCAGATCATAAAAATTACTGACTTTTTGATTTTCAAAAGCTCTGTTGAGACCGGCAATACCACGATTATAAGAGGCGGCTGCGGCCGTCCAACTGCCAAATTTTGCATAGGCATTCTTTAGATACGTACAAGCAGCCTCTGTGGATTTTACCGGATCATAGCGCTCATCTACCTCACGGTTGATCTCCAGGCCTAATTCTTTTCCCGCCGAAGCGATGATCTGCCAGTATCCCACGGCATTTCTGGGTGATATCTCATTGGCCAGACCACTTTCTATTACAGGGAGATATTTAAAATCTGCCGGCACCCCCTCCCGGGCCAGGATTTCCTCCATCACAGGAAACCAGCGGTGGCTTCTCTTTATTAATCCAATGGTATTGCTATGCCAATAAGTGTTGATGTGCAATTCCCTGTCGAACCGCTCCCTGACATCAGGTATTTGTAAAGGCACCAACTCCCCGGCAAAAATCAAATTTTCCCGTATGGGAAGGGATCGGGCTATGGCAGAGTTGGTGATCCCCATTTCAGGAGGGGCATTGTAGGCCTCTGCCGTTTTAGAAATACGGGTATGCTTTCTGTTACGCTCATTTATCTGGATGTAAACAAGAGTAACAGCAATGGAAAATAGGGCGGCCAGTAAAGCTACAAATCTCAAAATCAAAAATTAGGTGAAAGCAGATATTTGGAGTAGAAATCATCAATCACTTTAACAGCTTCAGTTGGCGTTTCTACGACGTTAAAAAGCTCGAGGTCCTCCTCATTGATGTTATTTTCTTCGGTTAGCAAGGTATCCTTTATCCAGTCGATAAGACCGCTCCAATAGCGCTTACCGACCAATACGATTGGAAACCTTCCGATCTTTTTGGTTTGGATGAGTGTAAGGGCCTCAAACATTTCATCAAGGGTACCGAATCCGCCAGGCATAACAATAAATCCCTGTGAGTATTTTACGAACATCACTTTTCGTACAAAGAAATAATCAAAAGTGATCAGCTTGTCCTGATCGATATAAATATTATTAAACTGCTCGAACGGCAAGATTATGTTTAGCCCAACGGATTTTCCCCGTTCACTTTTAGCACCTTTATTACCCGCCTCCATGATGCCGGGACCCCCGCCGGTAATAACGCCATACCCATGGCGCACCAGCTTGGCTGCAATCTCTTCGGTCACTTTATAGTAGGGATGGTCGGCCTTGGTTCTTGCTGATCCAAATATAGAAACGCAAGGCCCGATTTTGGCAAGCTTTTCAAAGCCTTCTACAAACTCTGCCATCACCTTAAAAATGACCCAGCTATCAGAGCTTTTGATCTCATTCCAATCCTTGTCCTTAAAAGCCTGACGAATCTTCTTTTCTTCGTCCATATTATTAACGTTGGCTTTAGGGATTTTTCCTTCTTTTATCTTTTCTTCCATGTTTATTTAATCTCTTTAAACATTAATGCCTCAGCAAATCCTCCAATGCAGGGGAAAGCTCGGAAAAATTAAACTTAAATCCAGATTTTTGAATTTTTTCTGAGGATACCCGATTGCCTCCTAATACAATATTGCCCATTTCTCCGAAAACCAGCCTGATGGCAAATCCAGGTACATTAGGCAAAAAAAGTGGTTTTTTTAATGTTTTGGCAGCTGCCCTCGTCAGTTCCTTATTAGTAACGGGATTAGGCGCTACGCCGTTGTACGGGCCTATCAAATTTTCATTTTCCATGAGCCATATAAACATCCTGCACAAATCATCAATATGAATCCAACTCATATATTGCTTGCCACTGCCTAAAGCAGCTCCCAGGCCTAGTTTTATCGGCTTCAAAATTTGGGGTAGGGCCCCTCCATCAGGACTCAAAACAATGCCTATCCTTAATTGAGCGGTACGTACTCCAAGGGTTTCTGCCTCGCGGGAGGACTCTTCCCATTGCTGCGTCACATCGGCTAAAAAATCCTGCGCTGGGTGTGTTTCTTCCGTAACTAATGGATCACCCGTATCAAAGCCGTAGATGCCAACGGCAGAGGCTGAGATTAATGATTTGGGTTTTTGTGAAGCATTCTGAATGGCTTCCCGAAGCAGCGCGGTAGATTCTATCCTGCTATCCAGAATCACCTGCTTTCTCTTTTTTGTCCAGCGTTTGTCAGCTACCCCCGCACCTGCCAAATTGATGATATGCGCCGTGTCTTTGATGGCTTCCTGCTCTATTTTTCCTAATGCAGGATCCCAGTAATGCACCCGTATATTAGGAATGGTGACCGGATTCCTGCTGAGGTAAGCCACCTTATAGCCTTTTTCCTGCAGCATAGTAGTGAGTCTGCTGCCAATCAGACCCGTACCACCGGATATCAATATTTTTTCGTTTGTCATCTGGGTTGGTTATTACAGACTCTTACGAACCCTTATTGTCAAAAAAGGTTTCAAGGTTTTTTCAATATAAGAATAAAAATAAAAAAGCCGGAATCTCTTCCGGCTGATTTGATTTTGATAAAAATTGAATTTACAAAAAATTCATTCCAATTTCTCGTAGGTCCATTCCTTCGTCTCTTTATCATATCTTACTCTCTCATCAGGAAATTCTATAAATGATTTATTCAGAAAATACCTGTCAACATTTTTATAGTACATCAGGTCATCCCATAAATACGTTCCCTTTTCTTTAATCTCTTCGACAGACATCATGGGGGTGTTAAAAATCTCCTCAAAATCCAAAAGGTTAAAATCCTGATCCACCTTATATTTTCCACCAACTCCTCTTTTATGACCATGTGCATTTCTTGCGGGCCTGATCATATAAAAATAATGGGTGCTATCGCTCGGGTCTATATAGTAATTTAAGAATTCGAAATCCTTAATAATTTTCACATATAAGTGCCGATACTCATTATAATGCTTTCTTTCTTTAGGTACACCTCTTGGCACTTTGTAGATATAGGTAACAATGTTGGTTAAAATGGTGTCCTGAGCTTCCTGTTCGTAGTAGGTAGCAATATCGTACTTCGAATTGGAGTTACATGAAATTAACCCTATAAACAGATAGGTGCCAAGAAGAAGGGAAGTGATACTGTTTTTCATAAAAAAAATACCGGCCGGTATTTTTACCGGCCGGTATATTACATGGATCTAATTAGTTAATAAAGCCGTAGTCTTCGTTTGCATTGAAGTTGGACCAACCTGCGGTCCAGTCACCTGATGTGCCAAATGCACCGGCATAAGGAACCTCCTCATAGCTACCAAACCAATCGCTCTTTTCATGAAGAGTTAATAAAGGTACGTTATCCCAGCTTGCAGCGGTTGCCAAAAGGCTTCCCGCAGAAATGGTGAAGGTAGGTGTTCCTAAATCAAACAAATTCGCGTTAAGTCCGGTCTCATCCCAGGCTCCTACAAAAGTATTACCATATACTGCGGTATTGAACCATGCAATGGCATCAAATGAGGCCTGATTCCATCTAATTGAATGGCCTCTTGGCTCCGAACCAGGATGGTTTCCACGTGCATTTCCAGATCCATCCAAAAATGGCAATCCACTAGCCTCAAGGTCAGGATAGCTGGCTGAATTAAGCGCGCTTTGGTGATCTAATGCTCTGTCAGGATTATACGCCTTACCAAAACCATTTCCACCCCAGCCTCTTACACCGGCAAGAACTACATTTCTTAATTGAAGTTCATTAGCTACGGCAGCATCGGTTGATCCTGAACCATCGATATAAATTCCCATAGGATAACCAGTGATTACAGAATTATAAATACTGATTCTGCTGGCTCTTCTTAACTGAGCACCATGCTGAAATTCTCCCGCAATGGAAGTTTCTCGGGTTCCTTTAGGTCCAATAATGGTGATGTTAGAAAAAACAGTAGAGGTACGTGGATTCCTAGGCTCACTTTGTCCATTATTGTCTACCTCAAATCCATTAGAACCAGATTGGTCGGCATCCTTGTCTCCACGAATACCAATTCCAAACTGCACGTTGCCACTATGGCCTAAATCAACATCAAAATCATCATCAAGTCCATGGTAAGCGACTAGATAACGACCATCAACAGTTCCTCCAAACCACTCGAATTGATCATCCAATCCCCAAGCAGCCTGTACATACTCGATTTGAGTACCATTACCAACACTACCCATCGTAAGGGTGTTAACTTCTTCATTTGGATTGATAGGAATACCAGCCCATTCTATCCTCACATACCTCAATATACCTGAGTTATCATCATCGTTATCACCACCATGCCATGCACCATAACCGCCTTCAAGCTGTACATTAGGCCCTTCATTATTAGTAGCCCTGCCACAGATCACCACACCACCCCAGTCACCAGGAACTCTTGTTCCTGGAGTCCTGGTAGAGGTAAATACGATTGGCTCATCTACTGTACCTTCGGCCATTATTTTACCGCCACGTTGGATTACCAATGTGCCTTTAGAAGCAAGGTCGCCAAATATTACAGTTCCAGGCTCTATGGTTAATACGCCTGAGGTGGTGCCATCATCATTTTGAGGAGATCCTGTTGGAACTGGTCCAACCCTTACAAAGCTTATCAACACATAATGTTTGTCCTTTGTGAATGTAGTATTTGCGGGAATATAAGTACCTTCTATTCCACCCACAGCAACCCCAGGGATGTGTTCATCAAAACCTGATAGCATAGAAACGCCACCCACCTGAACTCTTGCTTTAGGAGGCTCAGCACTCACTGTTACAGTAAAAGGACTTGAGGTAGTAGTCTGACCTGCTGCATCCGTAGCTAAAAAGGTAAAATTGACGGTACTACCTGGATTAAGGTTTCCTTCAATAGTATATGCCAAATCATAAGTGGCAGTGATACCTGATAAGCTAACATCAGGAAAATTACTATCAGGAGCACCATTCTTCAAAATCTTCAAATTGCTCAAACCTGCCGGTCCGGCAATGGTAACCTGAGTCCCTACTTCTGCTCCTACCACATTAGCCGCAGCAGATGGGGTAAATGAGATTGTTGGGGCAGCTCCGGTAGGGCCTCCCTCATCATCATCGCCACATCCCGCTACCATAACGATCCCGGCAACGAAAATAATACTAAGGAAATGACTTCCTATGGACCGCAAATTCCTTGCTATCCACCATTTACTAAATCTTGTTTTTTTCATAATCTTGATTTTTGGTTTTTATTGTTTATGGTTTTTATTGTTGTTTCTTATTTTAATACATAAGTCAATCCCAGAGAGTAAGAAGTGCCTGGCCTGTATCTTCTAAATACCTGATCATTTTTTCTACTAAAAATTCCATCTTCATTCCCGTCCTGGAGCAAAAGAAATTCCTGATTAAGCAAATCCTTGATGCCAAATTTCAATGCAAGTCTTTTGGTAATCCCTTTGCGTATGCTTAAATCAATTACGTTCCTGGGCATTTCATAAGTATCAGGGATGGCTCCGGCACCTACCAGGAGTATCCGCTTCCCAATCACATTATACAATAGGTTAACCTGTAGGTTTCTGATGATATCATCATAAAATATCCCCGTATTGATAATGTAATTCGATTGGCCTTGTAGTGGTCTGTCTTTTGCCCTTAATAACTCTGAAAGCTCCTCCCCAAGGGTTATTTCGCTATCGATGTATGAAAAATTGGCCAATACGCTCAATCTGCTCAAAAAAACAGAATTAGAAATGCCTGCCAGAGACTTTCTGACATCTACCTCGAATCCCATGGTATAGGCACTTTCTGTATTCCTGTATAAAAAGGTGGTCTGCTCACTACCAAAGTTCCCAAAAAGTGATTCAATGGGGTTGGTAAAATCTTTATAAAATAATGCAAATGAAACCGTTTCGGTAAGACTGGGATACCATTCCCATCGTAAATCAAAATTATCAATCTCGCTGTTTTGCAGAAATTCATACCCGGTAACGGTAGCATCAAAAATAAAATTATAAAATCCGAAAGGTGCTATTTCTCTGAATTCAGGTCTGTTAACCGTCTTTCCATAGACTCCCTTGACCACCATCTTATTTGAAATGTTATAGGCCAAAGTAACCGAAGGCAGCCAAATGGCCTGGGGTATGCTTACCGGCTGCATTGGAGGCGTTGGAGACCCTTCTGTGAATCTATCAGGGCTTCTTAGCTGCTGAAGGTTATCTTCATACCTTACACCTCCAAATAAATTAAACCTCCAAATTGGTATATTAGCAGAAATATAATAGGCCCGTAACCTGTTGGTTGCGTTAAAAAAATTGCTTACAGAAAAATTCTCTCCCAATGCAATTCCGCTCTCTGAATTAATGTTCTCCGGCTGGAAAACTTCATCTATTTCCAGTGCAGTAAGTTCACTGGTAAAACTCATCCCCCTTCTGAAACCCAGGTTTCTTGCTGAAAAATTTCTATCCCTATCTTCAAAATATATTCCTGCTTTTAAAACTGGTTTAAAATCTACTTCCTTATTTTTATTGATGGTTTGTTCAATGTTAAATGCCGCGGTTATCATATCCTCCCGCATGGAAGAATAAAATTTTCCCAGAAAATCCGGAGACTGGCCCGCAGGTATTAAAAGGGTAGATTCTCTGGTTTCAATGTCCACCACATTTCTCCTATATCTCCTATAGTCGGGCAATTCATTAAAAGACAGCCCGTATCCACCTATCCATTCGATCTTTGTAGCATCATTAAAAAATTTATGGGAGCCTACAAGCTGTCCAGAATAAATGCCGCGGTATTCGTTAAAAAAAGCAAAATTATCCTGAGTGAAACTCTGAGCAAACTGATCACCGTAACGGTCTATAAAATCGTGGGTGGTAAGCTGATTATATAAATTCTTGAATTCAAAAATATTATTATCATCTAATCTAAAAGCCCAGTTATGCACCAATCCTGACATGATTTCCTGAGAATATTCCATGTCATCAAATTGGAATCTCGGCCTGGAGATGTTCTCATCAAAATTAAAAGCCTCAAATGAAGCATTGCGCACATTAAAGACCGTCTTGGTATTAGAATATTGAATACTGGTGATATTTCCAATTTGACTACCCTTTTTCCCTAAGTTTTTTCTAAAACTATTCGTAACGGAGACCTTATAATCTAATCCTGAATTATATCCCTGTTCCTTCCAGTTATTGGGCAAGGACCTTCCTGCCTGGTCTACTATTGCCTGAGGTTGGCCCACTAAATTTTCTGGGAAGTCTGCGGGTAGATCATTGGCCCCATCATTAAACCCTGTCCAGTGCCAATCTCTCCTACTTTCTGCCCGAAAATTTCGCAAAGAACTTCCTGAACGGAAACCAGTGGAAATATCTAAAACCGTTTCATTTTCTTCCGGAATACTTTTGGTAAATATTTTAACGGCCCCTCCTGAAAAATCTCCTGGCAAATCCGGTGCAGGAGTTTTATAAATCAGTATCTGGTCAATTACATTACTGGGAATTACATCAAATGAAAAAGACCTTACGTCTTGCTCCATACTGGGGATATTAGAATTATGCAGCAGCGTAGTATTATACCGCTCACTTAATCCCCGAATCACGATAAATCTATCTTGTACTACGGTTATACCCGGAATTCTTTTGACCACCTGAGAAACATCGCTATCCAGTGTCCTTTTGATGGTTTCCGCTGACAAACCACTCACGATCTGCATGCTTTCCTTGATGGTTTTGAGCACCGCTACATCATTGGCCGTTTCCCTAACCGCAGTAATTGTCACCATTTCCAACTGCCCAAAATCTTCTTCAAGCGAAATATCCAAGGTAATGGTCCTACCCTCCTGAACCACCACGGGGATTAATTTCGTAGTATATCCTACAAAGGAAATCGTTAAGTTATGGCTGCCTGGTTCCACATTGCTAATTATGAATTTGCCATCAATATCAGTGGGGGCTCCCTTGGTGGTGCCCTCAATGACTACATTGGCACCGATGACGGATTCTCCGGTACCCTGGTCTAGTACGGTTCCGGATATGGTTCCTGATTGGGCAAAGAGGCTGAATTGAATTCCTGAAAAGAGGAGAATAAACGAAAACTTCTTAAACATCAAATTTAACTTTGATGCAAAGGTGAGGAAACACCGTTAACTCATGGCTTCATCACTGTTATGAATTTGTGAATAGAATAGGGGCTATGTTAAGATAATGTTAAGAAAGTCTTATCGAAACTTTACTTTTCAAAAATACTTTCTTGTTAATCAGCAGTTTACCTGTTGACTGGAATTTTGTTTAGGATCGATTTTACCACACTTTTAGTGCTGATGTTGTCCGCTTCAGCTTCATAGTTAAGGATGATCCTGTGGTGCATTACATCTACTGCCACTTCCTTGACATCTTCAGGCAAAACATAGTCTCTGCCATCCAGATAAGCCACCGCCCTGGATGCAAGATTTAGGTTGATACTGGCCCTGGGTGAGGCACCAAACTGTATATATTCTGCCTCCTCTTCAAGACCATATTTTAAAGGCTCCCGGGTTGCAAAAACTAATTCAATGATGTATTGCTCCAAGGAGGGGGAGATCATTACATTATTGATTTCCTCGCGGATGGCAAAAATATCCTCCTTAGTGAGGATCGCCTGTACATTACCTTCAAATTTCATGTTGGACATCCGGCGCATCACCTCCAGCTCCTGCTCCTTGGTAGGGTAGGTCACAAATACTTTCATCATGAACCGGTCGACCTGGGCTTCGGGCAAGGGGTAGGTGCCTTCCTGATCTACCGGGTTTTGGGTAGCCAGTACCAGAAACGGCCGGTCCAGCGGGTAGGTAGTCTCTCCTATGGTGACTTGTTTTTCCTGCATGGACTCAAGAAGTGCCGATTGTACTTTGGCTGGGGACCGGTTGATCTCATCTGCAAGGATGATATTGGAGAAAATGGGGCCTTTTTTTACTTCAAAATTGCCCTTCTTCTGGTTATAGATCATGGTACCCACCAGGTCAGCGGGTAAGAGGTCTGGTGTAAACTGAATCCTCTGAAAATCAAGGTGAAGGGCTCTGGCAAGCGTACTTACTGTCAGGGTCTTGGCCAGACCAGGCACACCTTCCAATAAAATATGTCCCTGGGTGAACAATCCAATCAAAAGGCGGTTGACCATGTATTCTTGTCCTACAACCACTTTGTTGACTTCTGAGAATACCTGCCTGATCTTTTCCTGATATTGGCTTTCTTGCTTTTGCGCTACACCTTCTTCTTCCATAATCCCTTAATTGCAGTTTTGTTTAATACTTAAATCGTAGTTTTATCAATAGGGTTGCAAAGTTAATAGAATTGATGAAAATGATTAAACCCTTATTACACGAGCTCCTAAAGAGGCCATCTCTTTTTTTGCCTTTTCATAATCTCCTGCGTTGAGAGGCATGGAGGCATTTTCTAGAAAGATCACTTTAAACTTTTCTTTCAAAGCATCCCTCAAAGTGAAGTAAACACAAATATCGCCTGCCAGGCCGCAAAAATAAAGGTCATCGGCCCCTTTTTCTCTCAGATATCCAGCCAGGCCTGTGCTTTTAAGCCTGCCATTATCATAAAATCCGCTGTAGCTGTCAATTTCGATATCCATGCCCTTTCTGAAAATAGCCGCCACTGAGTTCATGTCAAGATCAGGATGAAAATCCGCCCCCGGGGTGCCTTGTACACAATGGCCAGGCCATAGGGTCTGTTGGAGGCCATGAAGGTTGATGACTTCAAAAGGCTTTTTGCCCTCATGACTTGAAGCAAAGCTCTTATGGCCTGCCGGATGCCAGTCCTGGGTGGCTACCACCAGGTCAAAATCGGGAATGATCCTATTGATATCCGGCACAATTTTATCACCTTCAGGCACTGCTAAAGCACCTCCGGGCATAAAATCATTTTGTACGTCTACTATGATTAATGTTTTCATGTGCTTTTTCATTCTCATTTAACTCCTGTTGGAGCGGATCAATTCCTGACGCAAATCCCTGAGTTGCTCGCTGAGTCCTACTTTATAAATATGCGGGAAATCAAACCGCTTAAATTCTTCTGGCAATAAGGCTAATCGTTCTTTCACAAATTCTGCAATATTTTTCAACGGTTGCTCTTCCCTGGTTCTGCGGCCATTCTCAATGACCGGCGTTAACAAAGATTCCTTTTCCAATCCCTTAAGCGGCATAGACTTAAGAATATCTGAGGGATGAAACATTTTTTCAGGGGCCTTTTCCGCCTTAAGAGCCACCACATCTGCTCCGATAAACCGCCCTTCCTCATTGTGGAGCCGATACACCTGTTTGGTCCCGGGGAAGTTTATTTTATCAATATTTTCTGAAAGCTTGATGCGTGGCTGGTCTTCATAATACGCCAGCTTATAGACCCCATCCAGGGCAGCATCGGGTCGCCCGATTACCAGGCTGGTGCCTACTCCAAATACATCGATCGGGGCCTTTTGCTCGAGCAAACTTTTGATCACCCGCTCATCCAACTGATTGGAGGCTGCGATCTCCACATAGGTCAGTCCCGCATCATCCAGCATTTTCCTGGCTTTTTTTGCGAGGTAGGCCAAATCCCCACTATCCAGACGAATGGACCGAAGCCGATGACCGCTCGCTTCCATTTCCTTACCAACCTTAATGGCATTGGGGATGCCACTATTCAGGGTATCGTAGGTATCTACCAGAAGATTTGTTTGATCTGGATTGACCTCGGCAAAATCCCTGAAAGCCGTAAGTTCATCACCGTAACTTTGAATAAAAGAATGGGCCATAGTACCCGAGACCGGAATGCCCAGGTCACGTCCGGCTCTCACATTGCTGGTAGCGTCAAACCCACCGATCATTGCCGCGCGTGAGGCATAATATCCAGCAGGACCTTGTGCCCTGCGGAGACCAAATTCGATGATCTTCCTGGCACCAGCAACTTGTCGAACCCTGGTAGCCTTAGTAGCTATGAGGGATTGAAAATTAAGCATGTTGAGCAGCAGGGTCTCAATAATTTGAGCTTCTATGATACTAGCCTCCACCCGCAGTACCGGAGCAAGCGGGAAGACTACCTCTCCCTCCCGGCAGGCATTAATATTACCGGTAAAGCGGAAGTTCTTAAGGTGGTTGACAAAATCTTTATGAAATCCCTGCAAACGCAAAAAATCAATATCCTTTTCATCAAATCGAAGATCCGCAAGTATTGAAACCAGGCTGTCAAGACCGGCGAATATGGCATAGCCTCCTTCAAAGGGTAGTTTTCTGAAGAAATAATCGAAAACTGCTTTATCCTTTGCCCTACCTTTCAAAAAATAAACCTGTGCCATGGTGAGCTGGTACTGGTCAGTATAAGTGCCTGTAAAATTTACCATGCCTAAAATTAATCACGGTAAACTTAAACTGGGGGTTTTCTTTCATTTTTTTCTAAATACCCCTCCAACAAAATCCGGTAGCGGCTTCAGGCTTTGGGGAAGTCCTGGAGTCTTAATAATTTTGATTGAGCTAATTTCACTATACTTTCATTTTCGTAATTTAAAATTTTGAATCCGCCCGTTTTCCATATCTCCCCACCGAATGGTCCTCAGGTGCCCATTCTGCTAAGCATCCCCCACAGCGGGACAGCCATACCGGAAGAAATCCGCTCCAGGCTGGTGCCGGAAAAGGCCGCTCAGCCGGCTGACACAGATTGGTTTGTAGACCGGCTCTATGACTTCGCGCCCGACCTGGGCATCACCACCATCAGGGCCAATTACAGCCGCTGGGTTATTGATCTCAACAGAACTCCCGATGGAAAACCGCTTTATGATGATGGCAGGGTAATCACCGAACTTTGCCCAACAGTTGATTTTACCGGAGCTCCCCTTTATACTGGAAGGCCGCCTTCGGACCAGGAACTTAAAGACAGAAAGGCCAAATATTATGTGCCGTATCATCAAAAAATTGCTGAGGAGCTGGCTTTGCTCAAGGTGAAATTTGGGAAAGTGCTGCTTTGGGATTGCCATTCCATCAGGCAAACAGTGCCTACTATCAGAAAAGAGCCTTTCCCGGACCTGATCCTTGGCAGTGCCGATGGGCAATCCGCAGAAAAAGGGCTAATTGATACGGCACTTACTACATTGAGTCAATCTGCCTATTCACTCCAGCATAACCACCCCTTTAAAGGGGGGTACATCACCAGAAATTATGGCAATCCTGATGAAGGCTTTCATGCCCTCCAACTCGAAATGACTAAAATCAATTATATGGATGATTCGGAGTTGGAGTACGATGAAGACCGCGCCAATGAGGTTAGAACCCTATTCCGGAATACTTTTTTAAAACTTATTGATTATCTTGCCTGAATGTTGAAAACGTGGAAATTCAAGGGGATTTTAAAGCCAACCGGCTGGCTGGTGCCTGGATATGTCCATATCGGTAAGGATGGAAAAATTGTTAGTGTTTCTGATAAAAACCAGCATCCCGAATTAAAGATCGATGAGGTCAACGGCTACGCCTTTCCAGGATTTCAAAATGCACATTCCCATGCCTTTCAGTATGCCATGGCCGGGTTGGCAGAGATACATCCCAAGGGTGCAGGTGCCGGGGATTTTTGGTCCTGGCGGGAGGCTATGTTTGGTGTCGCACTAAAGGTTGGTCCGGAGGCATTAAGGGCCATTGCCACCATGCTTTACAGGGAAATGCTGGCCCATGGCTATACCCAGGTGGTGGAATTTCACTACCTCCACCATGACAGCGGCGGTAATGGTTACTCCAACCCCGCTGAAATTGGCATTCAACTCATGGAAGCGGCGCATGTAGCAGGCATCCGCATCACCCTGGTGCCGGTATATTATCATATGGGCGGATTTGGTAAGCCCGCCGGTCCAAAGCAAAAACGGTTCATCTCTCCTGATGTTGGTGCCTATGCCCGCCTCCTAGAAGCCGCAGATAATCATGCCCATAATAATTTAGAAATGGCCAAAACAGGATATGGGATCCATTCCCTGAGGGCTGTAGACCCAGAAGAGGTCCATGATATTATCGGTTTGAGGGATTCTACTTACCCATTTCACATTCATGTCGCTGAGCAAAAGCTGGAAGTAGAGGAAGCCCTGGAGCATCTGGGCAAAAGGCCGGTCGAATGGCTTCTTGACCATGCCGACCCCCGACAAAATTTTCACCTGGTCCATGCCACCCATTTGGCAGAAGAAGAGGTACAAGGCATAGCAGGTTGTGGTGCTCATGTGGTGCTGTGCCCATCCACCGAAGGCAATCTTGGGGATGGGATCTTCCCCCTCCGCGATTACCTCGGAGCTAAAGGTGCCTGGTCCATCGGTACGGACAGCCATATCGGCCTTTGCCCGATGGAAGAACTGCGGTGGCTGGATTACGGGCAGCGCCTTACCACCCATAAAAGAGATGTTTTTTTAACCGGTGGCGGTCAGGATTCCGGCCTTGAAGCTATAAAAATGACCTGGAAGGGGGGTAGAGCAGCGGCAGGATTTGAGGACAAAAGCTTTTTAGAGACTGGTTCAGATTTTGATGCGGTGGTCATGGATGCCAATCATCCCCTTATTCAGGACTCCTCACCGGAGTTATTGACTGCCTCAATTATTTATTCCGGTGACAGAGACTGGGTGCTTGGCACCATCGTGAATGGGATCATGCGGTATCAAAAATCCGAAGAAAAAAATACAGCCATCAGCAGTCAATTCAGCAAAGCCATTAAATCCCTTTCGATAAGATGATTGACCCCATTATCCGACCTATTACCAAAGGTGACAACCCCGGCATTAAACAGGTGATCCAGACTGTTATGCCTGAATTTGGGGCTTCCGGTGAGGGTTTTGCGATCCATGATGAGGAGGTTTTGGATATGCATGCAGCCTACATCATTAAAGGGGCTGCCTATTTTGTAATAGAAGAAAATGGCAAAATTAACGGCGGTGGGGGGATAGGGCCTCTGGCAGGCGGTGAAGCCAATGTCTGTGAACTCAAAAAAATGTACCTGATGCCTGAGGCAAGGGGGAGAAACCTGGGTCAGCTGGTCCTTGATCGATGCCTGGACTTTGCAATAAGCTTCGGTTATAAATTTTGCTATCTGGAGACCTTCAGAACTATGGAAAGAGCCCTCGATTTTTACCGGAAAAACGGATTCGAACAGATATCAGAGCCAATGGGTAGTACCGGACATTTCAGTTGTGATAAGTTTTTTAAAAAACCACTTTTTGGCGGGCCTAAATGATTACAAACACTATAATAAAGATGATGATCAACGCTATGAACTGGGTATAGTAGTTATTGACAAATAACCCCAGAATTATCAAAAGCTCCTGATCTTCGTCGGACTGGATGGTGCCCTTATGACTACCCCCTGAAAATTTAACCAATGTGGTATTATCCCTGATGATTTGCCACCTGGTTTTAAATCCGTTTTGGGATTTCCACTGGTATTTCTGTCCGTTCAGTTCAATTTTGGCTTTACTAAACCATGAGCTGTATTTGATATTGCCCAGAACCTTATTATCATTTCTATCGATGATTTCTGATTCCTGATGAAATACCCCTTTGATGGTAAACCGGTATTTTTTGTCTCGAATGACCCCTATTCCTGACATATTCCAGGAATTCTCTTTCACATAGCCGATTTTTTCACCCTCAAAGTATAAATTATGGGTATGGCTGAATATTCCTTTTCTCCAGAAGTATGATTTAGCCATATTTCAATTTTTTCTAAAAAAAATAATTTCCGTCTTCATTTTCGGGGTAAAATTGTTTTGTGGTAGGTATTTTCAATTAAGCGGGTCAATTTGCATTTGGGTAAAATAAGAGTACTTGAATATTGCCTCCAATTTTGCGAGAGCCAAAAACTTGAGTAAATTAGAAAAGTAAACCGCCGCACCCTTATGTCCAAAAAAATAAAAACCACTCAATGTGAAATGTGTCTTGGCCGCAAAAAGTCCATGTTTTCACAACTTGGCAGGGATATGTTGTGCGCCATTGACCGGAACAAGAGCACCATCGAACACGATAAAGGTCAGATGTTGTTCCTGGAAGGCACCGCTCCTCTGGGCCTTTTTTGTATTAATGAGGGCAAAGTTAAAATTTATAAAACCGGAGAATCCGGAAAAGAGCAAATCATCAGAATCGCACAAACAGGGGAGTTTTTAGGGTACAGAGCCCTCCTGGCTGATGAGTCTTATGCGTCTTCTGCAGCCATACTTGAAAATGCCAAGGTCTGCTTTATCCCTAAAGAAAACTTCATCCAGGTTTTTAACCATGACACCGAATTTCGTAACAAGCTCATCCGGCATTTGAGTCAGGAACTTGGGATCGTTGAGCAGAAAATGGCGGACCTTGCTCAAAAATCTGTCAGGGAGCGGCTTGCTGGTACTCTTTTAATGCTCAAGGAAACCTATGGGATCGATGGTGAAAAAAGTCAGAAAATCAATATTGCACTCACTAGGGAAGACCTTGCTAATTTAGTGGGCACTGCTACAGAAACTGTCATCAGGCTGTTGTCCGAATTTAATAAAGATGGCCTCATTCAGCTATCAGGCAAAAAGATCGCCATCCTGTCCACCGATAAGCTTGCCAAGCAGGCCGGGCTATATGGATAAAATACCATGACCAAAGTCATTTTTGGCCCTGTCCATAGTCATTCCCAATTACTTCCTGAAAATTTACCTTTGAACCCTTGGTTGATGGTATACAATATCAGGAAATGGTCTCAGAAGATATCAAAAAAACACTTTCGGAAGATCGGGCCATTGGCCTTCTGGGCCAGCTTTTCAAGGTTGTTACCACAGCACCAATAAATAAGCCCGGCGGACGGATTTTGAAATTCAACTCCGGGCATTTTAAGACCATGCGCCTTGATTTTTGGGAACATTTCAACGCCCAATTGAGAGAAAACAACATTGTTGAAATCCCCCCACTTCTAAAGGATGAGTTGCACCTGATTACGCCTAAAAATCTTTCGAAAATTGATGGTCACCATATCCTCTGGCAATTCCATGGCAAAGAGTATCCGGATGCACTTTTAAAATCTGCCAACCATATTTTCAGGGCTGACTTAAGGGCAGGGCTATTAATCGTTTCACCTGAGACATTATCAAAATCCTATCGAAAAAAAGAAAGTGATATGGTTCAGTTAGCTCACGAACATTTTAAAAATGTAGGGTTTATAAAGTTGCCCTGGACTGAGCTTCATCAGGCCTTAATTTACGCAAGGCAAAACAGGTTTTCTCTGATAGTAATCCCTGAAATTAAAAAAAGTTTAATCCAAAAATTTTTGAAGTCTGCGGATACCGCAGATAAAAAACTTTTCAATACCATGATTTTACTCTATCCCGACATGACCTAAGGACGATAATTTTTCTTAATATGATTAATATCATGTTTTTTATTACCTTCCACTTCTAATATTGTATCAACGATACAATGGAAGACCTTACCCGACATACCGAAGTGGCCTGTAAACATTGCGGTGATCCCTGTGAAGATGATCAGGTTGTTTATGATGCGGTAAGCTTTTGCTGTCAGGGTTGTGAGCTGGTATACGAGCTCCTTCACGAATATGGTCTTGAAACTTTTTATCAGGTCGGTGAGACTCCTGGGGTAAGTCTGAAAAAGACCAAATCAACTGACTGGGAGTACCTTGACCATGATAATTTCAGCCGTCAGATCATCCTGTATAAGGATGAGCAAATAGCCAAAGTCAGTTTTTACCTGCCGACTATTCATTGCAGTGCATGTATATGGCTCCTCGAAAAGCTCTACCGGTTGCATCCGGGCATTGCTTCATCCCAGGTTGATTTTAGCAGAAAGGAAGTGGTCATCACCTTCCGTCACAATGAGATCCGGCTTTCTGAATTGGTTTCATTGCTGCATTCTATTGGCTATACCCCAGATTTTCAAAATGCGGATACCAAAAGAAAGCCTTACCGGAAACTTTGGTACCAGATAGGCATCGCAGGGTTCTGCTTTGGGAATATCATGCTGTTCTCCCTGCCGGAGTATTTTGGGGCTCCGCTCTTTGTCGGGGAGGGTATGGAAGTTCTGTTTCCTTATCTCATTGCCCTGTTGGCCTTACCGGTATTTTTTTATAGTGCTCAGGATTATTTTAAATCTTCCTGGGCAGCATTCAGGCAAAGAACGATCAATATGGACGTGCCTATTGCCATGGGCATTGTCACACTATTGATCTATAGCTATTGGGAGATATTCACCCATTCTGGACAGGGGTATCTCGATTCATTGGCAGCCCTGGTTTTTTTCCTCCTCCTGGGCAGGCTATACCAACAAAAAACTTATGACCACCTACGGTTTGACCGGGATTACACCTCTTATTTTCCACTCACAGCACAGATACTCACCGGAGAGAGCACCAAGGCTGTTGCTTTGGCAGAGTTGGGTGTGGGGGATATTATCATTGTAAAAAATGAAGAAATCATTCCTGCTGATAGCATCCTGCTTGATGGCAATGCCAACATCGATTATAGTTTTGTGACGGGTGAATCCGACACGGTAAACACCCGGAAAGGGCAACTGCTGTATGCCGGAGGGAAGCAATGTGGCACCGCCATCCGGTTAAGAGTGACTAAAAAACCTTCTCAAAGCTACCTTACCAAGCTATGGAACAATGACGCCTTTACCCAGAATAAAGAAGAGTACTTTGAGTCCCTCGCCAATAAAATAAGCCGGTATTTTACTCCGGCAATCATCATTATTGCCATTGCTGCCGGTGGCTTCTGGTGGTGGGCCGGTATGCCCGAAAATGCCCTTCGGGCTTTCACATCCGTGCTCATCATCGCCTGTCCCTGTGCCCTGGCCCTTACCTCACCGGTCACCCTTGGCAGTGCCATAAGAATATTGGGCAAGGTCCGGTTTTATGTAAAAAATGCTGGTGTGGTGGAGGCCATATCCCGGGCTGATACAATCATCTTTGATAAAACCGGCACACTGACCCAGCCCAATGCCTCCGGGATTATTTTTCGTGGAAAAGACCTGAGCGCTGTTGAAAATCAAATGATCTTCACATTGCTGAGCCAATCCATACATCCTTTGAGCAGGGAGATAAGTGCATTTATAAATGCCCGCATGGATGCTGAGATCACAGATTACAAAGAAGTCGATGGTCAGGGACTCACGGCAAAAATCAATGGGATCCCGGTTATGGCCGGCAAATCTGATTTTTTAGACAAAGGACCTGTTTCAGAAATTAGTGAAAATGGCTCTGCTGTACATATAGCTATTGGTGAAAAATATCTGGGCTATTTTGAATTGAAACAACCCTACAGAGCTAACATGGTAGAAATGATCCGTTCTCTAGGTATGGACTACAGCACGCATCTCCTTTCCGGAGATAACGAAAAAGATCGGGCGGCCTTTGAAACAATCTTTGGAGAAAGAGAAAACCTGCATTTCAATCAAAGTCCGGAGGATAAACTGGCTTACATCGGCCGGCTACAGGCTGGCGGCCATACCACCGTCATGCTTGGGGATGGCCTCAATGATGCAGGTGCCCTGAAGAAAAGCGATGTCGGGATCGCCATAACAGATCATACCAGTTTTTTCTCCCCGGCTTGTGATGTCATCATGGAAGGCAGTATGCTGGCTCAATTAAAATCCATTTTTGAGTTCTCCAAAAAAAGTATCCGGGTTATTAAAACAGGGTTTTTTATTTCTCTGATCTATAATATTGTAGGCATTACCATTGCTGTACAGGCTCTTTTGTCGCCTGTTATAGCAGCCATATTGATGCCTGTAAGTTCTTTTACAGTGGTGATCTGGGCTGTGGGTGGGACCCGCCTGGCGGCAAAGAAAGCCGGGCTCAAACATCAAAATAACCAACAGAAGTCATGGAGATATTAATACCGATTATTCTCATTAGTCTATTGGTAGCCTTAGGGTTTCTGGCGGCCTTTATCTGGGCTGTGCGATCGGGGCAGTATGATGACGCAGAAACTCCTGCTTACAGAATGCTTTTCGATAACGATAAGCCTGCAGAAGACAAAAAAGAAAAATTATCAACCAAAAATAAACCTGGCACTAATTCATAACCACGTAAACTATGTTAGTAGAAAAATTCCATTACGATAATAAAATCGTAAAGTACTTCCTCATCGCCACAGTGGTGTGGGGAATCATTGGCATGCTGGTAGGCTTGCTTGCTGCCATACAATTGTTTTGGCCTGCGGCCAATATCAACGAATGGACCACATACGGAAGGATCCGACCCCTGCATACCAATGCGGTAATCTTTGCCTTTGTCGGTAACGCCATCTTTACAGGTGTGTATCATTCGATGCAGCGCCTGCTCAAGGCAAGGATGTACAGTGACCTCCTGAGCTGGTTTCATTTTTATGGATGGCAGCTCATCATAGTATCCGCAGTTATTACATTGCCACTTGGCCTTACTTCTTCAAAAGAATATGCGGAACTGGAGTGGCCCATCGACATTGCCATCACTCTGGTATGGGTAGCTTTCGGGGTGAATATGATAGGCACTTTGCTCAGACGCAGGGTCAAGCATATGTATGTGGCGATTTGGTTTTATCTGGCCTCTTTTATCACGGTGGCGGTACTGCACCTGGTCAATAGTGCGGCCCTGCCGGTGAGTTTGTTTAAAAGTTACTCCGCTTATTCAGGCGTGCAGGATGCCCTGGTCCAATGGTGGTATGGCCACAACGCGGTGGCATTTTTTCTAACCACACCATTTTTGGGTTTGATGTATTATTATCTGCCCAAAGCTGCTAACCGGCCAATTTATTCCTATAAGCTTTCGATCGTGCATTTCTGGGCCTTGATATTCATCTATATCTGGGCCGGACCCCACCACCTGCTATATACAGCATTGCCCGAATGGGCTCAGGCACTGGGAACAGCCTTCTCGATCATGCTCATAGCCCCATCATGGGGGGGGATGGTCAACGGCCTCCTCACCTTGCGCGGGGCATGGGATAAGGTAGCAAACGACCCTACCCTGAAGTTTATGATTGTAGCCCTTACGGCCTATGGTATGGCCGTATTTGAAGGGCCTATGCTCTCTCTTAAAAATGTAAATGCCATCGCCCACTATACGGACTGGATTGTGGCTCACGTCCATATTGGCGGATTAGGATGGAATGGATTCCTCACATTCGCCATGCTATACTGGCTGGTCCCTAAGCTTTGGAATACCGTCCTTTACTCAAAAAAATTGGCCAATATGCACTTCTGGCTAGGTACCCTCGGGATTATCTTCTATGCACTGCCCCTATATGTGGCTGCGCTGACCCAGTGGTTTATGTGGGAAGAATTTAATGCTGACGGACTCCTTGAAAATCCTAATTTTATTTCTACTGTAACGGAAATAATGCCCATGTATATGCTGCGGGCATTAGGAGGTGCCATCTATCTGGCCGGTGTCATTGTAATGACTTACAATCTATGGAAAACAGCTAAAGCCGGTTCATTCCAGAATAATGAAGCTGATGAAGCCCCTGCCCTTGAAAAAACCAATGTAGCCAACGAATACTGGCACAGGGTATGGGAGCGTAAGCCATTGTTTTTTGCCTTGCTGGCCACCATTGCCATCCTGATCGGTGGAGTTTTGGAGTTGGTGCCTTCTTTCATGCTCAAATCCAAGGACATTACCACGATAGAAACGGTGAAGCCTTATACCCCTCTTGAGCTTCAAGGCAGAGATATCTATATTTCCGAAGGATGCGTAGGCTGCCATTCGCAAATGATCCGGCCGTTCCGGTCAGAGACCGAGCGTTATGGTGATTATTCCAAAGCCGGAGAGTTTGTGTATGACAGGCCTTTCCTATGGGGCTCCAAGCGTACAGGGCCTGATCTCCACCGTATTGGTGTCAAATACAGTGATTCCTGGCATTATTTCCATATGGAAGATCCAACATCCATGACCGAAAACTCTAACATGCCACCATATCCGCATTTGTTGTCCTCCAAAATTGATCTTAGTACTACTGAAGCGAAGATCAACACCATGAGAAAGCTTGGAGTGCCTTATGAGGAAGGGTTTGAGAAAGAAGCCAATGAGCATCTGCTGCGGCAAGCCAATGGCATTGTAGAGCGGCTCAAAACAGATGGGATCGAGACCATCCCTGAGGCAAAAATAGTAGCCCTGATCGCCTACCTGCAACGGTTAGGCACCGATATCAAATTAGAAGAAAAACCCACTTTAAGAGAATAAGCTATGTTTAAATATTATTTTGAAAAAGTCGAAAACGTAGAAATTTTCCCAATTATTTCACTGGGGATCTTCTTCATATTCTTTCTGGTGTTGCTGGTCTGGGTGGTCCGGGCTGATAAAAAATACATTGAAGAAATGAAAAATATGCCTTTGGAAGGGAATCCAAAAGATGAATCAAAAAACTCTATACCATGAACGCAATATTTAAAACTACTAACAATAAGAGGCTGATCCTCGCCGGGGTATTATCTCTGGCCTGGATGGTTCCTGCCCATGCTGAAGTTTCTTTATCAAACTTGCTAAACAGCCAACAGGGTACCGCCATTCTTATCATTATGGTGCTGACTGCTTTGGTGGTGATCCTGATGGGTTTTACTCTCTATATGCTGGCACAGCTAAAGTCGATAATTTTTGAAAAGGAGGGGCTCAAGGCTGAGAAAAAAGAAACTGCCTGGGACCGGTTTTATGTCAAATACATCGCCGGGAGGCATGTGGCCGTTGGCAGAGAATCTGAAAAACTTATGGATCATGAATATGATGGGATCCGTGAGATGGACCATCCCATGCCCCCATGGCTGAAATACATCTTTATTGGTACGGTGATTTTCGGGGCTTATTATATAGCTGCCTACCTCGTATTCGATACCGGGGCAAGCCAATATGATGAATATGCTGATCAAATCGAGGAGGCACGACTTATTGCAGCCGAAAGGATGGGGGATACTGAACCCATCACAGCTGAGACGGTAGCATTAGACCAGAGCAGTGCCACCTTAATGGCTGGGAAACAGATTTATGATATGAGTTGCTCGCCTTGTCACGCCAAAGATGGGGGCGGCACTATCGGGCCCAATCTCACAGATGAATTCTGGGTCCATGGTGGCAGTATTTCTGACATATTCAGAGTGATCTATGATGGGGTGCCAGAAAGTGGCATGATCCCATGGAATACCCAACTGTCACCACAGCAAATCCAAAATGTGACTAATTATGTGCTGACCCTTCAGGATGTAGAGCCTGCCAATCCAAAGGCTCCCGAAGGTGAGAAATACATCCTCGAGGAGGTAGAGGAGGAAGAAGAGTCAATGGATGAGGAGGATGCCGGGGAGGCTATAGAAGAGGAAATGGCGGCTTTATAAGTTTTTAAAAATGAAGTGGGAGTAGCGATATGCGTATTGAAGAAAAGCAAGATCACCGGGATAACCCATCCACCATTACCCTTAAGGGTGAACGAGTATGGATGTATCCCAAAATGCCAAAGGGCCGGTATCATAACTATCGGCGTATGGTCGCTGCTTTTCTGTTGCTGACCTTTTTTGCCGGTCCATTTATCAAGATTGGTGGTCAGCCCCTATTGCTCTTCAATATTTTTGAGAGAAAATTTATCCTCTTCGGTCAAATATTCTGGCCACAAGATACCCACCTCCTGATCTTTGCGCTGCTCATTTTGGTGGTCTTTGTTATTTTATTTACAGTGGTATACGGCAGGGCGTGGTGTGGCTGGACTTGCCCCCAGACTGTTTTTATGGAATTAGTATTCAGGAAAATAGAATATGCCATAGAGGGGGATTACAATCAACAAAAAAAGCTAAACCAGGGCCCCTGGACCACCACCAAAATCTGGAAAAAGACCTTAAAGCACAGCCTCTTTCTGGTGATGGCCTTGTGGGTGGCCCATACTTTTATGGCATATTTAATTGGCATCGACCGTACTGTTGAAATAGTGACGCAGCCTCCATCAGAAAATCTAAGCGGATTCATAGGCATCCTTTTTTTCACGGCTTTGTTTTATTCCATTTTTGCCTTACTCAGGGAACTGGCCTGCACGGTGGTTTGCCCGTATGGGCGGCTACAGGGGGCAATGCTTGATAAAAAATCCATAGTAGTCATTTATGACTGGATCAGAGGCGAGCCCCGGGGAAGAATCAAAAAGGATGAAGACCAGTCTGCCAAAGGAGATTGTATCGATTGCAACCTCTGTGTGCAGGTATGTCCTACCGGGATCGACATCCGCGATGGAACACAGCTTGAATGTGTCAATTGCACCGCCTGTATTGATGCCTGTGATGAGGTAATGGACAAAATCGGTAAACCCAGGGGCCTGATCAGATTCGATTCACAGGAATCCATAGAAGAAAACAAGCGTTCTGTTTTCAATCCTCGCATGGTGGCCTACTCTCTGGTCCTGCTACTCCTTTTGGGAGCCATGGGATTTTTGCTCAAGGCACGATCAGATGTGGAAATGAAGGTCAATCGGGTAGCCGGGAGTATGTACCAGGTGCAGGATGACGGCATGGTTCGGAATATGTTTGAATTGGAATTGCTCAATAAAACCAACAACGACATGCCTTTGGAAATAGTACTGACCGGCATAGAGGGCATATTGCTGTTTCCCTCAGGGCTGCCCGACACGCTAAAAGCTCAGGATAAGGATAAGATGTACCTGATGATTCAGATCCACCGAACTGATCTGCTGAACCACGGTGAAAAGATCACCCTGGAGTTGAAAAATAAAGAAAAGACCGTTGACCAGGTGAAAATTCGTTTTCCCGGTCCAAAATTTTAATCCACCATCATTATGAAATTACACTGGGGCCATAAAATCACCATCAGCATCATCATCTTCATGCTCATCATCATTACGATGGTATACATATCTGTGACCCGGGCCAGCATCCATATGGTCAGTGAAAACTACTATGAGGAGGAGCTGGCTTATCAGAAGGTCATTGACAAAATGACCAATGCCCGTGACTGGGATCATGAGATTACCATCGATGCCCTGAGCATCCCCGACCACATCCGGTTTTCCTACCCGGAGGGGGTGGCCTTAAGAGGGAACATCCGGTTTTTCAGACCTTCTGATTCTAACCTGGATTTTTCAGTAGCTATGGGCTCTGATGGCCAATACCAGGATGTACCATGGGCCAACAGAAAAAAAGGCCTATGGAAAATAATGATGGAATGGGAATCTGAAGGGCAGCTATTTTACCGTGAACACAAACTAATATTGCAATGACCCTGATCTGGATAGGATTTACTATTGGGCTTGCCGGTGGCCTCCATTGCGTAGGGATGTGTGGGCCTTTGGTTTTAGCTACATCCAACCTGCCCTTCCGGAAGCGGTGGAAATGGATCAGCTATAGGGGTATTTACCAATTGGGCAGAATGTTTTCCTATGGCATTCTGGGCATATTGATAGCAAGCATTGGTCAGATATTTGCGCTAGGCGGTTGGCAAAACATCCTCTCAATATCCCTGGGGCTATTGCTGCTTCTGGCTTATTTTGGGCCGCATTACCTGCGCAACAATTTGCGCTCCGGCTGGGGAAGGTGGCTGAATGCCCTCAAGTCCCGGATGGGCCTCCTGTTAAAAAAGCAATCCTTTTCCAGTCAGATCAGCCTTGGGTTTTTAAACGGGCTTCTGCCTTGCGGACTGGTCTATTTAGGCCTTGCCACAGCAGCTTTAAGTGTTAATATTTTGGAAGGCTTTTGGGTGATGTTTGCCTTTGGTGCCGGCACCCTGCCTTGGCTGCTGGCGGTCCTGGTGGCAGGATCGGTAGGCGGCTTTGCCTTTCGCAAACACCTGGCCAAGGCCACCCCCTACCTTGCACTCGCCATCTCTATTTTGCTGATCCTTCGTGGCTTTGATATTCATGTAATGCATATGCCCACAGCCTCCAGCAGCCCTGATTCCATTACTATTTGTAATTGAGCATTACACAGCCTGGCTGAACTGGCCGTATTTTTCCTGGCCTTTGTATAAATAAGCATCAAATAGCATGCATATATTCCGGATATAGTTCATCCCAAGTGGTGTAACATTTAATTCAGAAGAATCCAGGTAGAGCAGCCCCTCCTCCTGCATTTCCAATAGGGATTCCCATGCCGGTGCGGGTAATCCCTCCAAAATATCCTGATCTATTGACGCTACACCCCGGCATATTAGATTTTTTATGAGAGACTGCCTTTTCATATCCTCATCGGTAAGATAATGGCCCCTGATCAGCCCTAGTGTTCCCCGACTGGTGGCAGCGAGATAGTCCTCTACTTTTTTTTCATTTTGCACGTATGCCGTTCCACTGCTACTGATACTAGAGCAACCCAACCCCACCAGCAACTGGCTTTGGCTGGTAGTGTACCCCATAAAATTCCGATTGAGTCTGGAAGCCTCCTGAGCCTTAAATAGGTCATCATGGGGCAGTGCAAAATGGTCCATGCCGATCTCATGGTACCCCATATTGGTAAGGCTTTGCCTGGCATTATCGTACATAGCCTTTTTGATTTCAGGCGCAGGCAGGTCCTCTTCAGAATAACCCCTCTGGGAAGGGCTTTTCCATGGCACATGCGCATAACTGTACAAGGCTATCCGATCAGGCATAAAGTCTTTAATCTTATCAACAGTTTTCGAAAAAGAGTCCACCGTTTGCATTGGCAAACCATATACCAGATCAAAATTGATTGAGGTATACCCAGCCCTTTTGGCATCATCGAATGCCCTTCTAACATTCACTAACGGCTGCAGTCGGTGGATGGCTATCTGTACCTTAAGGTCAAAGTCCTGGATGCCAAAAGACACCCTCCTGAATCCCAAAGCCGCAAGCGTATCGAGGTGCTCCCTGGTAGTATTATTAGGATGGCCCTCAAAACTGAAATCATGCTTTTCCGGTATTTCGGCCCCTTTAAAGAGTCTCATTAGCAGATTTTCCAGATTTTCCGGAGAAAAGAAGGTAGGCGTACCTCCACCCAGATGCAATTCAGAAATTATGGGCTTATCATTAAATGTTGTTTTATAAATGGACCATTCCCTCAACAAAGCCTCAATATATTTCGCTTCCACCCCGTGATTTTTGGTGATCCTTTTATTACAACCGCAGTAGGTACAAAGGCTTTCGCAAAATGGCAGGTGGATATAAAGGCTTATCCCTGCCTTTGCATTGCTGTTTTCAAATTCCCTTTTTACATGGGAGAGCCAAACCTTTTCTTCGGGATTATTCTCTACCCAATAGGGCACGGTCGGGTAGGAGGTATATCTCGGCGCTGGTACATTGTATTTCTGACAAAGGGCATCCATATCACAGGTGTTTTTTGAAACAAAAATACCTTGTGGAAACCACGGTTATAATGATAAAAGTCAGGTTTGGGGATGTTTTATTTCCTTTCCATAAGCGGCACCAGCCAATCCGATCTCCTGAACCGGTACCATTCGACGGCTGCCAGGTTTCGCTCCGGATTGTATAATTCCTGCCAGGGGCGGCCATTAAGGGAAACTTTGCCACGAGCGTAGATCTCTACATCCGGCTGGCCTTTGGCTGCGTACTCCTTTTTGAGGCACTGTACAAATTGCCAGCACATGTCCGGGCGGGTAGCGACTGCACGCTGCTGCTTAGTGGTGAGGTATTGTGATTTATCAATCTTATGTTCCTCGCCGGTGGATGGATCTTTGATATGAAAATCGACCAGCCCTGCTTTGGCGCGGAGCATCATGCGCCATGACAACCGGTGCCCCTCCTCAGTCCAGTGGACATTGCTGTCAAAGAAATAATTTCTGTTGGGCAATGCCGCCTGGATGACTACCCAAATAATAAGGCCAAACATCAGAGGCCGATGAACAGGATAGTTTTGGCTGACTGTGATCTCAGGCCGCCTCTTAAAAAAGATTCTACGAATCGTATCCGGAGGAAAGAAAAATATACACATGGCGATACCCATGTAGGGGAATATTCCTACCTGAAAGATGGCCGAATTAAATAAATGAAAAAATACCGATGCCGCAAATGCCCATTTTCGGGTCTTTTTCCATAATAATAATGGGGTGATGAATAAATCAAAAGTGACGCCTCCCCAAGCAATAAAGTAATGCACATACCGCTCCTGGAGGAGCTCACCAACAAGCCAGAACTCCGCCTTTGACAAGGTGAGGATGCGCATAGATTCGCCTTGAAGCCAGTCCATATTGAGCTTAGCGATCCCGGCATAGGTATACACAATGCCTATTTGGACAATAAATAAAATCCTGCACCAGTTAGGACAGGTTAAGCTGTGAAGGTCTGGGCGGTGTTTTGAGTCTAAGGAGAAGGCTCTGTTTGCAGGCAAAAAACTCATCATGATGCAGAGCAACACTAGTAGATAGTAGTGGTTATTATAATTGGTCTTCTGCATCAGGTATACCGCCGTCCACATCACCGTATATCCAATGATGCCAAACCGGTACTTATAACCCAACATTACCATGACCCCGAAGCACCCCATCACAAAGAAGTAGTAATACATCCCATCACCCGGGAGTGGCTTAAGCCAGGAAACATCAATAAAGGGAAAGGTCATCACCGGATCCATAAAGGCCCGGCGCACCCATCCGGTCATTATGGCTCCCCAGGCTTCTGCAGTGATTAAAAATCCGAAAAAGGCCCGAAACAGCACAATGGCACTATTGTCAATGGGCTTGAAAAGGTACTCCTCCAGTGCTTTCATCAAAAAATAATTCCGAAGTCAATGGTAATGAGATCATTTTTTATGACGAGCCGATCGTCAACATTGGAAGAAGCCACGGTATTAAACAACCCCCTCTGATATCCAAGGCCGGTATAAAGCCGGGTATTCACGCCCATCCTAAACTCCATCCCTGCAGCAAAAAATAAGGAGGCATCAAGGGGCCTAAAATCTACCACCGTCTGAAAATCTTCATCAGCAAGCTTTTGGTTCAGGAGTACCTCAAGATTACCCCCCACGTGGAAATACAAT
Source organism: Cyclobacteriaceae bacterium (assembly GCA_041749015.1). GTDB lineage: Bacteria > Bacteroidota > Bacteroidia > Cytophagales > Cyclobacteriaceae > JBGTCD01. Next base: position 187,412 of record JBGTCD010000064.1, read on the forward strand.
TTTTTATCGAGGGCAACTTCATTGGTGTAAAATTTCATACCGACCGGCAATTGAACGTATTGCAGGAAAAATAAGGATTCATCCCTGGTATTATTGGCCATATTGAGAATGCTCATCTCTACCCGCCTGGGTACGAAGTACAAGCCGGTATGAAAAATATAATTTTCATGAAGGGCTACGTCCACGGTGGGTCCTGCGATAAACCTCATACCGCTGCCCAACGAAACTGCTTCATGGGTGTCTGACTCCAATTGGATTCTGCCATAGGACAGGGTTGGCGCAAATTTAAGACCCAGGCTAACCTGACTAAGGGCCACTTCACCCATCAACAGCAGTAAGGCGACCAGGAAAATTGTTCTCATCTGATATAATTTTAATTAAATTCGCAGGTTGTAAAAAGTATGAATCCCTTCAAATTTACTAAAAATACTATGCACAGGATAATATTTTTTTTGTTGATTTTAGGCTGCTTACATGGCTGCAGTAAAAATTCAGAATGTGAGGTACAGCCTGACATCACCCTGAATTCTATTGACATTCCCTTTGAAAGGTTAGAGGCGCAATACCAGCAATTTGAAACTCAGGAAGATCTGGTCAAATTTTTAAATGACCATCCCCTGATCCGTGATTATTTTTTTCGCAGTAACGAATACCCCCATGATTCAATCCTGCACCAGGTGATATGGGATCGCATCAACAACCCTCATTTCACCGACCTCATTGCAGAGACCACCCAAGTATTTGATGACATAGAGCCATTGAAAGAAGCCTTTGAATCTGCCTTTGCGCATCTCAAACATTACTATCCTGAGGCCAGGATACCAAAAGTACAGACCATCATTACCGGGTTGGATAATGACCTTTACGTATCGGATTCTCTGATTATTATTGGTCTGGATTACTACCTGGGGCCGGGTGCAAAGTACCGGCCTATGGGCATACCTGAATATATTTCCCGACGATATTCCCGGGATTTCATCGTGCCCTCTGTAATGCTGCTCTACGGCATTTCCAACCAATATAACCAGTCTGATCTTGATGATCGTACCCTCCTTGCCGAAATGATGGCCTATGGAAAGAGCTATTATTTTGCCAAAAGGATGATGCCCTGCGTCCATGACAGCCTTTTCATTGGCTATACCCACGAAGAAATCACAGGGGTTGAAAAAAATCAGGATTTGATATGGGCGCATTTTCTTGAAGAAGAAATTCTGTACGAAACCAACCACATGACCCGAAGAAAATATCTGGATGAAAGACCCAAAACCTACGAAATCGGAGACGCCTGTCCCGGTCGCATTGGTACCTGGGTGGGCTGGGCGATCATCAGAAAATATATGGAGGACCATCCGGAGGTCACCCTTCAGGAGTTGATGAAAAATGACAATGCCCGGCAGCTATTCAACCAGGCCAACTACCGGCCTCAACGGCCCGGGGGTATTTTTGGATAGCACTATTGTACCATCATGGTCTTTTTCATGACTTCATACCACTGGTCCAGGAGCCGGTCATGATGAAATGAAGTCTGTGCCAGGTGAAAGCTCCTGGATTGGGTGTTTTTTAAAAGATCGGGGTCTTCTAAATAGGGCATGATCTGGTGCTCAAATTGCTCCGGATTCCGCGGATCGGTATAAAACCCACAGGCTTCCCGCTCAATAAGGCTTTTGATCCATCCACCAAAATTGATGATAATCAGCTTCCCTGCGGCTAACCCGTCAAAAAATTTATTGGGGCTCCCCGTGCCCAAAACAGGCTCGCTGCTATACGAAATGTAGACCGCATCAGATGCCTGCAGGATCTCCCGCACCCTGGCCCTGTCACCGGGAGGATGGATGGTTACATTATCAATACCATCCCGGGCTTGCTTTTGCTCAAGCATCAGTTTTTCTGCTCCCTCCCCGATAATGTTAAAATGGAGTTGGGGCATCCGGCCTTTCATGGCTTTGGCAAGTTCCAATAACTGAATGAGTCTGTTGGCCCGGCCAATCGCGCCAGCATAAGTGATGGTAAATTTTTTGTGGCTCCTGGCTCCTGGTCCTTCCTGCTGAAAAAATTCCGTATCGGCCATATTGGTGATGGTGTATACCTTCTCGGGGGAAACTATTTTTTCAATATAGGTAGCGATATCCGGAGACATGGCCACGATGGCCCTTGCATGCTTGTAAATCTTTTTCTCAAACTTGTACAGAGCCCATTTCACAAAAGGATTGCGAATGTACCCCAGCTGTATCGGTGCCTGTGGCCATAAATCCCCAACCTCGAATATAAACTGGAGGCTGTATTTTTTCTTGATAAAAAGGCCTATCTGACCTGTGGTGAGAGGCGTAGAAACAATATAGGCCCAGTCGGCCTGCTCAAAAACCTGCTTTTCTCTTTTGGCCCACCATACAAAATTGTAGAATGCCTGAGACCGTTTACGAAAGGAAAAATGGTTTTCATAAAGCACCGGCAGGTAAATGGTTCTGATCCCCTCGATGGTCACTTCCTTCCTGATGCCCTCATTATGCGTGGTAATCATGGTGACCTCATGGCCTTTTTTCAATAAATGCTGCGCCAAAAACCAGGTCCGCACGCCCCCAAATTGATCAGGGGTTCTGAAATGCTGATGGATGATAACAATATTCATTAATTGATGACCCCCTGAGTTTTTTCGAAATATCGACAAAAATGGGTCAACCGGCATTCCTCACATTTTGGTCTTCTCGCCAGACAGATGTACCTGCCATGAAGAATGAGCCAATGATGGGCTTTGGGGACAAATTCTTTTGGGATATGGCGCATGAGCTGCATTTCTACTGCCAGCGGGGTCTTGGCATTTTGATTGACAAGCCCCAGCCGCTTACTGACTCTGAATACATGGGTATCCACGGCCATGGCAGGCTGGTTATAGACTACCGAAGCAATCACATTGGCAGTCTTACGACCCACCCCGGGTAGTTTTTGCAGGTCATTAATATCTGAAGGCACCTGATTGCCAAAATCCTCCACCAGCATTTTGGCCATGCCGATAAGGTGTTTGGTTTTGTTATTGGGATAGGAAACAGATTTGATATAAGGGTAAACCTCATCAAAATGGCTCGCTGCCAGATGCTCCGGAGTAGGAAAATCCTTAAAAAGTGCCGGAGTCACCATATTGATCCGCTTGTCGGTGCACTGGGCACTAAGAATCACCGCTACCAGTAGCTGGTAGGTATTTTCGTAGTGGAGCTCCGTCTCTGCCTGAGGTTGGTGCCGGGTAAAATGATCAATAAAAGCCTCGAATCTTTCCTTTCTCTGCATCTTCAATTAATTGGAAGCATGCAAATTTAAGGATTTCGAGTTATTAAGTATTTGTTCTATCAAATCATCTTTGGGATATACCATGGCATGATCTAATAACAGCATCATTTCATAGTAACCCTTTACCTCCTCCAGGAGATCAGGATCTAAGAGCATTTCATGCTCAAAAGCCCGATGGTCTTCCTGCGGAAGTTCCCTATAAAGAAATCTCAGAATGTCATCTTGGGTAAATGTTTTGTTCATAGGCTATAGGATTTTTATGCATTTTCTTTCTCAGGTTAATGAGAGCATATCGCATCCTTCCCAGAGCCGTATTGATGCTCACGCCAGTAGCGTCAGCGATTTCCTGAAAGCTCATCTCCATATAATGCCTCATCACCAGTACTTCACGCTGGTTGTCAGGAAGCTCTTTTATAAGCTCCCGCAACTTGTCGTGAGTATCTTTTTTGATTTGTACTGACTCAAAGGATTCTTCAGAAAATTCAAGGGTGTTAAACACCTTGCTGCCATCCTCTAATACGATCATGGGATACCGCTTATTCTTACGGAAATGATCAATGGCCAGGTTGTGTGCGATTCGCAGAATCCAGGGCAAAAACTTCCCTTCTTCATTGTACCGATGTTCCCTGATGGTCTTTACCGCTTTAATAAGCGTCTCCTGAAGTAAGTCTTCAGCCAGATACCTATCTTTAACAATAAAAAAGATCGTTGAATAAATTCTGGATTTATGCTTCTGTACAAGTTGCTCGAAAGCCCCTTCGTTACCGTTCTTGTAAAGTGAAACCAATCGGCTGTCACTTAGACCTTTCTTCTCCATTAAATTATTCTGTTTGGTTAACGTAGAGGTCTATATCATATTGCTGAGCGGGTTTAAATTTTTAAATTATTAAGAAGCGTATAGTAAATCTAATAAATTATAAACTACACAGGCAAAAATTTATCCAATTTTTTTTAAAAAGTTTTTTTAAGAAGAATTATTTTTTGCAAATAATGCTTTATTTGGCAGATAATTTTTAACCAAACAATCTTATAACATTAGCCTATATGGATAAAAGGCGCATTATCAAAAGTATGGACACCCTTTCGGAAGACCTAAAAAATCTTCTCATGGAAACCTACCCCAGAGGATATGGCAACAACATGATCAGGCTTACCAATTCTGAGGGACAGCCTTTCTTTGTAGTTCCGCTAGATACTGAAGATACCATCTATCTGGTGAAGGTGGCCACCCCAAAGCCAGGAAAACCTGTGGCAGACGATGACATCGAAGATGGTGATGACTTTGATGATGATGCTGATAGCGATGGCGGCACCGACGATCTGGATGATGATGCCGACGATCCTAGCTATGAGCCTGATTTTGACAAGTAGATTCAGACTGCTATTTTCCTAAGCTTTATCGACAGGTCCTTATAAACCAATACCATATGATTGGCGGGAATGGGCCTAAAGTCCTCCGCAATATCAGTGAGCTTTTCTGAAACAATCATTACAGACTTGTCTTTTCCTTCAGAAGGCACCATATGGCAGGCCCCGTCCTCACAGATGTACCTGCTGCCTTCAGAATAATACAGGGACAAGGGGTCAGGACCCTTTTCGGATACATATCGAAGGCCCACCATCCGTTCCCCATCGGTGAAAACCATATTGAGATAGGCCTCTTCCTTAATACCATGCTCTTTCATGAGCTGCTTCAAGGTAGTGATCATTTCTGCAAAGCTGTCTGCCACATCATCGGCCGTATATTCTTTTTTCTTTTGGTTGAGATAATGTAAAAATAAGGCAAATAAGTGCTCCGAATCCGTCTGACCTTTCACCCATAGGTATAAATCATCGGAAAGTAATTTCTTCAGCGGCCGCTTGATCTTACTAAATTCCTCCACCCCACCATTATGGGCCATGAGGATATTATGGTAATGAAAGGGATGACAATTGGCCTCGGAGACATCCCCTACCGTTGCCGCGCGCATGTGCGCTACAATGCAATTGGAACGAATCTTAGGAGCCAGGTATCGCAGATTTCTGTTGTTCCAGGCAGGATATACCGAAACAAATAAAGCAGGCCCCGGACCTAAATCATGGTCATACCAACCTACGCCAAATCCATCGCCATTCAGAGGTTCTTCGATTTCCCTGGCGGCAAAGCTTTGTTTGATCATAGAATTTTCGGGCTCATACAGGAATTTGTCCATCAAAATGGGCTGCCCGAGGTATGCTAATAGTCGACACATGATCTAAGGGGTTTAAGTCCCTGAAAATGTACCATTTAATTTTGATTGATAAAAAACCTATCCGGAAATTTTTACCCTGGAATCAGGATGGTGCCCTATAAGGAATGGAGGTAAAGGGCCTTTACAATCCAAAGGCTGATTTTATTTTATCTACATGGTCCAGTTTTTCCCATGTGAAAGTCTCGACCTCGATCCGGGCTTCCTTCCCCGAAGGATCTTTAAAAACCACTACCTTTTTTTCAGAAGGCCTGCCCATATGGCCATAAGCAGCCGTTTCAGAATAAATTGGTGTGCGGAGCTTCAGCCTTTTTTCGATGGCGTAGGGCCTCATGTCAAAAATATCCTTAAGCAGGTCTGCTATTTCACCATCGGTAAGATTCACCTTTGCAGTGCCATTGGTGTTGACATAAAAGCCGGTTGGCTGCGTCACCCCAATGGCATAAGATACCTGTATCAGAATTTCATTAGCCAGGCCGGCCGCAACTGCGTTTTTGGCGATATGCCTGGTGGCATAGGCCGCAGACCGGTCTACTTTAGAAGGATCTTTCCCTGAAAAGGCGCCTCCTCCATGAGCCCCTTTACCACCATAGGTATCTACGATGATCTTTCGCCCGGTCAGGCCGGTGTCTCCATGAGGCCCGCCTATTACAAATTTCCCGGTAGGGTTGATGTGGTAGGTGATTTTGTCTGAAAAAAGCTTTTGTATCTCAGGCTTGAGTCGGGCCTTGACCCTTGGGATAAGGATTTCTACCATATCCTTTCTTATTTTTTTCAGCATGGCACTTTCCTCATCAAAGGGGTCATGTTGGGTGCTGATTACAATGCTGTCGATCCTTTGCGGTACATTATCATCTGAGTATTCGATGGTCACCTGGGCTTTACTGTCAGGGCGCAGGTAGTCTATCTCCGTAACCTCGCGCCTGAGTACGGCCAGCTCCTGTAGGATCTTATGGGCCAGGTCCAGCGCCAGAGGCATATAATTTTCCGTTTCCTTGGAGGCATAGCCAAACATCATGCCCTGATCACCAGCGCCCTGCTCCTCAGGATTGCCGCGGTCAACCCCCTGGTTGATATCAGGAGACTGCTCGTGAATAGCAGATATCACCCCGCAGGAGTTGCCGTCAAACATGTACTCTCCCTTAGTGTACCCTATCCTGTTGATCACATCCCGGGCAATTTGCTGCACATCCAGATAGGCATCAGACCTCACCTCCCCGCTCAATACTGTGAGGCCAGTGGTTACGAGGGTTTCGCAGGCCACCTTAGAATTAGGATCAAAGGCCAAAAAATTATCAATCAGGGCGTCTGAAATTTGATCTGCAATTTTGTCCGGATGGCCTTCCGAAACTGATTCTGAGGTAAAAAGATATGGCATAGTGGTTTTCTTAAACAACAAAGGGCCAAATTTATGAAAAAACCCTTCAAATAAATTATCCCTGAATGATAAATACAGCAGGAATTTTATGGATGTCAGGAATCTGACCTTTCCAGGCCTTTATGGTCATGGTCCTGATCATTTCATAGGGACCGGTGAGTCCGGCAGCAATACAAAGTCGGGTGTCGGGCTGGCAGGCCTCCAGAACGGCCTCGATCATTTTCTGATTGCGGTATGGGGTCTCCATAAAGATATGTGATGCACCCGTCCTGGTGGATTCCCGCTCCAAATTTTTCAGGGCTTTTTTCAGGTCTTCACTATGCACCGGCAAATAACCATGAAAACTAAAGGACTGCCCACTCAGACCTGAAGCCATCAGGGCCAATAAAAATGAGGAGGGGCCCACCAGTGGCACCACTTTAAACCCTTTGCGGTGGGCAAAATCTACCGCCAGAGATCCTGGATCAGCCACCCCGGGGCATCCAGCCTCCGAGATGATGGCTATATCAAAGCCGTCATTAAGGGGCTTCATCATGGCAGTTAGTGCCTCAGGTTGGGTGTTTTTATCCAGTAAATCAAAATGCAGGGAGGGGATATTAATGCCCAGATCAAGGCTGCTGATGTATCGCCGGGCGGTGCGCTCGTTTTCTACAAGATAATAGTTGGTAGATTGGAGCACTCTTGAAATTTCGGGTGAAAGGGTCTCGCTCCCGGATTCAGGGTCGAGCGGACTTGGAATTAAAAATAAGGTCCCCTTATTTTGTGACTTCATGGGCCGGATACTAATAATTTTTGGAGTAATATTAATTATAATTGGCGTGGCAATCCACTACCACGATCATTTCCGGTGGCTGGGCCGCCTCCCCGGTGATATCCGGATCGAGCGGGAAAATTTCTCATTCTATTTTCCCATCACCACCAGCATCCTGATCAGTGTGCTCCTTTCACTGATCTGGTACCTGTACCACCGTTACAGGTCTTGATTTTTTAAGAAGAACTGCAAAGTCTCCAGAAAGGCATCCGGCTGGGCTGCATGGACCCAGTGCCCTGCTTCATCAATACTCACCAGCATGGAAGCAGGGAAGTGCGCCTTGATCAGGGCACGGTCATTATCCCCGATATAATCCGAATCACCCCCTTTAACAAAAAGCACCGGCCCATCATATTGACTGTTTTCAGGCAGGGCTTCCCCCACGTTTTCTATATGCTTTTCGATCACATCCAGGTTCATTTTCCAGGAGAATCCAGAGGACTCACGGTGGAGGTTTTTGAGGAGAAACTGCCGCTCCCCGGCATCTTTGATGTACTTACCGAGGATTTCCTCGGCCTCCCCCCTGGACTTGAGGTCTGAGACCGGTATGGCCCGCAGCCCTTCCAGTATTTTTTCGTGGTGTACGGGATAATATTTAGGCGCGATATCCACTACCACCAGTGCCCGCACCTGGTCGGGATGGGCCACCGCAAATCTCATGGCTGCTTTACCGCCCATGGAGTGCCCGATGATGATGGGCTTATCCAGATCATGCTCACTGATGAATTCCTCCAGATCACTTACCATGGCCATGTAGGTAAAATCCGCATCATGAGGCGACTTGCCGTGATTGCGCTGGTCTACCAGGTACACCTGATAAGTATCCCCCAGGGCCTTGCCTATGGTGGCCCAGTTGTCGAGGGAGCCCAGGAGCCCGTGGAGGATGATGATTGGTATGCCTTCTTTCCCATAGGTGGTATAATTGAGTTTCATGGACTATTTCCGGTTTTGTGAGGGGGTTTCTATTTGAATAGGTAACGTAAAAATAGTTTTTAAGGTCGGGTAGGGGGGAAGGAATTGATTTATGGGGCTGTTTGAATAAAAAATAATCTGCTCATAAAATCAGTTATTCATGCAAAAAATGTAAAAATAAGCAGGCTTCATTCTATCTATTTTTACCTTTTTGTTATGATTAAGGTTTTTTTCTTCCGTTGTCGCTAATTTTGAAAGCCGGAAATACTCCAGGCTTTCTTTTTTCATTCTTCGTAGTAATAGGAATAGTCAATACCTTTCATAAACATTTCCCTGTCGTTTATTTTTGTAGTTAGCGCGGTTTCTATCAGTTGTTTTACAACACTGCTATCAACTGTACTAATAATCATGGCATTCATGTAATTCTCTTTTCTTATTTTGCTCCAATCCACACATTTTTTTAGGTGTTTTTTAAGCATCATATCCAGCCATATTCTGGTACTTCTGCCATTGCCTTCCAAAAAGGGATGTGCCTTGTTCATTTCGGCATACTTTAAGATAATCTCTTCCATTGTGGTTTGTGGCATGACATCTATTTGTAGCAATGTGCTCTTTAAGTGCTGGGCATACACAAACTGATAACCGCCTTTTGAAATGTTTTTATCCCTGATTTGGCCGGCAAAGTCGTACAAACCACCAAACAGATAAGCGTGTATTTGTTGCAAACCCTTAGTGGCACCCACTTCAAATTCATTTATCAAATTACTTTCAAAGAGCGTGTAGGCTTTTTTCTTGCTTTGCCCGTCAATGCTGGTGTCGCTATATAAGAACCAATCCAAAAATTTAGTTGCCTTGTTATTAGGGAAATTTTTGGATAGCTCAATAATTCCCTCACTATCCAACATGTCGGTTTTGTACTTTTTGCCATCAGCCGCCAACAGTTTCAGTTGGGTAGTGGCACTAACCAACTGGTTGTTTTCCTTTTTTAGTTTGGCTTTTAGGTATTTCCAATAGTTGCGGACTTTTGTATAATCGGCTTCTTCGTTCAGTACACCTACAATATCCAATACACTAAACCACCATTTGGCGTGTTCATCATCCCAAACCGCACGCACCTCTCGGTCGTTAAAAAAGCGTATGGATATTTTTATGGATTCTTGTTTCATACTTTGTCTTCTTTTGGCATTATCGCCCAGTCATAGCATTTCAATACCCGGAAGCAGGCACTTTGCGGCTGCATAAAAAAGCCGTTTTTGGTAGCTTTAAAAGGTCTTTATTTCCTTAATAAATTAGCTCCATTCACCGGGTTTTCTAAGTATGTAGCCTCTCGACGCAAAAATAGTAAACATTTACGACAGCACTGAGGTTGAAATTTGATGGCCACTTTCCAGATTATTTTTAAATTTGATTCTTTTGGCTTATCTTAGAGAAAGCTAATTTGTTGATTAAATCAATTATTAAATGAATTTTCGATTAGGAGAGTTATTCTGTGGGCCCGGTGGGTTAGGTTTAGGTGCAACCCAAGCATCAATCACACATAATAATGAACAATTTAGCATAACCCATGAATGGGCAAATGATTATGACAAGGATACTTGCGAAACATATAAACATAACATTGCTGGTAAGAGTGGTTTAGTCATTCAAAAAGATATCCGGAAACTAGATATCAATAAATTAACGGAAATTGACGCCTTGGCATTCGGTTTTCCTTGCAATGATTTCAGTGTTGTAGGAGAGCAAAAAGGAATTAACGGTGTTTTTGGTCCACTATACAGCTACGGGGTTAATGTTTTGCAAAAATTCCAACCACAATGGTTTTTGGCAGAAAATGTCGGCGGTTTAAGAAATTCGAACGAAGGAACCGCTTTTCAAATGATACTAGATGATCTACAAAGGGTTGGCTATCGAATTTACCCTCACCTTTATAAGTTCGAAAATTATGGTGTCCCACAAGCAAGACATAGGATCATTATTATTGGTATACGTTCAGATTTACCAGTGGAATTTAAAATTCCTGTTGTTAATACTCCAATTATAACTGCAAAGCAAGCCATAGAAGAACCTCCCATTCCTGAAGATGCCTTTAATCACGAAATGACCCGTCAATCAGATACTGTTATAGAAAGATTAAAGCATATTAAACCTGGTGAAAATGCCTTTACTGCTGATTTGCCAGATCATGTAAAACTAAATGTCAAAGGAGCACAAATAAGTCAAATTTACAAAAGGCTAAATCCGGATAAGCCATCATATACTGTTACTGGAAGTGGGGGAGGCGGTACTCATGTCTATCATTGGGAGGAACCCCGTGCTCTTACAAACCGCGAAAGGGCTCGCCTTCAAACTTTTCCGGATGATTTTAGATTTATTGGGTCTAAAGAAAGTGTTCGTAAGCAAATTGGTATGGCGGTTCCTGTTCGTGGTGCAAAAATAATCGTTGAAGCAGTTTTAAAGTCTTTTGCTGGGATCAATTATGACTATACAACTCCTAACATTAAAGTTAAAAATAGGCACAATTTGTTTGGTGTTTTAATGGAGGAAGTAGTTGATTACAAATGAGTATATTTTCCGAGAATTTATTTGAAAGGGTGTTATTTGAGCCGGTCAATAATGGTGCAAATAAGTTATTTATTGTTTCTGGTTATGCTACCGCGAATATGGCTATTCGGCATTTTGAGTATGCTAAAACCCAAAAAAAGACCATTGAAATAAATCTTATTGCAGGAATGTACATCCAAGATGGAATCCTTAAAAACAATCATATCTCATTTAAAGAACTCCACAATGGTCGTGATGGTGTAATTTTTAATTGCAATTATATTAACTCAATCCCCCCTGTTCATTCAAAAGTATATTCATGGTTTAAGGATGAAATTCCAGTTGCTGGGTTTATTGGCTCTGCAAATTATACTCAAAATGCCTTTAGTAATTCAATGAGAGAAGTTTTATCACAAATTGATGCCTCGGAATGTAAACAATATTATGACAAATTGTTGGGCGATTCATTAACTTGCATCGACCCAAATGTTGAAAAGTATATATCATTTTATGAAAAAAAACAAAGGGAAACAAGGGATACTGAAGAAACTTCCGAGGCTGACATTGACGACTCCTTAAGAATCGATGGACTTGAGATGGTTACCTTATCCCTAGTTGATAAGGATGGTGAGGTTCCAAGTCGATCTGGATTGAATTGGGGTCAAAGAGAAGGTAGGGAACCAAATCAAGCCTATATTAATATTCCAGCACCATTAGGAAGGACCAATTTTTTTCCGGAAAGATATGTGGTGTTCACTGTGTTAACCGATGATGAAAAACAGTTGATTTGTGTTCGTGCTCAAGACGGGGGAAAAGGGCTTCATAGTACCTTGAATAATAGTCATTTAGGTGAGTATTTCAGAAATAGGCTTGGGTTGGCCAATGGTTCGTTTGTTTCAAGGAAGGACCTTTTGAAATACGGAAGAACTGATGTTGATTTCTATAAAATAGATGACGAAACCTATTATTTAGATTTTTCTGTAAAAGGTTAGTTATAGGTATTTTGACTCCAAAGAAAAGGTAATTTGAATTATTTATTGCCTATTTTACTCTAGGTCATGGTGCAACTTTAATGCCTGTAAAAGACCATTTAAATCTTCGAAAGGAACTAATTTCTTAAAATCGCGAATTTCTTTCAACTCTGGATTCAAAGGGTTGTATTCTAATGGACTCTCAGAAATATTAGAAATTATTTCACGTGTGCCAATCCCACTAATGTAACATTTAAGGTCTGGCTTAATGTAAGTAAAAACGATATTTGATATTGCTTGAGGATTCAATTTTGGAAAAGAACCCACCGAAAAATTAACTACCTTTATCTGATGAATTCCAAATTCATAGCTATTTCTTTGATAATTTTTAATCCTTCTTTTATCCCATTCGAAATCACCCAAATCTAAAAATTTTTCAAATACAAATTCTGAAATTATATCAAGTCTCAAACTGTCATAATATCTCTGTCCTTCAAATTTATCCCTTAGTTTACCAATATCCCTTACCCCAAGATGCTCAATTGCACATTCCTGTATTTTAGCTTCAATAAACTTAGGAACAAAAACCTTATTAAAATATTGAATTTGTCTGATCACGGTATTCTCTTTCTGTAAATTTAATTAGGCACTTTGGAATTTCTAAATTGAGCCTTAGGAATTCAATAGTTTAAACTTTTTACATTTGTTTTCAATTATCAAAAGGGTCTCAAATCTAATGTTTCTAGACTAGAAATAGTAGGAATATGCCACAATCTGTTTATCTTTAAAATAGTTTGTTCTTTTCATGAATCACATCTATTAATTTTAGTCAAAATGTGAGCTCTAAACTCACAATCAGGATATAAAAGATCATGGTGGATGTGATTAAACCCCAATGAACGGGCATCAAAGCACCACCAAAAACAACGTCATTGCGAGGAAGTCAGCTTTTGAGATAGCAAAAGATGGGTTCCGTGGCAATCTCGTGACCAGGTCTAATTCCGGGTTTAAAGATGGAGATTGCCGCGCTCCTTCGCTCAGGCCCACCCAAAGGCTCGCAATGACGATAAGTATAGGCCAGCAGAGTGGCTTTCCATAGCCGGGGGATTTCTCGACCATGCTATTTACGTTCAAATTTGAAAGAATGAAAACGGCCATCGAATTGACGGGGAAAGGAGTGGTTAGAAGTTAGAGGTTAGTCTTGAGTCGGCAGTATTCAGTACACAGTCAACAGTATTCAGTAAGCAGTTAGTCCTGAGTTGCCAGTAATCAGTACACAGTCAACAGTATTCAGTCAACAGCTTTAGCGAAGCGGAAGTCCCGCTAAGAAGTAGCGGGATAGGCAGTAGGCAGTAGGAAGTAGGCAGACACTAAATGCTACCACAGTCAAAGTCAGGGTTAGGGTCAGGGTTAGAGTTAGAGTCAGGGTCAGGGTCGAATAAGATTTGCGATAATCCTCTCCGCATGCACGCGGGAGTTCTCGATAAACCACTTATTGGTCTTTAAGCCCCCGCATACTACTCCGGCGAGGTAAATGCCTGGTACATTGGACTCGTTGGTATCTTCATCATAGACGGGGGTGTGCATGGGATCGTCCTGGAATGCGATACCGATCTGCTCCATAAAGTCAAAATTGGGCTTGTAACCGGTCATGGCCAGCACAAAATCATTTTCCAGGGTCATGGGGCCCTCCGGGGTGATGATGTCCACGGCATCAGCTCTGATCGCTTTGATCTCTGAGTTGAAATAAGCCTTGATCGTGCCTTCCTTGATGCGGTTTTCTATATCGGGCTTCACCCAGTATTTCACCGAGGGTAGTAGCTCCGGCTCCCGGATCACCATGGTGACCTCAGCGCCTTTGCGGTAGGTCTCCAGAGCCACATCCACTGCGGAATTGGCCGCGCCTACCACGATGATCTTTTGTTTGAAATAAGGATGGGGCTCATCATAATAGTGCCTGACCTTGGGCAGGTCTTCCCCGGGCACGCCCATCATGTAGGGAATGTCATAAAAGCCCATGGCCAGCACCACCGCCCCAGTCTGGTACCGCCCCCTGGTGGTGACCACCTCATGGGTGCCATTCCCGGGTTTGACTTCCAGCACCGGCTCATAAAGCCTGACATTGAGATCCTGACTGGAGCATACCCTGCGGTAATATTCCAGGGCTTCGAAGCGGTTGGGTTTATTGCCATGAGAGATGAAGGGCACCCCGCCTATTTCCAGCCGGTCGGAGGTAGAGAAAAAGGTCATGTTGAGGGGGTAGTTATACAGGCTGTTGACCAGGCAGCCTTTGTCGATGATCTGATATTTCAATCCGGCTTTTTTGGCCTCTATCCCACAGGCCAGACCTATGGGCCCGGCACCAATTATGATCACATCAAATTTTTTTTCTTCCATAATTCAGGTAAAATTGAAGGGAATTTGTCGGTAAGTCAAATAGATCATGAATAACATTACCCACTAATACACGGACTTAACCATACTATCCTTAAATAAAACTAACCATATATGTTGAGATATAGTTTTTTAACAGCCCTGTTCCTGATCGGCCTCCATGCCATAGCCCAGAAGGCCATCACCCTGGAAGATATTTTCCTTAAAAATACTTTTGGTGAATCCAGCGTGCGGGGCCTCAACTGGATGAAAGACGGGCAGTACTATACCGCTCAGGAAAACGGGTACATCATCCGGTATGCCGTCCAATCCGGCCAGCCACTGGATACTTTGTTTGCTGCTGTTGATGATTTTGAGTTTTCCGGGTATTCCTTCTCTGAGGATGAAAAGCAGATCCTGCTCATGACGGACCGGGAGCCTATCTACAGGCGATCCTTTACTGCGGAATACCATGTATATGACATGGCCTCCGGCAGCCTCCGCCTCCTAAGCCACAATGGCCCACAGTCCTATGCTACCTTTTCCCCGGATGGGAAAAAAATAGCCTTTGTAAGAGAGAATAACCTGTATGTAACCGACCTGGAATCGGAGGAAGAAAAGGCCCTGACCACAGATGGGGAATTCAACAGCATCATCAACGGTACCACCGACTGGGTATACGAGGAGGAATTTTATGTGGTCAAAGGCTTTGAGTGGGCCCCCGACAGCAAAAAAATCGCCTATTATCGCTTTGATGAAACCAATGTCCCCACATACAACATGCAGCTATGGGAAAGCGAGACTCCCTATCCTCTGGATTATGAATTTAAATACCCCAAGGCCGGGGAGGCCAATTCCAGGGTATCGGTATTCATTCGCAGCCTTGCTGACCCCCAACCGGTAAGAATCGATATCCCTGATGACCGGGATGCATATATACCCCGAATACAATGGACCCGAGATCCCAACCTGTTGTCATTAATTAAAATGAACCGCCTCCAAAATGAGCTGGAAATACATCATGTGGATGCCCAAAGTGGCCAATCAAAGGTCATCCTCAAAGAAAAAGATGCCCGGTTCATCGACCTCAATTTTTGTGATGATCTGACCTATTTAAAAGATGGCAAGCATTTCATCTTCAGCAGCGAACGCACCGGCTATAAGCATTTTTATTTGTATCGGATGGATGGCACTCTGGTAAATCCCATTACCTCAGGGCCATGGGAGGCGGTAAGCCTTGCCGGTCTGGATCAAAGTCAGAAAAATATGGTGCTGTACTACATCTCCACTGAGCGCTCATCAATGGAAAGGCATTTGTACGCCATCCGGCTAAACGGCAAAAACAAAGCCCTGATGACCCCAGAGGCCGGTACCTACCGGGTGGATATGAGCCCTGACTGCAAATACTATATGCGTTACCATTCAGCCGCAGACAAGCCCCAGAATGTAAGTCTTTATGGTACCAGGAAAAACAACCTGATCAAGGTGATGAAGGATAATGACCATCTGATCGAAAAGACCCGGGAGTATGGATTTGTTACCAAAGAATTTATCACCATCCCTGCCGCTGATGGCACGCCCCTTAATGCGTATTTTCTCAAGCCCGAAGGGAATGGGCCTTTTCCCCTTCTCGTATTTCAATACAGCGGGCCGGGATCGCAACAGGTCTCGCATGCCTGGGGCGGGGGCCCCAATTACAGTTTTCATCAGATGATGGTGCAAAAGGGCTTTGCTGTGGTGGTGGTAGACTCCAGGGGCACCGGTGGCCGTGGTGCTGATTTTAAAAAACAGACTTATAAGCAGCTGGGAGCCCTGGAGGCCGAAGACCTGATTGCGGCAGGCAGGCATATGGGTGCCCGTGAGGATATCAATGCCGAAGCTATGGGCATCTGGGGGTGGAGTTACGGGGGGTTTATGTCGATCTATGCCCTGCTGGAAGGCAGCGATGTCTTTGCTTTTGCAGTGTCAGTGGCACCTGTCACCGATTGGCGATTTTATGATACCATATACACCGAACGCTACATGCAGCGCCCTCAGGACAATCCCGAAGGCTACACCAACACCTCCCTGATCACTAAGGCCGGAAGCCTGGAAGGGCGGCTGCTCCTGATTCATGGTTCAGGTGACGATAACGTACACATTCAAAATACCTATTCCCTGCAGGATGCCCTGATCGAATCCGGGAAACAATTCCGCACCTTCATCTACCCCGACCGCAACCATGGGATCGGAGGCGGAAAGATCCGGCTGCACGTGTTCGAGATGATTTCAGATTTTATTTTGGAGCAGAAATAGCCCTTTTGGAAAAGAAAAAATACTTTCTGGCCCTGATCCCCGAGGGGGATCTCTATGAAAAGGCCCTGGAATGGAAGCAATACTTTGCCAGGGAGTTTAATTCGAAAGCAGCCCTGCGCTCCCCGCCACACATCACCCTCCACATGCCTTTTTTATTCAGGGAAGATAGGGAGGAACAATTGTGTCAGAATTTAAGCAAGGTGGCCGGGGCCCATGCCCCGTTTCAGGTGTTGATCAATGGTTTTGGGGCTTTCCCGCCCAGGGTGATCTACTGGCATGTAGAAAACAACCCGGCAATGGAGGACCTGCACCATAATTTGTCATCGCACCTGCACCAAACATTCAATATCGACAATGCCCGATACCGGGACCGGCCTTTCAGGCCCCACCTGACCCTGGCCTTCAGAGATCTTAAGAAGCAGGATTTTCCGGAGGCCTGGGCCAAAGTAGAACATGTGTCCTATTCGGCAGAATTCACCGCCGGGTCCTTTGCCTTGTTGCGGCATACGGGGAAGGTGTGGGAGGTTTGCAAAAAGGTAGAACTTACCGGTAATTAGTATAAATTTTTGTTAATTGATGCTATATTTGATTCCTTTATACTTTAAGTATTTATCACTCAATTAGGCGTTTAAAATACTTGATGGTGTCGGATTTAAATCCATTTAATTGTCAGAATCGCGGATTTCAAAGATTGAAAGATTACACGGTTTATGGAGCATGAATTAAAATATAAAGACATAACGGAAAAGGTCATAGGGGCCGCTTTTGAAGTGCATAAGTTCCTTGGTAATGGTTTTCAGGAAGTCATTTATCAAAGGGCACTAGCTTATGAAATGGCACAAGCCGGGCTTAATTTTCAGCGAGAGATTGAACAGGATATTTTTTACAAAGAACTTGATGAGCCAATAGGAACAAGACGAGCTGATTTTGTTGTGGAGGGCAAAGTGTTGGTAGAGATAAAAGCTTTGGTGAAACTCGAAGATGTGCATCTGGCCCAGACTTTGAATTACCTCAAGGCATATCGGCTGGAGGTGGGCCTATTAATCAATTTTGGATCGAAGAGTATGACATTTAAAAGATTAGTACTCACCCCCAAATCTGCGAAATCCAATAATCCGTGAAAATCAGCGATTCAGACAAGGGATGCGGAATTTATGATTTTCCCTGTATGAAAAGGATGTTGCATAGTTTATCTCCAATTTAAACAAACCTATCAAAAACGGTGCTGTTTCAAGTGCCCTAAAACCTGATCTCCCCTTCTTTTTTTCTGTTGTCGAGCTTCAGGCTTTTTGTTTTGTCTCCGTGGGTGATATGTACCAGGTTGGTTTGGGAGTCATGGGTGTCCAACAGGATTTGATTGCTTACCCGGATATTTTTAATTTGATTGACACCTTTGTATGCCACGTAGCACCAGATCACATCATCCTCAAACTCGTGGCCCAGGTACTGGGGTTTAAGGTTTTTCCCGTCTGCGATGATTTGAAAATGCTGCCTCAAATAATCTTTCAACAATCCATCCACGTCGATATCAGCCCCGGGCTGGGTAAGATCTTTAAGGTCAATGTTATAGGATTCCCTGAGGCCCAGCTCCATATCATCGATAAAAATCCGGTGGGAGACTTGCAGGCTTTTTGTTTTTGGGCTGTGGGCAATCTCCGTAACAGAAACATAGAAAGGATGCACGGCTTCTGGTATTATAATCCAGACCGTTGGTATAAAATAGGCCACCACCAGTATACAAACCTTTACCATTTGTCAAAAATATACGCTATAATTGCCCTCTATTGCAAAAATGATGCAATAAATACAAATTTAACCATTGATGTCAGAATTCAGAATATTCTTTGAGCTGGGATTGCAACATATCCTGGATTACAGGGAGGGCATAGACCATATTTTATTTGTCGTGGCCATTTGTGCGGTGTACCTGGCCAAAGACTGGAAAAGGATCATCATATTGGTCACCGCTTTCACCATTGGCCATTCTATCACCCTGGCCCTGGCCACCCTCAATGTGATCCGTGTCAATGCCGAGCTGATTGAGTTCATGATCCCCATGACCATTCTGCTGACTTGTATTTCCAATTTCTACAGAAGGGAGCATGAGATTGTCACCAAAAAAATACATATCAATTATCTCCTGGCCCTGTTTTTTGGACTGATCCACGGGTTGGGGTTTTCGAGTTATCTACGGAGCCTTCTTGGCAAAGACCAGAGCATCGTAAGTCAGCTTTTTGCCTTTAATGTAGGGCTTGAAGCGGGGCAATTGGTGATCGTAGCCATATTTTTAGTGGTTACATTTATTTTTGTAGACCTGTTTGGGATCGCCCGGAGGGATTGGCGGATCGCCATCTCCGCAGCAGCAGGGGGCATCGCCTTTATGCTGATGATGGAAGCAAAATATTGGTAATATAAAGTTTTACACCATGAAAAGAATTAATCTATTAATAGTCGCATTGATTTCCTCCGGCATCCTTATGGCTCAGGAAAAAGAATGGCAGGGCAAATTTGAGCAGCTCGGCACCATGCTGCCCACTCCCAATACCTACAGGACGGCTTCTGGCGCTCCAGGACATGAATACTGGCAGCAAAGGGCTGACTATGAGATGCAAATTACCCTGGATGATGCCAACCAAAGTATTTCAGGTGAAGAAACCATCACGTATTTTAATCAGTCGCCCGACAAGCTCAACTATTTATGGATGCAATTGGATCAGAATTTGAGGGCACGAGACACCAATTCTTTGAAGGTCAGCACCAATTCGCTGCGGGACTCCCTGCCTGCTAAATTCCTCGAAAGCCAATTAGGGGCCTTTGATTATGATGGGGGATTTAAAATTAAATCTGTAAAGGACAGCAGGGGCAATGACCTCTCCCATACTATCAACAAAACCATGATGCGCATCGATTTGCCCAAAGTGCTGAATCCCGGTGAGCAGTTTTCATTCCGCATTTCCTGGAGCTATAATATCAATGACCGCATGCTGCTCGGTGGTCGCAGTGGTCTCGAGTTTTTCCCGGAAGATGATAATTACCTGTATGCCATTGCGCAGTTTTTCCCCAGGATGGCTGTATATGATGATGTAGAAGGATGGCAGAACAAGCAGTTTCTGGGTTCCGGTGAGTTTGCCTTGCCATTCGGCAATTACAAGGTAAGCCTTACCGTTCCGGCTGATCATATCGTAACGGCTACCGGTGTTCTGCAAAATCCCGGTCAGGTACTTACCAAAACACAACAGGATCGTTTCGAGCAAGCTAAAAAATCATTTGACAAACCTGTGTTTATCGTGACCGAGAAGGAAGCCATTTCAAATGAAAAGAGCAGGGCTAGAAATACCAAAACCTGGGTATTTCACGCTGAAAATGTGAGAGACTTTGCCTTTGCCTCCTCCCGCAAATTTATCTGGGATGCCATGGCAGTTAAAGTCGGTGATAAAGCGCCCCTGGCGATGTCGCTTTATCCTAAAGAAGGCAACCCCCTCTGGGAAGAGGAGTCTACCATTGCCGTGAAAAACACGCTGGATATATATTCCAAATACACTTTTGACTACCCCTATCCTGTGGCCATTTCGGTGCATACCGCAGCCATAGGCATGGAATACCCTATGATCTGTTTTAATTTCGGCAGGCCTAATCCTGACGGCTCCTATCATGACCGCACCAAATACGGGATGATCGGGGTCATCATCCATGAGGTAGGACACAACTATTTTCCTATGATCGTCAATGCAGACGAGCGGCAGTGGACCTGGATGGATGAAGGCCTTAATTCCTTCCTGCAGTACCTTACCGAGCAGGAAAGATATACCAACTTCCCCTCACGACGGGGACCGCCTAAGAACATCGTTAATTACATGAAAGGGGATAAATCCTTTATTCGCCCTATTATGACCAATTCTGAGCAGGTGATGCAGCTTGGCAATAATGCCTATGGAAAGCCTGCCACCGCCCTCAATATCCTGAGGGAAACCGTCATGGGAAGGGAGCTTTTTGATATGGCCTTCAAAGAATATGCTCAAAGGTGGATGTTTAAGCACCCAACTCCGGCTGATTTTTTCAGAACCATGGAAGACGCTTCGGCTGTGGACCTGGACTGGTTCTGGAAGGGCTGGTTCTATACGGTGGATCATGTGGACCTGGCCATCGATGAGGTGAAGTGGTATCGAATAAAAGAAGAGTCGCTAGAACCGGAAAGCAAAAGAAGAGCCCGTAACCGAAGAGCGGCTGCTGTCGGCACCACCCAAAAAGAAGGCAAAGCCCGTGATTTCTCCGCAGGATACCAGGAATTAACCGTGCTTGATACAGATGAGCGGTTCTACCGCGAATTTCGCAACAGGGTGGATGATGATGCCATCCGCGAAAAGCTGAAGGGTATGAATTTCTATGAGATCACCTTTACCAACGAAGGCGGCCTTGTGATGCCGATTATTCTGGAATTTCAATTTGCTGATGGTACCAAAGAGGAAGTCCGGATCCCGGCTGAGATATGGCGATATAATGAAAATAAGGTAACCAAGGTATTCATGCATGATAAGGAGGTAGAAAAAATCATTCTGGACCCCCATCAGGAAACTGCCGATGTGGAAGTGCAAAACAATTTTTTCCCATTCGTGGAAGTGCCCAGCCGGTTTGAAGAATTCCGGGATGGCCGGTAGAAAATAAATTAATCTTTCACCATAAGAAAATAGGCTCTGGAATGTTTCCAGAGCCTATTTTATTGAGTATAAGGGTGGTATAAAAAATCTTAATGATTTTTTCATTAATGAAAATTAGGTAAATTTTCCTTATTTCGTAGTTTTAAGATTTTAAAACATCGTCATAAATGTTTACCGAAGAGGAAATTGATTACTTTCTTGTCGATCCCAGGGTTATGGAGTCTGTTAAGGTTTGCATGGCAGACTTCAAAAAAAAAGAAATCCCCTATTTAGAAATCTCAGAGCACGATTTCCTTTCCCTCATTATGGTGATGCCTTCTGTGGGCCTGGCCCTGGCAGATAAAAAATTGAGTTTTCTTGAGGAGCTGGCCCTAAATAAAAAGGCCAGAAAAATGTCCAAAGGAAAATTTTTCTTGAAAAAAGACCCTGTGGCCCATGCCATGAAATACGTGATCAAAAAATATGACACCTGGGAGGCGCCTTTTTTTTCAGTCATTAATACCTGCCTAGTGGCTTCTATCGATTCGGAAGAAATTAAGAAAAAAACGATTAGCGGTGACCTTGCTGCTTCACTTGCTGGAATGCCCTACATTTTTGTGAGATTTTTGAGTACCCTTTTTATGCCTGAAGATAAAATCCCCATCCAGGAGCATGCGGTCAAGTCTGTAGTAAAAGAAAAAATGAGTGATATGGGTGAAAAGCTAGGTCTTAAGGATTACGAAGTATTTAATTTATTCATTGACCAAATTAAAACACGCAAATAATGAAGAAACTATTGCTATTTTTTCTATCGCTTTGGATTAGCATGGCATCCTGGGCACAATTTAAGGAGTTTGGCTTATCACTTGGTGGGAATATCAGCACCGTAACAGGCAATGTCAGCAATCAGAAAATGAATGCAGGGCTGGTCACCGGAGCGTATGGGGCCTATGAGCTTTCAGATAAATTTCTAGTGCAGCTCGACCTGGAATTCAGCCAACTTGGGGCCTCATTTGAAAACAGTGACCTGCAAATGGATTATGATGTTACGCTTAATTACATCCAAATACCCCTATCATTTAAATATAAATTCGACCAAAGGTTTGGTGTTCAGGCTGGTGGTTACTTTTCATTTATGGCTGGTGACAACGCGAGCGGGGACCTGGGAGGAGAAAGTTTTACCCCTCAAATTCATGCCCGTGGCTCGGATGGTGGCCTCCGGTTCGGAGTGTTTTTTAATACCTATGAAAATCTAAGGTTTCAACTCATATTTCAGCAGGGCCTCGGCAATATCCATGATAATCCGGAGCCTAACTCAGGCACCGCGCTCAATGGGTATAAAAACTGCACTGATGCGCTGAAAGTATGGAATCAGTCCATACAGTTGACTATCTCCTACGCATTTAAAAACTTTTAACCCTGACAATGATGAAAAAGCTTATTAATAAATATTTGTTAGGGTTATTAGCCATAGGGTTGATTCTGGCCAATCCCAGCTGCGAGGAGTTCGAGTGTATCCCAGGTTTGGAGGCAGCGTTTATCTGTGATGATTCTGATCCGAATCTGCTTTGTGAGGATGGGATCGTTTCAGCAGGTGAAGATTTCTCCGTTTGGGTCAAGGCTGATGCAGAAAATCAATTGTTATCCACGTTGAGAGTAACTTTAAATAATGAGGCTATTCCTGGTATTGACCCTATCGTTCTTGCTGGTGAAGAGCGTATCCGACTCAGAAAGGTTATTTCCGGGTTGCCAGCCCCTAGTGAGCCCGGGACTTATATATTTCGGTTTTTGGTGACTCTTTCAGAGGATCCTGCTGAAACTGAGATCCTGAGCATTACCATTACCATAGAGGGTGATGAACCTACTGGTGGCCCTACAGATCTTTTATATGACCCTGGGTTTTATACCATAACTGACCTGGATGATTGTTTTGAAATAGAGAGTGGTATTCCCACACTTTCCGGAACCGAACCTTTTACCTTCGAATTAGAGTCGATTACACCGGAATTACCTTTAGGCACAGGCGTGTTTATAGATGCAGAAGATGGAGATATTGTAATAGACTATTTCATCCCTGAATATGCTGAATACAATATTTCAGTAAGGGTTACCAATGATGAAGGTTCGGAGGTATTTGA
Organism: Cyclobacteriaceae bacterium; assembly: GCA_041749015.1. Taxonomy (GTDB): domain Bacteria; phylum Bacteroidota; class Bacteroidia; order Cytophagales; family Cyclobacteriaceae; genus JBGTCD01. The sequence continues at coordinate 210,972 of JBGTCD010000064.1, forward strand.
TGCCGCGTACCGGTTATTATATCCAGCACCTATTGGCCTGATTTATGACCCTGATCAAGTTAATGCTGTGAATATCCCGTCTGGAGGATATATAACCGCTGCTCCCACAGTACAGGGCACTGGTCCATTTACATTTGAGTTGGGTTCCCCTGCTAACTTTGCAGGTAATGACATACCGGGTTCAATAAGCATGGAAGATCAAAATACGGGCGAAATCCGATTGAATGTTGAATTTGTAGCAGGCACCTTCAGACAGGATATTATTGTACATTCTCCTGAGGGCAGTACTTATTTCAGGAACGCCTTCACTCTTGTAAAGGAAGATCCGGCTTGTGGACCAGCTACTCTTACCTATTCCAACCAGAATTATGTTATTGAAACTTTTGGTGGTCAAATACAATCAAGCGATGGTACTTACTCATCAGGATATGTTGACCATGAGTTTACTCTGGCCAAATCTCCCAATGCGTTTGGTACCTTCGAAATTGACCCTAATACGGGTAGGATAACAGGAACCTTTGATGATCCTACTCCCCCTGGCATCTATAATTTTGATGTTATTGCTATTGAAATGGGCATCAGTGATTGCGGTTTTTGGCAATATTTTCAAAATGCTTTTACCGTAATTGTGGTGCCTTGTCCACTTGATTGATTTTAAAAAAAGGGGCTGAATGAATTTCAGCCCTTTTTTTTATTTCTTAAAAGGCAGGTTCTCCAAATCTACATTCCCTCCAGTAAGGATCACTCCGATATTCTTACCCTTAAATAATTCTTTGTTTTTGAGAATGGCTGCAAGAGGTACAGCACAGGAAGGCTCCACTATGATCTTCATCCTTTCCCAGATCAGGCGCATGGCTTCTATGATTTCCTCATCATCAGCAACCAAAATGTCCTCTACCAAATCGTTGATAACAGGAAAGGTCTTCTCTCCCAGAGTAGTAAGCAGGCCATCAGCGATAGTATTGGGTTTTTGCTCCTTCACTCTTTCCCCGCTATCAAAAGATCGTTTGGCATCATCGGCCCCCGCTGGTTCTGCGCCATATACTTTGATATTATCCCCGAAATAATGGGCCGAAAGGGCGGTGCCACTGAGCAATCCCCCGCCACCCACGGGGGCAATGATCATATCCAGATCCTGAATCTCCCTGATCAACTCATACGCACAGGTGGCCTGACCGGCCATGACCTGGTAGTCATCATAAGGGTGAACCAGCACTGCACCTGTATCTTCTATTATCTGATTGAGGGTTGATTCTCTGGCTTTTTGTTTGGGCTCACAGGTAATGATTTTGGCACCATAGCCTTCTACGGCTGCCATTTTTACTTTGGTGGCATTATCAGGCATGACGATATAGGCCGGTACCTTCACCAGCGAAGCGGCGTAGGCCAATGCCTGAGCATGATTGCCCGAAGAATGGGTGGCTACACCATTTTTAAGCACCTCAGATGAAAGGCTCAATACGGCATTAACGGCTCCTCTGGCTTTAAAAGCTCCTACCTTTTGGAAATTTTCGCATTTGAAGAAAAGCTTTGCTCCGGAAAGTTTGTCAAGGGTTTTGGAAGTTAGAACTGGGGTTTGATGGATGTGATCCCTGATGCGTTGATATGCGGCTGAAATCTTTTCTTTATCCACCGGGTGTTTTTCCATGCAGGAAAGGTAAAAAAATTTGAGGAAAAGTGTCCCTTAAGCTTTTAAAAAGCCTTGTTAAAAGGAGGGGTATCGGGTAGTGTTCTACAAAGTTCCTGAAGAAAGCGCATCCCGGATTTCCCGTAAAGCTTTCTCCTTGAATTTCATGTAGCCGATGTCCTTTTTGGGATCATGGAGTATCCCCTTGATGTAGTCGAGTACCTTCTCAGTCTGATGCTGATCCAGTACATCAAGAGTGGCCATGATCTTAGTTCTTGGCTTCACTGCAATCATTGTAGTAGTGGTTTACATCAAAATAAACGATAAGAATTGAGAAATGTTAGCCGCCAAATAAAATATAACAATAGGTTAATTTTGAGGAAACAATTAAATTGATTAGTGATTATAAAGCTACTACTATGAAAGCATTAGTTTCTATTCTTCTTGTTTTGGGGATGGTTTCGGTAATCCCAACAGCCTCTGCACAATCAGGCTTTGATTACATCATGGTATTTTTAAACTCCAACCCTCACAGAGCTGATATTTCGGCATTTAAGACTGATTCCCTTCAAAAGGGACACCTCGATAATATTGGCCGAATGGCAGCAGATGGCAGACTCATTGCTGCCGGGCCCTTTTATGGCGGGGGTGGTATCTTTATTTTTAATACTACTAAGCGGGATTCGTTAAATAAATGGCTGGAGGAAGATCCGGCAATTATGGCTGATCGGTTTGTGTTGGAAATCTATCCACTCAAGCTCCACAACGGTAAGATCTGCCCTCAGGATGCTTCAGCAGAGATGGCTACTTACCATTTCATCCGTTTTATCCCCGACCTGCATAAGGATAATGTAAGAATTGAAACCGGTCTTTTAGAACAGCATGATGCTTTTATTAAATCCTTAAATGCTACCGGGAATGTCATTGCCCAGGGTATACTGGATCATTATGATGGGGGTTTTATTATTTTGAAAGGCGACCTTGATCCTGAAGTAATTCAGGCCGATATGGCCGTGACTGAAGGGTATTACATCCCAAAACTCCAAAAACTCTGGATCGCAAAGGGCACCTTTTGTGAGGAGTGAATAGTGCCGAGCAATTGTATTTGTGATGGAAAATACCTTGGAAAATTTAGCATCAAAAGACTACCTGTTTTGTACCACTCATGACCCAATATTCTAAAACAAAACTCTAAATCTTTAAGGATACATTCCAAAAAATAGTGAGCAGGCCCTGTAAGAGCAAAAGGGGTGAACTAGATTTCTTTCTTATTCTTTTTTGCTTGCCCAAAAAAGGATCAAAAAAAGGCACCACCTCCAATGACGGCCCTCCCCGCGAAACGCACAAGCCCACCCTGCAGGAATCTGTCTTTTACAGTCTGCAAATACGAAAGATCAGAATTATAGAAGTGCGCTGCATTTTTTATGTTTCTACCCTGATAGACACATTCAAGGCTTGCTCACACGCAAGGCCCCGGAACGTCCGCGCTGGTGGTGGACACCCAGCCGCGCCCTTTTTATATAAAACCCTGTTTCCAATTATTTTTGGCTGTACAATTATGGCGGGAAACGCCATGGAAAACTAATCACCGTAGTAGGTGAGTACCAAAGACCTTGAGCCGCCATGGTTGCGATGCTCGCAGAGGTAAATCCCCTGCCACGTACCCAGGTTGGGTCGGCCGTTAGTGATGGGTATGCTGACCGAACTCCCCATCAGGACTGATTTAATATGGGCAGGCATATCATCAGGGCCCTCCATGTTATGGAGATAATAGGGCTCATTTTCCCTGACTGCCCGGCTGAAAAAGGCCTCCATGTCCTGCCTCACTGTGGGATCAGCATTTTCATTGATGGCCAAAGCAGCAGAGGTATGTTGAATAAAAACATGCAAAATCCCAGCATTAGCAGTTTTCAGTTCGGGAATAGCCTCAAGGATGAGCCCTGTCACAAGGTGAAACCCCCTGGGAAATGGCTTAAGCTTTATGTTCTTTTGAATGACTTTCATTCTGGCTGATATGAATACGCACCAAGGTCGGGGGGATTGGACCGGGTTTGTCCCAGGATATCCGTTTCAATGCCAATATCCACCCCCGCGCCTCTGGCAGGAGATTCGGATTGAATCCGGTAGTCATATTCAGAAGGATTAACAAAGAGTGGATTCTGATTAATCAGGGATGGTCCGCCTTGAAATATTTCCTGTTGCGTTTTGAGCAGGTTGGTGCCCCATTCAACGGAAAATCCTACGCCCTCCGACTGCCCCAGGGCAATCTCCTCCTGGCCATCACCCCAAATTATTGTATTCAACAAGCTTGCATTTAATGGGGCTGTGAGCAATTCTCCGTTAGATAGGATGATATTATTGGAAAGTACCAGTACCGGTTCCTCACGGGAAATTCCAAATCCAAAATTGGCGAAGGTACAATGCTCTACGATGACATTACCCCCGGCAAAAACGCCCAGCAAAGGCCCAATGGAGTTCTTGATCAGCACATTGGTGAGATGAATATCTGAGGTAAATGACACCACACCCCCTATTGAGGTGTTTTCAATGATGGTATTACTGATCTTAAGGTCTGTTTCCTCATCTTCGTCAGGGGCACCGATTCTGAAGCCGTATTCTGAATTCCTGATTACCACATGATTAATGATGTTTTCGAATGTCCCTTCCAAAAAGATCAGACCCCCCCATTGGCCGGGTCCCTGATTAAAAGGTGGGTCCTGGCGGATATTGAGGAATGAAATCTGATCGGCCGCTGTCCCCTCAGCTTGCATGGATCCTCTAACAAAAAGATAGGCTCCCGGCACTGCAAAAATCCTGGCTCCGGCATCAATTTCCAAAACACATAAGCTATCCACCAGCACCGATCCGGTAAGTACATAAGGTCGGTCATTGGTCCAGCGACTGCCACATTCCAGGGATTGATTGCCCAGAAACACGGCATCCTGCCCCCAGGCTACCAGTTTCACAGATTGGGTGACCGGCCCGGAAATGAATATTAAATCTTCGGTCACTAGAAAGGGCAGGTTTTCATCCATCGGATCGATGGTAACCTCCACCAACACCAGCATACTGTCACCTCCGATTATTACCTGCTCCTGAATCATCTCCAGTGGCTGCCCGTTGACCCATACCCTGAATGGCGTTTCGGTCCCCGCCAGATGGATATGCTCAATTTTTATGGCATTTGGTCTATCATTGAAAACCTTAAGTCTTCTGGTGACACTGCCAAGGGTCGTAAAAAGGGTGTCGAAAACTACGGAGTCACTGGAAAAACGCAACCCTTCCCCTTCAGAAAAGGTCATAAATCGCTCCTCCGGCACCTCGCAGGACCAAAATCCCGAGGCTATGGAGAAAATAATTATAAAGACTGCGAAAATTCTACCCACGATTTGTAAACGGGTTTGGGCAGGGCAGATTATACCCTGGCACTTTCTTTCATCCTTTCAGTGCTGTCGGCAAGGTGGAGTTGCTCAATAAAATTGATCAAATCCCCATCCATTACAGAAGGAAGATTATGCTGTGAATATCCAATTCTATGGTCGGTCACTCTGCCTTGAGAATAGTTGTAGGTTCTTATTTTATCAGACCTGTCCCCACCGCCAACCATGGATTTCCGCTGGGCTCCTACTTCTTCATTCTGTTTGGCCAATTCCCGCTCATATATTCTGGAGCGCAATACTTTTAAAGCTTTATCCAGATTCTTGATCTGAGATTTTTCGTCCTGGCAGGACACCACGATACCCGTTGGGATATGCGTCAATCGCACAGCGGAATAGGTAGTGTTAACCGACTGTCCTCCCGGTCCGGATGAGCAAAAGGTGTCCTTACGTACATCATTCATGTCGATTTCTACCTCTACTTCATCTACTTCGGGGAGTACCACCACGCTGGCAGCTGAGGTATGCACCCTGCCCTGGGTTTCGGTTTGTGGTACCCTTTGTACCCTGTGTACCCCTGATTCAAATTTAAGGGTGCCGTAAGCATTTTCCCCATTTACGGTGGCCACAATTTCTTTATACCCTCCGGAAGTCCCTTCTGTTATGTCAAGTACATTTATTTTTAAATCATGGGTTTCGCAAAACCGCTGATACATCCTGAATAAATCACCGGCAAATATGGCTGCTTCATCACCGCCTGCTCCAGCACGGATTTCCAGGATGGCATTTTTGTCATCATTGGGATCCTTAGGGGTAAGAAGTCTTTTTATTTTTTCTTCCAAGGCTTCTTTTTTAGGCTCCAGCTCCTCCAGCTCCATTTTGGCCATTTCACGAAACTCCTGGTCTTTTTCTTTATGAAGGATGTCCTTGGCGTTCCGAATATTGGAAAGCACCTTATCATAAGCTTCAAATTCTATCACGATCTTTTCCAGATCGCGGTATTCCTTATTCAAAGCCTTGTACCTGTTCATATCAGCCATTACATCGGGCTGAATGATCAACTCCCCAACTTCCTCGAACCGGTGTTTTATTGCCTGAAGTTTTTCTATCATTGACTTTAAAGTATTACCGTTGCAAATTTACGAAATCTAACGGATTCAATATCATGCCTGTACAATACATAAATTTTATTATTTCAGTTCTCATAATTACCTGTGCATTGGGGGCTTGCTCCGGTCCCGGGCTTTCAGATGAACAACGGAAAAACATAGCTGAGGAAAAAGAACGCAGGAAACCCAAAAAAGTCGACGATGGTATGCTGATCGAACAAGCTATGATATGGGGAAGGGCCATCACAGACACTGCCTCCAATCCTACAACAGGCGAAGGGTGGGAGCTGATTTTAATTGAAAAGGAAGGCCAAAGTGTTGAAAAACTATCTCCAAAAGAAGAAGAAATATGGGTAGCTTATCATTACATGATTGAAAATAATGGCACCCCAGGCGAAAATGTTCAAGCTGATGGGGATAGAATAATTTACACGGTGCCGGTCTTTGGTAAGGATGATGGCCATTTAACTGGCATGTGGTTGGTCAGGATTGAAAAAAAGGCATTGGTGCTTTCTTTGTAGGGAGGGAAAACTGATTGATGCTGAACCTGGCCCTGACCTGGGCTTTGTCAATATTCTCAATCCTTAAATCAGTAAGCTTACCAAATACAAGTCTGAGCCGCTCCGAGGCATTTTTTAAACCGATCCCTTTTCCTGAAGAAGTTTCAGGAAGCTGGCCGGTATTATAAACCTCTACCACCAGATTATCCATATCCATGAATGCCGCGATTTTAATGAAACCCCCTTTCCGGAGCTGAGAAATACCATGTTTGATGGCATTCTCTACCAATAGCTGTATGGCCATTGGTGGGATTTTCATTAAGACCTTGTTCAAGGGGAAAAAGGA
>JBGTCD010000065.1:0-6070 GCA_041749015.1 Cyclobacteriaceae bacterium
GACCATGGCATCCTGATGCGGCCCCTGGGCAACATCCTTTATATTGTTCCTCCTTATATCATTTCCAAAGGAGAATTGCACCGGATTTATGATGCTATAACCAAGTTCCTGCACAGTTTAAAATGATGAAAGTAGTGCTAAAAAATTATTCTGACTGCCTTAATCCAATCACATGGAAAACAAAACGCTGATATTATACCTCTGTGGAATTCACTCCCTGGGCTTTGGGGTGTTTCATCTGTTGTTCTGGAAGCTGTTCGGATGGAAAAAGGAACTGAAAACCCTTTCTCTTGTTAACAGGGCCATTATGCAAATCGCCAATCTCCGCCTGGTATATCTTTTCGTTTTCGTAGCTTTTTTATGTTTTTGGTTCCCCGAGGAACTACACCAAACGGAATTGGGAAGGGTATTTCTTATTGGTATGGCGTTGTTTTGGGCAGGGCGGACCATCGAACAATTTATATTTTTAAGGTTAAACCACATAGCGGGGCATTTCCTCACCTTTCTCTTCGTGGCCGGGAGTATACTTTTCCTGCTTCCGGTGATATTATAAGATATGAAGTCTAGGTTGAGAAATATTGAATATTTAGGTAATTTGAAATTCGAGAGAAAAAATAAATTGACTGAAATGGGAACCGTATTAATAGAAGAAATCTACGATGCGCCCAGGGAAAAGGTATGGAAAGCACTAACGGCAAAAGAGGAGATGCGGCATTGGTATTTTGATCTCCCTGATTTTAAATTGGAGGTGGGTTTTGAATTTAGTTTTGAAGGAGAGGGGCGCTCAGGAGACAGGTACATTCACCTTTGTAGAATCACCGAAGTAGTACCTGGCAGTAGGGTCCAATACAGCTGGGAGTACCGGAATATTGAAGGGTCATCTACGGTTACTTTTGATTTGGAAGCAGAAAATAATAGCACAAAAATTAAACTCACCCATGCAGGATTGGAAACCTTCCCTCAGGATAATCCTGACCTCAAGATCCAAAGTTTTGAAGGTGGTTGGAAAGCGATCATATCGGATTTGCTACCCAAATACCTTGAGAATGCCTGAAGGCTATTTTCAGAATTCACTTAAAAATTAAACCCAAGGAATAAGCAAATAAATTGCACCTCGAATGAGATAAGTATTTTTCGGGGATTAAAATATCCCTATCCGGTATTTCTTAAGCTCCTTGTCCAGACCCCTGGCATTCCCACAGACCTGGTCCAGCAGTTTCCAGAATCTATGAGAATGATTTTTTTCCACGGTATGGCACAGCTCATGCAGGATCACGTAGTCGATCAAATGATCTGGCAAGCGCATCAGGTGAAGGGAAAGGTTGATATTGTCGCGAAAGCTGCAGCTACCCCAACGGGTTTTGGCATTTTTGATGGATATTGTTTGGTGTTTAAACCCATGTAAGGCGGCCAATTCTCCTACTCTTTTTGGAAGTAATACCCGGGCTTCTTTTCGCAAGGCTTCCTCGATGCTTTTTTTAATGAATGTCTGTACCTCAGGTTGGGTGACATCCATATTTTCAGGGTAATAGACATGGATCAATCCGCCTTTAATATTTGATTTTAAAATATTAGATTGATGTTTTTGGAGCCACAGCTCATGGTGGCGGGTCCGGTAGGGGGAATCCTCGCTAAACAAGGTGCTGCTCCTTTCGAGGGCTTTAATTTTTTTGAGGTGTTCCTGAACCCAGGTCTTTTTTGACAAAAGAAAAGTTCTTGCCTCCCTTAAAGAAGCGCCTCTCGGAACCGTAACACGAATTCCAGAATTGGGCTTCAGCGAAATCCTTATGTGTCGTGCTTTATGACTGGCACGAAAAGTTACCTTGCCGATGCCTTCTATTTCATGTTCCTCTAGTTGCAATTAAATTTTGTTTACGGACAGTATAAAGATTAGTCGGGCAAAAATAAAAAAAACCTCTTATCCCTGAGGAATAAGAGGAAAAAATAAGTTGCTCTGGTGCGCACGAGAGGAGTCGAACCTCCACACTAATTAAAGCACCACCCCCTCAAGATGGCGTGTCTACCAATTCCACCACGTGCGCATGAAATGATTGGCAAAAGTAATAAGGAAAGGGGAATTACACAATTAATATGTTACCTACACTCCCAGACGGCATCCACAAAATAAGCTTTTTGATCAAAGAAATTCTTAACCGGAGTGAAACCGGCCTGACTGGCCATTTCTTCTATTTCTTTTATTGAAAACTTCCTTGAAATTTCGGTATGAATGGGCTCCCACTGATCTATTTTAATTTCTTCCTGGCAGATGGTGACCACCTGGTCCCGGGTACTAACTAAATAACTTCTGGCAATCCCTGAATTAGGATCATATACCGGATGGTGCAGAAAGGCGCTCAGGTCAAAATTTCCGCCTAATTCGGTGTTAATTCTTTTTAATAAATTAAGGTTGAAATCTCTGGTCACGCCTTTGGAGTCATTATAGGCATCTTCAATCACCCGGGGGTCTTTTTTTAAATCAAAACCTATGCAAACCATATCACCTTTATTGAGGCCCTGTTGTAGGGTTTTTAAAAAATTAATGGCTTTGTCGGCAAGAAAATTACCAATATTGCTGCCCATGAATAAGACTACTTTTTTTCGGGTATAATCGGTTTTTAGTTTTTTCAGAGCTTCAAAGTATTCATTCTTTAAGGGTTCCACAATAAGGTCAGGAATTTCAAGTTTCAACGAGACTTCCAATTCCTTTAATACAGAACCGGAAATATCAATTGGGATGTATCTGAACTGCATACCCTGAGCCAAAAAATGCCGAAGCATGATTTTGGTTTTTTCCCCATCCCCGGCTCCAAATTCTATCAAATCAAATCCTGAACCCCTGTTTTTAAAAACTTCCAGCAAACCCTCCTTATGGGATTCTATGATTTCAAATTCACATCTGGTGAGATAGTATTCATCCAGCGTCATGATTTTTTGGAACAGCCGGTCACCCTCTGCATTATAAAAATATTTCGATAAAAGATACTTGGGCGAAGCTTTCAGGCCTTCAATGGTTTCTTTTCTGAATGGTTCTGTCATCAGTAATTAAATATGCCTGGCCAGCCTAAAACCTGTAAAGGCCCACCTCAGCTCGGGTTGAAAGAAATTACGATAGGTAGGCCGGATGTGGTCTTCAGGTGTAACAAAAGAGCCGCCTCTCAGCACCATCTGGTTGCTCATAAATTTACCATTGTACTCACCAAGGGCACCCTCCGGAGCCTTGTAATAGGGGTAGGGCAGATAGGCACTGCCTGTCCACTCCCATACATCCCCGATTAATTGAATATTGTCTCCTGTCTTAGGCATTGGTTCCAAAGCCTGGCGCCCAAGTAGATTGGTGTGTTTGGAAATTTCAGGACTGATTACCTGATGGGCAATCTCCCATTCCTGCTCGGTTGGGAGCCGATTTCCCGCCCAGCGTGCATAGGCATAGGCTTCATAATGACTGAGGTGGGTTACCGGAGCTGCTGGGTTTAAAGGCCTCATGCCGCCTTTTAGGTGGTAGGCATTCCAAATCCCGTCGATTTTTTTCCAGTATAGTGGGGCTTTGATTTCTTGCGCATTGACCCAGTCCCAACCATCGGCCAGCCAATGTGTGAAACGGGTATAACCACCATCTTCAATAAACTGAAAGTATTCGCCATTAGTCACCAGCCGGTCCATGATCTGAAAATCATGCACATAAACCTGATGCCGGCCCAGTTCATTATCAAAACTAAATCCGGCTCCTTCGAAGCCAATCCGGTAAAGACCACCGGGGATGTCAATAAAACCTAAAGCGGGTATTTGAGTTGTGTTATTTTGTTGTTCTTTAGGTAAATATTCAGGAAAGAGGGGATTATGACCTAAAATGTATTTAAGGTCATAATATAATAGCTCTTGATGTTGCTGCTCATGCTGAAGCCCTAGCTCCAATAGATTTTCGATACTTTCAGATTTTTCAGAAATATCCAGAAGTTCCTGGATATGAGCATCTACATAATCCCGGTATTGCAGGACTTCTTCCACTCCGGGCCGGGTGATATTACCCCGGTGAACCCGGTCAATCCGTTCGCCGACCGTTTCATAATAGCTATTGAAAACGAAGGAGAAATTTTTGTTGAATAGTCGGTAATCAGGGAAATGAGCTTTTAAAATAAACTCCTCAAAAAACCAGGTTGTATGCCCTAGATGCCATTTGGGAGGGCTTACCTCCTGTGTCGGTTGTACAACATGGTCTTCATATGAAAGTGGGGCACAAATGTCACGGGTTTTGGTCCTGATTTTATTAAAGCGGACCGACCACATATTAACATCTATGGTCGCTGATTGATCTTTAAGTAGCATAATTACTTAAAGTTAATCAAGACAATTTAGTTCAAAAAGAAATGATTATTCTTTATGGACCTCAACTTCTTTTAAGGTTTGGTCGGGTTTTTTTTCTGTTTTGAAAAACTTAAAATAAATAGGAGCATAAATTCCCAAAAAGAAAAATATCATCATCCAGATTGCGAATAAATACATAGTTGTAGTGGTTTATGATACAAAGATGGGCAAGATATATTGCGTTTGTCTTCATTGTTCAAGACAATACCCACTGAAGTAAGTTTTTTGGTTAATCAGAAGATTGTTTTCTGAATGGATCCTATTTTGATAGGTTAAAATAGGTTTGAATTATTAATTCTTATTAATTCGCATTCAATTAAAAGGTAATATCTATTTTTACCATTAAACATTTTAGTGATTTTACGCTTTGTAAAACAAAACCTTCGATGAAAATAACTTTTATGAAATCTATTTTTAGGACCGCACTACTTATTTCACTGATTTTTTCCACTTTTTTGGCATTTGCAAGTACGACCTATCTGGCCGTTCCTGACAGCTTAAAAGTACCAAATGACTGGTTTCATATGGATCCTGAAAAGGACGGAATTACGGGTACAGGAGCGGACCGTGCCCATGCGCTGCTTGAAGGTAAAACACCAAAGCGTACGGTCATAGTTGCTGTAATTGATTCTGGAGTGGATATTGAACATGAGGACCTACAGGGTAAGATATGGGTGAATACCGGTGAAATCCCCGGTAATGGTATCGATGATGATAAAAATGGGTATATAGATGATGTGAATGGCTGGAATTTCATCGGAGGTCCTGATGGGAGCCATGTGGGTCCTGATTCCTATGAGCTAACGCGAGAGTATGTGAGGCTAAAGCCCCAATATGATGACATTGACTCTGGTAAAATCAAAAAGAAACAAATGGCTGAATTTGAATATTGGAAGAAGATCAAGGCTGATTTTGAAAAGTCTAAAGAGGAGGCAGCATCCAGGTATTCTTTCTATGAAAGCCTGTATGATAATTTCTCAGAGGCTGCAGGGTTACTTAAAGAAATAGCCGGGAAAGTCGATGTATTTCCAGCCGATCTGGATGAAATTGAAATTGATGATGAAAATGATGAGGCAATGAATGCTATAGGAATGATTTCTATGCTATTTGCTAACATAGGTCAGGATGATTTGGGCATCAATGAGGTGCTAGGGCAGCTTGAAGAGGTAGTTGACTATTATAAAAACCAGGTTGACTTCACCTATAATGTTGATTTTGACCCGCGGCATATTGTGGGGGATGACCCTGAGAATTATAAAGACCGTAATTATGGTAATAATGATGTGAAGGGTCCTGATTCAAGTCATGGCACTCATGTATCAGGCATCATTGCTGCTAGACGTGACAATGATATTGGGATTAGGGGTATTGCAGAGCATGTATTGATCATGCCTGTCAGGGCCGTGCCTGATGGGGATGAGCGCGATAAGGACATAGCCAATGCTATCTATTATGCAGTAGATAATGGTGCACACATCATCAATATGAGTTTTGGAAAATCTTATTCTCCCGGAAAGGAGCATGTGGATAAGGCTGTAAAATATGCTGAGAAAAAAGGATTGCTCATGGTGCATGCTGCTGGTAATAGTAGTAAAGAGGTGAATGAGACCAATAACTATCCTAATCGTTGGTTTGCCAAAAAGGGCAAAGCCTCACACTGGCTTGAAATTGGTGCCAATTACTGGCAAGCTGATACCAGCCTGGCCTC
>JBGTCD010000066.1:0-50482 GCA_041749015.1 Cyclobacteriaceae bacterium
CCCTCTAAAGGAACTCATAAAAAATGACTGCCTGAAAGCCATTAAAAAAGTGGCAGGTGATGTAGTAGAAATTGACATATTCGTAACATCTAATGTTACCTCCACTCGTGATAATACCCCTTTGCTTCCCAAAGTGAAAAATATTATAGCCATCGCATCCGGGAAGGGCGGCGTGGGTAAATCTACTATCAGTGCCAATCTGGCGGTTTCTTTGGCCCAATCAGGTGCCAAGGTCGGACTTATCGATGCTGATATTTTTGGACCGTCCATACCTACCATGTTCAACTGCGAACATGAACAGCCAGGTATTCGTAATGAAAATGGTAAAAACATTATTCTGCCCATTGAGCAATATGGCATAAAGCTCATTTCTATTGGATTTCTTGCCCCTCCTGATAATGCCGTAGTGTGGCGTGGCCCCATGGCCAGTTCGGCCCTGAGGCAATTTATCGGAGATACTGACTGGGGCACCTTAGACTACCTCCTGATCGACTTGCCTCCGGGAACCAGCGACATCCACCTCACCCTGGTACAGACAGTCCCGGTAACAGGTGCGGTAATAGTGACCACTCCTCAAAAAGTAGCCATTGCAGATGCCACCAAGGGTTTGGCTATGTTCCAACAAAAGCAGATCAATGTACCTATACTAGGCCTGGTAGAAAATATGGCGTATTTTACACCGCCAGAGCTTCCTGATAAAAAATACTTTATATTTGGAGAAAATGGTGGTCGGAAATTAGCTGAGAAGTTTAATGTACCCCTGTTAGGGTCTATCCCCATTGTGGAATCCATTCGCTCCAGTGGTGATACAGGATTACCTGCGGCAATGAAAGAGGGACCGGTGCAGGATGCTTTTAAAGATCTTGCTGAGCAGCTGGCCAGGCAAATAGCCATTAGGAATGCGAACTTTGCCGAAACCAAAAAGGTTGAATTGAAAGTGTGATTTTGTACTATGAAAACAAACGATAAACCCGATCTCATTACAAGGGTTGAGACAGCCCTCAATTCCATTAGACCATATCTGGAAGCAGACGGTGGGGATGTGCGAGTTTTGGAAGTAACTGAAGACTATCATGTGCGTTTGGAACTATTAGGCGCATGTGGCTCCTGCCCAATGTCTACCATGACTCTAAAAGCCGGTGTTGAAGAAGCAATTAAAAGAGCAGTCCCTGAAATCACCAGTGTTGAAGCGATCAACATCACTCCGATGGAAACCCGGGGATAAAATTTTTTCGACCTTCCCCCGTTTTCCACCCAGCATATAAGCCTCCTCAAGCATGAGCGCAGCACCAAAGACATTCCGGTTTTTTCTTTTTACCTCTCTGTGCTTTTTGATGCTCCTTTCAATCGATAATACTCCGGTCTACAGCCAGGTGCGCTGCCAAACTTCCGAATACGAAAAGAATCGAGCCAAGATGATGGGCTTACCTCAAAAAACAGATGACTTTGAGGATTGGATAAAAAAAAAGTTTCAGGAAGGCAGAAACAACAAAGAAGTCACTACTTCCAGAAATGAGGAAGATGAAATATTAACTATTCCTGTTGTAGTCCACATAATCCATAATGGGGAATCCATAGGAAACGGCCTCAATATCAGTGATGCGCAAATATTATCTCAGATTGTAGTAATCAATGAAGATTTCAGAAGGCAAAATGCTGATGCTGCTCAAACCCAACCCCAATTTGTGCCAGTGGCTTCAGATTTTGAAATAGAGTTTGTATTAGCAAAAAGAAATCCTGAAGGGCTCCCAACGAATGGCATCAACAGGGTGCAGGGTAGCCAGACCTCATGGTCACTTAGCAATGATTTTGAATTGAAAAACCAAAGCTACTGGCCAGCGGAGGATTACCTGAATATCTGGGTCACCAACCTTTCCGGCAACTTTCTTGGTTATGCCCAGTTTCCGGTTTCTGACCTTGAAGGCCTGGAGAATGCCTCAAATAATCGGCTTACTGATGGAATTGTAGTCGATTACAGGGCTTTTGGTTCTGATGATTATGGGGCTTTTGACCTTAATCCCAACTTCAATAAAGGCCGTACTACTACTCATGAAATAGGGCATTTTTTTGGCCTCAGGCATACTTGGGGTGATGATGGTGGTGCTTGTACAGGGTCTGATTTTGTAGATGATACACCTAACCAGGCAAATTTTACAACCGGCTGTCCGGCCACTAAGTTTTCATGTGGTAGTGATGACATGTTTCAGAATTACCTTGATTTTACAAATGATGCTTGCATGAATATTTTTACGGAGGGACAAAAAGTGCGGGCAAGGACAGTCCTTGAGTTTAGTCCCAGAAGAGCCAACCTTGTCACCTCATTGGGCGGGGAAGAGCCGGTTTTTGTTTCTAACGACCTCGGCATCAGATCAATAGTAACACCTGTATCAGGTACATGCTCCAACCCGGTAATCCCCGAAATTGAGATTAGAAATTATGGTACCAATACCATCACGGAAGCAAATATCACGCTATTAATAAATGGGGTAATAATTGAGGAAAAAACCGTAAGCCTGGTGCTGAATCCGCTTGAAATCGTGTTTATTCAATTTAATCCTGTAGATTTAAGTATACCCGGAGATTATAATTTTCAGTTTTTGATCACAGGAGTCAATGGTAGCGGTGATAATAATCCGGATAATAATTCAGAATCCTCATTCATCAAAAGACCTCAAACCAGACCAACCCCCTTAATAGAAAATTTTGATGTTTTACCGGCTGACTGGTCGGTGATTAATCCTGATGAACTAATCACCTGGGAGCTTACCACTGCTCCTAATCAAACATCGAATAACACTGCCATGTTTGTTAACTTCTATGATTATGAAAATGTAGGAGAACAGGATGCCTTACTTTCCCCTAAACTAAATCTTTCAGATGCTGCTGTAGCCTTACTTATTTTCGATGTTGCTTATGCACGATTTCCGGGAGTTTCCAATGAGGGATTATCGGTGCTTATAGGTACCAACTGCTCTGTGAATCCATTTCAGGCTGACGAAATTTATAATAAAATGGATGCAGAGTTGGCCACCAGTGGTGCCACAACTCAAAGGTTTATACCTTCCGGAGAAAGTGACTGGAGAAGGGAAGTAATTGATATTTCCCAATATGTAGGCGAAGAGGGCATTCAAATCATATTTAGGGCAAGGAATGGCTTTGGCAACAATCTCTATTTAGACAATGTCAGGCTCCTGGTCTCTGAGTTTGAAGATATTGCTATTCAAAACATCATTTCGCCCGTCCCCGTGAGCTGTAATCTTGACCAGGAAATAAGGTTTATTGTGGAAAACAGAGGCACTGTGAATATTGAGAGCTTTGAAGTTCAGTATCGGATTAACGGCGGTCCTTTTATTACAGCAACCCTCTCCGACCTTAACATTTGGCCGGGTGATGAGATAGTAGTATCATCCCCCTCCATTACATTCCCAGAAGGAGAAAATACTCTTGAGATTGAAGTGCTTAATCCCAATGGGGTACCGGATAATAATCCTGGGGACAATTTCATCACCTACCAGCTTATTATTGATTATGTCAGAGACCGCATCCCTCTCAGGCAACATTTCGAATCAGGGATTGATAATGGTTGGCTAAACGCCAACCCGGAAGTCGCTCCTGAGCGATGGGAACCTGCGCAACCTGGGAACAGATCAGCCATCGTTATTGCTAACAGCAGCAATACCCTCATAGGCTCCAGGGCCTGGTTGGTCAGTCCGGTACTTGATTTTTCGGATGCTACCCAAGCCAGTATGACATTTGATTATGCCTATAAATCAGGACAGCAGGGATCGGAAATATTTAGGATTAGAATCTCAGAAGACTGTGGTGATGATTTCAGCCGAATCATTTTTGTGCGGAGTGGCACTCAATTGGCCACAACACCGGGTATTGAGGATAACTGGAGTCCGGAATTTGACCAGGAGTGGCAAACTCAGTTAATCAATCTTGGAGAATGGTCCGGAAAAAATGATATCAGACTTGCTTTTGAGGTTATAAATGGAAATGGAAATAACCTCTACCTCGATCAAATTGAGTTTTTTGTAACGGCAGCACCAAATAAAATAAGGCCTGATAATGAGCCTTTTATCCTATATCCAAATCCTGTTACAGAAAATAGAATCAACCTATCGTTCAACCTGGAGCATCGGCAAGACGTGGTAGTGCGCCTTCTTGACCCTGCCGGCAGACAAACCCGGATTTTTGATTTTCCCAATACATTAAACCAGGATTATCAAATAGAATTTTTTGGACCTGAGAGAGGGTTGTTTATTTTACAAATCATCACTGAGACACAAAGTTTTGCCAGAAGAATCAAAATTTTCTGATCCTCACCGTATATTTGCCCAACATGAAAAATAAGGAGCCGAAATTAATTGGTCTATTGTATGGAGGCAGGTCTGTCGAGCATGATGTTTCCATCAGATCAGCAAAAAATATTTCCTTTTACATTGATAAAAAACGATTTGAGGTCAGTTACATTGGGATAGACAAGCAGGGTAAGTGGTTTTTAACCAAGGAAGTTACTACCAATATAGGTTCCGGAAAGCCTCTGCTACTCAATCTTGATCCTGAGCATCCAGAACTAATTTTTCAGGACGGCTCAGGCAGTTTAGCACCGGACCTGATATTTCCTGTGCTTCATGGTACCAATGGCGAGGATGGTAGTGTGCAAGGATTGCTTCAAGCCACCGGTTGGGCATTTTCAGGATCAGGTGTGCTGGGCTCTGCGGTATCCATGGATAAGGTCACCACCAAAAGGCTCTTGCAACAGGCTGGGATCCCTACCAGTCCATTTTTAAGTTTCGGTTTGCATCAAAAAGAACAGCTTTCCTTTAAAGAAATAAAAGAAGCTCTGGGATTGCCATTTATGGTAAAAGCAGGCAGCCAGGGCTCTTCGGTCGGCATCAGTAAGGTAGTGGATGCGGAAGGTTTTAAAATTGCGGTTGATGAAGCATATAAATTTGATCAGATAGTCATTTTTGAAAAGTATATAAAGGGCAGGGAACTAGAATGCGCCATATTAGGAAATTATTTTCCTGAGGCTTCCCGACCTGGTGAAATTGTTATTTCCGATGATTATGAATTTTACACCTTTGAAGCCAAATATGTGGATGGAAAAGCCGTCAGTATAAGGGTGCCAGCATCTTTGGATGAGGCTACCTCTGAGCTGATCAGAACTCTCTCTGTAAAGGCGTATGTGGTGGCAGGCTGCAAGGATTTTGCCCGAGTGGACTTATTCCTTGCTGAAGATGGTACAGTCAATGTCAATGAGATCAATACCTTACCCGGCTTTACGGATGCCAGCATGTTTCCCTTAATGTGGGGGGATGCCGGGATTTCCTTTACTGACCTTATAACCAGAATTATCGAAATTGCCTGGGCACGGACCGCAATAGAAAGTAATTTAAGTACCGAAAATCGAATAAATCTTGATTAAATCGTTATTATTTGATTTATAAAATCGGTTTTGTGTAAGTTTACCCAAATGCTAATAACCCCGGCTTTTTCATGAAAAAATTTTCTCTTAAGCCCAACAGGCCATTGGATATAATTATTCATATCGCCATCGTATTAGTGGTGGGTTTTCTGCTTTTCATGTCGTTTTTTTATATCTACCTGCCCAGGTCAACCAATCATGGAGAAACCATCACTGTGCCATCCCTGGAGGGAATGCATATTGACGACCTCGATGATTTCTTATTGAAAAGAAAGCTCCGGTGGGAGGTTAATGACTCGGTTTTTTCGGATGATGTGCCCCCGCTGACCATATTGCGCCAATACCCTAAACCCGGCTCAAAGGTGAAGGAAAACAGAAAAATCTTCATTTCTGTGAACCGGGTTAACCCCCCAACCGTGCCAATTCACGACTTGGAAGAACGCTCTCTGGTAAATGCGGAAACCTTTCTTAAAAGCAATGAGTTAAAAAGAGGAAAGCTTACCTACAAACCCAACCCTTTTTCTAATCTGGTATTGGAAATATATCATGAAGGGAAACAACTATCGGAAGGAGACCGGGTACCCAAGGGTTCGGTTATCGATCTGGTAGTAGGTGATGGATTTGGAAAGTCATTTTTTGAAGCCCCTTCCCTGGTGGGTATGGAGTATTATGAGGCAAAAATATTAATCAGAGGATCGGACCTTCAGCTTGGTGAAATTATTCTGGAACAGGATACCACAAATAGAAAAATTTACGTTGTGAGGCAAAGACCAGCCTCTGGTATGAACATCCGTCTCGATGACCCTGTAGACTTGTGGTTAAGCACGGAAAATCCCCTGGAAGGCGTTCTGGATGAAGAATAATGTTTTCGAAACCCCGCATAATTTATATTTCTTTGGTTCTGACTCTGCTGGCTAGCCATTCGGCATTGGCACAGTTTGAAATATTACCAATAATAAGTCAAAAGGAAACACCCGGTAAAAAAAAGCCTAATTCCAATAGCAGGAATGAAGAAATTCTCCTCACCCTGCCGTTTTGGGATGATTTTTCTACTCCCGGCCCTGCACCTGATACTGCCTTATGGGCAGGAGGTGAAAATGTCTGGGTTAATTATGGCATGGGTATCGACCCCCCCACCCTCGGAGTGGCTACATTTGATGGCATAAGGGCCAATGGTCAACCCTATTCCAATGAGCAATTCACCAACGGAAGGGCAGATTCCCTCATGTCCCATCCTATTGACCTTTCACTACTTACCACCGCCGAGCGGCAGACCACCTTTATAAGCTTTTTTTTTCAGGCTAAAGGCCATGGTGAAATCCCTGATCCCAATGACTCCATAAGATTGGAGTTTAAAGATAATAATGGGGACTGGCGCGGGGTGTGGAGCGCTGTAGGGGGACCTCACTTAGATCCGAAAGTTTTTTACCAGGTCATTTTGCCGCTAAACCAGGCCTCATATTTTCATTCAGAATTTCAATTTGTATTCAGAAATTTTGGCCGAGTCACAGGACCTTATGACGCATGGAATATTGATTATGTTTACCTCAATAAATCAAGAAGCATCAATGATACAGCCTACCCGGACCGCGCCCTGAGCATGCCTGGTTCGAGTCCATTTAAGAACTATTGGTCGGTCCCCATGACCCACATTCTGGAGGCCGGCAATTCAGGGTTGGATTTTATTAAAGCTCAGGCTTATAATATGGACGACATCCTCCAGGTATCCAATTTTACCGTTCTGGCTAATTTGGATATTATCAATTCAGATTCTTCTGCAGTGCAAGTCGAGGACGTTGTAGAATTCGAAAAGCCATCCTCATTTCTTACTGGCAATGCCCGAATTAATTTGGCGACGGATAATTTATTGGATTTAAGCCTATGGCCTGCCGATCCTATCTCAGCAGAACTAAGCGTTAATCTCTTTATCAACTCAGGGGATAATGATGAGGACGATGACTACGATCCTGAGGTTTTTTCTCCAATAGATTTCCGGGTTAATGATACCATTACCACCCACCATGAAATAAAAGACTATTATGCCTATGATGACGGGACCGCAGAATTTGGGGCATCTCTGACTCTGGCCGGAGATATTTTTGCATATCGGTTTGAAATGCTGGGAGATGAGCCGGATACTATTGTAAGTGTCGACATTTATTTTCCAACAATCGGCCTTAATCCTGGCTCATCCATCGAGATGTCCATCCTACGGGATTTGGACGATGCCCCAGGTTCTCAGTTGCTTTCGCAGGTTATTCAGGTCAATATCCCCGAAGAGCTGAATGTGTTCCATACGTATCCCCTCAGCTTTCCGATTGGGGTCCAGGGGGAATTCTATATAGGATTTAAACACCCAGCCACTGATGTGAGAATTTCATTCGGTCTGGATAAAAATAATGACTCCAGTGATGAGGTATTCGTTAATTTTAATGGTAATTGGACACTTAACGACCAATTTAAGGGAAGTCTGATGATCAGACCAAGATTTGGTGAAGGCGCCGGCCCCATCAGCAGCATCCCTTTACAGGAAGTTATTGACTTTAATATTTATCCCAATCCGGCCAAAGCGCATTTTACCATCGATCAGGCAGTGGATGATGTGCAACTGCTAGACCTTCAGGGTAAAGTTATTCCAACCAGGATGGAGGGCGGTCTGAATCAAACGAAAGTTTTTTTTGATAATGCAAAACCTGGGTTATATTTGGTTAGAATTTTAAAGTCAAATCAATTACAAACGAAAAAATTATTGATTAGTCATTGATCATTACCTATGGACCAACATCAATCAGATCAATGGGCCATATGCCCAAAAGCTTTTCAGGAATGTCTGCAAAACAATGACGTGATCATTGATGTCAGAGAACAATGGGAGCATGAGGAAGAAGCGGTGGTGGACAGGAACATTCCCTTGCCTGAAATCCCAGGAAAAATAGCTGTTTTAGAGCCTTTTAAGAAGGAGAAAATTATTCTCCATTGTCAGTCGGGTAAGCGCAGCCACCAGGGGTGCAAATATCTCCGAAAATTGGGATTTGAGATGGTGTATCACCTTGACGGCGGCCTCATGGCTTATAAAAACTACTTGAACAAAGCCTAGCTAAAAACAAAAGGGGTTGGTGTAAATGATAATACGAATATAATTAAAGCCAGCCAGCCCAGCACCTTCCTCCAGGGGTCGAGCGGCACGCGGTCATCCATAGACCCCGGATGATACACTCCTACTACCCTCCCGATCAGGATGGCAAAGAAAAACCAACCAATGTATCCCTGGAAATCAGGAAAAATCAGAAACGAAAGAAACTGAACAAAGAACAAAACCACCGCATACATGAGCGTTTCTTTGGTGGATTTTCTAAACCCTTTTAATGCAATAAAAACCAGAGCAATATAAATGCCTATATCCAACAGCATATCCGCAAAGGAAATCGTAAAATCTACAAACCCTAACCCGGAATAGTATAGAAATATTAAATATACTGTGCGTGATACATAGGAATGGTACCGCTTCCCAACGAGGCCATAGATCACATGGCCCCCATCTAGCTGCCCTATTGGCAGGAGGTTGATGGCGGTGAACAATAAGGCTAAAAACCCTGCAAATAACCACGGATAATGAATGATCTCATAAGGATTTGGAACCAGGTCAGGGTCTATTGCAACATAATTTTTAAAAAAAAGGAAGAGCAGATTATCCCCCAAATGAAATGAAGGAATGCTGTCATTATCATAAACGTGATCCGCGTAATCCAATCCGAACTGCTCGTATTCGGGGTGAATGGAATAGATATGCTCCGGGTCAGGAAGGTGGGTAAATCCATAAATCAATACTGAAATAGCAATAATAAAACCTGCAAGTGGCCCTGCTATCCCGATGTCAAACTGTTGTGCCCTATTAGGAATTCGACTTTTAATCTTAATAAATGCTCCCATTGAACCAATGGATGGGGAACCAAAAAACCAACCCAACCAAAAAGGGATGTAATAAGGCAAAGTGACAGCTACTTTATAAAATCGGGCTGTAAAATAATGACCGAATTCATGGCAAGTCAGGAAAAGCAGGAAGGGCACCGAATATGCAAATCCATCCAAGAACTCTGTCCATCCCAGTTTTTCAGTTCCGAAAATGAAAGAGCGCCCATACATCCACTCAGCTCCGGCTATAGTGGTTGCGATTACGGTTATTACAAATAATAGGATGTGAAGGCTATTGCCTCTGAAAAGTTGCTTCATTCAAATACAGAAAATAAATCATCAGGCTGGCTGATATGGGATACCTTCAAACCGGCCTTCATTGCCCCCTCAATATTGTCAAGGTTATCATCGAGAAACAAAGTTTTCGAAGGAATTAATTTGTTTGATTTAATCACAAACTCAAAAATCTCCTGATCAGGCTTGCGCATACCAATTTCGTAAGAGTAATACACCTTTTCAATGAGAGGTGAAAAGTCTGGTATATTATGATCATTTCGCAATCTTTGATGGACAGCCTGGATGTGGATACTGTTAGTATTGCTAAGGATAAAAGTTTGATAATCAGGTCTAAGCCTTTTTAGCAGGCTAATCTTTTCCTTCGGTACCGGCCCCAACATGGCATTCCAGGCGATATCAATTTCAGCATCAGACAAGTTCCATTCGGCCAATTTCCTGATACCCGCTCTAAATTCCTTTGCACTAATCTGGCCCTTTTCAAAATTTGTAAAGAGCGGGTTTTTATAAAGTCCCTCTTGGAGCACCGGCGCAGATGTTTTGATAAATTTATTAAATGCATTAACAGTACGCCCCATGTCCAGATCCACGATCACCCCGCCCAGGTCAAAAATTAAAGCTTCGATATTTTTCAAAAAATAAGTTTTAAGATAATTCCATTTTCTCAATTGCCTTGCAAATTTACTAATTGGGGCCACCTATCCACAATAATTTGTAGACTTTAGAATGATGGAATCCAATAAATTTTATAAGGTTGGGAAAGTTTAAGAACTAAAATTTCCTTAGTTTTGCACAAATTTTCAGGGCCCATAGCTCAGTTGGTTAGAGCACCTGACTCATAATCAGGTGGTCGCTGGTTCGAGCCCAGCTGGGCCCACGAAGTGGGCATACCTCTGTACGATAGTGCAGAGGTATTTTTTTTTACCAAAAGTGGTTGATTTGAAAATGATCTAATGTATTAATTTGAAAATGAATCAATTTGAAGATTAGATGAGTGCAAGGTCAAAGTCATAGTCAAGGTTAATGTTAGTGTTAGTGTTAGTGTTAGGTGTCTTCCTTTTGGCCATTGAGGAAATTACTTCAAAAGACTGAAATTGGGTTTATTATTCTTTTTTGCTTGCCCAAAAAAGAACCAAAAAAGGGCACCACGTCCAATGACGTCCCTCCCCGCAAAACACGCAGGCCCACCCTGCAGGAATCTGTCTTTACAGTCTGCAGATACGACGGATTAAAAAAATAGAAATGGGCTTCGTTTAATATGTTTTTACCTTGAGAGACAGCTTCAAAGGCCTGCTTGCCCTCAAGGCCCCGGAACGTCCGCGCTGGACGTGGACACCCAGCCGCACAATTACAAAATCAAACTCTCTTATTATTTGAAATTAGATTGGTGAAAGGTCAAGGTCAAGGTCAAGGTTTGTGTTAGTGTTAGTGTTAGTGTTAGTGTTAAGTATTTTCCCTTCGGCCCTTGAGGAAATTTTAGTGAATTTTCTCACAGGCCTTGATTCTTTTGCTTACTTTTCTCATCAAGGAGAAAAGTAAGGCACGGCCTGGCGAAGGACAGCTTACCTTGAGGCACGGATGAGCCTCACACATTCACACGCACAACATCCGCGCCAGGTAAGGCATTTTTTATTCTATTTCTTTAATTAGATTACAACTTGAGCACCACCAATACTGTCGTTTCTCATCTTGCAACCTGCTTTCAGTTTTATTTCCACAATTACTACATTGTCTTTCTTGAGATTCATCTTCATACGCACCATAACCGCATTTGTAACATCCCCAATATGTCAATGCAGATATTTCTTCATCAATACTCCAAGAAAAAGTGTCATTCTTACAATTCGGACAATTTTGAGTAGCCATTTCTATTGAAGATTTTCTTGAATATCAGGTCGAATTGGTTTTCGGAAATCAAGTGTCTAATTATTTCTTCTCCTCAGGACAAAAATAAAGATAATTTACACTTCCCACTTAATCGCATGCTTTGCAAAAGCGCGCGAGGGCCAATTTGAAGGTCAAAGTCATAGTCAAAGTCATAGTCAAGGTCAAAGTCAATTTGATGACTATTCTTTAGTATACTTCTCAAACCACCCTAAAATATAAGCTGTCTTCCGAATCAGATTGCTGGGCCTGGCCGCAATGGAATGACTTGAGCCCGGCACCCGCACCATCATCGTTTCCACACCCTGTAATTTGAGGGCACCATAGTACTGCTCCGTTTCAGCCATAGGGGTGCGATAGTCTTCCTCACCGGTAATCAACATGGTAGGTGTGGTTACATTTCCCACCAGTGAAATGGGAGATCTTTTCAGGTATTGCTCTGGATCTTCCCAGGGCATTTTATTAAACCAGTATTTGGTGAAAAACTGATATCCATCCGCGTAAAGACTGAAGCTGTACCAATTGATCACAGGCTTGGCTACTACTGCAGCGGCAAACCGATCAGTTTTTCCCACAGACCATGCAGTAAGGACGCCTCCTCCACTCCCACCGGTAATGTACAAACGACTTTCATCAATGAACCCTTTGGCAATCACGGCATCAACCCCGGACAAGAGATCATCATAATCCTCGCTGGGGTAATTATCATTGATGTAGGCTGCAAACTCAGCACCATAGCTCGTACTCCCTCTTGGATTGGTATACAGTACCACATAGCCTTTGGTAGCCATGAGCTGAAGCTCTGCTGTAAAGTGTGGACCATAAGCCGCATAAGGACCACCATGGATTTCCAATATAAATGGATATTTCTGAGCCGGATCAAAATCAGGCGGATAAATAATCCATCCCTGGATATCTTTTTTGTCATGAGAAGATTTATACCAAACCTCTTCTACCTTGCCCAGTTTTTTCCCTGAGAAAAAGGTGCCATTCAGATCTGTAATCTTGCGAATGCCCATCCTGGTGGGGAAATGCCCTACTGCCACCTCGGAAGGCTGGTGCGGGCTTGACTGGGTAAAAGCAAACCGGCCATTATTGGCAACTGAAAAAGAGCCACCGCTGTACGGTCTCCCGAATGAGGTGCCACCAAGTTCGGAGGCTAGTGGACCTGTTTTTCCATTGAGGCCTATATTTACAATTTTCCCTGCACCATGCTCATCATACTGGGCATACAGGCTTTTACCATCATTTGACCACTGGATGTTGTTCAGGTCTCTATCGAGATTATGGCTTATTTCCCTTTTTCCAGAACCATCACGATTCATTACAAATAGCCCTGCTTGCTGGTATCCCAAAAATCGGTCTTCATAACTCGAGAAAACAATTGATTTTCCATCCGGGGAAAGCCTGGGCGCATCATGAGGGCCCTTACCGGTGGTAAGTTTTTTGATTTTACCAGAATTAACTTCTAACTCATAAATATGGGTGTTCCTAATGTCGGTTTGGGAATTCTCCTCACGATTGGCAGAAAATACCAAAGCCTTACTATCAGGGCTCCATGAGGGTGCGCCATGATTAAAATCACCGAAAGTCAATTGCCTGGGAGCACCGCCCTCGGCTGACAGGATAAAAATGTGGGTATACCCGGGTTCCACAAAGGAAAAATTACCGTCAGAGCGATAAGAATACTGATCGATAATGGTAGCTGGTTTAGCCCATTCGGCACCTTTAGGAGGCGAAGGATACGCGCCCAAAGAGGGCGGAGTAGCGGGCACAGTCATCAAAAACGCCAGCCATTTGCCATCAGGCGACCAGGTCAGACTATTGGGGCTTTTCGTCAAATTGGTGATGGAGGCAGCCTGTCCGGTATCCATCCACCTTACAAAAATCTGTGCACTGCCTTCCTCTCCCGAAATATAGGAAAGCCTTTTTCCATCCGGTGACCAGCGCGGGCTGCTGCTGCCCTTTTTCCCGGTGGTGATCGGCTGATGGCCTGACCCATCAAAACCCAAAACCCAGAGATTGGTGAATTTACGGTCGGTCATTAAATCAAACTGATTGCGCACATACACCACCTTGTTCCCATCCGGGGAAATCTGCGGGTCAGAGGCATACTGGAGTTCAAACACATCCATATAGTCAAAAGGCGTTTTTTCCTGTGCGTGGGCAGTAAAAGCGGTTTGAACCAGGAAAACCAATAAAGCGAATTTCAAATAGGTATTTTTCATTTCGGGACGAATGTTAATTTATGGAAGAATGAATTTATGCTGGTTTAATTAAATGCCCAAACACAATTATACCGGTGGTCAATTGGTTGTTTAGCCCCAGATTCTTTTGACCTCTATGATATTAAATTGGACCATTTTCCTCAAAACGGTGATATCAATATCATCCAGATTCTTAATATAAAGGCAGGATTTCCCAATTTTATATTTCCCGAGCTTTTGCATAAGCTCAGACTGGGTGTCAAGTCCACATAATAGGTAAATGGTGATATTCTGTGCCCTGGGAGCAAATCCTGTCACGAACCAATCGCCTTCCCTCCCACTCTCATATTTGTAATGATAGGTCCCAAATCCAATCATATTACCGCCCCAAAGTTTAGGTGCTTCTTTGGTCTCCTCTTGTAAAATTTCCAAAATTTTGAAGCAATCCTGCTGCTTTTCCAATGGGGTAACTTCTGATAAAAAGTCTGACACAGAAGCAGATCCGGGCTGAGTTTTATTCACAGTCATTTGCTAATGATTAAATCTATTGTGAAATTTAATTAATAGGAGGGAAAAAGAAAAGGTACTACTCGGAAATCAATGCCTGTAACCTGTTCCCGTCCGGGCTACCTGGAGATTTTTTAAAGGCTCAAGCAGTACTCTTAGATTTGAAATCCGATCTGAGGGATGCAGCATTTCGGCTTTTACAGTTTGGAAATAGGCTTCCTGAAACTGGTTGTTATTGAATTTGAGAATGGCATCATTGTAGTATTGCAATCCGGCAAGTTCTTTAAGGGTGATGGTTTGAAAAATTTGATTAGACCCTTCCGATATTCCACCGATCGCCAAACCCGAAGCACCATTCGGCGAGGCACTTTCTTTGGCTATAAATTGACTGAGGAAATCCCTTGTAGCCGTGCCTTGGAAAAAACCATGTAGTGGCAGGGTACTTTCAAAAATGACCGAATCGCCTTCAAATTCAGCAAGCAGGAACACATGGGCATCGGTTTCTATGATTTTATAATCAAAGCCATACCGGTCCAATAGCAACCCGTAGGCAGCAGTACCTGTAACACAATCGTAAGTCCCTGAATTGAGCAGTTCGTTAAAAGCAGCATGTTTTTGATAACCCTTAAAAAGGACTGATTGTGTTTTATAAAATATTGTTTCAAGAAAACGTGCTCCTTTGATTCTGTTTTTTGCAGCTTTTTTATCAAGGATTGAAACCAACTTTTCCCAATGCTTTAGACTGGGTTCTCCTGTGAATCTAAGTGCTTGCAGAAGTTGGAAATCATTTTCATAATTATTAAGCAAAATTTCCTGTTCAGTGGCATTCTCAAAAAGGGCATGGCCGTCCCCATCATTTTGGGTAAACCCAGAACTCCCGACTAAGCAAAAAATAAAAACGTAAAACAGGGTTCTCATGCCAATAGTAGCCGATTCTTTACCTAAAGTTAATTTAATGTTACCAATAAAACAAATTTGTTAACATTCTCTTAACATTAAATCATTCCTTTGAATTCACCATTCATCCAAAAAATTTATGGGGAAAAAGTTGCCACTTAAATAATTCCAGAATCCATGTAAATGTTTTGACTGGATTTTAAAACTAAATTTTACTAGTTTACAATCAATTATCTTTCACATACCTGGAACATCATGGCAGTATACTCTATTACGATTAACGGAAAGAAAAGAACTTTTGAGGCTGATCCTGATACCCCTTTGCTTTGGGTGCTCAGAGATACGCTGAACCTCGTAGGGACCAAGTACGGTTGTGGCATTGCTCAATGTGGTGCCTGTACCGTGCACATTGATGGCAATGCGGTACGCTCCTGCTCCACTCCTGTTTCTTCAATAGAAGACAGTAAAATTACCACCATAGAAGGGCTGTCGGAAAATGGCGATCATCCTGTACAAAAGGCCTGGATGGAAGTAGATGTCATGCAATGTGGGTATTGCCAAGCTGGGCAAATCATGACCACTGCTGCTTTATTAGAGAAGAACCCAAACCCCAGCGATGCTGATATTGCAACTGCCTTGAATGGCAACATCTGCAGATGTGGGACCTACGTGCGCGTAAGGGAGGCTGTAAAAAAAGCAGCAGCCAACAGTTGATTCACCCTTTGATTTTATCCAAAAAAATTTCGCAACATGACACTCATTAAAACACATTATGACCGAAGGTCTTTTTTGAAAGTATCAGCTGCTGCCGGTGGTGGCATGGTATTAGGATTCAACTGGCTGATGGGATGCAAGCCGGATGCCGGAATACCGGAAATGCTGACCATGCCGGGAGAATGGTTTGATATGAATGCCTTTCTTAAGATTGGTGATAATGGAGTCGTTACTATTTTCTCTCCCAATCCTGAAATAGGACAGAATGTAAAAACCTCTATGCCTATGCTGGTGGCAGAGGAGCTGGATGTCGACTGGAAGAATGTAATTGTAGAGCAGGCAGGGCTAGACACCCAAAAATACACCCGGCAATTGGCTGGAGGAAGTCAGTCAATAAGGATGGCCTGGAAAAGTCTGAGAACAGCCGGTGCCACTGCGAGGCACATGTTGATGGAAGCTGCTGCCCAGCATTGGGATGTGCCTGTGGCAGAACTGAGTACTGATAAAGGTGTAATCAGCCATACCTCAGGAAAAACCATTGGTTACGGTGAGGTAGCCTCATTGGCAGCTACCCTGGAGGTGCCTGAGGAAGTAGCCCTCAAAGACCTAAAAGACTTCAGCATCATCGGAAAGTCCACACTAAACGTGGATGGCAAAAAGGTCATTACCGGGCAGCCGCTTTTCGGGATTGATTATACCCGTGAAGGGATGTTGACTGCAATGATCGTGCATGCCCCGGCATTTGGTATGAAAGTAAAGTCTGTAGATGATTCTGCAGTCCGCAACATGCCCGGCATCGAGGATGTATTTACGATCAATAGTTACCCGGAGGGTATAGAAAGACAATGGTCCGATGTCAGTGCATTCCCTGACCTGGTGGTGGTGGTAGGCTCCAGCACCTGGGAAGTGATGAAGGCCAAAAAAGCCTTGAAGGTGGAATGGGAGCAATCTTCGGAGTTGGAAAATTCCGAGACACATGAAGAAGCTTTGCGCCAATTGATGGATAAGAAGGCAGAAAAGCCCTCCCGAAAAGATGGGGACCCTGATGCTGCATTCAAAAAAGCGGCTCGTATCATTGAAAGCACCTATACGGCACCCTTTCTTGCCCATAATCCCATGGAACCCATGAATTTCTTTGCCCATGTGACCCATGATCAGGTAGAATTGGTGGGGCCTATTCAAACTCCGGAACAACTCCGGGTCACCGTATCCAAAGTGTTGGACCGGCCTTTGGATAGTGTTACGGTGATGATGACCAGACAAGGAGGCGGATTTGGTAGAAGACTTTATGGGCATTTTGGTGTAGAGGCGGCTGTGATTTCCAGGAAAGTGAATGCACCGATCAAACTGGTCTACACCCGTGAGGATGATATGACACAGGGTACCTACAGACCTGCCTACAAAGTCAGGTACCAGGCTGCACTGGATGAAAACAATAAGCTCCTCGGTATTAAAATCAGGGGAGCCGGTGTACATGGTAGTCCCGTATTTGACAACCGGTTTCCTGCTGGTACTGTAGATCATTACCAATCAGAAAACCATACCCTGGATTCCAATATTTCCACAGGTGCCTGGCGGGCGCCCCGGTCAAACTTTATGGCTATAGCAGAGCAATGCTTTTTGGATGAGCTGGCAGATGCCATGGGTAAAGATCCTCTGGAATTCAGGCTTGAGTTATTTGAGAGGGCAATAAAAAATCCCGTGGGAGAAAATAATGATTATGATCCCAAACGGTATGCTGGGGTTCTGAAGCTCGTTAAAGAAAAGTCAAACTGGGAAAAGAAAATAGAAGGGACCTATCGAGGCGTATCCGCCTACTATTGCCACAATTCTTATGTAGCCCAGGTGGTAGACCTTAAAATGAAGGATGGGAAGCCACAGATACAGAAAGTCTGGTGTGCGGTGGATTGTGGTATTGTGGTAAACCCGGATGCTGCACGAAACCAGATCGAAGGGGGTATTGTAGATGGAATTGGGCATGCCATGTACAGTTCTATGACGTTTAAAAACGGAAAGCCCGAACAAAACAACTTCCATAACTACAAGCTCATCCGATACGATGAAGCCCCACTGGAAATAGAAACCTTCTTTGTGGATAATGGTATTGACCCCACCGGACTTGGGGAGCCGGGCCTCCCTCCTGCACCGGCAGCACTGATCAATGCTATCTTTCAGGCTACAGGGCAAAGAATTTATAATTTGCCCATTGCCTCTAATAAAATTACCTTAAGCTAATAAAGTCGATGATCCAATGCACAAAGCCATCTTCCTTTCCGGAGATGGCTTTTTTTTATATTTTGGGCAAAATTTAATCCATGCATCCATATTTAGCTGAATTTATAGGGACCGGATTGCTGATACTCCTGGGAAATGGCGTAGTAGCCAATGTCGTATTAAAGGACACCAAAGGCCATAATAGCGGTTGGATAGTGATCACATTTGGGTGGGCCATCGGTGTATTTGTAGGGGTTTTCACCGTTGCCGCCTACAGTGGGGCCCATATCAATCCGGCGGTAACATTAGGCCTGGCACTGACCGGACAGTTTGAATGGGGCTTGGTACCTGGTTATATGTTATCTCAAATTTTCGGAGCTGGAGCCGGTGCTTTTCTGGTTTGGGTGGCGTATCGCAAACACTATCAGGCTTCAGAAAGCGGTGCCGGGATCAGAGCTACATTTTGCACCGATCCTGCGATCAGAAGTTATTTTGACAATTTCAACACAGAAGTGATCGGTACATTTGTTTTGGTTTTTTGCGTGTTGTACCTCGCTCAACCCGACGTAGGGCTCGGAGCTCTGGATGCCCTGCCTGTAGCCCTTTTGGTATTGGGCCTTGGGCTTTCTCTGGGTGGCCCCACCGGGTATGCGATTAACCCAGCCCGGGACCTAGGGCCAAGACTGGTCCACTGGATGTTGCCATTTAAGCAAAAGGCCCCCCAGGACTGGGCCTACGCCTGGATTCCTATTGTTGGCCCTGTTGTAGGCAGCACATTGGCAGCATTGTTGTATTACTTTCTAAACTAAGGATCAATCAAGGATGTCTGAAGGCAGAAAAAACATCTGGAGGGTTATGAAAAGAGTGGTCAATACGATAATCGGATTGATCATTATAGCCATTATCGCAACGATTATAGCCTTTTACAAAAGAGATATTCCTGCAGCCACCCTTGAGGAAAAATATCTGTTGGAGGGCTCGGAGTTTGTGACCTTAAGCGATGGTAGGATCCACATCCGCAAAGTGGGTGATGGACCAGTTTTATTTTTAGTTCATGGCAGTTTTTCTTCCCTGCACACCTGGAAGAGATGGCAGGAGCACCTGAAAGATGATTTTACAACTATCTCCCTTGATTTGCCGGGGCACGGACTAACCGGACCGGGAATTTCGGGAAAATATACCGCTAACCACTACGCTGATTTGATCGTTGAATTGGCTGAGGCCCTCGATATCGAAAAATTTCACATAGCCGGTAATTCCCTGGGAGGAGAGGTGGCTATCAAAACAGCGATTTTAGCACCGGAAAAAGTTCAGAAATTGATTTTGCTGAACAGTGCCGGAGCAGGCTTTGACACTTCACATTCCGATGGTGCAGAATCCAAAAGAAAAGGGTTCACCATTTTTGACCTTTTGAAATACGACTTCACCGCATCCATGCTTAAAAAATTGACCCCCAGGTTTCTTGTTGACAAAAGTCTGCGGCAGGTTTACCATATTGATTCACTCATTACACCTGGGCACTCTCAAAGATACTATGAACTGCTGCTTCGTGAAGGGAACAGGGCTGCTACCATGGAAAGGTTCAGGCAGGAAAGTACCTCAATCAATTGGGAAGACTTTGATCCCCCTCCTACATTGATCATGTGGGGCCGGCATGATACATGGATACCGGTGCGACAGGCATGGTATTTCCGCCGGATGATTCCCGATACGCAGCTAATTATTTATGAAAACTCAGGACATGTACCGATGGAGGAATTCCCGGAAACCACCGCCAACGATGCCCGTGCATTCCTCAAGGCCAGATCCATCCGGGCAGATGATGAAGTCAGGATTACGGATTTTTGAATCATTAATTGCAGGTAGATATTTTGTTGGTTGCCATTTTGATGACATATTAATGAAATTTAACATATTTGCTCGGATATTATTTTGTTTCAATTTCAATCCTCTTTTTAATTGCTAAAAATTTTTCTGCAGTCCATTTGCCAATTTCATATTGTATGAACTTTTTTCCTCTATTATCAATAAAATGCAACCTGCTCCCAAACATATTACCCTGGATAGCACCATTCCACACGATTTCCAATCCATGAATCGGAATTATTTTTTTGTAACCATAATTATCAAACTTTCCATATATTATTTCTAATTTATCATTATCTAATGTTATTTTTATAATATAAATTATTGAATCCAGATATACTCTAAAAATAAAAACTAATAAAGGTCCTAAATAAAGAAAGCCAGATTATATTGATATCATAAAAGACGGGATTAATAATAAGATTAAATAGACTGTTGCTAGGGATGAGACCTCGTTTAGAAATCTAATTATCCACTTAACTTTTGGAATCTCGATTAAAACCATAATTTTTCTATCTGGTTAATACTTCCGCTTTCCCGTCGCTCGGTCCTGTCTGCCGGTAGGCAGGTATACCGAATGACTATTTTTCTCCCTTCCCTCCTACGCCATCCCACCACTAAAAGTAACCGATTGAGCACCAACTTCCAATAAATTTCTTGATTCAAAAATGGATTGAAGAAGGGGTGCTGAAGCAGCATTTATTATGAGGAGCACGTAGCACACCTGCCGGCAGGCAGGCAGGGACGCGCGCCAGCTTTAGGAGTATTAGCCTTTCATTTTCTTTGGATCATCACGGCTATCAAAAAAGTCTACCACATAAATTGTATTTTCTTCGACTCGATAAACAATCTTAAAATTACCTTTGATCAATCTCCTGTGCCCTTGTTTTAGTTTAATTAGGTAAGGTTCATATTGACCTTTGTAAGGGTTTTTTGACAGACTCCTGGCACTTTCAATTAGTGAGTTTTTGATTTTAATAACCTGGGCTTTTGGGATTTCAAGTACTTCAAGGTAAAATTGTAGGGAGCTTTCCAGCCGATTAACAGAGTGTTCAGTAAGAACTACCTTCATAAATCTAAACCCTTATTGAGCTTGGCTTCTGCTTCATCTATCGTGTAGACTCTTCCTTCCTTGATATCTTGCTCAGATTCAAGTGCCCTGGAAATCATTTCTTTTTCAACTAAAGGATCAAAGTCTCCTTGGGTAAACATAGCCTTTACTGTCTCTAATAAGTTTAGATTGGTCTCCTGATCAATCAGGTCTTTAAGTTCCGTTTTGATATCTGCTGCTTTCATTGTCATCATAAAATTAACCATTTCTTTGTTTAATTGATTCCGCTGCCCTGAGTTACACCTGTGTCACATCCCTCCTACAACTAAAAGTAATCGATTGAGCTGCAACTTCCAATATATTTCTTATTCAAAAAGGGATTGTATAATCAGTGAATGAGCTGAATTTATTATGAAGGATGAAGGATGAAGGATGAAGGACGCGCGTCAGCTAAATCTGTGAAATCTGCGAGAACAACCCTCCAAACCAATTTTCAAATTGATTCATTGAACCATTTTCAAATTAACCAACCTCTAATTTTTAAACTTCACACTCCAAATCCCTCTTAAATCCCCCTCTTGATAATCGATTGCTTTATCACCGGGGTACAACTCTTTTATTTTTTTGTAGTAGGGCTGGTTGGTCACATTGCCATGGCAACTGAGGCAGTGGGGCTGGATGAATATCGGCTTAAAATAGTGGGCCTCCCCTCCCCGGGATTGGTAGACGATGTCTTCTAATGGTGTGCCTTCCGACCGTAGCCTCTGATAATAATTTAGTGCCTCAGCCTCTAGCTCAGTGGGTGCATTCTTTGGATTACGTGTTAAACTTGTTGCCCTCCGAATGGCAACCCTCAAATCATCTTCAAAAAGCGTGGTAAGCGGCAATGCCTCTATATTGCAAAATCCGATGGCGCCTTCCATTCCTTCCTCA
The DNA here is from genome assembly GCA_041749015.1 of Cyclobacteriaceae bacterium. GTDB lineage: Bacteria > Bacteroidota > Bacteroidia > Cytophagales > Cyclobacteriaceae > JBGTCD01. Next base: position 21,914 of record JBGTCD010000066.1, read on the forward strand.
TTGATCTTGGTCTTCAAAACATTACTGAGCGTGTCAAAGGTCATTTTTACAGTCTTCCGACCCAGATTGTAATGGCTTGAATCATCCGTAATGATCCCTGAAGAAAAATCATTTTGTGAATCAGGTTTACAGGACAACATTAAAGTGATCACAACGATTAAAGAGGCAATGGAAAGGTTGTTCATACATTAAAGTTAACCATTTTGATGGACTATGTCAGTAACCTATGTCACCAATACAAAATTGTATATGTGATGATTAGCTATTAATTTAAGCTTTTAAATTTAATTTATGAAAGGAGCCATAGAACTGCTTAAGGAAAATTGGATTTGGTGGACCGAGCTATTGATGGTCCTCGGGGTGGCACTGCTATTATCCTACCTTACCAGGCTATTCCTCGCAAGAATAGTTTTTAAAAAGACCAGAAAAGAGCGCAGAGAGCTCTTTATAAAAATTACGAAAATCGTTCAATGGCCATTAATGATTTGGTTGATCTGGTTTTTTTTCCACATCATTATTGGCGCACTTGATGACAGTCATGCCCGGGTCCTCATGGGGAGCCCCTTGTATCAGATTTTTATCATTTCGCTTTTTGCCTGGCTTTTCATAGCGGTTACCACTATATTTCAGGCCTTTCTTTTGGACTCCTACTCCATGTCCAAAGCAGATAATATCCGGGAGAGAAAGCTCCATACCCAGGTGCTTTATATTAAGAGAATCACTATTCTGATCATTGCTATTGTCGCCATTTCAATGATCCTAATGAGCTTTGATTCGGTAAGAAAAATTGGGACCGGTTTGCTGGCCTCAGCAGGAGTACTAGGCATTATCATTGGCCTTGCGGCCCAGCGCTCAATATCAAATCTGTTAGCGGGAATGGAAATTGCCTTCACCCAGCCTATTCGCATTGACGATGTGGTGGTAGTAGAAAATGAATGGGGTAAAATCGAAGAGATCACCCTGACCTACGTGGTAGTGCGGATTTGGGACATGCGCAGACTAGTACTCCCCATCAATTACTTCATGGACAAGCCCTTTCAGAACTGGACCCGTACCACAGCCGATATATGGGGAACGGTATTTTTTCACGTAGACTATAAAATGCCCATTGAACCGCTTCGGGAGGCCTTGACTAAAATCCTTAAGTCATCGCCGCATTGGGATAAGCAACTTAATGTACTTCAGGTGACTGATGCAACGGACAGGTCCCTTGAGGTTCGCTGCATTGTGAGTGCCAAAGACAGCGGGGCAGCCTGGGACCTCAGATGTGAGGTTCGGGAAAAGCTCATAGGGTTTATTCAGGAAAATTATCCTGAATGTCTGCCCAAAATTCGGGTAGAGGGTGAGGTAAACCAAACTGCTACCTGAGCAAATACATCTTTCCGATGCCATGCTTGAAAGCCTTGTCCGCAGAAGTATCACGATGCTCCAGGGTTTCTCCATTAACCCGTACAATGACGCGGTATAGATAGACGCCATTGGCGAGCTGGTCCCCATACTCATCCCTGCCATTCCATGCAAAATCGGTTAAATTATTGCCAATGCGAATCGAGCCCAGTTCGTCTTGAGTGATCTCCCGCACAATTTTCCCCGTTACCGTCATGATCTGTATTTTGATCTGATCCGGGATTTCACTCCCGGTAAGGGTAAAAACAAACCTGGTGCTCGTCGAAAAAGGGTTAGGATAAGGGTAGAAATTAGTAATGGTGCTTTCATTGATGACTTCAAACCGCACCTGAAAAGGTTCCTCCCCAGCAGTATTACCCGTTTCATCAGAGGCCTGGATCCTCAAGGTATAAATCCCATTTTCTAAACTGGGTGACTGATATTCAATTTTAAAATTATTATCCTCATCACCTGGTGTCCAATTGACCCGGGGATCAGAAAAACTGATTCGCTTAAAGTTACAGCCCTCACAAGGTGGCAGTAGAAATACATCGATGCCTGTGGTGTCCTTTTTAAACAAAAACGGATTTTCATCCCTAAGTTGAATGGTAATGAGGGGCTCTGGCGATACAATTTCTCCATCCATGATATACCGGCCATCAAAAGCCACATCGATATAAGGGTTGGTCTCATCCTGATCTACTTCCAAAAACCCGATTCTGTTGATTTGGTTGTTATTATAGACCTGCTCTGCGGTGATCCTGGGGTTCACAAAAAGATTGAAGTTATTAAGACCAGCCTTGCCTCTGGTATCGACATTAACAGGAAAGTTGGTGGTATCACCGGGTGCGGGAGCCGCAATGTTAAATGAGGTTTTAAACGATTTTCTGGAAATATTATTGAATGTTTCCAGATCGACCTGAAGAGAGTCCGGGAAAGACTTTTCAGAAATATTATAAAAGCCCATATTAGCCTGAAATGGGGCTCCCTCCTGGATTTCAACACCCTGGACGGGGAAATTCCCGCGCATTAGAATTCCCTCCGGGGGTGTTTCATACTCCACCAGCCAATAGTCAAGTTGTGCAGCCGAAAGATTGACCTCATCTCCTACCCTGTAAACAATTCTTAAAAAAGGGTATTGCAGCGGGTCGACACCGCTAAGATCAAATTCCTCATTGGTAATGTTGGAAAACAGGGTGGTCTCATTTCCGGTAAATGAGATTCCTTTTAACTCAAAATCATAGGTATCAAAAGCAGGGCTTTGTGACAAACTTACTTTGTTTAGAAATCTACCCCATGACAGTGCTGGGCCAATAGTTTGGCTAGTAATGGAGCCCGAAGAAAAGAATCCGGATAAGGTCTCAGAAAAACTAATCTCTTGTTGGTTTTCGGGGATATTTGTAGTTCTGATGACAGTGGCAGAACCAATACTGGAGCCCTTTCGACCAAGAATAATCAATGGGTGTCCAACTCCGAGCCCCTGAAGTTCAGTCACATCAACCCCAATGGATTGAAATAAATCAATACTCGTCTGAGGCCATAAATGAAACTGCGCATTACCTAAAGAAAAAGCAACCACCAAGTCTCCATCTTCCACTCCATCCATATATTGTTGTAGAAACCCAAGGTTGACAGCCTCATTTAAAGCAAAACTGTTGATGACCTGAGGTTGCCTTCCACAAGTTTTAGGGTCTTGAAATATTAAAGGAACTGCCGGATAAGGAGTCAAACTAAAGCGATTGATGGCAACCAGGTTAATGGTGTTGTTCCTGCAAATCCTGGACGAAAACATGTATGGCACATCATCCAAAACAAACTCTGCATCATCCCGCGTGAATTCAGGGTGAGTGTTTCCAAATGTTCTAACGTAAAGGTCTTTTTCGGTCCCAAAAAACTCCAGGCGATCCTGAGTATCATTTAGTTCCAGGCCGTTCAGGTTATTTTGCGCCATCTGGGTCTTTCTCACCTGGCCCCAGCCCTCATCTGAATCTATAATATAGGTAAAGGATGTCATGCTCCAGGAATCACTTTCGCCAGGTAGCGGTTGGGCAAATCTGGTGCGCCAAAAAACCGCAATGGTATCTGGCAAAGCGCCTAAAAAAGGCTGCCAAGTGCCAAGTACCGTTCCAATCATACTGAATGTTTGCCTGAAAGGGCTATTGAAATCAGGCACAGTATCCAATTCGAATAAGAATTCTCTTTCATTTCCAAAAATATCAGCCGCCTGAGCAACGAGTTTTACCTCTGAGGATGGCACTAAAGCGTAGGGATGCGGAAATATATTCCTAGTACCGGTCACATTCAGCAGTTGGTCGATAAATGCTGAATTATTCATTTCGTTCAATTCCTCAATCTGGTTATCAGCATCTACTATCACCTCAAAACGGTTGGTCCCGACTACCTCAAGGTTGGCATTGGTAAGTGGAATAAAAAGGGTATCAGAAAAATAAATCGGCAAAAAGAGAGAATCTGTCGTTACAATACTGTTGTCTGGCAGGGTTCTCTGTACCCTAATGAGCACTGAGTCGGTTAAGGCTTTTCCAAAATTACGCACTACCATCCCAAGATTAAAATCAGTGGTTTCAGCTGTAACAGGCTCACCATCAATGGACTCTAAAAAAATATTATCACTATTTATTTCATAATCAGGCAAATTCGCTCCAAACAGCTTCACAGCAGGATCACCCAGCAATACCATTTGGATCACCTGGGTGGTATTGGAAGGGTTAGGACTACTCGCATTCATATATCTGCGTGCCGTCTCTTTCTGAATCTCACCAATGGACATACCAAAAAAATCAGGATCACCATAAGCAGTCTCATAAAAAAAATCACCGTATCTGCGCAGGGTATTCTCAAAGCCGAGCGCTGAATGAGCAATAAATCCCAATGCTCCCTTGCCTGCTGTAAGAGTCCAGTCTTCTCCAAAGATTCTGGCATTATTAAAAAACTGCCCTGCATTACACCCCAGAATCAGGAAGGATGGAAACCGGTCGGGGTTATTATATCCCAGCACTGGATCGGATACAAATCCTATTTCGATATCAGGAATATTGGGGGCAGAATGCCCGTAAAAAGTAACCAAATTAAGGCCATTATTAACTTCCTCAGCAATATTGATGAGTTCTGTAGTAACACTGGCCGACTTCGTGATGGTTTTAACCTCCCCACCTAAAGCAATACCCTCAGCCAGGGCTTTAAAACCATTCATGTACCCATTAAACCGAATAATCTCCGAGGTGGAAATTCCCCCGCTTAAATGCAAAATCCGTTTCCGCCAAAGCGCATCAAATGGGGTACTCTCTGCAATAATTACCTTATCGAGATATCCTGCGACTTCTGCGGGTGAAGAAGCTGTAAGTCGGCCTGTGGGCACTGCAGGCTCATAGACTGCACCGCCGATTCCTGTGGTAAAAGCCATATCCGATCCCGGGGATCCCGCTGTGGGCACCAGATCTTTATAGGTATAAGCTTCAGGGGAAAGTCGGTAACTTAGGTTGGCAAAGGAGAAGGACGGTTCGATGGCCTTTCCGATCAAAAATAAAAACTCAGGGCTGCCATTTTCCACCAGGAAGCGCATCATGTTTTTTATGGCCAAAGAGGAATACTCCCCATAATTGAAAAGATCATAAACAGCCCCAATATCGATGGTCAGGGTATCATGCCCACCACCATCTGCAGAGGCTCTATACCCGCCGTAAGCTTTTACAGGGTCCGAATAAGCTCCGGCTGGATTTCGAAGTGTAGGATGAGAAATAATAACATATCCTGCCTGAGCCGGATTAATATTGCGGAATGTCACAGATTCTATCTTTCCGGGCAACTGAGGCACCGGATCCAGGATCAGGGTTCTGGCAATATTGGTACCTGGTATTAATAAACCGGCCCCACCCCCTATTGATTGCACCAGAACCCGCCTGGGGGTATTTTTATTGGTAATATCCCAGGCAAGGATAGCAGGAGAAGCGCCGGGAATTTCAAAATAGGTCTGCCCTCCGGGGTTTACGGGTAGGTTTATTTTCTTTCCCGGGGGATTGGATACAGGGTTCTGTGGGAAAGTAACTTTAATATACCCGCAACTAAACCGCTCAGGAGTGCCTGCATCCAGACCAATTATTCTTACAGTAAGATTCCCCGCTGCGCTGATGTCCGACCATTCTATTTCCTGATTAAAAACTGCAGTGGTATACCCTGAGAATGTTTGAATCCCAGCCACCCTTAAACTACCTGCCGCGGCTCCAACTTCAATCTGTGCTCGATGCGGCTGATTATTTTCTCCAAATAAAAAAACTTCTATCCGCGGTTTCCCTATACTTTGGTTCCCATTCGTAAGACCGGAAAGGGTAAATGTACGGGCCACAGTAAGGGTTATCGGATGACTGGTATACCCTTCAGCCTGATCAAAAAAAGTATTGAAAATGGCACTGCTGAACTGAAAGCCTCTTGCGTACCGGTTAATGGTCAGTAGCAGTTGCTCAGCATTATGGTGGGTCGCAAGCGGTAATGAGGGATTTGGGCCACCGACACTAGCTACTCTGAGGCCTTGATTACCTCCAGTATCCCAGGTAAGAAAATAGGCGGTAGTATCAGAATAAAGGTTAAAATAATTGTGAGGCTGAGCGGTCTGGGGTTGGTACAAAAAGCGATCCTGAGTACCGTCATTCCGCTGGCCGTAAAATTGTATAAAATCACCGGGATCAAAACTACCATCACCCTCACCCTGCACAAAAATAGCCTGTTCCACCCCACGGTGGTATATGCTGATGGTGCGTGGATCCAATGACGAAAGGGGCACCCCTGCCTCGGTAAGGGTTTCAAAGTTTAATTGATAAATCCCATCATTTGAAACACTGATTTTATAATAGGATTTATTAAAATCAATCCACTCGTTCCCGTACGGCTGAGACCATAGGTTTGAAAATGGACCAATTAGCCCAAATAAAATCAGACATTTCCATTTGCCATTCATTTAATCAATACCTACTTTAAGTGAAAATACATGGGAATACAATACATCTGATACCGCACCAAAATTAGTAAGGGCATAATCTATCGCCACATTATTGATCTTAAATCCCAGTCCAAAATCTGGCTGGAATACATTGGAGAAGGAGCCGTCAAAATCTTTGACCCGCTGCACATTACCCGCACCAAATCGGAGAAAAGCAACTTTTTTGAAGTCCACTTCCAGCCCCAGACTGGGGTCTACGGAAATAAGCTTCGAGCCTAGTAGCACATTGCGTTGGCCATCAAAAGTGAAATTAAGGTCCAGAGCGGCAAGCGCACCAAATTTATCACCTATCGGAAAATACCGCCCAGCTCCGAAAATAGCTCTCGGGAGGGTGACTTCTATTGAGTTAGTGGGAATTTCATTACCGGTCTGCGAATATACATCAGCAACTAATTCGGAATTGTGCGACCAGGCATTAAAAGTACCTGTGATATCCCTAAGCATCATTCCAAACTGCCAATTATTGCGAACCAGTCTGGCTCCTGCATCGATGCCAAATCCCCAGGCATTGGCAAAACTACCTGCAATACGGTGGACTACTTTTACATTGGCGCCCACCTGTAGCCCTTCAATCCAGGCCACTTTGCGTGCATAGGAAAAAATAAAGGCATAATCAGCGGCAGAAAAAAATAAGATGTTGTCGTAATTGATGGCTCCGTTAGCATCATATAAAAACCGGGTATCAGGAATGTCATCGACCCCAAATCTGATAATTGATATGGCCATCTGGCTCAGGGAATCAACCGGTAAGGCTATGGCTGCATAGTCAAACTTAGCAATACCGGCAAAATACTCTGCGTGCATCAACATCCCATCATAACGGTATGGATTGTCCATCAAGCCTGCAGGATTCCAGTAGCCGGAGGTGACATCATTGGCAATGGCCACCTGGGTACTTCCCATTCCCAGTGCCCTGGCCCCCACTCCTATTGCGAGAAACTCATTGCTATGCTTCGGAGCTGAAAATTGAGCGGTCAGATTACCAGGCCCAAACAAAAGCACCAATAAAAGGCAACATATAACGGAATCAAATCTTTTCATACCACACTTCCCGGAAAAGAAAACTTTTCGAAAATTCCGAAAATTATTCCATTAAGACAATATTTTAATTCCTGGTAACCCCCTTTCAACGTAAAACTCAGGCTACAAAAATAAAAATAATAATAAATATTTAACAAGGTACTAAACATTACAAGGTACTGGTCCGTATAAGGTATTAGGTTAACGATTCAGATATGAATGTGGAGAATACATTAGTACAGATGAGAAAAGGGATACTGGAATACTGCATCCTTCAAATTATTTCTAGAGGTGAAGTATATGCCTCTGATATGCTTGAGGAGCTGACTTCCGCAAAAATAATGGTGGTTGAAGGCACATTGTATCCCCTCCTGACCCGGTTGAGAAAATCAGGTCTTGTAGAGTACAAATGGGTAGAATCTACCTCGGGACCGCCTCGAAAATATTATTGGCTCACAGAAAAAGGGAAAGAATTTTTGGAAGAGTTGGCAGCAACCTGGGAAACCCTGGTGAAGTCCACTAATAGAATAACCAAAAAGAAATAATAAATTTGTAACGGCAATGAAAAAGAACATCAGTATCAACATAAGCGGGATCATCTTCCATATCGAGGAGGATGGTTATGAAAAGCTTAAAAATTACCTTGATAACATCACCCGGTATTTCTCATCTTTTGACGAGAGCGAAGAGATCGTTTCGGATATCGAAGGGAGAATTGCTGAAATCTTTTTGTCCAAGCTTAATGAAGGAAAGCAGATCATTTCTTCTGAGGATGTAGAAAGTCTGGTGCAAACCATGGGTAATATCCGTGACTTTCAGATGGTGGAAGAAGATGCCCATGAAAGAGAAGAAGCTGATCAGGAAAGTAGTACTTTCACAGAGGAAAATACCAATACTAAGTCCAAAAGGTTATTCAGAGATACTAAAAATAATCTCGTTGGAGGCGTTTCCGCAGGATTGGCACAATATTTCAGCATTGACCCATTCTGGATCAGACTCTTATTTATTATTCTGTTTTTAGGAAGCTATGGCATCGTGCTCCTGATCTATATTATCATGTGGATTGTGGTGCCTGGCAATAATGACCTTAAGGATGATAAAAAGGTTAAAAAGATGTTTCGTGATCCCGAAGACAAAGTGTTGGGTGGTGTCGCGAGTGGTATTGCTTATTATTTTGGTGTGGACCGCGCCATTGTTAGGTTGATTTTTGTGCTCCTAATATTTTTGGGGGGTACCGGCCTCTTTGCTTACATCATTTTATGGCTGATCACCCCTGAGGCTAATTCCATCACCGAAAAAATGCAGATGAAGGGTGAGCCTGTGACCTTGTCTAATATTGAAAGTTCCATTAAAAAGGGGCTTAATGTAGAGGAGGACAGTAAAGAGGAAAAACCATTGGTAAAGATTCTTCTTTTCCCTTTCAGGCTTATTGCCCTGGTTATTAATAAGGCGGCTGAATTATTAGGGCCATTATTAAAATTTACCGTAGATGCTATCCGCGTAGTTTTTGGGGCAATTTTGGTGATTGTTGGATTATCATTTTTAGTAGCCATTGTCATGGTGGGTGCCGTGTGGTTGGGGCTTTCCTTTTCGATTGAGCCTTCAGTAGCTACAGGAGATGCTATTCTTCCGGTCACCTTATTGAAAAATTCGGTGCCTTGGTGGACCAGTACCAGTGCCATTGTTTTCACCGTAATTCCCAGTTTATTTCTGATGCTGTTGGGGATTTCTACCATTGCCAAAAAAATAATTTTCAATGCCAAGGTGGGCTGGGCATTATTTGCCTTATTCATCCTGAGCTTAGGAGTGCTGGCCTCTACTGTCCCTGCCATAACATACCAATTTAAGGAGGAAGGGGAATTTCAGGAGGAAAGAGACGTTTCATGGGAAGGTGGTACGCTGACCTTAAAATCTTTACCGGTGAAGGATATAGGATATAATATCACCTTTATCAAAATCCGGCCGCATGATGAACTGACCCCCAAACTGGTCATCAGTTATACCAGCCGGGGCTCCAGTTTTGATGACGCAGTATCTAATGCCGGAATGCTGCAGTATGGATATTCGGTAAAAGATAGTGTGCTTTTATTGGATGAGACTTCGCGGTTTAAACCAGGATCCATATTTCGGGGACAAAAAACTGGCTCCACACTTTATATGCCTTATGATGTGCCTTTTATTCTTGACCGCAGTATGCGTAAAATTCTAAGGGAAACGCTCACCCGGTATGGATTTCCCGGCAGGCTTATTAATCAAAATCACACCTGGGTATTTACTGTTGAAGGCTTGGAATGTATCACATGTCCGGAAGAAGACCTCTCGGAAACAACTGGAAGGGATTTTGATTCACAAACTGATTATTCTCAGTTGGGGTCTTTTTCTGCCATAGACCTCCAATATCCTGCCGATGTAGAGATCGTTCAGGGTGATTCATTCATGGTGAGAATCGAACATGAAGCGGCCATAGAAGATAATATTGTTGTTGATAACATTGATGGTGTGTTGTCCATCAAGGGGAGCAATACGCGTGTTTTTGATCTGGGCAAAAAAGATTCCTATGAAAAAATAAATGTTTTTATTCAGATGCCTACTCTATTTAAGGGGAAATTCGGTTTGGCATCCAATGTAAAAATTCACGGTTTTGAGATGGATAATTGTGAATTAGAATTTTCCCATGCCTCCCGAGGCGATATCAACATCAAGGCTAAGAACTTAGACCTTGTTCTTAAACTGGCCTCTGTAGTCAATCTCAAAGGCTCAGGAGAAGAATTAGAGGCTAAACTTGGGCAGGCCAGCCAGTTGGATGCTTATGATTATAAAACTGATGCCGCCACCATCAATGCCGGCACCGGTAGCACCGCCAAGATTAATGTGGTGACTTTCCTGGACGCAAGGGCCAGCACCGGCAGCCAGGTCATTTATACTGGGTCCCCTCGACTACAAACCAATACCAGCTCCGGGGGCAAGGTATCCCAGGATTGAGATAAAACCCTGGATATGGCGATGGCATTGAATTTGGTTATATTTAATAAACTCGAAAAATATGAATCCTTCTCTAAGCCTGACAGTTTTTAGTTTATTGTATATATTGACTTTGGCTTGCAAAACCACCGGGCAATCTATGCAATCCGAAATAAATGAAATAGAAATTACTGGGACCGTTTATTGGCTTGAGGGCAACTTCATGCCCGGACCTGGCCGAAATCCTGAGGATTTGAAGGGCATCCCTGTGAGCAGGGAAATCTGGATCTACGAACCCACTAAAATTCAGGAGACCACCGGAGGCATGCCCCTATTCCAATCCATCGATTCAAAATTGATTACAAAGGTCACGGCGGATGATTCAGGAGAATTCAACCTGACATTACCTGAAGGCACTTATTCTTTTTTTACAAAAGAAGATGAAGGATTTTTCGCTTCAACCATGGATGGTGATGGCCATCTTGGTGTTTTCACCTTTTCTAAAGAAGGGAACCGTGAGGCTCACATCAAAGTCGATTACAACGCCGCATATTAATTTTTTTTATTGAAGCAACCTTTGCAGCCATTCCTGCATCTTGAATATGACATCGGAACTATATGGCATTACAAGTGTACAGCAAAGCTGAAGAGGATATCATCAAAAGCTGCATCAAAAAGGACCTGAAAAGCCAGGAGGTTCTATATCGGCGGTACGCTCCGATATTGTATACCATCTGCCTTAGGTACCTTAAAGATGAAAATATTGCTGCAGACCTGCTTGCCGAATCATTTGTCAGAATTTTTGACAAACTGAACCAGTTTCGATTTGAGGGAAGTTTCGAAGGTTGGCTTAAAAGAATCGTGGTAAACGATTGTCTGACCTACCTGAGAAAAAATCAATCCCTTATGCTACGCGTAAGTCTTGGTGATGCACCCGAAGCCTCGCTTCAGGCAGTGGATCCGGACCGACTTTCGGAAAAGGATATACTCAATGTGATTAAATCCCTTCCGGAAGGCTATAGAACCGTATTTAATCTCTATGCCATCGATGGATATTCCCACAAGGAAATATCCGAAAAACTGGGGATTTCAGAAGGTACTTCAAAATCACAACTGAGCAGGGCCAGGGCTTATTTACAGACAGCACTTGCGGAGTATCAGGATGAATACCAAAAAAATATCAGATCATGAACAAGGAAAATGAAAAGTTGGATCAGATTTTCAGAGATATGATCTCGGATTATCCTACGCCTCCCCCAGACCATATTTGGGAAACCATTGCCAAAAAATGGCAGAAAAAGGGGTTTCTCTTTTCCTGGGGCATCGCTGCTTCATTACTGATACTTATGGCTGCCGGTTTCTCCGCATACTGGATATTCTGGCATCAGAACCCCAATGGGCCAGAGCCACTGATGGTGGAAAACCCAGTGATCAACCCTGTTCCGGAGATTGAAGAGCCCCTTGATGCTAATCCCTTGGCGGTTATCAGGTCGACAGAAGATAGTCTTCAAAAGGACTCCGGCCAGTCCACATCCCCAGGCAAGACCTATAAGGTGAAGGCAGAGGTAGAACCTGAAAACTCAGAACCTGAAGTCGTAGAGTTCAGCCATCCACCAATTCCAGCCATCAAAACGATGGATTTTATAGCCATGGCTCCTAAAGTGCCAGAGGTTAATTTGGAATATAAAATAACCAGCATCCAATCCAGGCCTGAGGAAAGAACTCAAAAGCCTGGGGTTTTAAGGAATCTTGGTGAGGAGTTTGACCAGGTGGGGGTAATATTTGGAAACCTGAGGGAGGCTAAAGATCAGTTTTTCTCATTCAACTTTAAAAAAGAAAGCAATGCAAACTAAAATCATATTAATACTGCTCCTATTTGTCAATATGGTCGCCTTCGGCCAGACCGATAGCGAGCTTAAGGAGGAAATGAAAGAGGTCCGAAAGGAAATAAACCGGGAATTAAGAGATGCTGAATATGAGATCAGCAAAAAGGTCTTTACCAAAAGAAGACCGGGTGAAACCTACTTTTCAATGTATTTTGACCTTGGACTGAATAATTATTTAGAAGACGGAAATTTCCCTGACCGGTTTGGTGCCCCCTATGCTGTAAAGCCTTTTGGCTCATGGAATGTCGCCATTCAGGGATTAAATACCACCAGGATTATTGGGAAGACCTATCTCCAATGGGGTGGTGGATTGACCTGGTATAATTTTAAATGGGAAGATGCCTCACAAAGAATAGAGCGTGGTGATGAAGGCGTCATTTTTACGGAATTCAATGAACCAGTAGACCATATTAAGAGCAAACTCACTGTTGCTTATCTTGACGTAAGGTTAATCCCCATGATTCAATTTGGTGAAAACCAAAGGATGCGGAAGTATGGTAAATCCAAAGGGTTTAGGATTGGGGCAGGCCCATATGCCGGGTACCGGCTTGGCAGCCATTCTAAGGCAGTATATAATGATGGCAACCGTCAAAAGCCCAAAAACAGAGACAGCTTCTATCTTGAAAATTTCAGATATGGCGTGCGCCTTCAGGCCGGGTTCAGAAGTTGGGACGTGTTTTTCAATTATGATATGAATCCACTTTTTGCTCCTGGCAGAGGCCCCGGCAATGCAGACCTCAATGCCTTTAGTTTTGGTATCACCTTTTAAACCCCTGACTGATGAAAAATTCTATCCTAATATTCGTTTTAATTATGTGTTTTGGCCTTACGGCCCATACACAAAGTCGGAATAACAACTGGTCCGGTCTTTTGATCGACCTAGGTACCAGTAACTTTCTTGAAAATAACCAGTTTCCGGATAAAGCCGGTGCCGCTTTTGCCGTGAGACCGGTAGGGTCCTGGTATGTAGGCCTCAATGCTGTCAATACCTCAAGGATTCTGGGGCCCTTGTACCTTGAGCTTGGAGCTGGCGTAAGCTGGCACAACTTTAAATTTAAAGATCATAGTGTAACTCTGGTCAGGGATGGTGAAGAGGTGCAGTTTATAAGCAACCCAGAACCATTTGCATATGAAATGAGTAAGCTAACAGCCACCCATATTAATGTCAGTGCAGTACCTGTCCTGTATTTTGGCAGACGGGGTCGCAATCAATGTGAATTCCTTGGAGGTTCAGGGTATGGCAAGGGGCTGCGGGTTGGTGCCGGGGTTTTCGCAGGATACAGAATTGACGCCTACACCCGACAGAATTTTAGGGTAAACGGGGAAAAAAATAAGGAAATCAATAAAGATGATTTTTTCATCAACAATATCCGCTACGGGGTACGGCTTCAGGCTGGGATCGGCCGTATGGATTTTTTCCTCAACTACGATGTGAGCGAAATGTTCTATGAAGGCCGAGGCCCTCAACTGAATCCCATCACTTTGGGGGTCACATTTTAGCTTCTGCTGACTAGGCGTTTTAGGCTGGATTTAGCTGTCCTGTTTTAGCTGTCCTGAGTTGCAACTCAGGACATTTCTTTTTAAAATACATAACCACAGAGCCCTGGTTCGTGTCTCACGAACCAGGAAATGTAGATTGGTTCGTGGGGACACGAACCAAGGGGTGTTTTTAATTGGGTCGTAGCGTGACGCTGCGACCAGTTGGTGGGGGTGCGCCAACACATTTTAGCCTCTGCTGACGAGGTGTTTGACTAAAAATCGCTTGGCTATTGGCATTAGTGTGTTGTCGAATGGGAAATTCAGCTTTGCATACAAAGAATAAGTGGCAGGGTTAGGCAGGTCCTTAAATTTTCGTATCAAGTCGCGTTTTATAGATTCGTGAGTGATCCATTGGCTTGTGGGTGTGGTCTCAATAAAGGTCGTATTGAGCCCCCTTAACTTTTCCTCAGCATTTTCAAAAAACGTCAATTGGTACCGGAATACATTGGTCTCCTTCTTTGGTGGTGCGCTAATTAGGAGATAGCCCTCATCAGCGTAAAGCGGACAAACCCCTACCGGTTCGATTTCAAAATTTGATTCTACAAATTCATAAATCTCCTTACCATCTTCAAGCAAGGCCTTCACCTTGGGTAAAGCAAACATGATGATGTCTTCGATCTCTTTCATCACATCATCATCTTCCACTATTCTTTTATAGCTAATACTGAGTTTTTTAAAGTCGGTGCGGGAGATTTGCTTTGGAAAAGCGTCAAAAATCAAAGTTTTGTTTTCTTTAACCCTGATCAAATTCTGGTAATGAAAGATCAAATCTGCAAATGAAGGATACAATTTAATTTGATCAAAGGAGCCTTTAACCTCCTGAAGGTAAGCCAGAAGTATATATTTTTTATATTCGAAATCAACTAATCCTTGTGTGAGCCAATCCTCTCTGAGCGCTTTCATATGGTGACAAGTTTTAATTTATGGCAAAATATAACTTATAATATCAGTTTTGGCAATACTGACAAACTGCCATATACGAAAACTGAAATTTTGGCAGATTAATTTCATGCCGGGTAGCCTATCCTGCCAAAAATGACCATTTTACTATTATACAGAACCTTTTCACAGCCTGGCACAGGAATCGCTATAGAGGTAAGAGTCATTCTTAAAGTTAATTTAAAACCTAATAACCATAATCAAAATGTCAAAAATTAAAATTAAACCTTTAGCAGACCGGGTTCTTGTAGAATCAGCTGCCGCCGAGGAGAAAACAGCATCAGGAATCATCATTCCTGACACCGCCAAGGAAAAACCCCAGAAAGGAAAAGTTGTTGCAGTCGGTACCGGCAAAAAAGACGAACCTCTTACTGTAAAAGCCGGTGATAATGTACTCTACGGAAAATATGCAGGTACTGAAATTACCGTTGATGGTAAAGAGTATCTCATCATGAGAGAGTCTGACATTTTCGCAATTTTATAGTTCTAAAAAATTAAAATCTAAATACATAATTACCATGTCAAAAGAAATATTATTTGATACGAGTGCCAGAGAAAGACTCAAAAAAGGAATCGACAAACTTGCTGATGCAGTTAAGGTTACCTTAGGTCCCAAAGGTCGTAACGTTATTCTTGACAAGAAATTTGGGGCGCCTACCATTACTAAAGATGGTGTGACTGTTGCCAAAGACATCGAATTGGCAGATCCAATCGAAAATATGGGTGCACAACTAGTGAAGGAAGTAGCCAGCAAAACTGCTGATGATGCCGGTGACGGTACCACTACGGCTACTGTACTCGCTCAATCCATATTCACCCACGGCATCAAAAACGTGACTGCCGGAGCTAATCCAATGGACCTGAAAAGAGGGATTGATATTGCCGTGAAAACGGTGGTAGAAAACCTTAAGAAGCAATCTAAAAACATAAAGGATTCTAATGAAATCTCTCAGGTTGCAACCATTTCAGCCAATAATGATGTGGAAATCGGTAAAATGATTGCCTCGGCAATGGATAAAGTTGGTAAAGATGGGGTCATCACTGTAGAGGAAGCTAAAGGTACTGAGACAGAAGTAAAAACTGTTGAAGGTATGCAGTTTGACCGCGGTTACTTGTCGCCTTACTTCGTTACCAATACTGAGAAAATGGAAGCGGAACTGGATAATCCTTATATCCTGATCTATGACAAAAAGATCTCAGCGATGAAGGAATTGCTTCCTATTCTTGAAGCAGCCGCTCAAACCGGAAAACCACTTTTGATTATATCAGAAGATGTGGATGGAGAGGCTTTAGCCACATTGGTAGTTAATAAAATAAGGGGTGCCTTGAAAATTGCTGCTGTAAAAGCTCCTGGATTTGGAGACAGAAGGAAAGCAATGCTTGAGGATCTTGCCGTTCTTACCGGTGGTACCGTGATCTCTGAAGAGCGCGGTTACAAACTGGAAAATGCTACTCTTGAGTACTTGGGAACTGCGGAAAAAATAAATATCGACAAAGACAACACAACTATAGTAAATGGTGGTGGTAAAAAGAACGATATCAAAGCCCGCGTCAACCAAATCAAAGCGCAGATTGAAAGCACTACTTCTGATTATGATAAAGAAAAGCTACAGGAACGTCTGGCTAAGCTTTCCGGTGGTGTTGCCATCCTTTACATAGGTGCAGCCACTGAAGTGGAAATGAAAGAGAAAAAAGACCGTGTGGATGATGCACTTCATGCTACCAGAGCTGCCGTGCAAGAAGGTGTAGTAGCAGGAGGTGGCGTAGCTTTACTTAGAGCGTCAGATTCACTTGCCACCTTGAAAGGTGAAAACGAAGACCAAACCACCGGTATTAATATCGTAAGGTTGGCTCTGGAGTCTCCATTAAGAACCATCGTGGTAAATGCCGGACAGGAAGGATCTGTAATCATTCAGAAAGTAAGGGAAGGTAAAGGCGATTATGGATTCAACGCCCGCGAAAATAAGTACGAAAACCTTATTGCTGCCGGAGTAATTGATCCTACCAAGGTGACCAGATTGGCCCTTGAGAATGCTGCGTCAATTGCAGGATTGCTCCTTACCACTGAGGCGGTAATCGCTGACGAAAAGGAAGATGATAAGGCACCAGCTATGCCAGGAGGCGGTGGGATGCCAGGAATGATGTAAGATCATTTTAATAAACTTTAAAAAGGCTTCGGTGAAAATCGAAGCTTTTTTTATTTTCTTATGACAAGCCCAATAATTATGATTTTTGACCAGATCGCTATAAATTTACATGAGAAGGATCGAATGCATCCACCAGATCACTTAAAATATACACCATGGCTGACGTAAAATTTAAAACCTTTAAAGATTTTGTCATCTTTTTGTATTTCTATATCGCTTACGCTGATCATGAATTTCATCCTGCGGAGGAAGCTTTGATTCGTAGTAAAATTGAAAGGCTTTTTCCAAAGGACCTTAATCATACCTCGAGATTTAAAGAAGCACATCAAAGCTATCTAGCTGCAGCGGCAGCCGATTTAAAACCCATTATCGAAAAGGGCGTTAGGGATTTCCCTCATGTTGGGTCCAATGACAAATACCATGTTTATAAGGATCTCTACGATATCATTAACGCTGATGGCAGGGTAGATGAGAAGGAAACTGAAGCGATTGAAGCGCTTAAAAGCATTATTGAAATGAATTTCAAAGCGCATTGATGATCACAAGATCAAACCAACAAATTCAAGACAAAAAACCATATTATTTTTTCTTGCCCACAGCAAATTTACCTTCCGGTATGAAAAACCTGTGTTTAGCATTGATATTCCTTACCTCCATATTCATGGGTACCTCCTGCGCCAGTAATGGCTCTACCCAAAAAGTGATCAAGCCTAAGAATCACAAAGGCTATTATGAACATAAAAAACATAAGAAACACAAGCGCACCAAAGTTGTTAGGATGAAGGGTTGATGAGA
Source organism: Cyclobacteriaceae bacterium (assembly GCA_041749015.1). GTDB lineage: Bacteria > Bacteroidota > Bacteroidia > Cytophagales > Cyclobacteriaceae > JBGTCD01. The sequence goes on from JBGTCD010000066.1 coordinate 39,598, forward strand.
TAAATTATGAAAGCAATTGAATCTTATGAAAAAGGCCTGGCAGCGGCCAGAGAAAAGAATTTTGAGGGTGCGTTAAAGCATTTCAACGAGGCACTCAGCCAGGATGAGATGCATACACAAAGCCTCTATGAGCGGGCTAGAGTTTTATCCTTGCTAAAGCATTTTGACCAATCCTTGGCTGATTTTTCCAGGTTGGTTTTAAAAGAGCCCGAAAATGCCACTTACTATGCCGACCGGGCAGTAGCCTATCATCTTTCAGGCGATAATGCATCGGCCATGCTGGACCTAAACCGTGCAGCAGAACTTGAGCCGGAAAAGCCATTTAGGTACTCCAGCAGGGCCTGGGTTAAAGAAAAAATGGGTGACCTAAAGGGCGCCATAGAAGATTATGAGACCACCATCAGACTGGATCCGGAAGACGCCATCGCTTATAACAACAAAGGGCTGGTGGAGGAAAAGTTAGGCTATGCCGGAAAAGCCAAAAAAAGCTTTAGCATTGCTGATGCCAAGGCTGCAGGACCCAGGCCCAACCCTCAATCCAATGCGCCAAAGGCTACAGCCTCTGATCAAAATACTTTATCCGGGGAATTTTTTGAGATTTTAAATGGTCTATTCAGGTCCTCAAAGAAGCGCAAGGAATTCGGAAGATTTATAATGGATAAATTATTTGGAAAAGCTGGTGAATAATCTGGTCAGCGTACTGCTGCCAGTAAAAAATGGTGATGCAACCATTAAAAAAGCCGTTGAAAGTATCCTCTTACAAACCTACACCAATTTCGAATTGGTCATCGTAGATGATGACTCTGCTGATAAAACTCCTACCATCCTAAAAGGTATCAAAGACCCACGGGTGAGGATCATACAAGGGAAAGGCAAGGGCCTTGCCAAAGCACTTAATTTAGGTTTAAAACATTGCATGGGTTCTTTTATAGCACGAATGGATGCCGACGATTATGCGCATCCAGGCCGGATTGAAGCACAAATAGCCTATCTCCGAGACCATCCTGAGATAGGAGTTGTGGGTGGCCTGGTAAAATACCGGAGCAACCAATCGAAAAATACGGAGGGATTAAAGGTATACGTCGATTGGGTCAATAAAATCATTACCCCCAGCCAGCATTATATTTCGAGATTTCTGGATGCGCCTGTGCCCCACCCCACTGTAATGTTCAGAAAAGAACTTGCGGACCAGTTTGGTGCCTATATGGAAGATCCAGGTCCAGAGGACTTCGAATTGTGGCTAAGGTGGATGCATGCCGGGGTGCGGTTTGCAAAGATTAATGAAGTAGTACTCGACTGGATGGACTATCCTAGCCGCCTCACCCGTACCCATCAAAATTACAGTCAGGAGGCTTTTTATAAAGTCAAATCAAAGTATTTGTACTTCTGGCTCAAAAAGAAATTTAAGAATGAAATGCCGGATTTATGGGTTTGGGGCACCGGCAGAGAGGTTAACAAAAAGATAAGCGGACTCATAGTCTTGGGTCTGGAGTTTAAAGGGCATGTTGAGTCATTCAAACCTGCCAGACCGCCAAAGGTGATTCACCACGACAAGCTAACCACTGAGCAAAATCCCTTTGTTGTGGTGTGCTTAGGGACCAGGGAGGGTAAAATTGCTGCCCATTCCTGGCTGCTAGAGAATGGGTTTAAGGAAGGTGAATCTTTTATAATGATTTAAGAGAGATGTTCTTTTTCAAAAAAAAGGGCAATAGGCTCCCATTCATGGAAAATTGATTTCAACTTTAGGACATCCACCCTATTTTTAAAATAAAAATGTCGAAATATTTTTTACTGCTGGCCCTTTACCTGTGTTCCACTGCTCTGGTCTTTTCACAGGAGGCATCCCTGACCGTGAAGAAAATCATGCAGGATCCTAAATCCTGGATAGGCACCAGCCCTTCTGATGTTTTTTGGTCGGAAGATGGCAATACCATTTACTTTAACTGGAACCCTGATCAACACCCCGGTGACTCCTTGTATAAAATTACCTGGACCAGCCGGCAGCCGATTAAAGTGAGTCCATCGGAAAGACGGTCCCTCCCATCCAAAAATTGGGACTATGATTTAAAAAGAGCCAGAAAAGTATATGTGAGAAATGGGAATGTCTATCTCCTGGAGATCAAGAGCATGAAAGAGCAGCAGCTTACCAATACGATAGATACAGACTCGAATCCAAAATTTGTACAGTCAGATGCAGCCGTGTCCTTTGAGCGTGGTGGTAATCTTCATTATATCAACATAAAGTCGGGGATGATGACCCAGGTCACCAATTTTAAATCGGGTCAAAAGGACACGGGCAAAAAATCCACAGCCCAGGATCAATGGCTGGAAACAGACCAACTGACATTGATAGCTTATTTACAGCAGGAAAAGGACAAAAAAAAGCAAAAAGAGGCCTGGGAAAACCAACAAAAACATAAGACCCCCAAGACCATCTATACCGGAAAGCAACGGGTGACCGGCATCCACCCTAATAATAACCTAAAAGTGATTGCCTATACCCTCACTCAGCAGGCTGAAGGTGCCAAACGTACCCTCGTTCCAGATTATGTCACCCAATCTGGTTATACCGATCAGCGCAACTCAAGGCCAAAAGTAGGTAGTCCTCAAGGCAATTCATCGCTTTGGATATATGACATTTATGGTGATTCCGTATGGCAACTCGCCTCTGACCACTTACCAGGGCTTGAAGATTACAAAAGAGAAAAAATTGATGAGATCGCCTATTCTACTGCACCAGATTGGAATCTTTCAGGCACCAAACTCCTTTTTTCGATTTATTCAAAAGATAATAAACATAAATGGCTGGCCTTATTAGACCCTGAAAAAGGAGAAGTTACTGTACAAGACCACCAATATGACAGTGCCTGGATTGGTGGACCCGGGATCCGTAGCTGGGGCAGCAATGAAGCCAAAGGCTGGATTGATAATGAGACTTTTTGGTTTGTGTCTGAGGCCTCTGGCTATGCCCATTTATACACAAAAAAAATTGGCGGGGATAAGCCTAAAACTCTTACTTCCGGACAATTTGAAATTTATAGTCCGCAGCTATCAAGAGATAAAGCCAGATGGTATTTTGAAGCCAATTTAACCCACTCCGGCATTAGAGATTTTTGCACCATGCCTGTGGCTGGGGGTACCATTCAGTTGCTGACCAATAAATCGGGCCGATGGGATGCCAGTCTTTCTCCTAACGAAAGCAGGATTGCTTACATCCAATCCAGTAGCAACAGGCCCGGCGAGCTTTATATTGGGGAAAGTCCTGTGAAAAAGCGGAATTCAGGTGCTCCAACCCAAATCACCAATTCACTGACGGAGGATTTCAAAAAATATGATTGGCGGGAACCCGAATTCATTACCTTCACAGCCCGAGATGGTACGGAGGTTCCCTCCAGACTATACAAACCTGAAAATCAGGCAGCCGGTGGACCGGCAGTAATATTTGTGCATGGTGCCGGATACCTCCAGAACGCCCACCAGTGGTGGAGCTCCTATTTCAGGGAGTACATGTTTCACAATCTCCTGGTGGACAAAGGATACACCGTCCTGGATATCGATTACCGTGGTAGTGCAGGATACGGCAGGGATTGGCGTACAGCCATCTACAGCCATATGGGTGGCTGGGACCTCTCTGATCATGTAGATGGTGCTAAGTTCTTAAGCGAACAGCTAAGAGTACACCCTGAACGAATTGGGATATATGGGGGCTCTTATGGCGGCTTTATCACGTTGATGGCCATGTTTACTGAGGCGGAGACCTTTGCTGCAGGGGCTGCACTGAGATCCGTTACCGACTGGGCCCATTACAACCATGGGTATACTGCCAATATTCTTAATACACCCGTTGAGGACAGCATTGCTTACCGCAAAAGCTCTCCAATATACTATGCCGAAGGCCTGGAAGGTGCCCTCCTTATATGTCATGGGATGGTGGATACCAATGTTCATTTTCAGGATGTGGTGAGACTGGCCCAAAGACTGATAGAGCTTGAAAAAGAAAACTGGGAAATGGCCGTGTACCCTGTGGAAGATCATGGATTCACCGAGCCTTCCAGTTGGACAGATGAGTACCGAAGGATACTCAAATTATTTGAGGATCATATCGGATCGGGATGGTCCAAATAAGTGCCTTGATTTCATATGATTCAAGCATTGATCCTCCAAATGGTAAATAAAACTAATTCAAAATAACCATAACGCAAGGTTCAAATTGCCGTATATTCTTATAACAACTATTTAACCAAATTCAGAATATGCCAGAGAATCTAATCAACCCCATCGGCGTGTGGGTAGATCACGCCAAGGCGCATTTTATTAATTATAAAAAAGGGACTGCAACCTTAATTGAAACCCTTGATTCACCCTATGATCGTTTTAAAAGAGAGCCGGGAGAGGTAAATGACAGTACCTGGTTTACTACGAACCCAGAACATGCCTCGAATAATGAATTTAAAAAAAATAATACAGCACAGAACGAGCTGAATGAATATTTTAAAATTCTGGAAAGCAAATTAAGGCCCTACAATGAAATACTGTTATTTGGACCCTCTACAGCAAAAGATCAATTGTTTAACAGGCTTGTGGAGGTAAAAAGCTTTAAGGACAAAAAAATAAAAGTGAAGAAATGTGACAAAATGACCGACAACCAGTTATTGGCATTTGTACGCGAGTTTTATAACAATGACGCGTAACTATGGCGTTTTTATTATCACTTTACCTGTAGTGGCACCCGACTGGAAATACTTGATGGCCTGATACATTTCTTCCCATTGATAGGTATGCCCTACCCTTGGTGGCGGCAGGTTCATCGTTTTTAGTTCTCCCATGATTTCCTTCATGAGTTGGGCCCGATCATAAAGCCAGATTAAGTTAAAGCCCATCACAGAGCGATTGGTCTCGATCATTTTCTGTGGGTCGATTTTTGGTCTGGTGAGAAATTTGGAAACAAGGCTCAACCAGTTAGGCCGATCGCCTCTCCCACCATACCGGGCCGACCCATACACGATCATCCTGCCCATGGGTGACAGTCTGGAATATCCCTGGGTAAAAATTTTCCCTCCAATACACTCCAACACAAGATCCAGGGGACGCCCATTTAAAGCCCTGTCAAGGGCAGTCCCAAAATCAGCATCCCGGACGATCCAACCATCATAACCCTCGGATTTGAGCAGCGGGATTTTCTTTTCTGATCCTACCGTACCAATGGTATAAGCCCCTGCTATTTTGGCCATGCGGTTGGCCAATAGCCCTACGCCTCCGGCGGCACTGTGAATGAGTACTGTCATGCCTGAGTTTAAATTACCCAGAGTGAACAAGGCATAATATGCCGTAAGGGCCTGAACAGGAAAGGCAGCCCCCTCCTCAAATGTCCAACCGGCAGGTAAATCCTCAAGGTATTGCTGGTCAATGTTGAGGCCGGTAGTATAGCCACCAAACCTTGTAACTCCCATGACCTTATCCCCTGCCTTAAATCTTTCGACCCTTGAGCCAACATGGATAACAGTGCCGGAATACTCCAGGCCTGGTGTAAAAGGTCCTTTTGGGGTAGCGCTGTACAGTCCCTGCATTGCAAAAATATCAGCAAAATTTAGCCCTATGGCCTTCACGGCTACCTGCACTTCATCCTCCCCAGGAGACTCTATCGAACGGGTCACCCTTTTTAATTTACCAAGGTTCCCTGCCTTGGGCATTTCATAAGCCTCTACTGATGCAGTCATAATCTTATTATCATTCTCTTTCTAAAGTTTCACATTTAAAGAAAGACTTCCAAGAAATATTGGAGTCAGGGAAAAACAACCGAAATAAAAAAACCCAGACATAAGGTGCCTGGGTACATTTTAACGGATGAAGAGATTGTGCAGTTAAGTTCTGTCAAGCTCAGCCAGGAGGTTTTTGTGATCCTGGAGTTCTCTGCCCAACTTCAATTGCTTATCAAGTGCATTACGCTTGTAGGATTCAAATTCTTGCTCCAGGGCATCAAAGGCACGGTTTTTTTGGGTGGCCTCTCCTACGACCATACGGGTCCTGAACACCATAAAAATCATTGCGGCTAAAAGCGCCAAAACGATTATTGAAACCATGTATTTGAAGAAATCTTTTTCAAATGGGATGCCCAAATAACTCAATTGGGTCATATCAGCATTAATGTTGGAAATTTCCGCATCTCTTTCGGCTATCAGAGCCTCCTTAGCCACTAAGGTTGTTTCCAATGCACCAATTGTCGCCATGGCTTCGTCCCGGGAAGATTCCAGTTCATTGACCCTGGTTATTACGCTATTCCAAAACTCATTCAGGGTTTGTTCTTTAATGACCTTATACATGTTAAAGGTTTCAGATTTATCCTTCAACTGTTTATAATCTTTGTCCAGCTCACCAGATAATTCCTGGGCATTTAAAATGGTAATACTTAGTGCCAACATTAGTAGAACAGAGAGTGCGGAAATCGTTTTCATAGTATTTTTAGGTAATTTATTCTTGTATTCATTAGATAAAGAAAACAGGGATCATTGTAACTGCCCGGTTCGTCTAACCTTATTATTTAAAAGACGAACTTGTGGCTCCGCCGTTAAGCGGTATCCCCTATTTCCATTTAATATTGCAGCCTACACTAGGCTTCTGATTTTCAGAAACTGGATTGTCATCGAGTATATCATCCAGTGCCGTCCGGATATCTTTACCGGTCACAGGTATTTCATTCCCCGGTCTTGAGTCATCCAATTGTCCCCGATACACCAACTTCAGATTTTTGTCAAAAATATAAAAGTCCGGTGTGCACGCTGCATCATAGGCCTTTGCCACCTCCTGAATTTCATCAAACAGGTATGGAAAAGGAAATTGAAATTTCTGAGCAACCTCCCTCATTTTATCAGGGGCATCTTCAGGGTATTCGTCAACATCATTGGAAGAAATAGCAATAAACGCTACCCCTTCTGTGATATAATCATTTGCCAATTCTACCAGGCCATCATTGACATGCTTTACATAAGGGCAGTGATTACAAATGAACATCACCACCGTAGCCACAGAAGATTTTAACTGCTGCAAGCCCACATCTCTACCTGAAACCGTATCAGGTAAAGTAAAATCAGGCGCCCTGGTGCCCAAATCAATCATTTTAGATGGAGTTAATGCCATATCAACCTTAGTCTTTACAATAGTTCAAAGGATATTCAACAAAACAGCCCAATTAGAAGAACTCAATCAATTATAATTGGGTGGAACAGCAATTTTTCTTGTCATCTGGTAAGTAAACCGGCTTAAGCACAGGATGCAAGCGACGAAACTATCATTTCTTCTCAGAAACCATAAGTTACACAATAAATATCAGAAATCATTTGGTCTGCCAAAGAAAATCTATTCTATTTATTTAAAAATTATAATCGAATGAAAATAGGCTTAATTTCTGACACCCACGGGCACATGGATGACCAGATTTTAGATGAATTTAAGGGTTGTGATGAAATATGGCATGCTGGTGATATCGGAAGTCAGAAGGTATTGGATCAGCTTAATACAATAGCCCCGGTAAAGGCCGTATTTGGCAATATCGATGGCCATGAGTTGCGGGCAGATTTACCGGAATATCTGCTGATCAAAAAAAATGGCCTTAAGACCCTGCTGATCCATATAGCAGGAAACCCTCCTGCCTTTAACACCTTGCCGAGGAAGTTGATTAAGGAGCACCAGCCTCAGTTACTGATATGCGGGCACTCACACATACTAAAAGTCTTCCATTTGGGTCCTGAAAAAGATCTGCTCTACATCAACCCGGGTGCAGCCGGTCACAATGGACTTCATAAAATCCGCACCCTACTCCGATTCACTATTGACAATGGGCAGCCTAAAGACATGGAGGTGGTAGAGCTGGGCCTGAGAGGCAAAGAGCAACCAGGAGATTCAGGAAGTCTCGTTTAATAAATCCAACAAATCCGCTATCTTTGTAATCCTGATTTTTAAATCCAAACAAGGTCTTTTATGGAAGTGACATTTTACGGACATTCCTGCTTTCAGGTCAAAATATCAAACAAAACCATCCTCTTCGATCCCTTCATCACACCCAATGATTTAGCTAAATCAGTAGATATCAGCAGTATAAAGCCTGACTATATCCTCCTTTCTCACGGGCACCAGGATCATATGGCTGATGTGGAACTCATCTACAAAAATTGCGAGCCTACCCTGGTGGCAAGCTTTGAGATTACCACCTGGTTTGAAGGGAAGGGCATCGATAAAAACCATCCGATGAATATCGGCGGAAAAAAGGAATTTGAGTTTGGCACCGTAAAAATGGTCAATGCCATCCACTCCAGCACACTACCTGATGGATCCGGTGGCGGTAACCCCACAGGATTTGTAGTGCAATCCAAAGAAAAGACTTTTTACTATGCAGGAGATACCGCACTGCATTATGATATGAAATTAATTAAGGATCAATATGATCTTGATGTGGCATTTATGCCGATGGGTGATAACTTTACAATGGGTATTGAGGATGCCATTAAGGCTGCCGAATTCACAGGGGTCAGCAAAATAATAGGCATGCACTATGATACTTTTCCCTTCATTGTGATTGACCATGATCGGGCTGTTGAACAGGCAAAAGATGCAGGAATTGAACTGATCCTAATGAAAATAGGCCAAACCATTAACCTTTGACAAAACATAAATGAGTAAAATAATTGCTATCGCCAACCAAAAAGGAGGCGTAGGAAAGACCACCACTGCCATCAACCTTGCAGCCAGCCTTGCAGCTCTGGAATTCAATACTTTGATAGTAGATGCAGATCCTCAGGCCAATTCTACCTCAGGGCTGGGGCTGAATCCTAAAACTGTGGAAACCAGCATCTATGAATGCATGGTCAATAAAGGCGTGGACGTAAAAGATGCCATCATCTCCACGGAAATCGATTTTCTTAAAATCCTCCCTTCTCATATCAATCTGGTAGGTGCTGAGGTAGAAATGGTAGACCTCGACCGCAGGGAAGAAAAAATGAAGGATGCCCTGAAAAAAATCCGCAAGGACTACGACTTCATCATCATTGACTGTGCCCCATCTTTGGGCCTGATCACCATCAATGCCCTCACGGCAGCAGATTCAGTCCTCATACCGGTGCAATGCGAGTATTTTGCTTTGGAGGGCCTGGGGAAATTACTCAATACCATTAAGATTATTCAGTCGCGGCTAAATCCCGGCCTGGAAATTGAGGGCATCTTATTGACCATGTATGATGTAAGACTAAGGCTTTCAAATCAGGTAGTGGAGGAAGTCAATACCCATTTCAAGAAAATTGTGTTTAAAACCATCATACCCAGAAATATCAAATTGAGTGAATCTCCAAGTTTCGGAGTTCCGGCACTGATCCATGATGCTGAAAGCAAGGGAGCGGTGAGTTACCTGAACCTCGCCAAAGAGATTTTAAAGAAAAACGGTAAGATATAGCCATGAGCGAAAAAAAACCGGTAAAAAGAAAAGCTGCTCTGGGCCGCGGACTTGGTGCCCTCCTTGATGATACCCCTTCCCCATCAACCAGTACCGGTAGCGGAAATGCTTCCGGCATGGCCGAGATCCCACTGGATCAAATTGAGGTGAATCCCTTTCAACCCAGGACCGACTTTGACAAGGAGGCCCTGCAGGAACTTGCCGAGTCCATCAAAATACAAGGCATTATACAGCCTGTGACGGTCCGCAAGATCAGCAGGGAGCGCTACCAACTCATCAGTGGTGAGCGCCGCTTGCAAGCCTCTAAAAAGGCCGGGCTCAAGGCCATACCGGCATACGTCAGGCTTGCTGACGACCAGCAAATGCTTGAGATGGCATTGATTGAAAACATACAAAGGGAAAATCTTAATGCCATTGAAATAGCACTGAGCTACCAAAGGCTGATCTCAGAATGCGACCTCAAGCAAGAGGAACTGGGTGACCGGGTCGGCAAAAATCGCTCTACAGTGACAAATTATCTCAGGTTGCTGAAGCTTCCGCCTGATATTCAGGCAGCCATCCGGGACAAAAAAATCACCATGGGCCATGCCAGGGCCTTGATTAATATTGCTGAGGTCTCTCTTCAGCTCATGGTATTTAAAAAAATACTGAACGATGACCTATCGGTCAGGGAGGTAGAGGGGTTAGCCAGGCAATACCAGGGCACCAAATCAGATCCGGGAAAACAAGCATCCAACCCATCTGCATCGGTACCCAATATGGAGATCAAAAGGCTGCAAAGCCGGCTCACCTCCCACTTTGGGTCAAGAATTCAAATTTTGGGTGGTGCGGATAAAGGGGAAATCAGGATCCCCTATGTGTCTATGGATGATCTCAACAGGATTCTGGAAATCATTAACGCAAGAGACTGACCATGAAATGGGCGCTGACATTTCTGATTGTTTTGACGGCTTGTGACTGCGCCTTAAGTCAGGAAAGTCAGGATACCACCAATCTGGAGGTAGGCGCTATGCAGACTGACATTGATACCACAGGTGCCATACCAATAGAATCATATGCCCACATGTTTGACCCAAGAAAGGCCGGGCTCTTATCAGCAGTGATGCCCGGACTGGGGCAGGTCTACAACAAAAAATACTGGAAGGTGCCCCTGGTTTATGGCGGGATTGTAGGCTTTACCTATGCTTCCTTTTTTTATGGCGATTTGTATCAGGGCTTCAGGAGAGATTTGTTCGTGGACTTAGGGCTTGACACCAAAAACGTAAAAGAAAGTAACCTTAACGAACGACAGCTCAGAAATCTGGTGGACCGAACCCGCAGAGAGCGGGATTTTATGTTAATCCTTGCCGGGGTATTTTACTTCCTGCAGATCGCCGATGCCCATATTGATGCCCACCTTAAAGAATTTCAGCTAAACCCTGAACTACAAGCCGGGCTGGAGCCCGT
>JBGTCD010000067.1:0-25091 GCA_041749015.1 Cyclobacteriaceae bacterium
TTTGATGATGCAGAATCTACGCTTTATTATTCACAGCGGCTATTAAACAGAGCTAAAAATGTAGGAGACTTCCAGGGGTCTTCTGATGTAGAACTTGCAGAGCTATATCTGGCCCTGGGAAAATACTCTGATGCGGAAGAAATACTAAATGATGTGGTCAGGGACTATTCCAAACTTTACGGTACCACTTCCAGAAAACTGGTCAGGCCCCTTGTGAAACAGGGCCAGCTTAAATTAGTAAAAGGTGATTACGGAGAGGCTGAAAAAATTGGTCAAAGGGCGCTTAATATTTCCACTAATACATATGGTAGTAATTCGGCTAAGAATGCAGCCCCACTTTTGCTAATTGCAGATATCAATGCTACTATAGGTGACTATGAAAGAGCCAACGACAACTATCTCAGGGCATTGGGCCTGCAAGAACAGCAATTTGGCAGGAAGCACATTGATGTAGCCAAAACCATCTCTCAATTGGCTCTTGTGAAATTCTATCAAGATGAAAATGACCCTGAGGTTGAGCCCCTCCTGAATGAGTCCAGAGACATTATCGAAGACCAATTAGGAAACAGGACTCCTACTTATGCCGAAGCATTAAAGAATCTGGCCGTGTTATATATCTCAAAAAACAGATATGATGACGCTTATAATGCCTTAAGCCTGGCTGAATCAATCTGGACTTATAGGGCAGGAAAGCGGAATAATATCAACACTGCAGATATTTATGTGCTTACCGGTGACCTGCATTATAAAAACCGAGAGCTCAAGCAAGCAGAAGAAAATTACGATAAGGCCTTGCGCTTGTATGACAGATTTTTCAACAATAACCATCCAGAGTATATCAAAGTTTTGTCCCGACTCAGCAAGGTATACTACATGAACCTGGATATGAGGAAAGCTACCGGCAGTATTGAGGAAGTCCTTCAAAACTATCAGGTTTTTATTAGTAAATACTTTCCTACCCTGAGTGAACGTGAGAAAACTAAATTTTGGAATACCATTAAAGGCGACTACGAGTTTTACAATACTCTAGCCATTAGACAATTGAGTGGAAATCCTGATCTCCTGGGTAAAATCTATAATAATGCCCTGCTTACCAAAGCCATTTTGCTGAACAGCTCACTCAAAGTGAGGGATCGGATTTTGAACAGCGGCGATACAGAATTGATCACTTTATTCAATGACTGGCTGGAAAAGAAAGAGTTTCTTACTGCTGCCCTTTCCATGACTATGGAGCAATTGGCTGAAAACGACATCAACCCCGATTTGCTTACCGTGGAGGTAGAAAGGCTCGAAAAAACCCTCAGCGAACGCTCCGAAATCTTCAGCCAGGGCTTTGAAGAGCGTGCGGTACAATGGCAGGATGTACAGGCCACGCTTAAGCCCAATGAGGTAGCGGTTGAAATGATTCGTTATCGTCATTTTGACCACAGTTTTACCGACTCTATAGTATATCTTGCCATTTATGTTAAGGAAGGCAAACGCACCCAACCTGAGGTAGTCATATTAAATAACGGTAAGGATCTGGAAGGCCGGTATTTTAATTACTTTAGAAATAACATCATCTACCGTCTTGAAGATCCTTATTCCTATGCTCGTTTTTGGAGGCCAATTGAAGTTGCTGTTGGTAAAAATTCCACCATTTATCTTTCCGCTGATGGCATCTATAATCAGATGAACCTGGAGGCCATCATGGTAGATGATACCAACTATGTGCTTGATAATTCCAATATTATCCTGGTAAGTAATACCAGAGACTTGTACAAAAGACAACACCGGCCTGCTGCTACCAATGATATGCGCAGAGCCTTGATGTTCGGTAATCCTGAATTTTACCTTACTTCTACGGCCAGCGGTATGGTATCCCCACTCCCTGGTACCGCTAAAGAAATTGATGAATTAAAGAATTTATTTAAGGCAAATGGATGGGGTACGGATTATTACTTAGAAATTGATGCCAGCGAAGACCGTGTTAAAGCTTTGGACAACCCAAGTGTGTTTCATATAGCCACACATGGATTTTTCTCCTCTGCACCAGAGACTAACATCGATGACAATCTGAGCCTCAATCAGGCAGCAGCCTTTCAAAATCCATTATTGAGAACCGGACTGCTGCTTAAAGGTGCTGGTGATTTGCTGGATAAAACGTCCTATAATTATAATATGGATAGTGGTATCCTCACGGCATTTGAAGCCATGAATCTCAACCTGGATAGAACCGAACTTGTGGTGCTTTCAGCTTGCGAGACCGGAGTAGGCGAATTGGCAGGTGGTGAGGGGGTTTATGGCCTTCAGAGGGCCTTTATGGTGGCAGGAGCCAAAACCCTAATCATGAGTTTATTTAAGGTATCGGATGAAGCTACCCAAAAGTTAATGGTTAAGTTTTATAAAAAATGGCTTGAATCTGGCGATAAGCGCAAGGCCTTTGTAGACGCTAAAAAAGAGATTAGAAACGAATATGACAGTCCTTACTTTTGGGGCTCATTCATCATGATTGGTTTGGATTAAGACAAAATATTTTTTTAACCTAATTAGCCTTTTTTGCTGATGAGAATACTTTTCTGGGTCCTGTTCGGGATTTTAGTATTAATGTTGTTGCTCACAGGGTTTACCTGGGTTTTTCTAAATTCCAAGACCCCTTCTTATGAAGGCTCTAAAGTGATACCAGGTCTTCAAAGTGAAGTAAGAGTGGTTTTTGATTCCCATGGTGTGCCGCATATTTATGGGCAAAATATGGAGGATACCTATCTGGCTCTTGGCTACGTCCACGCCAGTGAAAGGCTTTTCCAAATGGATATGATCCGGCGAGTTACCACTGGGAGGCTTTCTGAAATTTTTGGTGAAGATCTGAAAGAAGTAGACCAACTTTTTCTTACCCTTGGCATACACCGCCAGGCCGAAGAATCTGCTAAAAAATATTTCAATTCTGAGAAAGAACCATGGCAAAAAGCTGCCCTCTCCTACCTTGCAGGAATCAACCGTTTTGTCCTGGAAGGCAAAAAACCTTTGGAATACCAGTTGATCGGCATGCCAATGGAGGCTTTTGAAGCCAAAGACGTTTATCTGGTTGCTGGGTATCTGGCGTTCGGATTTGCAGATGGGTTTAAGATTGACCCCATCCTACAAACCATAGTAGAAAACCACGGTCAGAAATATCTCAACGATATAGCAGTGCACACCCTGGAAGGTACTGCTACCATCCCCTCATACAGGAAAAATGGTGATGCTACACAAAAACTAGCGCTTGACCTTCAAAATACCCTTGCTGCTATTCCGGTACCTCTTTTTCAGGGCAGTAATGCCTGGGTGGTGGCTGGGTCCAGGACCCGGTCAGGGAAAGTTATGCTATCCAATGACACGCATATAGGCTTCGGACAACCCTCAGTCTGGTATGAAGCACATCTTGAATATCCCGGGTTTAGGTTATATGGCCATTATGCAGCAGGATTTCCATTTGCCATCCTGGGCCACACCCCAAATTACGGCTGGGGACTAACCATGTTTGAAAACGATGATGTAGATTTTTTTATCGAAGAATACCACCCTGATGATGATGGGAAGGTTAAATTTAAGGAGGACTGGGAACCGGTAACCATCAGGGAAGAAATTTTAAATATTAAAGGCAGTGACCCTCAAAAAATGATGGTAAAATCCACCAGGCACGGTCCGATCATAAATGGGACCCTTAATGGCATCCACTCAGATGATGCCCCTGTCTCAGTTTGGTGGGCATTTTTACAATGGCCAAGTAAAATTCTGGAAACCGCATGGCTTCTTAATAATGCCAAAGACATCGATGATATGCGCAAAGCAGCTTCTTTGCTAGATGCACCCGGATTGAATGTAATGTACGGGGATAATCAAGGTAATATTGCATGGTGGGCTACTGGTAAAATTCCACAAAGACCTCCCCATGTCAACTCAAAGTTATTCCTTGATGGCAGCAGTGGCGAAGATGAGTTCTTGGGGTTTTATCCATTCGAACTAAACCCTCAATCAGAAAATCCCCCCTCAGCCTATGTGTACACTGCCAATAATCAGCCTGATACCACCATGGGCTTGTGGATTCCTGGATATTACCGACCTGAAAACAGAGCATTGAGAATCACCCAGTTGATTGAAAATAATGAAAGCTTTGATACAGAAATGATGAAGGATATGATCCTGGATCACCATAGCGTGGAAGCCCTGGAAATTGCTAAACTGCTGGTCGGGCTAACCGAATCACAGGAAAAGGCATCAGAAAAAAGTGATGCTGCCTTAAAAATATTAAAAGGCTGGAATGGCAACCATGAGGGCATACAAACAGGTCCCTCCATTTATTACACCTTTCTGTCATGGGTAGTCAAGCTCAGCATGGAAGATGAATTAGGTGCTGAGATATGGTCAGAATTTGCTTCATCAGAAGTGATGCGGCGTTCCTACAAAAAGTTAATTTCCAACGAAAATTCCCCATGGTGGAATGATAAAAACACCGATGCCCAAGAAGACCGTGCCACGATAATACTTAAGGCGTGGGACAAAACTATTGCTACATTATCTAAGAATTTTGGGGATGAACCTGAAGAGTGGCATTGGAGCAGTGCCTGTTCCATTACGCATAAGCATCCCCTGCATGATGCACCGATATTTGGTCCTAAGTTCAGCGTAGGACCTTTCCCAATTGCCGGGGGCAGTGAGGTGCTCAATGCCCTGGACTACAAATTGGATACCACCGGGTATTTCAAGGTGCATAGTGGCCCAGCCCTGCGCAAGATTATTGATTTTAGCAACCCTGAGGAAGCCATCAGCGTGCTACCCACCGGCCAATCCGGTAATGTGATGAGTCCCTATTATAAGGACCAGGCTAGGATGTTTAATGAGGGCCAATTCAGAACCTTACTCATGAAAGGCAGTGCCGTGGAAGCGGATAAAATTGGGGTTTTGACTTTAAAACCAGAATAATTTCTATGAAGAAGCTCAGTCCATGGAGAGAAAAACTCTATGATGTCATTTTCAATGCTGATACCTACTGGGGCAAAACCTTTGATGTAGTCTTGCTTATATTCATTTTTGCTAGCGTACTCACCATCTGTCTGGAGAGTGTAGAATCAATATATAGTGAGCATCAATCATTTTTGTATGGACTTGAATGGTTTTTCACCATTGCCTTTACCCTCGAATACATCGCCCGTTTAATTTCGGTCAGGAAGCCGATAAAATATATATTTAGCTTTTTTGGAATCATTGATCTGATATCAATACTGCCTACCTATGCCAGTCTGTTCATTCCTGGAGCACAAACATTCCTGATCATCAGAATTTTTCGATTATTGAGGATTTTCAGGGTTTTTAAATTAGCCCGATTCATGGGAGAGGCCTCTTTGCTCAAAGATGCCCTAATCGCCAGCAAACCAAAGATTATTATTTTTCTAGGAACAGTAATTTCAATTATAGTAGTGGCCGGGGCCATGATGTTTATCATTGAAGGCCCTGAAAATGGATTTACGAGCATCCCGCTTAGTATCTATTGGGCTATTGTTACCCTCACTACCGTAGGCTATGGCGATATAGTGCCGGTTACTGCCCTAGGCAGATTTGTAGCCTCACTTATTGTAATCATGGGGTATGGGGTGATTGCAGTTCCAACTGGTATCGTTTCTTCTGAACTAACTGCCCAAAAAAATAAAGACCCTTTACGTGCATGCACCAACTGTAATGCCCTAGGGCACGAACTTATTGCAAAGTTTTGCAATAAGTGTGGCGCAGCCCTATAGTTGGAGTGTCGCCCTAATATAGTGATCCAATTACATCCATTTCTTTTTCCTGAAATAGATAACCATCAGCAAGACTATTAAAACCATCAAGCCAAGAATCAGAAAATAGCCATACCTCCATCCCAGCTCAGGCATGTTTTCGAAATTCATGCCATAGATTCCCACCACAAATGTGAGTGGAATAAAAATGGTGGCAATAATGGTAAGTACCTTCATGACACTATTCATCTTGTTCGATATGGTATTCATGTACAGGTCCACCAGGCCTGAAGCCATTTCCCTGAATACCTCGATGGATTCAATCACCTGGATGGTATGATCATAAAGGTCCCGAATAAAAATTTTCGTATCAGGATTTATAGCTGGATGTTCAGATTTCTCAAGCCGGTTTACGACCTCCCTCAACGGATAAACTGACCGCCTCAGATACAAGGTTTCATTTCTCAATGCATGGATTTTTGGTAGAATGGCATCATCCTTAGCAGATAATAAATCAGATTCAATATTCTCAATGGCTTCCCCCAATGTTTCCATCACGAGGAAATAATGATCTACTACAGCATCCACCAGGGCATACAATAAATAATCGGCCCCTCTCTTCCGGGACCAACCTTTACCTTCTTTAATCCTGTTGCGCACATGCGTGAACACATCCCCCTCCTTTTCTTGAAAGGTTAACAATGTATTTTCTTTAAGAATGAAACTGATCTGTTCGTCTTCCAGGTCATGAGTATTTTCCTTGTACATGAACATCTTAAGTACAATGAACAGGTAATCGTCATAGGTATCAATTTTAGGACGTTGCCCAATGCTCAAAACATCCTCCATGGTGAGCTTGTGCAGACCCAGATGCCCTCCTATCAATTCTACTGTTTTGGTATCGTGTACTCCGTCAATATTTATCCAGGAAACTCCTTTAAAATCTTTCATTAAACCCAGGAGGTCATCAATGCTTTTTAACTCTTGCTCCTGATATACCGACTCATTATATTGGATCAAGGTGATTCGGGTACCTTCCATTTTTTGGACCCCGGTGAATACCAGGGATCCTGGGGCAAGCCCATGTTTTATTCTCCTTTTTCCGGGTTTCTTTTTCATAAGCGATTTGCTCGATTAATATAAAACTCCTCTCCCCATCAATTCAATAAAAATACCAAAAAAAGGTATTCAATCCGGCCAATTCTGAAGTGCTAATATAATTAATGAGGATTTAAAGCCACTCCATCATAACATAGGTAGCTAATGCAAGAACCAATATTACCCTAAACGCCAATGGCATTAATGCTTTGGAATTGCCTGGGGCGGTAATAAAAAACCCAATCAGAAATACCAATATCACGCCGAGGGTGGCGGTGCCTATGTACACCATGACATCATATTCAGTTTCCACCGAACCTATAAAAAAATGCAATCCCATGCCGGCGAGAGCTACTGATAATCCCAAAAAAGCAATTTTGGGAAGAATCAAAGACCTAAACAATGCCATAAAATCCATGGGTTTGTCCTGGTCACCTTTTGACTCTGCAGGCAGGAATGCCGATAAAAAATACACCAGCGCGAGGCCCATTACAGCCACGAAAGCCATCTCAGTAACTGCCTTACCATTAAACCACATCAAAGCTGCAAGGACTCCCAAAGCCAGAAATACCCGTTCGGCCCAGGGTAGATATTGGGCGATTCCAGTTGCAGATTGAGGCTTGTCTTCCAAATAACTTAAATTTTATTGGTTCAAAATTACCCATTCGGGCCAATCATCCAAAACCTTCATCGTCATCTACCTCGTCATCTTGAGGTTTCTCAGGAGGCAGGGGATCGTCATCATCCTCTGTTGTGTCTTTGGATTTTTTCTCCTTTGGGGGCTTGTCTTTTCTTTTTAAGAAGGAAAAGAAGCCCTTCTTTTCCTTTGGCGCCTCTTCTTCACCAGCCACTTCATCTTCATCCTTTTTCTTCTTATCCAGAAAGGGGAAAATTCTTTTAAAAAAACTCTTTTTCTCTGTTTTGGAGGCTTCTTTCTTACGAGCAGCCTCCTCTTCCATCCATGCCCGTTCCTCAGGGTAAACCAGCACCTTATCGAAGATCATCAAATAGTTGATCATTTCAATATTGAAGTTCTCATTGCGCCAGTCATAGCCGGTGGCGGCAGCCATGAGGCTGTCAGCAGCGAGGGAGTCCCCCCTTTCCAGGGCTACAGCCAGGGCCTCATCAGACATTAAGAGGGAATCAGCCAAAACAGGATAGATGCGCTCCAGAGGCACGGATTCCAATCGTTTCAGCCTTTCTTTGAAAGTCCTGGGGGCTATCAATAACCGATTATCCCTGCTCACGGTAAGATAATGGGGATCATCATCCTGACCGATATAGGTTTTGTACCTGGGTCTACCGGTATTTCTGGTACCTATCACTTTGCCCTTAGGTACCAGGGTATCTAAATCAGATTCTACAAAATAGCTAAACTGTCGCTTTTGGTGCTCTTTGTCATAAATAAAGGCACTTTGGTAAGCAGGGCAAATTTTCTGCTGTACACAGGAGCTCAGGAATAAAATCCCTGAAAACTGGAGGATATAGATTAAAGCCCTGTAATTCATGTGGATATGCCTAATCCCTAAATATGGAAAAATTGGGGCATTTATCACAAACTTCAAAGGTAACTTTAATAATTTATATAAAAAAATACCCAAAAAGCGGTTTTGAGTATTTAAACGCTATTTATATACAGGGATTTTAAATCTTAAAGATTTTTTAATGCCTCTTTTAAGGCTTTTGGGGCATGAATCGCGTTCTTCGCAAAAGCGCGCGAGGGGGGTGATGGTCTCCTACGACCAGTTGGGGATTTACTTAGAAGCACGGATGAGCCGCAGCCGCACACATGCTCTCGCACAACATCCCCGCCAGGGGGGGGAGAAACTCTCCTACTTCAACTTTTTCGGGTTCTGTCGTGTATCAAACACACGAACAATTAGCACGGATCGCTTCTCGATTCTGTAGATGATTTTGTGATGATCACTCACTAAATATCGATGTGCTTTCTTTCGATGTGATAAGCCAGATTCCTCCGGGCCTGATTCAGGGAACTTCTCTAATTGGGTAACTCTTGCTAAGACAGCTTCAACTGTCCGGTTTGCTGCTTGCGGTGATCTTTCCGCTAATAGATCATAAGCACGATCTAAATCCTTGAGCGATCTGGCTGACCAAATCACTTTGTGATCATCCATTCATTTTTTGTTTAAAATGCGCTTTTACTTCTTCGTGACTATAAACTTTCCCCGTTCTAATATCTTCTTCTCCTTCCTCAATCATCGCTTCATAAGCCATTTGGCTGAGGGGTTTACCTTCTGTAGTAAAAGCAACTGGCTGATTGGCTAACAAAGTATAAACGGCTTCTAACACCTTGTTATCCTCAATCCGATCAATCATCTGATGTAACTCTATTTTGATGTTTGACATGTCTATTTCCTTTTTTACAAAGTAACGATTTATTAGGTAAATTTATTCACCCTTCTAGCACGGATGTTGGTAATGGACAAGTGCGGGAGCTCATATCTGCAATCCTTTTCACTCATACAGCAATGGATACCTGAGGTAAATTAGGAAATGTATTTTAATAATAAAATATCTAGATTAAGATTAAAACCCCAGATGAAGGTTTGTATGATCTACCTGAAGGCACGGATGAGCCGCACAAATGCTCTCGCACAACATCCGCGCCAGGGTGGTGCCAAACAAAATACAAATCAGCACTACTACTTTTTGACTTTTCATAATTTTTTATACGGTTTGTAATCGCCTGCAGGGGTTTTACGATAAATATATATGTTAAAACTATTTGGTGCCTTTACAATAGAATCACTTTCTATACTTAATTGGTTTAGGTCGTATGACTTCATAGGAAAGGTTATTGTATCTTCCTGAGACAGAAATAAGTACTTTTCTTCTATTTTATTTTCTAAAATAAAATTTGCTTCCATTTTGTAAAACAAAAAAGCATTGTATCCAAGTACTGAAATAAAAAATAGGGCTCCTAAAAGTATAAAAGTTAACATTGTATAACCAAACAGGTTTTCAGAAAACTTAATAACTCTTTTATCATTTATGCCAAGTAATTTAAAGACCATTTTTTAATTATTTTTTTTTAATGCCTGCTGTTTTTTAATCCATAAAACTTATTTCTATCAAACCTTTTAAAATAAGGTCTATCCTGGTCTTTGCCTTTAAATTTTTCACTAATACAACAATGGATACTTGAGGTAAATTAGGAAATGTATTTTAATAATAAAATATCTAGATTAAGATTAAAAACCCCTAAAGAAGGGTTGTATGATCTACCTGAAGGCACGGATGAGCCGCACAAATGCTCTCGCACAACATCCGCGCCAGGGGGGCGCGAAATGGGGGGCGTGTTTATATCGAAAAATCATATGGCCCCTACTATACATTTTATGGATGAGATCTACTTTTTTGCATCTTTCCGAAGTATTTTGGAGTTAGAAAGAATATAGTTTGATTTTTTTTGTTCTATTTTCAAAAGAAACTTTTTTGCAATAAAATGCAATTTTTATTACTTTGATACGAAATGAGCAACACCATCATAATCCATACTGAAAACAAGGAACAAGAAAATGCCCTGAAGGCTTTTGCCAAAGCCCTCAAAATGAGGATTGAAGTGGCCAAAGAAAAGCCTTATGACCCTGAGTTTGTAGAAAAGATCCTGCAGGGGGATAAGGATATAGCAGAAGGAAAGGGCATCAAATTGTCCATTGATGAGTTCAAAGCTTTATGCAGATAGAACTCACACTAGAGGCTAAAGCTCATCTGCAGTATTGGCAGAACACAGGCAATAAGGCCATTCTTCAAAAAATAGAACAACTGCTTGATGCCATTCTGGAAAACCCGTACAAAGGTATCGGCAAGCCGGAAGCCCTAAAACATCAACTGGTTGGAAAATGGTCCCGCAGGATTAATAGAGAGCATCGGTTTGTCTATTCGGTCAAATCCAATACCCTTTATATCTATTCCCTCAAAGGACACTATTGAAAAATCCCTCCCAGAGGGGCTACAAACAATTGCTCGGTCCTGCCTGCTGGTTTACCTGCCGGAGGCATGGTAGGCAGGTCGCCTTTGTGGCTGATGAGGTTACAAACCAGAGCGAGAAGGGGGTCCTTATTTATTTACAGGGATTTTAATTCTTAAAGGTTCTTTAGAGATGCTTTCAAGGCTTTCGGGAGCCCTGATATTACCAGGTCATAGGAATCATCTACCCATGATAAAAAGACATCATCCGGCACAGACCCATCCATCAAAATCGTATTCCAATGTTTTTTACTCATGTGGTAGCCCGGCAAAACACCGCTATATGCTGCCCTGAGCTCGAGGGCTTTTTCGGGATCACATTTTACATTGACGCTTTCAAAATGGGTAATATCCACAGCAGCAAACATTTTGCCCATCACCTTAAAAACTGCCGTTTCTTCATCAAAGGGATACTCCTCAGTCACCCCATTTTTAGCTAGACAATAGGCTTTGAAACGGTCAAAATTCATTAAAGGATAAACTTCTTAACGATTATAAAGATAATACCTAGCAAAAAAACAATGATAGAAATCTTATTGATCCCATGCATCATCCTTATATTAAAATTACTAGGCCTGCTGGGATCCTTTTTTCTAAAGAAATACCCAAATACCTCCCCAAGAGAAAAAAAATCAGCCAGCTTTTCTCCAAAGCTTCTGTTATCAGGTTCTACCTCGCCTTGCTTTTCTTCAGAATCTTCCATCATTGTTCGTTTTCTATCCACTTACCATCATCCCGGATGAGCCCTATGAGCTCATCTACTGCCTGCTCGGAGGGCACACTCCGTTTTACAACCTCTTTACCCCTGTACAAGGTGATTTTGCCTTTTCCTGAACCGACATAACCATAATCAGCATCCGCCATTTCACCGGGCCCGTTGACGATGCATCCCATAATGCCGATTTTCACCCCTTTAAGATGAAAAGTCCTGGATCTGATTTTAGCGGTGGTTTCCTGCAAGTCAAATAAGGTTCGGCCGCATGAGGGGCAGGAAATATACTCGGTTTTTGATATCCTGGTACGGGTGGCCTGAAGGATGTTAAAGGCTGTTTGATTAGCCAGACCAGGGCCTCCGCAATTTTGAGCTGAGATCATGATCCCATCGCCTAATCCATCAACAAACAAAGCACCAAAATCAGTGCCTGTACTGACCTGAAAAGTCTCTTCATCCAGGTCCTGATAGGTTCTTTTTATTACTACAGGCAGATCGATATCCTGTTCCAATAAAATACAAAATGCTCTTCGCTGCTCTGCCATGCCATGGCTGTTATGAGTTTCTAGTATTAGCACAGCATTTTGGTCCTCTTTTAATTTTTCCAAAACCTGGGGTGTAAGTTCGGAAAGGCCCAGACTTACAAAGTGCAAATGGTCGCCAATCCCGGTCAGGAGGTATTCTTCACTCTTTACCAAAGGAAAAGTTCTCGGCTTACCTTGTTCCTGCTCCCAAACCTGATAATCATAAATAATACCCAGTGTGCCCGGAATTTCAAAATTAACAGGCGTGGAGCCGGCATATATATAATCACAAGCTATATCCTGAATGGTCCACTTGTCCAAGGGCACCGAGTATTGGTAACCTAAAGTGAATAAGGAGGCAGGCACAATCTCCTGCTTCTGAGATAAGTCAGCAATCACTCTTGGAGGCTGGTCATCACCAAAATTGGCTGTTAATCTGGTCGCTCTCTTGTTGTATTCAAATGGCGTTATGGGGTAATCCAAAATCTCCGGGATGGGGTCGTGCCCTGAGCGGTTCGTGTACCGCTCGGCCAGTTTTTTGGCTACTGGAATCTCTGCTTCAGGTGCCTCTGTGAGGGAAACCCTGATGGTATCACCCAAGCCATCTTCCAGCAGTGCCCCAATGCCTACAGCAGACTTAATGCGGCCATCCTCACCATCACCTGCCTCCGTAACACCCAAATGCAAGGGGTAGGGCTTTAAGCCTTCTTCATCAAGCTTTTGTACGAGGAGTCTGTAGGCCTGCACCATGACCTGAGGATTACTGGCTTTCATGGACAATACAATATTGAAGTAGCTGAGATCCTCGCAAATCCTCAAAAACTCCAGGGCCGATTCTACCATGCCTAATGGGGTGTCACCATACCTGCTCATAATCCTGTCGGAAAGGGATCCATGGTTGGTCCCAATGCGCATGGCAGTGCCATACTCTTGACAAATGGCCACCAGCGGGGAGAATTTTTCGCGAATGCGGTCTAATTCTAACTGATATTGAGCATCAGTATATTCTATCTGCTCAAACTTCTTTTTATCAGCATAATTGCCGGGATTGATGCGCACTTTCTCTACAATCCGTGCTGCCAATTCAGCGGCATTGGGCGTGAAATGGATGTCTGCCACCAATGGGGCTTCGTATCCTTTATTACGCAATATTTTCTTTATTTCGGCAAGATTCTGAGCCTCCTTGATGCTGGGAGCTGTGATGCGCACATACTCACACCCGGCCTCGATCATCCTGATGGACTCCGCCACAGAACCGGCAGTATCCATAGTATCGACGGTGGTCATAGACTGAATCCTGATAGGATTATCTCCCCCCATAGGAACACTGCCTATTTTTACCTCAATTGTTTTTCTCCTGGTGTATTTGGTGAGGCTTGGGCAGTATAAATGAGAATGCGCTAAGGCTTGTGTCACGATTAAAATGTTTTCGTAAAATTAACTCTAAATCAGGTAAAAAAGTTATCGGACCCGCGCAATATTCCTCAGGGCAGGTCGCCGAGTTGAGGCCGCAGCACCAGTTCCTCTACCACCGTATGGGCAGAAAGGTTGTACACATCCCAGACCGCCTGCCCGATATCTGAGGCTTTCATAAATCGCTCTTCAGGAATTTCTACGCCTTCCCAACTGGCGGTGTAGGTAGGCCCGGGCAGTATGGAAGTGACCCTAAGGCCAGTCTCTTTCAATTCCTCGCGCAGAACCTTACTCATACCCAACAGGGCAAATTTGGAAATACAATAGCTGCCTCCATTGGGGTAGGCCATAATGCTTGCCGTAGAGCACATATTAAATATATGGCCTCTGCCCTTTTCCACCATGGCAGGCACAAGACCACGAGTGAGGTGATAGGCACTATATAAATTTGTGTCTATCATAGTCTCCAGAGCTTCATCTTTTTCTTCAAGGATGGCCCCTGGGTAAAATACTCCTGCATTGTTGACCAATACTTCCGGGACTCCGGCATTTTCAAGTATCCATTTGCCAAAATTGACCACTTCGGACTTTTTTGACATGTCAACCGACTTGGTCCATATTTTAACTGAGGGATAATCAAGCTTTATTGATTGCTTCAGTTGCTCTAAATTAGTGGTATCTCTTGCGCAGGCAGCAATATCAAATCCCCCCCCGGCAAAAATATTTACTATTTCCCGGCCGATTCCTTTGGTAGCACCGGTGACTACAGCTAATTTTGACATATAAAAATTCCTAATTTGTTAATGGGGTTCCGCGATTAAATGTTCATATTCGCAATATAATGAAGATGAAGGTCAATAAGAATAAAAATAAGGGCGCTGCATGAAAAGTATAGGGAGGTACTTTATTTTCCTGGGATCTTTATTTACTAATCGGGAGTCGTTCGGCACCTACTTTAGACTCACCATGGACGAATGTGTCATTATTGGCGTCAATTCTATTTTCCTGGTAGCTCTGGTTTCTTCTTTTATGGGCATGGTGACTACCATACAGACGGCTTATAACCTTGTAAGTCCTTTTATTCCAGACTTTGTGATTTCTCAGGTTGTACGGGAGATGACTATACTTGAACTGGCCCCTACTATCATTGCGATCGTATTTGCCGGAAAAGTTGGTTCGAGCATATCCAGTGGCTTGGGCACTATGAGGATCACCGAACAAATTGATGCGCTGGAAGTAATGGGCATCAATTCTGCATCCTATCTGGTGCTTCCAAAAATCATTGCCACGGTTCTGATGTATCCTTTGCTGGTGATGATAGCCGGATTTTTATCCATTTTAGGGGGGTACCTGGTCGGTACAGCCACCGGGATCATTTCACCTTACGATTACATACAGGGAATTCGCTATGATTTTAATGAATACACCGTAACCTTTGCTTTAATTAAATCTTTTGTATTCGCCTTCCTTATAGCTTCCATTTCATCTTATAAAGGCTTTTTTACCAAAGGAGGGGCACTGGAAGTTGGTATCGCTAGTACCGCAGCAGTTACCAATAGTGTGATTGCACTATTGGTGGCCAATTTTCTCCTGGCCCAGTTACTCTTGTCACGATGATAGAAATCAAAAATATCGTTAAGTCATTTGGAGATCTGGACGTCCTTAAAGGGATCTCAGGAAAATTTGAGAAAGGCAGGCCCAATCTCATCATTGGAGCAAGTGGTACGGGAAAATCGGTGCTGCTCAAGTGCATTGTAGGGCTGATATCACCTGATGAAGGGGAGGTTTACTACGATGGCCGTGATTTTTTGAATGCTGACCGAAATCTAAAGACTGAGATAAGAAGAGAAATAGGCATGCTATTTCAAGGTGGCGCATTGTTTGATTCCAAAAACGTGGAAGAAAATATCATGTTTCCCCTTGATGTTTTGACAAGAATTCCAAAAGATGAAAAGCTGGACCGCGTAAATTTCTGTCTTAAGCGGGTGGGCCTCGACAATATTAATAAAAAGATGCCTTCTGAAATCAGTGGGGGGATGAAGAAGCGGGTGGGTATTGCAAGGGCTATTGTGAACAGCTCAAAATACCTGTTTTGCGATGAGCCCAATTCCGGACTGGACCCGCAAACAGCCATCCTGATTGATGAACTTATTATGGAGATCACTGAGGAGTTTAACATTACTACCGTTGTTGTAACCCATGATATGAATTCTGTGCTGGGGATCGGGAGTCATGTTATGTTTCTCCATAAAGGTCATAATGTTTGGGAGGGTAACAAAGATCAAATTGTGCACTCAGGTGTTGAGTCTCTTGATGACTTTATTTTCCCAAACAAAGTGATGCGCCAGCTTCGTGACAAGCTCTAAAATAAAGCACTTACTTGCATTCTTCCCGTATGGATCATCCCGGTATTGGGTGATTTTCTGCCTTCATAACCTAAAGTAACTTGTAATCCTTTTGCCACCTTTTGCTGAAAATTGAGGGACCAGGTAAGGTTGGACCCGGCTCTCAGGGCATCCAGCATTTCATAACCTAAAGGATTATTTTCCTCGCCGGTAAAATCAATATCAATCCAGCGCACTATGGCATTGACCATCCTTTTTCCAACCTGGTTAAGTCTAATCTCAGTAGACCACTCATTAAACCGGGCTACCTCTCCCTCTCCTTGCAAACTGACGTTCTCCTTTTCTGTATACCCATATCTGCCTGTCAATCTGAATTTTCCTGAAGGCTGCCAGGACAGCTCAGGGCCTAGGCGGTAGTAATCGATGGTATAATTTCTCCCTTCAAGGAAATCAGAATTTGAATTTCTGGTACCCTTATGTACTCTGACCATAGTCTGATATACCGAAGTAAGGTTAGCCCTGGTACTCATCTCCAACTCATCCATCCCGCGCGACTCAAATCCACTGGTAAGCAACTGGCGATGCCCGGTCTTTTGGTAGGTTAAGTCTGCTCCAAATTTGGGATTTGACCGGTTGAAAAATAAGGTACTTCTCAAGGCATCCCTTCCTGAAATAATGCTGACATCATTAAGGTCGGCAGCAAAGGCAGTGAATCGATTATTGGCCTCCTCATCGCTGATCTTGCGCACCATATTCCAGCTACTGGTGGAAGAAAATGCCGATGCAAATCTCTTCAATCCTGAGGATTTTCTCCACTGTCGTGGCATCTCAAGATGCAGGCGCATATTGAGGTTATTATCATAGGCACGCACAAATTCAGTGGTTGGTACGAATATCTTTATGAAGTTTCTTTCATCGTAATTAACTGCCTCATAAAACTCATTGAGATCCATAATACCATCACCATTATCATCCCGCCAGGTATGTGTGCCCTCACCGGTAGGCACCGGTACAAATACAAATTCACGCTTCAGCTCTCGGCCGGTGCCAACTGTATAGGTGACCTCCGACCGCACATGGCGGTCAAAAAACCTTCCGGCCCAGTCGATTCGCCCTGACAGGTTTTCCTCATCTTCAGCGAGGTCTTCTGTTCCCAGATAGTATTTAATTTTCCTGTGGTGGAGGACCATATTGACCCTCTGGGTGTTGAAATTTCTGGAGAAATTCATGGAGGTCGTGTAAGCCCTACTGAAATCTTCCATCATCCCTTCAAAGGGAATGCGGTCTTGCCTGTCACTAAAACTAATTTCGTACTGCGTTTCAGAGGCCTCGGGTGCCCTAATAAATACCTTATGCTCTGCGAAATTCATATCCGAATTGATAATGCTGTCAGAAGCTTGCATATTTATTTCATTGCGATCCATACGGTATCGGTATCCCGGCACAAAAATCGGGGCATGGTACGCAAGCTCAGCATCTACTCTGTACCAACTTGCATCTCTTCCCATGCCTTCGTTTTCCATGATGAATAAAGACGATTTTGCCTGGAGTTTTCCTACTCTTTGATGCCACTGGGCACTATGCTGAATCCCATCAACAGCTGCCCCGCGATTGCGCCGTACCAGGCCATAGCCAAACTGGTTGTTTTGGTTTTTTCTGGCGCCTACTTTGATGTTCATAATTCTTTCATCAAAATCTTCCCCATCCCGGATGGGGTCGTAGTTCCAGTCACGATCAAACTCTATGAATCTAAACCGGTCAATTGGTCTGAAAAACTCACTATTAAATTCAAAATCAATTTCCGAATACCATTGATACCCTTGTAGGAAATCCATTTCGCGGTCTACCATCTGGTAGCCTACCTTATAGGCATAACCCTGGTTATTTTCATTATCAGTTTCTGAGAAGAGATTCAAATCATGATCAGAAAAAGCCATTTCCACAAATACCCGATCATGCTCACTGGCTTTATAGGAACCACCCCAGGTTACCATTTGCTTTTTATTGGGAGTCGGGATTCTGGTAGCAGGCTCAAAATTACCCTGCGGGGTGCCGTTGATGGGCATCACCCATTCAAATACCCGCCCCCCTGCATTGACCTGTGCCATTTTATAATTGCCTTGCCCAAGGCCCACATCCGAAAAGGACACGTGATACACCGCCTTTTCCGGGTTCATGCTATGAATAAATACCTGGTGCACTTTGCCCTGGGTGTCGATGGTGTCCCTTCTTTCGTACAAGATTCTGTTGGGCTGGAAACCTACACTATCAGCCCCTTGAATTACGGCTTGTGAAAAATCATCGCCTGCCAGACTCAGCATATTTTTATCCTCCTGAGAAAGATCAAGCATAAGCGGCCTGTTTGGATTATCCTTTTCACTATAGGCATTTACGAAAAACTCAAAATCCCCAAGTTCCTGGCGATGGCCTGCTACCGTAATGGTACGGCTATAGTTTTGGTCCGCGTATTCATAATCAATCCTGATCCGTGTGAACTGGGTAATCAATACCTTGTTGGTAAAGGTGATCTCCCCTTGATTGTAGTCGATCACATAATCAAAATTAAACCCTCTCACCAGTAGCTCACCATCCATGTACACTTTCTCGGAGTTTGCCATGATCATGAGAAACCGCTGCCCTGAAGGAGGGGGAATTCTGTAGGGTCCAAGCACCCCTTCTTCCACCTCAAGGATGGTGGATGCAAACTTGCCTTTGGCTACCGAAGCCCCTGCATAGGAAAATGCCCGGTGCTTGCCTCCAAGATTATATTGGGTCTCTGCCAGACCGCCTTGTACATTTTTGTGATATCTCATAAAATGAGAACCCTGGCGCTCTTTTAGGACCACATCGCCTGCTGTAAAGCTAAAGTTATCATTGTAAAACTGAATCGATACATTATCAAACTCCTGCAGATTTTGCGTATTGCCCTCCGGCTGAAAGGGTATGTTTTGGTCAGTAATGGAGGCCCTGATGAAGAGGTCATCGGCTATCTGCCCTTCCAGATTAAGGTTAAGCGAAGATTGTACAAACAGGCTTTGGTTATTGCCCATTGACATCCCTCTTGATATGGCCCCACTTTTTTGGATCCTATCAGAGTAAAAAATTTCCTCGCGCTGGTTTAGGCCCCTGATACTGGGGACTCCCACCCGACCCTGCCTGAAAAATGCGTTGGAATCATATAAGGCCATACTCTTATGATAATGGCGGGCACTTAGATCAAAAGGCAACGCATCATAACACACGAGTACAGAATCAACATCACTTGATGGGTATATAGTTACGCGGCTACCTGACCCTGATAAATATAAGGTGTAATGGGCAAGTGAGTCGGATTTAATCTTTATGCTACCGGGCACAATACTGAGGGTGTCCATTAAAACGGGCACATCAAAATCCTTTACCCAACGGCATTTGGTTTGGTCCTGGGCTAAAATGGGGCCATACCCTATTGAAAGAACTCCAAAGAATAATATCCTAATATCGATCCACATCATCCAACCCGGGGTAACTCAATAAAAAATGAGGTGCCCACTCCTTTTTCCGTTTCAAACCAAATTTTACCTCCGGCATGTTCCACGCCATGTTTGGCAATGGTCAAACCAATTCCAGACCCTGTTGTTTTCGTGCTGAAATTTGGAACGAATACTTTATTGACAATCGAATTATCAATACCATCCCCATCATCCTTCACCTGCAAAACTAGCTTATTTTTACCCTGAATCATCAGAACTACCGAAATGGTAACCGGCCGGGATTTATCAGCGCTGGATTGTGAGGCATTTATTAAAATGTTAGAGATAATCCTTCCTGTTAACTTCTTGTCTCCCATCACCCAAACCTCCTCAGACGGGATTTCAGAATTAATTATTAGTTGCTCATTATTCTGATAAAGGTCCAGTGTACTTTTTAATATTTCCACAAATTCATACCGCTCATGCTCAGGGATGGGCATTTTAGCAAAGGAGCTAAATGAAGTTGCAATGCCATCCAGGCTATCGATTTGCACCAGCAATGTATTGATAGGCTTCTTCAGGTTTTCCTCATTCCCATTATTCTTAATAATCCTTGATAACTGCTGCAGGGTAAGCTTCATCGGAGTCAGCGGATTTTTTATTTCATGCGCTACCTGCTTGGCAATCTCCCGCCATGCCGTTTCCTTTTCAGTCCGTGACAATGCCTTCCGGCTGTCCTCAAGGTTATCTACCATCCTATTGTACTCGCCTACCATGAGCCCGATCTCATCGTCAGAGTCCCAGGAAAGGCGCTCATTAAAGCCTGACAAAGTGGTCTTTTTAAGCTTGCTGGTAATTAACTGAAGGGGAAAGGTGAGCCATTTAGAAGCAAAAAAGGAGAGGATTAAAAAGGCAAGAAAGATAAAAGTGAAAATGACCATTATATTAGAAACCACTTCAATTTGCTGGCTTTCAATATAATTTTCAGAATGAAAGAATGGTAGGCTCAGTATCCCAATATAGTTACCGGTATCAAATGATTTAATACCCAGATAAGTCGAATTAAAACTAAGATTTCCTACTGATTCCTGCAAAACTAAAGCTCTATTGCCCTCTTCCTTAATGCTAATATAAGCCGCTGGATTGATGAATGATGCCAGAAGCTTGTTCTCATAGATCAATGGCTGACTGGTTGCAATAA
Organism: Cyclobacteriaceae bacterium; assembly: GCA_041749015.1. Lineage (GTDB taxonomy): Bacteria > Bacteroidota > Bacteroidia > Cytophagales > Cyclobacteriaceae > JBGTCD01. The sequence continues at coordinate 20,468 of JBGTCD010000067.1, forward strand.
GCTCCCCTTTTGAGTTAAACAAATTACCGTCAATACCAGCATATCTGGAAGCCTGTGATAATTTATTCTGCAAAATATTGCGATAATAGGATGGATTCTGATAAAAAGGTCCTAGTTCCTCGCTCAAATTTTTTGCTATACTTTCTGCTACCTTTAAATAATCCTCATTAAGGTCTTTAGCAAAAGATCTATTGAGCAGACTCAAAGTCACCACGCTCACAATCAATAGAGGAAGAAAAAATGCGAGGTTAAGGTAAAGCTGAATTCTGGCCGAATAGTTTAAGGTCTTCCTTTGGATGGCGAAAACCACTGCGTAAACAGAAACCACTAATGCCATAAAAAAAACCAGCATCAAAAATAAAAATGAAAAATTTGAAATGATGCTATAGTTGCTGTACTGAGGAGTACTGACGATGATGAAGTTGCCGGAAAGATCCAATAAACCCACGTGGTGAAACCCCTCATGGTGAATGCCATCCCGGAAAAGCCGGCCTTGTTTTAAGAAGTCAGACTCAAATTTCTTAAGGTAATTAAAATCGCCAGAGCTGTACAAAACTGAATTTTGCTGTATAACTGCATAGCTATAGCTCATTTGCCTGTAAGGCATAAAAAACCTGCTGTCTACCAGTAGCTCGGGATATACATTCTCAGGAATTACCCTTTTAAGCCTGAGGTCAAGGGCTATATATCCGGTATTAAGGCTATACTTCTCCAAAGATATAAGCTTCAGGTACCTCTTTGAAATTTCACCCCCATAATTATTAATAAAGAAGAGGTTTGGATAATCAGTTCTGAAATTCTGATGGTCGTATTGAATCTTTAGATTCTGATAAGTACCAGGTGCAATGCCCGGTTGGATGGACTGCCCATCCCCATCAAAAATATATATACGAACGTCAAACTTTTCAAAATATGCATTAAGATATACCTGGCGAATTTTATCTGCAATGGCGTCTTTGGAGGAAAATGGGCTGGCTATCCTATTATTGATAAAAACATCTTTCTTTATCTGGTCGGAAGCATCTTCAAGTAGATATTCTGCAAAATCATCATTCTCAATTAGAAAATGATTCGCAAATTTTTTCTTTTCATCGACAATCCGCTCCCTTTCAAAGTGAAAAATAGCATAGGCCCCTATAAGACTACAAAAAATAGCTCCTGAAAAAGCATACAGGAATGATCGGTAGGTAATTCTGGCTAACTGCCGGGCCATATCAAGGGCCATAATCAGGGCTAAATAAAACACCCCAACGACCATAATTAAAATGAAATTCTGGCCTATGAGCAAGTTGACTATGGCAAAAAATAATGCGCCAATGGCAAGGTCAATCAACATGTATTTAAAGCGCCCTTCATAAAGTTGATGGACCCACCGATACCCAATATGAGAAAACAGGAAAAAAATGAGCCCAGTAATAACAAATATGGAAAAGCATACTACTCTCAAAAATGACAGGTTAAGGCTTTCAGTAATGTCAAAGGATATTTGGGAGTTGTGATAAATATTTTGAAATACAAGAAATAAAAATAGCAAAGTAGTGATGGAAAGCCCCATAAAAAGACCTCCTGCCAAATGCTTGACCCAGGGCTTTGATTTCAACAGACCGACCAGCATTTTGCTTTTCGTGCCCATACGAAACAGGTAAATCACCACTATGAGTAGAAAAATCAGATTGATCCAGAGATCACCCAGGGATGGATTTAATGCTGAACTCGCAAAAAATCGGGAATCAAACAGTTCAGTATGGGTGATGACGTTAGGGAAATTAAAGGTCAGCATTGTGATCCGCACAATCACTAAAGAAAATACCAAAACAACCAATCCAAGGTATGCTCCCAAATTCATTCCTGCATACCAGGAGGTCATCAATAGGATATAGAACAGTAATACCAGAGCCAGCGAAATCAGGATAAGACTCCATCTTTTTAGGCTATCGGAAGCCATAGCTATTGGTAGTGTAAAACTTACACTAAAAAAGCAGGTGCTTTCATCAAGACAAATGTTGTAATCCCCGGATTCCAAATTGTCACTGATTTCAATATCACGTACAGGAAAAATATCTGCATTGATGCCTGAGGAAACATATTTATTGCTGATTTTTGAGAAATGGGCTAATTCAATTAGAACGATAAGCTCAACAGAAGGCTTATCCAGAATCTCTCTTCTTACCAGAAAAAGTCCTTTCTCGGTGCGAAGTAAGGCCAAATCATATTCACCATCCAAAAAGCGGTAATCAGGCACATAACGGTAATCTGACCAAAAAATGGGCTCCCCATCTTCATAAATATAGTGCGGTAAAGACCCGTCGAAAACCAAATCAGAAAATCTAAAAACTGAATCCTCTTTTCTGGTTTGTTTAATGGTCTCAATCAGCACCTCCGCATCAACCAATTCTTTTCGGATATTGCTTTCAATGATTTCAACGATTCCCGCTGGGTCGCGGTCTTGGTTCTTATCCATACCGGCGGTGATGATACCAAATACCAACAGTGCCAGACCCACGCCAAGGATGATATGAAAAAGCTTTTTGTTCAACTCTATAATTTAAGATTGCCGCTTTTATTAAATTAAAGAACCCCACCACCATTTTCTTTATGACAGGAGATCAAAAATATAACCACAGCCTGTCTCTACCCAGGATCTTTCGGATAGTAAAAGGTAAATTTACAAAATTAATTATGAGTCTCGCGGTGAGATCCAGGGTCGTATCGTATCCCACCAAAAATATGCAAAAACAAAATCCTGGAATACCTGAACATTGCGGGGTAAAAGAGCAGAAGCCCGACGCTCACTATGAGGATATAAGTCCAAAGATCCGGGTCGCCAAGCCAATAAAGTACCAGACCAATAGCCGCTACCAGTGCCACCGAAAAAACATAGCTTATATACATGGCACCGAAGAAAAAACCAGGCTCTACTTCAAACCGGAGCTCACAGGTTGGGCAAAATTTATGCATCTTAATATTAGTCCTAAAATGGAATATTGAAGAAGAAAACATGTCTCCCTCCCTACAGCGGGGACATTTACCTGAGATGGCGGCCTGTAAGCCTGACTTTTTTTGCATTAGCTTTGCTGGTTTTATACCAAAGGAATGCAATCACCCCTACAGCAAGGTATGGCATTACAAATAAGTACAGAATTCCAAAATTGAGCTTGGCTGCCACCCCTATTTCACCAGCACTTACATTATTTTCCAGCGTGGCCCGGCACATGGCGCATTGCGCTTCAGCCCATTGAATTGATGAGCCAAGAAATAATAGAAAAAGGAAGCCGGCTTTATGAAATACTGACATTATTTTTTAACAATAATCATTGGCATACAGTTTCATAATCAGGCATAATATGGGCTAATCATAAAATAAATAATAACCCCCGTTACCGCCACATAAAGCCAGGCTGGAAATGCATATCTGGCCAACTTTTTATGACGCTCAAACTGTCCGGTAGCGGCTCTCAGATAGGCGAATAAAACCAAAGGAATGATGCCTATCGATAGCAGAATATGAGAAATAAGGATAAAGAAATACAGATATCTGATCCCTCCCGTACCACCAAATGCGGTGCTTTCACTGGTCATATGATAGGTCACATACATGACTAGAAAAGCCAATGAGAGCAAGATGCAAGTTTTGATCAGCATCTCATGAGCTCTGCGATTTTTGGCCTTGATGGCGATTACCGCCAAAATCAAAAGGACAGCTGTAAGGCCATTGACGCCGGCATAAATGGGAGGAAGAAAGGTGAAATCATACCCGTCAATCTTCACTCCAAATAAAACAACCACGACCAAAGGCACTATGATCGAAACGGCAATAATCAACTTATTATAAGCACCAGGGCTTGCTATACTTTTTTTAGTCATTGTTATCTTCCTTCAATATTTTTATTTCAACGATCAAGCGTTCCTGCTCTCTTTCATCATCCATATCATAATACCCCCTTATCCTACCCTGTTCATCAGCCATCACCCACATCATTTCGATATTAACAAACTCACATCGGCTAAGTTGCACCAAATCATCCTTTGGCATAGGAATTTTATTCCAGGTGTTAGCCAACTCGTATTTTCTGAAAATAGCGTCAAAAGACCCCGCCTTTTCTTCCTCGTAAAGTATCTGTATGTTCAACTCCCCTTCTCCATAATTTCGCCGGATCCTTGACAGGATATTGAGCCTATTTGAAATTTCATCCCCTTTTTTCCAGGTAAAAAATACAAATAGCACCGGGAAGGTCTCTGGCGCCAAAAGACCAATAGATTGATAATCCAGATGGTAGGGTGCCTTAAGCTGGGGGCAACCGGAATCTGATGCTATCACGCCCTCCTGGTGGAATAAGGGCAATTCAAAATAATTAGTGCCCTGGGTATTTAAAAATACGGCAATGGCTATGGGCACCCCAAAGACTAAAATTATAATAATGATTTTGAACAGTTTAGATTTCACTGTTTTTGCAATTTGTTTCTTTACTGAGATAAAATAAAAAAGGTCAGTTTTTGTTCAAAACTGACCCCGGTTTGAAGTTCTCAACCATTAATATCGAGCATCAAATATAGCACCTCCCTCTGCGATAAGAGCGATCACCAGCCAAACCACAAACATCATTGGGATGATAATAGACCAAAT
>JBGTCD010000068.1:0-4680 GCA_041749015.1 Cyclobacteriaceae bacterium
TCCCACGTTTGGTATCCTCATCTACCTTCATGGCAATGGTGATCTGGTCTCGTTCCCCTTCATTCATATTATCCTTTTGAGTATTTACCCAACGGTTAATATCTTTAGGCTCGATAAACTGATCATTGGCCTGAATCTTAGGCTCTGTCCCGAATACATCTTTCTTTTTAGGCTCGCCTACGTATAGATAACTTACCAGTGATTTCCTCTGGAGCTTCCTAAGCTGTGTGGCTCTGGGGATATTTTGCTCCACAAGAATCTCCGTTTCTCTCAATACGGTGGTTACCATAAAGAAAAATAGAAGCATAAAAATGATATCAGGCAATGCCGAAGTAGGAATATCCTGGCTGGCTTTAGCTTTTTTCTTAAACTTTGACATATTACCCTCCTATTTTAGTTGGTTCAGCAATAGAGATATTCATGGGAAATTCGAGCTTACCATCAGGTGTAACACCTCTTCCCTGATCATATAATCTTTTATTTTCAGGATCAGAAAGGTCTGAGGATATTTCCCGCCAACGCTTATTGGTCACACCGATGCGGTCAGCATAAATGTCGTAATAAGCCCCCTGCAATTCATCCAAAATAGCAATGAACATTTTGTGGCTGGTGCCCCGGTCAGTCTTGTAGGAGACAATAGCATCTTTGGGCGTATCAGAAGAGGTAGGATCTACACCATAATTAAGAACAAAATCCTTCACCATTTGTCTGATAGCACTGATATCATTTAGTGGTTCACCCTCTACTAACACGTCATCAAAGGAATTCACCTGAATTTTAAATAAATTGCGCTCAGGTATCTTGATATCTTGGATTTCAATATCCTCCGGACTTGGAGGTAGCTGAAGGCTTAGCCCCTTGTCGTCAGCGATGGTAGTGGTCACCAAAAAGAATATCAGCAGCAGAAAGGCGATATCCGCCATCGAGCTGGAATTAATTTGTGGTGTATCCCTTCCTTTATTTCTAGCCATTATTTTAAACCTTTACTGATCTCTGAATAAATAATACCTAAAATAGCTATAAACATAAGCACATAAACAGTACTCAGCATGCCACCTACTGATTTTAGAACCGCCTCGCTAATCCCAATACTAATAAATTTGGGATTTTGAGCCAGGTCGCTGGATGCTGTTGCTCTCATGATGACAAAAAGCAGCACAAGGCCAACAACACTAATTCCAACTTTTATCAGACTCTTCGGATTATCTAACGATTTAATCAGAGGTAATATTATAGCAGCAAGCAAACCTACAACTAAAAGGAAGTAGGAAAAATATAATGCGTATTCTATAAATGACTCATTCATAAGGTAAAGTTTAACTTAATTAGTTAGATAATTTATGCTTTACAAGAATATCAACAAGAGAGATAGAAGCATCTTCCATACTATTGACAATTGAATCGATTTTTGATACAAGGTAATTGTAAAACACCTGTAGGATGATACCTACTATCAAACCAGCAACTGTAGTTAAAAGGGCAACTTTAATACCACCAGCCACAATACTTGGTGAGATGTCACCTGCAACTTCGATCGCATCAAATGCTTTAATCATACCAATTACAGTACCCATGAAACCAAGCATAGGCGCAAGTGCTACAAACAATGAAATCCACACAAGGCCTCTTTCAAGACGACCCATTTCAACACCACCGTAGGCGATAATGGATTTTTCTACCATTTCAATTCCTTCTGAAGACCTCATCAGACCCTGAGTAAATATTGATGCTATAGGGCCTTTAGTACTCGCAGTAACTTCCTTAGCCGCCTCAATTCCTCCAGCAGATAAGGCATCCTCTACGTTAGCCAAAAGCTTTTGGGTATTGGTCGTGGCCCAGTTGAGTGAAATGATTCTCTCAATAGAAATAGCAAGACCAATGATAAGACAAAGTAATACCGGAGTCATATACCTCCAGTCACCTTCAATAAATTTTTCCTTGATTACATTGTGGAGAGAAGCTGATTCTTCCTCCTCTTCCTCATCGATAACAGCAGGCTCGGGCACAGGTGCCGGAGCGACTTCCTCTACAACTACTGTATCTTCTTCTGTTTCAGAAGTGGTTTGAGCATTGGAATTAATAACAGCTCCAAAGGTAAAAACGCCCAAAAGTGCAAATAGAAATAATTGTTTTTTCATGGTTCAAGCTTTAGGTTCTAAAGGTATGAGGTTTAAATAATAGGTTAAAGATAATAGGTTTAATTTATTTTTTGAAATTGATCTGCGGAGAGGAAGGGATTCGAACCCTTGGTACCCTTTTGGGGCACACTCACTTTCCAGGCGAGCACCTTCGACCACTCGGTCACCTCTCCGAAATTAATCTCAAGGTCACAAATAAATCAATAAATAAAGCTTTATGCAAGAATATAAATAATTTTAATATTCACGTAAAGTCCGTCATTTCCCCTCTGATCGAAATTTCAAGGTATTTTTTGGCCTGATCTATATCCTGATATTTACCAAGCAAATACATTAATTTAGCCAAGGCAGCCTCTGTGGTGATGTCCCTGCCGCTGATTACACCAATTTTCTTTAAAAGAATACTGGTAGCATATCTTCCTTGCATGACCCTCCCACCATTGCATTGGGAAACGTTAAAAATAATAATTCCCTTTTCAATACTTTGCCTCAATAATTCAATGAACGCCTCATCCGTAGGGGCGTTTCCAGCTCCAAATGATTCCATTACCAGAGCTTTAAGCCCGGGAGTACTTAGTACTGTTGCGGCATAGTCATGGGGCATTCCCGGGAATAATTTAAGTAGGCCTACTGACGCATCCATTTGTTCCTGAAGGTGAAAAGGTTGGTCGGCCCTGGACTTCTGAATATTATTATGGCGATAATCAATGCTTACCCCTGCCTCTGCAAGTGCAGGGAAATTTTCTGACTGAAAGGCATCAAAATACACGCTTTCTACCTTTTTGCATCGATTGGCTCTCAGCAATACATGATTAAATAATATGGTCACCTCGCTGATGACAGGTTTTTCATCAACCCGGGCAGAGGCGATTTCAATAGCTGTAACAAGATTTTCACGGGCATCAGTACGCGTAGCTATGAGTGGAAGCTGGGCTCCGGTAAAAACAATTGGTTTGGATAATCCTTCCAGCATAAAACTTAAAGCCGATGCTGTGTAGGCCATGGTGTCCGTACCATGCAGGATTACAAACCCATCGTAGGAGTCGTAGGCTTCCTTAATTATTTTACCAATCTCTACCCAGTAGGCAGGATTTACATTAGAGGAATCAATTGGGTTTTCAAAGGCTACCACACCTAACCTTATCTGTAATAAGGCCAGGCTGGGGATATTATCCATGATCAGACTGAAGTCAAATGGCCCAAGTGAACCATCAGGCTGCTTCACCATGCCCATAGTGCCTCCGGTATATATAATAAGAACGGATTTTTCGGCCTTGCCCGGGGAAGCCGTATTGATTTCAAATTTCTTTGTAGTGACCATATTCTGGAAATTTAAAAAATTAATCGGGGAGCTTGAATAAATCGGCGGCGTTTTTGTCACTGGTAGAAATTACCATATCAAGATCTATTTTCGCCACCGAGCAAATCTTTTCTGCTACCAGGCTAAGGTAGGCAGGTTCATTCCTCTTACCCCGGTGCGGCACGGGTGCCAGATATGGGCTGTCTGTCTCGAGTACCAAATGGTCGATGCCAATTTCAGGCAACACCTTGTCCAGACCACCATTCTTAAATGTTACCACCCCGCCTATTCCCAGCAAAAAACCCAGATCGATGATTTCTCTTGCCTGCTCCAAAGTGCCGGTGAAGCAATGAAATACGCCCTTCAATCCACTATCTGCGAAAGGCCGCACCAATGTGATGGACTCGTCAATGGATTCTCTGCAATGGATTACAACAGGCAGATCATATTTCAATGCCCATTCACACTGAATTTTAAAAGCCTCCTGCTGTTGGGGCCAAAAGGTTTTATCCCAATATAAATCAGTGCCTATTTCTCCCACTGCTGCAAAGGGCCTTTTGCCAAGCCAGGACTCAACCAGATAAAGCTCTTTTTCAAAATGCTTATTGACTGAACAAGGATGCAAGCCCATGGTGGGGAAGCAAACTCCTGGATATCGAAGTTCGCGCTCAAGCATGGCATCGATGGAGGTGCTGTCAATATTTGGCATATATATTTTCTCAACACCTTCAGATTCGGCACGGTCCATTACCTCCAAGATATCCTTGTCGAATTGGTCCAGGTAGATATGGGCATGAGTTTCAATCATTCAATAGTATTTTCGCTTTTTCCACACAACAGGTGAAGGTAAAATAAAATATACAAATCCTATAAAATCAGCTATAATATGTCCTGCAGCTTCTATTAGGAAGATTGGAAACTTTCTGGATGGTTCCACCATCTTCAAAAATTTACCTCCATTTATGCTCATTAAAATGACTCTGAGAAAAAAGAAAATCAATCCGTAAACTGGGAAGGCAACAAACAATACGATCAAAGCTGGTAAATATAAAGCCCGCGCCTTGAGTAGCAGAAAAAGATATAGTGGTAAGAAGGTAGCCCCATAAATCCACCTTTTCCTCTGCTGAAACAACTGATTAAAACCAAAGGTTTTTAAGGTGATCCCTTTGACTTCCGGAGTCATCATTTGCCAAGAAACCCAGCCCTTCGAAATAATGGCACGGTGTAGTGAGATGTCGTCTG
>JBGTCD010000069.1:0-13947 GCA_041749015.1 Cyclobacteriaceae bacterium
AGGAATAATCTCTTCCTTAAAGGACACCCCATTCCCTGACATATCAAAAGAAAGAAGGGTCAGACACATGATGCGTCAACAGCGTTATCATTGGGGTATTTTCAACAAGGAGGAATTGTTGGATCCTGAAAAAATCTTTCTTAATTTTTATGATAGCATTATCAAAAAACGGCACCTTAAAATATTATCCCTTATGATAGCAAGTGCAGGATTAATTTTCCTGTTTTTCACTTTTTTTGAGATAGTCATTTGATTTTAATACCGTCTCTTAAAAGCAAAATTTTGCTCTCAAGGGGCCTAATTATTCCAGCCCAATTTTCGATGCTACTCCCTCCATGCCTTCTTTCACAGAAGGCCTAATTGGGCCCAGGCCAAAAAACCATAAACCCTAATATGATTAATCACCTTTAAAATCTGCTATGCGCAGGTCAGGAAAGAAGACTGCCGGAAAAAACTGGAATTTAGCGTTTCATTTATGCATAATGTCATTACAATTATTTGGTGTAAAGAATCTCTGATAACCTTATTATCAATGAACAAAACCCTTATTCAATAATTTTCTTAAACTAAAATTAACAAAATGAGTAACTTACTTTATTTTATAGCAGTCATTTTAGTAATCCTTTGGGCCATAGGCTTTCTCGCTTACAGTCTTGGTAGCCTCATTCACATCCTGCTTGTAATAGCCCTAATTGCTGTCATTTTCAGGTTGATAGGCGGCCGAAGGGTTTAACCGGATATCTGATTACCATCAGTTAAACTTTAAGAGCATTAAATGGTAATCTTTAGCAGGCCTCCTAAAAGCAATTTTAGTTTTTAGGAGGCCTTTTTTCTGCCGTTTTTTCAATAAATCTCCTTGCAGGCCTTCCTGCATAAATTGCCTAATTGAATCTTTAAGATTTCCGTCTATTCTGAGATTATACAGTTTTAGTATTGATCTAAGTAACCATTACTTCACTAAGTTTTAAATAGATCAGACCGACCAGGATGGCCAGTCCAAAACTGATCAATGTCCCAATTAAGATATATTCTGTGAGTTTCCGGTCCTTGGCTCTGGATAGGTCTCCAAATCGAAAAACAGATTTGGCAGCTAATAAAAAACCTATGACCTGCCATTGCCCTAATACGATAAAGCCAAAAACGAATAATCGCTCCAAAATACCAATGATTTTACCCGCATTTTTTAATGAATCATCGGATAGGTTTTCTTCAAATTTAAACCCGCTCATTACATGTTTCATTATAATAGCAGACACAAAACTTAGAAAAATCAAGGCAACAATTAATAGTAAATGGTGGCTTGAAAATAGTGCTTCAAAACTCAGTCTGTATGGATAATAAAACCCTACCACAAGGGCCAATACCAATAAATGCAAAAATTGGTCGGCCAAGAATAAATATAAATGGTTTACATATTTGGTCAGGTAAATTTTAAGGAGATCGATACTAAAGTGACTGATAAGGATAATCCCAATAGCCCAAAAGTAATTGGATTGAAAATTCAGGAAAACCAATAAGAGTACAGCATGCACCCCTAAATGAATATATAAATACTTTGACTTGTGTTTTTTTGCTACCTTATCATCCACCCATTTTTTTGATTGGAAAACAAATTCTCCAAGTAGGTGGGCCAGCAATAATTTCAAACCCAACGCCATCATAAAGAATTGATTTTCTTCTCATAGAACTCGAGCATCTTTTTAATCTCATCCGCCGCCCCCCTATTCAAAGCTTCGCTGATACTGCTTTGTGATTTGTTCATCATGGCGGCCAATTCCTTTTGGCTTTTATCCGGATACTGGATAGCTGCTTGAATAATCCCTGCAACCAATTTTGTCCAGTTATCAATGATCACCAATGCGAAGGACAACAACAGGTTAAAGTACTCATCAAAATCAGAATTGTCTGTTTCAATTGCCAGGGTCTGCTTTTTCAACGAATCAAAACAATGCCCTGACCGGGTGTAGGCCGATCCGGTCGACTCGGTTACAGTTAATCCTTTATGATCTTCTCTACCTACCCCAATTCCCATTCGTACCTCCGCTCCTGCTGCATGCTTAATTGCAGATTTGATATGAATGGCGGCAATGAGTGCATCAGATGGCAATAATTTGATTTGAAAGCTGTCTCCCCTAAATATTTCCCAGTCATGAGGAGATTTACCATACCTTTTGAGAATGGTTTTTAATGCCTCCTGCCAAATCCCGGTATTCTTACCACTTGATTTAACGATATCACCAGTTATTACAGCAATCATATTGTTTCTTATTGATATAAATATCGGGTAAATATCCGATAATCCAAAATATCGGCTAATTATCCGATAATCTAAAATATCGGCTGAATAGCCGATTAAAAAAGGCTGTAGAAATGGGTATTAAGAAAAGTTGATGGGGGGTGAAATCCAATGATCAGCCAGATGTAGCTGCAATCCTATCCCAGTTTATTTAAAATTGGCATTTCAAGCCAAAGGGCTGCCTAATGGGTAGAGTTAATCCAATACCTCAAGGTTCCTTTAGATACCTGAAAGCTTACCAGCTTCTCTTTTCCAACTCCTGCCTTATGGTTTCAAATGCAGGTTTGTTTTGACCAATACCCTCCCAGGTGCGAATACCCAAACTTTGGATATAGGCAATGAAGTTTTGATCGTTCAGTATGCCATATGTTTGAACAGTATTTTTAGCTGATGCCTCAGAAACATCATTGAGCCTTAAGATGCTAGTATGAGTTATTTTATCCTTATACATATCCCACACCTGGAAAAAATTACAGAAGAATGCTGCTTGTTTTTGTGTGCTGCTGTTAAGCCTTGTTGCAGAAGGGTAGCCTATTTCTTGAATAAAAATAGGTTGATCACCAAAAGTTGAGATTAAATTTTGGAAATCATCAAAAATAATGTCGGGTTGTTTCACGCTAAAATCGGGATTGAGGGGATAGTATGTGATGGATAATTTATCAATAGCATTAGCCATTTCTGTCCATACACCAGGCGTTTCAACCAATCCAGTTAGTGTACCTGTGAAATGTAGTGGAATACCATATTGGTTTACATGGGGTTTAATATTTTCTAAAAAGGTCTGGTACTCTGCCTGCAGATCATTATTACCTGACCAATCATAATGATTTATTTCATTTCCAACTGAAAGGGCCAATACATTTTCAGGATTTACGATGCCGGATTCACTATTAAATAAGTGATTAATTAATGCAATGAATCCATCAATCATCTCAGGGTCATTAAATTTTTTATTGGCTAATTCGGAAGGCACAAACCTGCCGGGAATATCTATAGGTGTTATAATCAATGACAATTTTGTGCCCGTTGAGGAAGCGAAGTGGTCCAGGGTTTGAAATAGGTCGACAGCCGGGCCATTGAATGCATTAGCAGCAGTAGGGCTAAAGGAATTCCAGGGTTGAAGGAGTTGAATAAAACCTGCATTCAATTCTTCTGAAGCAATTTCATAATTCAAGGTAAAAGATCCGGTTTCTGTAGGATCAAGGATATCAAAGGCCACGATCCTATTGTTTTTTACAATAAATTCTTCAGGACAATTAGTATCGAAATCAGGGGTATCATCATTTTGGCTACAAGTGATTATGAAGAGCCCCATCAAGACTATCCAGAATCGTTTGATGAAGTTTGCAGAAATCATGGATAATTTAATTTAAGAATTAAAAATTAAGTTAAAAAATGTATTAAACTTTGCAAAAAGCAGTCACACCTAATTTAGCTCATATTGAATTAGTTGCCCTGATAGCTCCTAACTATAGCTTTTTGTTCCACGAAAATGATACCGAACAATAGGATGATCTCTGCAATAAAGTAGGTGACCCCCAAAGCTGTGAGGCTTTGGAAATAATAAATTACCAGCCCCATCGTCAGGCAGCAGTACAACAAATTGCCCATGCTTATGGCCATCATGAATGGGCGCCAATGGTCTTTTACAAGAAAATAACAAGTCATGGAATACAGACAAAAGATTGCTGCTATGGCGGAAAGCAACAGTAAAATGTCAACGGGCATTCCGAAATATTCATTGAAAGGTCTTAAAATGGCGAATAAAAAGAAAAAAGTAATTATAGCTCCGATGCCATCAACCAGAAAAAGCGATTTTGGGCTTTGAATAAGACGGCTGATTATACTACTCATTAGTTCGGTTGTTAATTTAAAAATTCGCCCTTACTGATACAATTAAATTCCTTCCGGGGGCCACCAAGCCAGAACTGTAAGGCCGGTAACGTTGATTAGTCAGGTTTTCAAAGCCACCACTTACTGACCAATTTTGATGTAGCTGATACATGGCTTTGAAATTCAATGTGTACCAACCGGGGGAATAGGGATTTCCATTACTATCTGTTGCGTATATGACCGGTCTTTGCCTTTCTTCTTCATTCAGGTTGGCAAAGCTTACCGCTGCACTATAGGTAGCATATAATTGTAGGTACAATTTGTCTTTTTCATAGGATAATCGTGTAATACCAAATGCGGGTGCCGCATGTCTGGAGCGGCTGATGTCGCCATTTTCCATTTCTTCCACACCCAATTGGTAATTGTACCGGGATGACAAACTGAACCCTGAAGGAAGCTTGACCTCAACACCGAGATTGAATCCATAAACAGTACCAAAAGCAGCATTCTGCACAGCATAAACCCGACTCATCCGGTCATCAAACAAAATGCTGTCCCGGCCGTTCACCTGAAATCCCCGGCGCACCATCGCATTGTCCAAATATGTATAAAAACCTGTGGCATCCAGCTTTACGAGATCCCCAAATATTTTAGAAATGTTGACTTCCCCATTATAGGCAATTTCGGCATTCAATGAGGTGTTGGGCACAATCACCTCCCCACTCACGAAATCAAATATTTTACCGATGTCATCCACGTTTGGGGCTCTAAAGCCTGTACCGGCATTGGCACTAATTTTCCAGGTGGCACGAGGCGTATAAACCACCCCCAGACTTCCGGTGGTCGCTGAGTTTTTATTCGTAGAATTGACAAAATCAAAAGGATAGAATTCCAGATGTCGGGTAAAGTCAGACTGAATATTAAATGCGCTGAACCGCGCCCCTGCCTGTACCAAAAATTTCTCAGAAGCCACATACTGATAATTCAAATACCCTGCATAGGTGCGCCAATCAGAATCTGGATATCGGTCAGGCACTGAGATCGGGCTGCCATCCCTGATGTCCACCGCAGAACCGGTTGAGTTTACTTCATTCAGAACGTATTCTACACCATAGTAAAACCGGTGTTTGTTCACACTTTTTTCAAAATCAAAATTGGCTGAATATGCCTGCACCGATTCTAACTGAGTGCGCAAACGGTGGTGGTTCAATCTCCGGTCGATCCTGCTTTCCTCAAAGTACTGGTGCGCCAATCGAATCGTCATTTGGTCATAAACCTTGTTGTTGCCGGTATGCGAAACCATAAGATTGTTCATCATCCAAATCTGTGGGCCATAATTCCAAACCGCTGATATTGGAAGGCCGTTCGTCCCGGTTTCAATGAGCCTGTCGTAGCGGGCGAATTCAGAGGTTTTTGAATAATGGAACCCGTATTGAAAGTCCCATTTTTCATTAGGCTTAAACCGGATTTTCTGCATCAGATTGATTTGCTCGTATCCTGTGGGATTTTGGACTCTGGGATCATTGTTTTCAATCACCATATCTACATCCGCTACCCGCTCAACATAGAAAGGCCTGAGGTATTCATCAGGGCCATTTTTCCCCATTCTTAGGTCGCCAAACCTTGAATGCGAAATACTGGTAACTGATGCCCATTGCTTCCATCCAACATTCACATCAACATGGTTGGTGATTTCATTATTAGCTGATGCATACCGGCTTACTGCCTTACCAGTTATCAGCGGTTTTTCCCCCAGGGACAATTGAGGGGTCAGTGTTTGGAAACTCATCACCCCACCGATGGCATCACTCCCGTAAATGATGGAGCCGGGGCCAAACAACACTTCCGTATTTTCGATGGCAAATGGATCCAGTGAAATGACATTCTGGATATTGCCTGCACGGAAAATGGCGGAATTCATCCGCACACCGTCAACAGTATATAAAAGCCTGTTGGTAGAAAATCCCCGAATCATCGGACTGCCACCCCCCTGCTGACTTTTTTGTATGAATACCGCACCCGACAGGCCCAGAAGATCAGCAGCAGTTTGGGGATTTTGCAAAGCCACTTCCCTGGTCGATATGGATAGAATTTTATTGGGGACATTTCCTGAGGTTTGACGCCACCTGGTAGCCGACACCACCACCTGATCCAGGGTCAAGCTGGATTGCGCCAATACTATTTCAAAGTTGGAGGCCCGGATCTGCTCATAAGTTCTGATTTGGGTTTTGTAGCCAAGGAATCGGATCATAATCGACTCAGCTTCCTTAAAGGCCGAAATATCGGCTTGCCCTTCTGCATTGGTCACTACTGACGCTTTGGGGCTTTCGCTAATCAGCACCACCCCTTCCAAAGGTGCCTCAGTTTCCTGATCGGTAATGGTGATGGTTTGGGAATTGGCCAAACCTACCAATCCTAAAAATAACCAGGATGTAAGGATATATTTCATCGAAATCTAATAAACCACTGCTCTTAACAGGTGGTTTCAAGGGTTTATTAAAGTGCCGGTTCTTCAGCCCTTAATGGTATTCACAAAACTATTTAATATTTCTGCCAATTCATTCGGTTTGCTGATCATTGGAAGGTGGCCAGTTTCCAGGGTGGCATTCTCGATTGCATTTAAGTTCGCACTCATTTGATCCTGCAATGGCATGGGGATGCTTTTGTCCAGGGTTAGCTTGATGTAAAGGGTCTTTACATCAAGCTTCTTGTAAAATATCTTAGTAGAATAGAGGCTTTTTGATTCGGGTGTGAAGCGTTTAACAATCACTTCCTTTTGTGCTTCGGTCAGGTCATTACCCAATTCTAGTTCTATTGCATTTTTGGGTGGTTTTGTACCAAATAACGATAGAATTAAAGGTAATATCAGCCGCTGAGGAAAGGGCAAAATAGAAATAAACGATTGCCCGTTTTTTGGGATCGCAGCGCTAATCCCCACAAAGCCCACTACCTTTTCTGAGAAACGCTCTGCTAAACTTAACCCAAGACAACCACCTATGGAATGAGTTACAAATACCAGTTTTTTATCATCCCACTCCTGTATTTGCTCAATGGCCGGTTGGATATAGTCATCAAAACTAAGGCTGCTATTTGACTTTTCTCCGCCTTCCCTATTGGGAAACTCAATTTTCAAAACCGGGTAATGCATGAGCGGTTTCAATTGGCCCCAGATAAAGCCCCCTAAACCGGCTCCGTGTATGAATACTATGCCAATATTTTCACTCATTTAGCCTCTGCATTTTTACCGCCTTAATCTCTTATTTGCTTATCCAACTTTCGTGATTTAAAGTTGAATAAGTTTCTTAAGAAAAACTACAGTAAATGCGAAAGCCTAGGGATTTAGGAATTCGAGGATTGATTCGATTACCGGCTCCGGTTGCTCCTCCTGGGGAAAATGCCCGCAGGTTTCAAGTCGAACAGTTTTTGAGTTAGTAAAGCCGCTTTCAAACTTTTCAAGAAGATGTGGTTTAATTACAGGGTCTTTCATGCCCCAAATGAATAAGGTCGGTTTGCCGGAAATGGATGCCAGCTTTTGCCAAAGTGTCTCAAACCAATCCTGCTCATGGAGCAATGACTTAGCAAATGCCAAGGCTCCGTTTCGCTGAGTCTTGTTGGCAAAGGGCCTGGTGTATTGCTTTAGTAAATGCCCGGATAGTTTCCGATCACCAAAGGACTTTGGCAGAATGAATCTGGGTGAAAAATTAAGATAACGGTACAAAAATGGCAGCAGCGGACTTTTCAATATTTTGCGCAACTTAATATAGTCCGGGTCTTCTTTACTGCTCCATAACCATGAGTTAAGGATCACCAACTTTTTTATCCTTTCAGGGTGATGGATAGCAAAATTTAACCCTATGGGGCCACCAAAGTCATGAACCACGAGGGTGATGTTTTCAAGGTGATGATGGAGGATGAATCTCTCTAATGTTTTGCTATGGTTTTGGGTGGCATAGTCATAATGCTCTGGTTTATCAGACAACCCGAACCCGATGTGATCAATGGCGATGCACCTGTATCCGGACTTCAGACTTTTGATAATATGCCTGAAATCAAAACTCCATGAGGGTGTGCCGTGAACAAAGAGAATAGTTTCTCCTTGCCCTTCATCAATGAAATGAAGCCGGTGCCCGGAGATGTCAAAATACTTTGGCGCAAAAGAATATTCCGCGGTGTCAAGCCAATGATTTGCCATATTGTTTTTTTTGTAAAGGTTACAAATGAACGGCAAACCAATCTTGGTTTAGACCAAGATTAAAATATTGATTTTTGATCCGTGGCAACTACCACTAGTAGCGCACGGCTGGGTGTTGGCTGAGATGCTTTTAGGCAGCCTGTGCGTCCTTCTTTAGTGACCTGCTACTTTACCTTAAAGGTCAGGTGTCTGGATTTAATATTAGAATTGCTTTTCATGTGTAGGCCACTGGAGAAATAAAGACTCTTTTCAATTTTTTTAAAGCCTATGAAATTCAAAGCCATCCCTGCCAGATCTTTATCTGTAGTAAATGCATATTTACTTACCTTACCATTGCCATCTATTTCCTGCACTACCGGTTTGGTATTGGTTGTTCCCCTATAAATACTCACCCTTTTATCATCGGGGGACAAAGTCAAATTTCCCTCTGCATCATTATAAATTACTAATACATCCGTGTCCGCAGGCACAAGTGAATGGCCGGCGGACCCCCTCAGCAGAGTAGCTTGTTTCTTACGTATGGTTCTCGACCACTTATGAGTGCCCGCCTCATTGAAAGATACAACATAGGCATTAACAGAACGATAAAGCCCAATAGGATAAGTTGCTAAGATCGCCTCCATGGATGCCACAATTGAATTATCGCTTAAGGTAACAATTTCAGAAACGCGCCAGTGTTCTTTCTTAATTATCCCAAATTGTGAAACCTTGTAAACATCCTTAGGTACAGGTACCGATTCAAAATTTTCCAGTTGTTGAGTTTCAATGTTAAGCCTGTTAATAAAACAGGAAAGCTCCTTCTTATGCTCGTTCAACCCAATCATATAAGGCCTTTCTCCATTAAGAATTTTCAGCTTTGTACTATAATTCTTGCCTGTAGGTAAGCCCAGAGTAGCGACCTTAAGTGCTTGTTCTTTCCAGAAATAAGAATAAAGCTGCGGCTGTTTCGTTTTACCCTCCTTCAATTCGAATAACATAAATACATTGCCAGCATTGTCTACATCAATAGATTCTATCTTTATGTTCTCATCCAGGCTTTTTGTCTCAATCAGTTTAGACCATGATTCCGAGAAGGATTGATTAACCATTTTACAATGAATCATTTTCTTCTCTCTGGATCTGTTATCATACAAACGGGAGATTAGAATATGCTTTTCGTCCTCAGATGAGGATACCAAAATATTCATGCCATATTGATTCAGCTTTTTATAGTTCTGGACAATCAACGGCGTTCCCAACACTACCATATCATCGCTTACCTCGTTTACATAAACAGAAAACTCATCAAGCTCAGGAAATTTTTGACTATAAATCACATACATCTTATTATTAATAATGAGAAATTCATTCAGGTTCACTTTATCGTCGATTAATTCTGCAGAAAGCCTTTTAATACCTGAATAGTTGATATGATCTTCGAGTGCTGCAAATAGAAACGCATTATTTCGTATGCTATACCCAGCGTATGTTAGTTTCTTTTGAGGATTAAAAACAATTGTGTTTGGATAGGCTTGGATATAGTACGGTTTTACTCCATACAATAACGGAATGTCCATTTCCTTATGGACTTTTTTTTCATCAAGTATAGGGCCTGCTGTGACTTCAATGCGTTGGCTAAAACTAAAGAACGAGGTGCCCAAAAGAATGAGCAGAAGAAAATGTTTCATTTGCAAACTATTTGAAGGTTATGGGGTAAAACAACCCAGCTATTTCGAATTTCCAGTTGGAGTTTAAAAGTATCTATTTTTTTCTTTTATATCAAAATAGTCCATGCCCTAAGAACCCAAATTATAAAACTGCCGATTTAGGTTTGGACAAGGTTTAAAACTTCACGCTATTGTATAGCTTGCTGAAGTTAGTAGGGTTGATGCCCAAATACGAGGCGATGTACTTATGCGGTACCAGTTGGAGGAGATGGGGGCTTCTTTGGCAAAAGGTGATGTACCGTTCTTCTATGGTAAGTGAGTGCAGCTCTAAGTGGCGGTTAAGGATCCCTGCCAATACATATTCCGTCATCCTTCTGAAAAGCCTTTCCAATGATTGTGATTGGTCAAATATTTTTTGCATATCCTCAAAATAGATGTATTCCAGTTCGCTGTCAGTCAGGCAAGTGAGGAAGTACCTTGAAGGTGCTTGCAAGGAGAAGGACTCCGGGATGGCGCACAGGTTTGGGGCATAGGTAAAAGCAATGACATGGGTTTTATTGGCTGCATCGAAGTAGGACATCTGCACGCCCGCCTTTACAAAATAAAGTTGCTTCTGCACCTGCCCCGGCACGATTAAAAACTCCCCTTTCTTGAAAGCTTTGGTTTTAAGATTTCCGGTCAGCAATTGGTAGTCTGCTGTGCTGATTTCATGAAATTGGTTGAAGTATTCGTGCCGTTCCATTGTTTAAATCACCTCAGCTCCACCCCTGGCGGGGATTCCTATTGATTTTTCCGTGTGTATACTTCAGAAATGTAAATTGTTTCAACCTGATCATCATTCACGATTTCTTCAGAATTATATATCGTCAGGGTATCAGAGTCATAGCTTAAAATGCTCATATAACTAGTACAGATTACATAATCACAGCATTTCATATAATTGTTTGTGAGCTCAATGATATTGCTGGAATCTATAATTCGCCAAAACCCGGCCCTTATTGTATCATTTTTATTGCGAATAGAAAATGTGAAATCTTCCCTGAACGATAGGGCTTTTGAGTTAGTTTTCAAATCAGCTAGGGTGAAATAACATTCATCTGGTGAATCCTTACCTCCTAACCTATAGGTATTACTTGGTACCTCTTTAAAATCAGCCAATTGCCATTCAGTGGATGATAAAATGGATGCAATATCTAGTAATGGTTCTCTTTTAATCAATTTCACAGAAACACTTTTACCATCCTGATATTGAATGCCATGGATTAAGGTGTCACTCATTTCTGTAACAAGTATTATATCGTTAATTCCACCATAAGTTTCGCTAATTGCTAAAATATTAGTTTCATTATAATAATCTAATCCCCAATAGCCATCTGTTTGACGGTTGGAATAATTGTTAAGTATAAAATGAATGCCTGCTGATTTCACCTTATCTCGAAAAGGAGGACGCACGATTCGATCTTCTAATGAATCTTTAAATTCAATCAGACTCTCATTCTCGAAATTTGAGGTTGATAAATACCACGAATTATTAAGTAGCAATTTCCTCAATCCATCAGAAAAATCTTTATTCGCATATTTTGGAAACGGAATATAATTGCTGATTAATTCCGGCGTAATCTGTAATTCAAGAGATCTTTTTGATCTTTTGATAATTATTGCATGCTCACTCTCATCGTTATCAAAATATAATCTGTTATCTACTATTTTATAAGGGATTGTTGATTCAACATCAGTTCCAAGCGTTCTCTTAATCATTGTTCCTGAGTCTGTGAAATGCAGAATGGACATTGGCTGATTTCCATAATCCTTCTGCATAGGAAACCAGTCAATTCCGGTAATATCAGCACTGTGGTTTCTGCAAGATGTTATCAATAAACCTATTAGTACGATTAAATGAATCTTTTTCAAATGATTAAATCTTCTTTGTAAAATGGAGGAAAGAAACGTGAGAACAAATAATGTGCAGAGTTATGGGGCACGTTATTCATTTCGTCTTCTTCCGCTTTATAATACTCTTTATTAAGAGGAATTCCCCAATAGCAAGTAAAGAAATAAGGATCCCAAAGAAAATGAAAGCGGTATAAATTTGATCCATAATCAATTCCTCTTTATTTGATTGTCCTAAGAAATTTACCAAAGCTTCAAGAACTATATAATTGTAAAATAAGAAAAGAAGCATTAAGACTAATCCAATCATCAAGCTATTATGGATAAGCAACAACCAAGTAGCTCCTAAATTTATAAATCCCGATTTTATTCCCTTTATTAAAAAGATGCAAAAAGCAAATACTATAAATATAACTACTCCAATCTGCCAAGGAGACGTCATAATGTAAGTATCATGAAATTGAAGATCAAATGGTTGGAAAAAATGAAAATCAAAAGCTATACCTACTACAATAACCGTTAATATCAGCGTCCCGAAGTACAGAAAAGCATCGTTTTTACTTAATTTCATTTTTTTGATTTTGCTATCTAACGGTTAATGTATGAATCTGTAGCTTTGGCCTGCGTGTTGGTCCTGTACGGCTATTATTTCATACATAGTGGTAGACTCAGGCATTATTTTTTATTTAAAGAATTCATTTGCGTTAATTGATTTGGATTCCATGTTGCCTCCAGATACAGGATATAATGTTATCTCGTAAATGGAATATTTATAGTTGTTCTGTTCTATCTTCAGTAAGTCGCTGTACTTATCTGATTTACTAAATCCAGCTTTGGTATCAAAATATCCATGAACTTTACCCATAAAAAGAGTGTCTGGATTCCAGTCGTTCCCGAAAAATGATTTTACGTAATACGTACCGTTTGGAATACTTGTCATCTCAAAGGATTCACCTGCTCGAATATATTCATTCCTATATTGTTCGGTTTGGACTATAATATTGAGTTAAGCAGACTATAACATCCGTTCCTTGGCCGTTATGGATTTTCACTCTATTGTCGTAATTCTTGTCATAAACTCCTTTTCCAAAATAATGATTATATGGACTGTCTCCTGTTTTGAGCTGATTACCTTTCCATTTACTAGGTTTCTCATAATACTCGAAAATTGATTTTGTTTCTGGTTCATCATCAACAATGACATTCCTTGTAGGTCGATTAGTGCTGGAGCTATTATCTCCAGTTGACGAAAAATAAACTATCACGATGAAAATCACTACTCCAACCAATCTCCAATTTCTAGCTAAAAAACTTGTTATATTTTTAACCTTTTGCTTAGATGATTCGGATTTTATTTTCTTGTCAATTTCTGCGATTAGTTGATTATCAGATCCTGCGATCATAACAAGTTGAGTCGCATATTTATTTCTTAGATCTTGGTCAAAAAATCTTAGGAGTGGAATTACTGATAAAATTAAGTCACTCTTCTGGTCTGTGGGTATAAATTGATACAAATTCAGGATATCCCCAATTAAAATTATGTTCAAATAATCAGCAATAACGCCTGTTTTTATTTGTTCAGTTGAAGCCCCCTTAGTTTGATTTATCATCAGCCTAAGATTGGATAAAATATTATTTACCAGCTCAGTGGGACTTGGTTCTTTGGGTTCAGTTCTGGTATTTTTAGGCTCAGGAGTTGCTTTATGACTCTGGTTTCGTGCATCATACTTTGCCCTTTTATTTGAATCGGAAAGAGTTTCATAAGCATCTTTCAAATCCTTAAACATCTGCTCAAAAAAAGGTTCTCCTAAATTCTTGTCTGGATGAAATTTGAGAGCAAGTTTTCTGTATGCTGCCTTTATTTCAGCTTGAGAAGCATTTCTATTGATTCCGAGAATAGAGTAGTAATCTTTCGTCATCAGCTTTTAGTTTTAACCCCCTTAACAATAAAGATAATAGCACATAATACATCTATTATAGCCCAAAACTCTCGATTTCTGAGATATATGGGAAAAATGGGATTGAATAAAATTGCAATTAGCCCAAAACTGATCACCCAAAAGTTGATTTTCTTCGAATATTAATTGTAA
>JBGTCD010000070.1:0-19626 GCA_041749015.1 Cyclobacteriaceae bacterium
TTCATGAGTGGTATCCTATTGAGGATGAATCCCTGAAAATAATGCTGATACCTGATTTCTGCCATGCGGTCGCTCACAAACTCTGAAAAATTCATGGTATTATAAGCAATAGAGGTATAGAAAGCAGATTCATTACCAATATGATTTTTAAGAAGAGGAAAAGGCAACGTTCCGGTGATCCACACAGTATTAATGCGCATTCGCGAAATCCCTATAGGTCCCATCTTCATTCTTTTATCGATTGAAAATTTGAATTTGTTGTAAGCAAAATCACCATCCAAAACACCATTTAGCCCTCTGGTATAAGCAAAGATAAATATAGGCCAGCGATCAGGCCCCAAACTGAGCCGTTCATTATCATTGATCACATATAACTCATCCCGGGCATATCTGGCCTCTGCGTATACTTCTGTTACTGAAAAATTCTGCCTGATGTCACCTGCTTGCCCTAGTTCTATTGAAAAGGGGAAAAATTCCTGAATGGGCTCATAATACTGATGTTTGAACCCCACCCTCTGCGTGAAACCCTTGACCAGATCTGCTTCTGCATACCCCCTTACCACGTCATATCGGTAGGGAAAAACCAAATCCCCAAACCGGGTGGCTGCCTGAAAAATATAATTAGACTGGAGGTCTTCAATACTTAATCCAACCTGGTCTATATCTCTGGAAAATGATACCCCTGCACTTGCCCACGGTCGTTTTGAAAAAACATAGTCCATCCCACCATGGTATTTAAACAGCTCATCACCAAACCCATAGGCCAATTGACCGCTAAACACCCAACGATCACTAAACCCGATGTTAGTTCTGAATCCGCTCTGTAACCGTGCTCCCTCTACCGAATTGAGAGTAAACATCCACAACCAGGGTCCAACATCAATATTTCCTACCTTTTTGTAACCAGTAGCAAGTATTTTTAAGATTTCTGTGTAATTTTTGATTATGGGCACATTCCTTATCGTATCGACCATAGCATAAACTTTAATCTCATCAGGAGAAATGGGCTCATGCCGGATGGTGTTCCAAAAATCTTCGTTTCTGTTGCTTAGGTAACCAGGCTCCAAATCCACCTGATTGGTATAGAATGATGATTTTTTGGGCTCGTTAACAATAATATTTTTGCTGGAGGTGTAGAATTTAGCCAGTAATCCAGCGCTTTTTTCGGATAAGGCACTAAAATCAATTAATACCCGAGTATGACTTGGCATCCAGGGCCCAGTGGCAGTGGGACTCAATTCCTGCTGGATCTTAATTTTTTCGACAAAATTAAGGTTAGCTGAGGCACTTACCGTAGCATCAATTTGCTTTAAGGCATAGTCTGATCTGGTAATCCACATAGTACCAGAAAATGCCAAATCATGTTCTCTTTTTGGGAAAAAATCAAGTCGGTAACAATAATCATCCCCCACCCAAAGGCTGTCTGTAAGGTCGTATTCGTAAAAACCTTTCCAACCAACAGCAATTGGTGACATGAAGTTTTTGCCTACAATATTGAGCCAGTTGCGATAGAAATTATACTCCTGGAAGGAACTACCAATGACCTGGGAGATCAGTGAGCCATCTTCCATGCCAACACCGGTAATCCTGGTATTGCGAATATTCTCCCGGGTTTGCTGAAGGGATTTTTTATAATAAAAATCAGAAACAGACTCTGAAATAAATACCGGAAGCACCGGAAGCCCATCTTCTCCCAAAACTAGTTGGGCATTATCGATCACCTCAGAAATTTTACGCATTACCTTGCGATCCTGTAGCCTGTCAGAAATATTATCAAGAGCAATTTCAATTTTGGTATAGCTTTCAAATTGATAGGCCTCGAGGGCTTGCTTGTCATGGCGGTCCTTATTTTTGACCACCCGCCTTAATATTTTATAAGCAGGATTTTCACCAGCCATGATCACTACCTCTGAAAGCCCCATGACCTGGTCTGTCAACCGAAAATTTAGCTCCTGATCTTGCTGGCTGGAAAGGGCCCTGGACTCGGTGCCATATCCTGTGTATGAAGCGTACAAAGAATCCGGATTTCCACTGAATTTTACTTCAAAGTATCCATTGAAATTTGTTACAGTACCCGTTTGTTTATCAGAAAGATATACGTTTGCAAAAGGAATAGGATCACCGGTTTTATAATCCATGACCCGACCCCGTACCACCCGATCCTGCCCTTGGGTAATATAAGGTGTCAATAGGATCAAAAACCAAACTGCTGACAGAAAAATCCGAAAATAACAGCGATTCCAACTAAATTCAGGCATAAATCTTTAGATTAACCCAGGTTAATTTTTTCAACCTCTCCCAGGTGCCTGGGGGTCTTTTTAAGAACGTAAAGATCTATTACAGCCTTGGTTCGAGCAAATATTTCTCTCACTTCGACCTTGTAGCGGTATGTAAAAGGGAGGTCGTTGGTAACTACTGCCTTGGCACTCATCCCGTAGAATTGGCTAATAAATAAAGCACGGTAACTATGAAACGGCTGGGTTACAATTAGGATACTGTCTTGCCCAAAAATTTCCTTGCATCGGATTACGGAATCCAGTGTCCTGAGGCCGGCAAAATCGAGAGTGATAGCCGAGTCAGGAACATTAAGTTGTATCAAAGACTTCCGCATGTCTCTTGGCTCATTATAGTAAGGCGAGCTATTGTCACCGCTCACTAGAATATGTCTGATGCTGCCATTCAGGTAGAGGTCTGAGGCCACCTGCATTCGGTCATCAAAAAACGGGTTGGGGGATCCGTCCTTTCGGCTTTTACTGGTACCTAGCACCATGGCAATTTCAGGTAAATTGCCAATTTCTCCCTCGGCATGATATACATGGCGTTTGGTAGCTTGTATCACCCAAATGTTACACCCTACCACTAATAAAAATCCACAAAAAGAAAGTATTCCAATTATCCTTATTAACCGCCTAAAAAATCGTTTCATGTTATTCTATATTGGGCTTTGGCAGTGATTCAAAAAATTATATTAAAGTAATCTATTGGCTGGATTGTAAACGCAAAAATTCCTTTTCATGTATATCGGCATTTTTCACCAAGTTCTTAAACCAGCATAACCGCAATTCCTCTTTTTCGGTTTCATTAAGACACCAGGTCGTACCTGATTGTCGTAACCTGGAAACCAGATCATTGAGAATAATCCCTGCAGCTACAGAAATGTTGAGACTTTTAGTAAACCCATACAATGGGATTTGAATGGTATCATCCACCGCAGTCCTGGCATCATCGCTTAACCCGGATTCTTCTGTGCCAAACACCAGGGCATATTTTTGTGTAGTGTCCATATCGGATACGGTCTTTAATTTGGGGTCGGGAATGGTGCCTATAACCCTGTAACCGGATTTTTTTAACCGACCAAAGCAGTCTTTAACTTTATCGGTTGATTCCGAATACTGGTGGAGGGTCACCCATTTACTGGAGCCTCTTACTATGTGCTGATTGATCTTATATTGGTTTTTGGCTTCTATAATGTGAATATCCTGAATGCCCAAAGCCTCACAGGTACGCAATACTGCACTGGCATTATGGGGGTGATAAATATTTTCAAGCACCACTGTAATGTGCCGGGTTCTGTTGGCTAATACCGCTTCAATCACCTGCTTTTTATGGTCAGTAACAAACTTTGACAGGTAGGTAGTCAAATTGTTAGATTGATCATTGGCCTCCATGAATCCTAAAAATCAAGTTCGATGGTTTGCCCTGGAAGAAAACCGCTCTCTTTAGTCGGTCCTTTTCCCTGTGGCTTTTCCTGATCTTTTGTAACAGTTGGTGAGTCTGGTGATTCTTTGGGCGGTTCGGGCTGAGCTGTAATCTTATTTTCCTCAGGCTCTTGGTGGACTGCATCAGGATTCTTGGGTGTATCCTCAGCCTTTAAGTCTTTCTTTTCTTTATCATCTTCAATTAACGTCACTTTTTTTACATCCCATGAAACCAGCCTGTTACCCAATGCTTTCCATCCTTTCACCTCGATCAGCTCAGATAAACGTAGTTCCTCCTTTACTTTTTCTTTGGATTTACTCTTAACTCCTTCCGTCAGTGCTACGGGATGTTCAGACCTGGTAATCAGCACCAACCTGGAGCCGGGTGCATCACTGATAAAGGAAAATCGCTTACCTGTGGTCTGGGTTTCAATCTTAAAACGCTTGATGAGGAAGTTTTTGGTACTTCCATCCACATGAACGGCCGTTAAGACTAATTCAGGGTCAAGTTTGGTAATCAATGCTACTTTTCCTGCATCATACCGGTTGGTGATTTCATAAGAAGTCAATTCATAAGTACCATCATTATAGGCTACCAGAATATGATCCTCACCCTGGAACTCCCCTACATGCTGGCCCCTGCCTTCCTTATTCAAGCGACCAATGGCATCATCATACCAAATGTCCAGACCACTAAGTGTAGAAACCCCTTCGGACTTTTGTTCAATTTTCCGTACCGGATATCTTGTTAAAATATTCCCACCTGCTCCCCTGCCCTTGATTTCAATGTCTGCAAAGTCAAAGTCAAATACTTTGGTTCTGGCCTTGCATCCGGATGTGAGCTTTACAGTGACCACCTCAGCTTCACCGTTGGGATTGGCCGATAGGTAGAGCACTTTGGAGCCTTTAGAGCCCTTGGTCAGATCATATTCCTTATCTCTGGTGACTGCTGTAACGGAGAATCGCTTGACCATAGCCCTGCCGGATTTGGCATCCACATAAATCAGATTGTAGACCATGCGCTCATCACCCTTCTTCCATACTCCGGCATGAAGGATATTTTTACCCATAAATACCTTTTCTGAAATTCTTGAAACCACCATTTTACCATCCTCTCTGATCGCGATGATATCGTCCATATCTGAGCAGTCGCAAATGAATTCATCTTTCTTGAGCCCAAATCCGATAAATCCATCACTTTTATTGACGTATAGCTTCTGATTATTTGCCGCTACCACATTGGCGGTGATGGTATCAAAAGACATGATCTCGGTCTTTCTTTCCCTACCTTTGCCATATTGCTCCAATAACCTTTGAAAATACGATATGGCATATTCGGTGATGTTGTTCAGGTGGTGCTCTGTTTCCTTAAGCTCTTCCTCCAGCCTTTTGAGCAATTCGTCAGCCTTAAAAGCATCAAATTTGGATATTCTTTTAATTTTTATCTCGGTGAGCCTAATGATGTCATCATGGGTAATCACCCGATAAAAGTCCTTTTTATATGGCTCAAGACCCTTATCGATGGTTTCGAGCACGGCTTCCCAGGTCTCACATTCCTCAATATCCCTGTATATTCTGTTCTCAATAAAAATACGCTCCAGAGAGGAAAAGAGAATCTTCTCCATCAGCTCCCCTTTTCTGATCTCCAATTCATTAGTCAGGAGACTTACAGTTCTTTCGGTATTGATCCTCAGAATCTCTCGTACTGGCAAAAACCGGGGTTTATCCTCTACAATTACGCAAGCATTGGGACTTATAGATACCTCACAATCGGTAAAGGCGTAAAGTGCATCAATGGTAATATCCGGAGACTGTCCCGGAGCGAGGGTCACCAGGATCTCTACATCCTTGGCAGTATTGTCCACCACCTGTTTGATCTTAATCTTTCCCTTGTCATTGGCTTTGACGATTGATTCAATTAATCCTGCAGTGGTAGTACCAAAGGGGATGTCCTTGATGACCAGAGATTTTTTATCTAATTCTTCAATTCGTGCTCTCACCCTGACTCTTCCGCCCCTTAAGCCATCATTATATTCTGAAAAGTCAGCCATCCCCCCGGTGGGAAAATCAGGATAAACCTTTGGTTTCCTGCCTTTAAGCACATCTATCGAGGCATGAATCAATTCACAAAAGTTATGAGGCAATATTTTGGTAGAAAGGCCCACCGCAATCCCTTCGACTCCAATAGCTAGAAGTAGAGGGAATTTTACAGGCAGATTGACGGGCTCCTTCTTTCTTCCATCATAAGAAAGCTGCCAATCAGTAGTTTGAGGGTTAAAGACTACCTCAAGTGCGAATTTGGATAAGCGCACTTCAATATATCGTGGCGCTGCTGCATTGTCACCCGTACGGATGTCGCCCCAGTTACCCTGGGTATCAAATAATAGTTCTTTTTGGCCCAGAGTAATGATAGCATCGCCTATGGAAGCATCACCGTGGGGGTGGTACTGCATGGTACTACCAATCACATTGGCGACCTTATTAAACCGGCCATCATCCATTTCCTTCAAGGCATGCATGATGCGGCGCTGCACCGGTTTGAACCCATCCTCCAGAGCGGGGACAGCACGCTCCAGGATGACATAGGATGCATAATCCAAAAACCAATCCTTATACATCCCAGATACCGGGATTACTTCATGGATGGTACCTTCTTTTGGCGGTTCTTTACCGTTCGAACCATTTACCGCTTCACTCATTGTTCCTGATCTTTTTGTTCCACCTCTTCAACCTGCTCTTTTTGGTCAGCCGCTGCAATGAGGTCTTTTTCTATTCTTAAATTATCAATGATAAATTCCTGGCGCTCAGGTGTATTCTTGCCCATATAAAATGAAAGAATCTGGTCTATAGAAGTGTCCTTTATAAGTATGATCGGCTCCAGACGAATGTCTGACCCTATAAAATTTCCGAACTCCTCTGGAGATATCTCTCCTAGTCCCTTAAACCGGGTGATCTCAGGCCTGGAACCCAGCTTTTCCATGGCTTTTTGCTTTTCTTCCTCACTGTAGCAATAGATGGTTTCCTTTTTATTTCTCACCCTGAACAATGGGGTATCAAGAATATAAACATGGCCCTGCTTGACCAGATCAGGAAAGAACTGCAGAAAGAAGGTCAATAATAGTAACCTAATATGCATGCCATCCACATCTGCATCAGTAGCAATGATGATCTTTCGATACCGGAGTCCTTCGATGCCATCCTCAATATTCAGCGCATGCTGCAATAAGTTGAATTCCTCATTTTCATAAACCACCTTCTTGGTTAGGTTGTAGCAATTAAGCGGCTTGCCACGTAAACTAAATACCGCCTGAGTCTGGACATCCCTCGACTTGGTGATGGACCCACTTGCAGAATCTCCCTCAGTGATGAAAATCATGGTATCATCAACTCTGTCACCCTTTTTATCATCGTAATGCAACCTGCAATCCCTGAGTTTTTTGTTATGAAGGTTGGCCTTTTTGGCCCGCTCATTGGCCAGTTTTTTAATGCCGGCAATTTCCTTTCTTTCCCGCTCAGATTGCAGAATTCTTTTCAATAGCTGGTCTGCAGTATCTGGATTTCGATGCAAATAATTATCCAGCTCCTTTTTGACAAAATCATTCACGAAGGTCCTTACCGTAGGCCCGTCATGGCCTACATTTTGGGAACCTAATTTTGTCTTGGTCTGAGACTCAAACACCGGTTCCTGTACCCTAATGGCAATAGCAGCTATTATACTGGAGCGGATATCTGCTGCATCAAAGTCCTTTTTGTAAAACTCCCTTACCGCCCTGACCACAGCCTCTCTGAAAGCGGCCAGGTGGGTGCCCCCCTGGGTGGTATTCTGACCATTGACAAAAGAATAGTATTCTTCACCATACTGATTGGTATGGGACATGGCCATCTCAATATCTTCGCCTTTGAGATGAATTATGGGGTACCTGAGGCTCTCAGGAGTGGATTTTCGTTCAAGAAGGTCGAGGAGACCTTTTTCAGAAAAAAACTTCCTGCCATTAAAATTAATCGTAAGCCCTGCATTGAGGAATACATAATTCCAAATCAGGTCATCCAGGTATTCAGGAATAAAATGAAAGTTTCTGAATATGGTTTCATCCGGTTCAAAAACCACCAGAGTCCCGTTCCTGCCTGAAGCCGAAGTGATTTTAGCATCGGTCAAAATATTCCCCTGGTTGAATTCGGCTACTTTGGTCTGTCCTTCCCTAAAGGATTGTACCTTGAAATGCCTGGATAATGCATTCACCGCTTTGGTACCCACACCATTCAGGCCTACGGACTTTTGAAATACGGTAGAATCATATTTACCGCCAGTATTGATCTTGGATACGCAGTCCACTACTTTACCAAGCGGAATGCCACGGCCATAATCCCGAATTTCTACCTTATAGTCTGTGATTTTAATATCGATGGTCTTGCCAAAGCCCATCATGTGTTCATCAATGCAATTGTCAATGACTTCCTTAACCAGCACATAAATCCCATCATCCTGCGCAGAGCCATCTCCCAACTTGCCAATATACATCCCGGGGCGGAGCCGGATATGCTCTTTCCAATCCAGCGACTTGATACTATCTTCAGTATATTCAAAAACTTCGTTTCCCATTACTTCACTAATCCAGTTTAATCAGGCGAATAAACACTTAATGGTTCATTTATTCAAGGGAAAACCACCTGAACCACACTAAGGGTATTTATAAATTTAATTGATATGAATGATTTTAAATTATTGATTATCAATACTCTATTAGTATTGAATTAAATCTTATTATGAGGTACTAAATTTTTTATTGATTAAAATTAATGGGAGACCAATGACCATTATGACTACTACCCCTATCCAAAAAATAAGTGCGTATTTAAATAACCCCAGGCTGACTTTTTCTACGCTGTTGAACAAGGTAATCATATACATTCCCAACATCAGAAATATATTGACACTTCCGGCAAACCCCAGGCTCCAGGTCGATAATGGCTTGGTAAAATGCAGGTTGTGGGAGCGTTGCCTTTTCTTTATCCAGGAGAAAAATCCAAAAAATACTAGATTCACAAGGGCCCCTGTGCCGAGACTAAAGTAAAAAAAGGATTCCCGGCTGATGGTATCACCCGATTGCTGCATAGGGTTGCCGGAATAAAATACCACTTCTGATAAGGAAGCATAACAATAAAGTAGGACCGCTAAAAAGGTTAAAAGAGACACGAACCAAAAGGCAAAAATCATTCTTGACATCTGTTGTTAAATTTTGCTGCAATTTAGATTATTAATTTGAACCGAGTTTTAGTAGATTTGGTTTAATTAAAAGTTTTATGGACCTGAATCCGGTCATATTATCCATTCCTATTTATTTTCTGCTCATAGGGATTGAGCTGGTGGTGCAGCAATTTTCTAAAAAGCAGTATTACCGGCTTGATGATGCGATTACCAACATCTCATGTGGGGTGACGCAGCAGCTCACAGGGATTTTCTTTAAAGTCTTTAGCATCGGTGCCTATGTACTCCTATACGAATATTTTGCCATTTGGACCATTCCCACTACCTGGTACTCCCTGCTTGTTCTCTTCATCGCTGCTGATTTTTGCTACTATTGGGCTCACAGGATGAGTCATGAAATCAATTTGTTTTGGGGTGGCCATGTAGTGCACCATCAAAGCGAGGATTATAACTTCTCTGTGGCTTTGCGCCAGAGTGCCTTTCAGGTGATCTGGACCTTTGCCTTTTACCTGCCCCTGGCCATTTTAGGATTTCATCCTATTGATTTTGTGTTAATGTCGGCTTTGGTGACGGTATACCAATTTTGGATTCATACTGAGACCATTGTCAAACTGGGCCCTCTGGAGTGGATTTTTAATACCCCCTCACATCACAGAGTGCACCATGGCAGGGATCCCAAATACATTGATAAGAATCATGCCGGGGTCTTTATTATTTGGGATAAAATGTTCGGAACCTTTCAGGTTGAAGAAGAAAGACCCACATACGGTATTACCAAGCCGGTCAATAGCTGGAATCCTGTCTGGGTGAATGTGGAGCCATATCTGAGTATGGCAGAACAATTGAAAACCATTCCAAAATGGCAGGATAAGATTAAGTTTCTTTTTTATAAACCAGGATGGTTGCCTGAAGAAATGGGTGGATACCAGCCGGCACCTGCGGTTGATAAAAAGACCTATGTGAAGTATGAAGCCACTGGATTTCCCCCTGCCCGCTTTTACATTCTGTTACAATATAGCCTGGCCTTGTTATTTACTGCCTTCTTTCTATTCAATCAGGCTAAATTTTCGGCAGGTGAGCAGTTATTATTTACCGGACTTGTAGTGTGGAGTGTAATGAACTGTGGCGGCTTATTTGAAATGAAAGGATGGGCCTTTCAATCTGAGTGGATTAAATGGTTCTTTATAGCGCTCGTAGCCGGATGGTTTTTTTCTATCTCATATATTTCCCTGCCTGTATTGGGTATTTTTCTGGCGTTTGGTATTTTTTCCATGGCCTGGTCATTCAAAATTTATAAAGATGGTATACCCAGTTCCCCGGGTTCGGCTTAGTATCATAATTTTAGTCGTCTTATTGGCTTTTGTCAGTTGTGGCAGAAGTGGGGCTCTTCCCGAGAGTTTTGATATTAAAGCCTGGAAAGGTGATGCCATGGGATGTGAATCGCAGCGGGTTGATTTACTGCCATTGTTACTCACAGCAGATCAGGACATACTGGGATTGCGGGAAACCAAATTCATACAACTATTAGGCAAGCCTGACCGGAATGAGTTAAAATCCAGAAACCAAAAGGTCATGGTCTATCATATTGACCCGGCTCCCTCCTGCTCTTCCTATGAAAAGGGCCGAAATAAGTCCCTTCACATAAGATTTAATGCGGTAGGATTATCCTCTGAGTTGATTTTGGTAGAGTAAGGTTTTGTGAATATCGGTTTTTTATCTAAATTCCGATCAATAAAACTAATCCGCCTATGTCTTCTATGCAGTTTCATCCCAATGAGCTCTTTATAATTTATGATCCGGGGACCAATGTTGGTAAGCAAACCAGGGCTTATGCCAAATCGATCGCCAATAATATCAATGAGGTCGATTATAATAAAACCACACTTACCACCACTTTGTGGAAGGAAATTGTAAACATGCTAGACATGGAACCTAAAAAACTTCTTGACAAGTCTAAGAAGGAGTATCAGGAAAAGGTGGCTGGAAATACCTTCACTATGGAGGGCTGGCTGGAGATCCTCATGCACCATCCTCAGATGCTAAAAGGACCTATAGCCATTTACCGGAATACAGCAGTACTTTGTGCCACCCCTTCCGATATTTTGAAACTGGACGACAAGAGATCCACTCCGGCCAAAATACCACCACATCTGAGGCCAAGGGAATAATTTAGATGTTATAGGTTAGAGGTTAGTCCTGAGTTTGAGTTGCCTATAACTTTATCTGCATGAAAATTGGTTGGACATTCTTTTGTTACAGAACCAAAAGTTGTTTCCTCAGGGGTGAAATTATTTTAACTTTGAACTTTACTCAAAAATTTGAATTTTTATGAAGCAAATAGCAGTCATCGGCTCAGGTACCATGGGCAATGGTATCGCCCATGTTTTTGCACAAACCGGTTATAATGTATCCCTGATTGATATCAACGCGGAAGCTTTGAAAAAGGCCCTGGCCACCATTGAAAAAAACCTCGATAGACAAGTCAGCAAGGAGTTAATCACTACTTCGGATAAAGAAGCTTCTCTTGCCCGAATAAAAACTTTCACCAATATAAAAGAAGGTGCCTCCAAAGCAGACCTCGTAGTCGAGGCTGCCACAGAAAACATTGACTTAAAACTTGACCTGTTCCGGACTCTTGACAAAGAAGCTCCTGAAGCAGCCATCCTTGCGACTAATACCTCCTCCATTTCCATTACCAAAATTGGGGCTGTCACTCAAAGGCCTGATAAGGTAATCGGCATGCATTTTATGAATCCGGTACCAATCATGAAGCTGGTTGAAGTGATCAAGGGATATAATACTTCCGAAACGGTCACAAAAACCATAATGGATATTTCTGAGGGCCTTGGCAAAATTCCCGTGGAGGTCAATGATTATCCGGGATTTGTCGCCAACAGGGTGCTGATGCCAATGATCAATGAAGCCATTTACACCCTTTATGAAGGCGTGGCAGGTGTGGCGGAGATTGATACGGTCATGAAACTAGGTATGGCGCATCCTATGGGCCCTCTCCAGCTCGCTGACTTCATCGGACTAGATGTTTGTCTTTCTATCCTCTATGTACTCCATGATGGCCTCGGCCAGCCTAAATATGCCCCTTGTCCTCTACTGATCAATATGGTAGAAGCCGGCCATAAAGGGGTGAAATCCGGATCAGGATTTTATCAATATGTCCTGGGAAGCAAGGACCTAAAGGTGGCACCCAGGTTTGAAAAATGATAACCAATTTGGACCCTCAAGTATTAAATGACCTAGTGACGGTAAAAATGCCCTTTGGAAAATATAAGGGCAGGCTTTTATGTGATCTGCCTGTTTCCTATCTGGAGTGGTTTCAAAGAAAGGGTGGTTTTCCAAAAGGTAAACTCGGCATGGCATTGGAATCTATCTGGGTAATTAAGACAAATGGTCTGGAAAGTCTATTGACGCCTTTGAAAAAATCCTAAGTTATTATAAGAGTGTAGAAATAACCTTTGCTCTCATATTTATTGGCAATACCGCTTGATAATCGCTTCGGCACCTTCCTGGTTAAGGTTCTGTGCCGAACGAAAATCCTGGCAAGCGCTCCTCTTTTGATTCAGAAATATTTTTAGGGAACCTCTGGCGATATAAGCATCTCCCAGGTCACGGTCTATATTGATGGCAGAATTATAATCAGACATGGCCTCTTTTAGATTAGCCAGCTTCTGGTGGGATTTGCCTCGCATCAGATAAGCTCGAGCATTATTACCATCCAGGCCGATTACCTTATCGAGAAAAAAAACAGAGTTTTCATAATCTTCCAATCTATAATGATAATATCTGGCCATACTCAAGAGGGCATTGGTGTGGTTAGGGTCTTCCTTAAGGACAGTTTCAAAATCTGCTATTGCTTTATCAATCATGTCTAATTCCTCATAAGCCCTGCCCCTGTTGTAGATGGTTTTCACATCCCTGGGCTTTAAAATCAAAAATTCTGTATAGGCGGCAACAGCATTTTCGTAATCACCATTTCGAAAATGCTGGTCACCTTCAAGAGAGTTTTTTTCCTTGCAGGAAACCACGACCATAAAAATTAATAAAAAAGTACCTAATCTCATATATTTAAAAATCTGACACGGAAATCTAACAGGCGACAAAATTAATTAATATGCGGTAAATACCATCGCCGAATGGGAAATTGAATATTAAATACTTTAACTCTCTGCCTTTTGATTTAGTTTTGTGAGGGTCAATTAATTTTAGAAAGTTTTGGTGAACTACAACTTTACAGTGCCAAAATTGGTTTAAGGTGTACATATTTTAAATTTTGTCAGAATATGAAAATTTATAACCGCCTTTGTTTCATCGTAATTTTGACCATTATGGCTCCAGCCTGTGGTCAGGGTACCGATAAAAAAGATAATACAAAGGCTCAATTAACTCAAAACAATAATATGGAAACAGCCACATTTGGTGCAGGATGCTTCTGGTGCATAGAAGCAATTTTTGAAAATCTTAAAGGGGTACAAAAGGTCATTTCCGGCTATACTGGTGGTCATGTCAAAAACCCTTCATATAAAGAAGTCACAACTGGGCGGACAGGACATGCGGAGGTGGCACAGATCGTTTATGACCCTGAGGAAATTTCTTTTGAAGAATTACTGGAAGTATTCTGGCAGACTCATGATCCTACTACGCTCAATCGCCAGGGTGCCGATGTGGGTACTCAGTACCGGTCGGCCATATTTTACCAAAATGAAAACCAGAAGAAACTGGCGGAGCATTATAAAAAGGAACTTGATGCGTCCGGCGCTTTTAACGATCCCATTGTTACTGAAATTACTGCCCTGGGAGATTTTTATGTGGCAGAAGACTATCACCAGAACTATTACACCCTTAATGCATCGCAACCTTACTGCAGCATGGTGATCCGTCCAAAACTTGAAAAATTTAAAAAGGCCTTCAAAGAAAAGCTAAAAGAGTAGGTTCACCACAGCTATTTTCCGCTCATAAAAATTTTTGAACGGTTGACCTTAACTGGCGTTATCTGTATTGAATGGTATGATCTTCTTCATATTGTTTAATCGTTTGTTAAAACGTTAACGAACACTGTTTAGGTTAAAAAAAGGGGTCCGTTCTCAGACCCCTTTTTAGTTTCAGGATTTTTTCATTTAAAACCCCTTACCTTATTCCTTTACTTCGGTTTCTGTTTCTTCGATCTTGTCACTTGCGTATTTTTGGTTCAGATCATTTACCACCACCTTTGTAATGTCCATGCTGTCCTTAGCGAATAATAAATCGCTGGATCGGTCATATTTAAAAACCATTTGAATTTCGTTTTTTTGCCCATAATCTTTCAGATAATCGGTCAAAAGCGTGTACAGTTCATTGGTAACTTTTTCCTGCTCACGCATCAGTTCCTGAGTCAATGATTGCTCATACATCTGAAGGTTTTGCTGTTTTTTCATCAATTCCTCTTCTGTAGATCTTGCCTTAGCCATGGTCATGGTCTGAGCATCCCTTTGAAAGGTTTCTATTTCCCGCTGAAGGCGCTCAACTCTGGACCTAAAAGTTTGATTCATTTGTTCAGACTTAACCTCAAGATTTTTTTGCTGGTCTTTGAGAAACTCAAGGTTATCAACCAACGAATCAGAATTGATAAAAGCTATAGTAAATTCCTTTCCAATAAGAGATGCGGCCTCTTCTGCGATTTCAGTACTGTTGCTTTCTTTATTACTATCTGAAAAATGCAGGATAAATAATACCACTACGGCTACTGCCAATATTCCATTTAAAATTAATGAGAGATGTTTCACTGTTTAAGATTTTATGATTTTTTGAAAGCGCAAATATAGGGACTCTCCAAGTCCTACCCAAGGCTTACTCTGAATCAGATTTTTCCTGATACCAAATATCGTAAGAGGTTGATTTCTTATCCTCCATTGATTTGTATTCATAATGGTAGATTGGAAGGTCTTCTGAGGATTCTTCAATATCAACACTAATGTCTTGAGTAAATTCGGGACCTGCTCTTTTCACAGCCAAAGGCACCTTACGGAAGTAAATGGCACAAAATAATCCAGCTAGTGCCCCCATAAAATGGGACTCCCAGGATATGCCCTCACTCGTGGGAAAAATACCTGTAACCAGGCTGCTGCCATACAAAAACAGCACAGCAAAGGAAATAGCCAAAGTGGACATGTCTCGTCTTATAAAACCGCTAAACATTAAAAATGAGATGAGCCCATACACCAAACCGCTGGCACCAACATGATAAGCATCCCTTGCCGCTATCCACACCCAAAATCCTGTCATTATATAAATAAGAGCAATGACCTCAAGGCCCTTTTTGGAGTAGAAATAGATCATGCCGATTCCGGTAATTAGCAAAGGTATGGAATTGGCCAGGAGGTGAAAAAAATCGCCATGAACCAATGGGCCTGTAATAATTCCGATGCTGCCTTCGAGGCTTCTTGGTAATATGCCCAGGTATGTCAAATCATGGCCTGTGGCCACCTCTACAAACTTTACAACCCATAGCAGCCCAATGAAACCCGCTGTGCAGTATACACTTAACCTAAATCGCAGTGACTCTTCCGAAAGCTTCATTGAATTAACTATCGTCTTCTACCTCAAACGAGTATAAGGTTGGATCGAGTTGAATGGTTCCGGCATTGTATGACTTGATAAATCTTTCAATGGCTTTATCATCAATTCGCTCCAGATTGAGGCCTATATCCAGACCAATACCAAAATCGCAATCTTCATCTACTTCGATGTGTTCCTGCACCTTTACGGCTTCCGTTTCTTCCAACTCCTGTATAACTTCCGCCATGAATAGCCCTACCTCCTCCTGGACATTATCCAGGACTTTAAGGTCACCGTTTTCATCCTCCTCATAAATGATCTTGCTAAAATCTGGAAATTCCTTGACCGCCCTTGCTTCGGCTATTTCAAAAATATCACTTTCATGTTCCAGACGTAATGTGTAGAGGGCAGCATCAAAAACTGTTTCCTTGCCCTTATGTGATCCAATGAAATAAAACTGGACAAATTCATCAGAATCATCCTCTGGGGCCGACAAAACAAAAGATTTACCAGTCCGGTCTATTAATTTCCGGATGTCTTCGAGGGCTTCTGCGCTGGCATCTTGTTTTTTTGCTGACATGATGTTGAATCATTGACTTCTATTTAAACCAAATAACTGGCTTATCCAAAGAAAATCAACGATTTCTTCTAGAATTAGTGGTTAGCCTTTCAATATCATTAAAGGCAGCTGTGAATATGGATAGAATCACACTAAAAAGTAAAGCCCACCAAAAATTATCTACCGAAAAATCTGCTATCACCCAGTCAGCAGCCAATACCAAGCAGGCATTGATGACCAAAAGGAACAACCCCAGAGTCACAACTGTAATTGGAATGGTCAGAAACACCAGTATTGGCTTTACGATGACATTTAATATAGCCAATAAGGCAGCAACAAGCACTGCTGTTAGAAAATCCTTGACATTGACGCCAGGCAGCAGGTAAGATGTAAGGATAACTGCAATGGCAGAAATAAGTAGTTTGATCAGAAAATACATATTCTAATTTTAGGTTTGGGCAAAATTAATAAAATTTGGGAACTACCCCTCTCATGTTTGTTCAAACCCTCTAAATTGGAAAGTATTGTTCATAAAATCCATCAAGGGCCAAACATTTCAGAGACTATTGGGTTATGATTTTTGAATATTTTAGGAGAGTCAAATGAATAAGTGAGGCTTTAATTTTCTTTTAAATTCCCTCATATTTCTGTAAATTTGAATTAAGACATTTCAGTCGTATAGTTT
This sequence comes from Cyclobacteriaceae bacterium, assembly GCA_041749015.1. GTDB lineage: Bacteria > Bacteroidota > Bacteroidia > Cytophagales > Cyclobacteriaceae > JBGTCD01. The sequence goes on from JBGTCD010000070.1 coordinate 16,695, forward strand.
CAAATTGTTATTTCAAAATTAATCTTTCAACCGATATAATTAATTCTAAAAAATGGAAAAAAATACACATTCAAGCCACTCAACATACCAAACAAATACCAATGGTGAAGGTAAGTGCCCATTCAGTGGTGGTGCCCTTAATAAGAGCGCAGGTGCCGGACCACGAAACAATGACTGGTGGCCCAATCAGCTAAAACTGAACATTCTGAGGCAGCACGCCACCTTGTCCAATCCCATGGATGAAGATTTCAACTATGCTGAGGCGTTTAAGAAGCTCGACCTTAAAGCCGTTAAAAATGACTTATTTGAATTAATGACTGATTCCCAGGACTGGTGGCCTGCCGACTACGGCCACTATGGTCCCCTATTCATCAGGATGGCCTGGCATAGTGCGGGTACTTACCGCATTGCTGATGGGCGTGGCGGTGCAGGTTCAGGTACCCAGCGTTTTTCACCGCTCAATAGCTGGCCTGACAATGCCAATCTTGACAAGGCACGGTTGCTCTTATGGCCAATCAAGCAGAAATATGGTAAGAGTATTTCATGGGCAGATCTAATGATTCTTACTGGTAACTGTGCCCTGGAATCTATGGGCTTAAAAACCTTTGGCTTCGCCGGAGGTCGGGAAGATTTATGGGAGCCTGAGGAAGACATCTACTGGGGTTCTGAAGGCGAGTGGCTCGGTGACAAACGCTATACCGGGGATCGGGAACTTGAAAATCCCCTTGGAGCCGTGCAGATGGGACTTATTTACGTAAACCCTGAAGGCCCTAACGGAAAGCCTGATCCGCTGGCAGCAGCCCGGGATATTCGCGAGACTTTTGGCCGCATGGCCATGAATGACTACGAAACTGTAGCCTTAATTGCTGGTGGGCACACATTTGGTAAGACTCATGGTGCTGCGGAGGCTGAAAAGTATGTTGGAGTAGAACCAGCAGCAGCAAGAATAGACGAGCAAAGTATGGGATGGAAAAATTCCTTTGGCTCAGGAAAAGGTGTTGACACGATCACCAGCGGGCTTGAAGGGGCCTGGACTACTACCCCTACCAAGTGGGGCAACAACTTCTTCGAAAACCTATTTGGGTTCGAATGGGAGCTGACCAAAAGCCCTGCAGGCGCCTTTCAGTGGAAGCCCAAGGATGGTGCAGGAGAAGGCATGATCCCTGATGCCCATGATCCCTCTAAAAAGCATGCGCCTTTTATGCTTACCACCGATTTATCATTGAGGGTGGACCCTGCTTATGAGAAAATATCAAGACGCTTTCATGAAAATCCTGACGAGTTTGCAGATGCATTTTCCAGGGCCTGGTACAAACTGACACACCGGGATATGGGTCCTATTGTTCGCTATTTGGGCCCTGAAGTGCCTCAGGAAGAGCTTATTTGGCAAGACCCAATTCCTACTGCCACCCATAGGCTTATTGATGATAAAGACATCGCTACTCTTAAGTCTAAGATTTTGGATTCAGGGCTATCTATATCCCAATTGGTATCCACAGCCTGGGCTTCAGCGTCCACCTTCCGTGGATCGGATAAGCGTGGAGGTGCTAATGGTGCCCGGATTCGGCTGGCACCCCAAAGAAATTGGGAAGTCAATAATCCGGCTCAACTAAGTCAGGTATTGGATACGCTTGAGGGCATACAAAAAGATTTTAATGGCAACCAGTCCGGGGGCAAGATGGTTTCCCTGGCTGACCTGATTGTGCTGGGCGGCTGTTCCGGGGTAGAAAAAGGAGCAAAAAATGCTGGTCATAATGTGACCGTCCCTTTCACCCCTGGTCGTGCTGATACCTCCCAAGAGCAAACCGATGTAGAATCTTTTGCTGCACTGGAGCCAGCGGCTGATGGGTTCCGCAATTATTATGTGCCTAAGCATAGAGCCTCAGCAGAGGAAATGCTGGTAGATCGTGCACAGCTATTGACCCTTACCGCCCCTGAAATGACAGTGCTGGTGGGAGGCTTACGTGTGCTTAACACCAACTTCGATCGGTCTCACCACGGGGTATTCACTAAGCGGCCGGAAGCCCTCACCAACGACTTCTTCCGCAATCTCCTTGATCTGGGGACTACCTGGAAAGCCACCTCTGAATCAGAGGCAGTATTTGAGGGCAGCGACCGCAAGACCGGTGAACGTAAATGGACCGGAACCCGTGTTGATCTGATATTTGGGTCTAATTCCGAACTGCGTGGGCTTGCAGAGGTTTATGCCTGTGCAGACTCTGAGGAGAAATTCCTGAAGGACTTTGTAGCAGCCTGGGATAAGGTGATGAATCTTGACCGGTTTGATCTGGTCTGATTTATTAACTCTTTTGAACAATAAAAAGGTGGCCTATAACCAGGCCACCTTTTTTATTCATAATCCATGCTGGTGCACGCGTGCTGTGTCTCCACTAACTGGCTTAACCTACTTGGTCGTAGCGTCTCGCTACGACCCAATCAGCAACTTTTACTTTATTGCACGCTTTGCAAAATCGCGCGAGGAACAGTTACCTTTCTTTGGTTCGTGAAGACACGAACAAAGGCGATGGAAGGATGGGTAACTATTTTAAGTTCAAATCGAATTCCTAATCGTGCTGCTGAACCAGGATGGATTGTAATAGGTTTTTATCAAAATGGCTTAAAAACCTCATGAACCCAATTTTACCTGCCTCTATGGTTATTTTGGTCTTTCTAGTATCAAATGCGATCAATTATGCTCAGGAGTTACCCATCCCGAAGCAAATACCTCCTGATTCCACTTTGATTGAGACGGATAAGAATTCTTTATTACCAATTCCGGTGGTTTTTTTTACACCGGAATCCGGTCTATTTTTTGGAGCCAGTTTGCTGTACAACTTTTACATTGATCGGGAAAAGCCCATCAATGCCAGCCAGATACAATTTGCCGGGGGCTACACGACTAAGGATCAATTATTAATATTTATACCTTTTC
>JBGTCD010000071.1:0-2218 GCA_041749015.1 Cyclobacteriaceae bacterium
GGTTAAACCAGGTATAAGTCAGTCCTTCCGGTACGCCTTTTATTTGAATGACACCGCCATTTTCCAAGTATGAAACATAAAACTTACCCGGCTTAGCCAGCAAAGGTGCACCTCCTGCCAGCTCCCAGTGTTTTTCCATATCGGTAAAGTCAAATCCCTGAAAAGCTTTGGAGACATAACCTACATATTTACTGCCTTCCAGGTCCAGGGCCCCTCGCCATGACAACGGTTGATCCGTCCATATGGGCCATCCGGGCTCATCAGCGGTCACCTTCCACTGCCATAAAGAAGCCGCTCCGTATACCACACCCATCGTGCCTCCATGCATCAGGTTGTTCCAGGCTTCATGGCCCTGCCACCAACCCAGACCAAACTTCCCCCCGGACATCCCTTCGTAGGTGGGCTCGCCATTCAAATTGGCCTTCGTGGGAGTTTTCTCGTACATACCTTCTACTTTGTAAGGGAGGTGCCTGCCATCATGGCCACTCTGGGCCCACTGGAAGTCAAGCCATTTGGCATCCTGAAAGGAACTGTTATAATGAAAACACCTCAAGCTGTCATTTACTGCCCACGTAGCCAGATAATTGTCGCAAGGATTGTAGTGAATGCCTGCAGGCTGCTGATAAGTGTCCCATTTTTCGATCATTTCTCCACCCGGTCCAACACCCGGGTCACGACCGGCCGCATCACCGCCGACCAACCAAAAGGCGGGCATACTGCCAAAACGAGCCACCAGGTATTTACAATACCGGGCATATTCATCCGGATCTGCTAAAGGACCAAGCACTTGCAGTCCCTTCCATCCATAACCATGAAAAACCGGCTGGTATACAGGTACAATACCATGATCCACCAGAATGGATACCAGGGAGTCCAGATATTGGTAATAGTCGGGCTTCAGCTCGTTCATGGACCCCTCCGACAAATCGGCAAATCCAATGTCAAAGCCTTCAATGGTATTTCGTTGCTCCGGTCCGTGGGCATTCATATCTGGCTGCACCGACATAAGCAGGGCAACATTGAAACCCTTCGTCTGCCGATCATTGGCATAGACCCGGACCTGTTCTGTAGTAGCCCTAAAAGGAATGGACCAGGGGGTATCACCTACCACAAGGAACGGCTGGCCATTACGATGTACCACATTTCTTTTACCCATGGATACGCTCAGTAAACCATGCTTCAACAGAGGATTGTCACCTGTGTAGCCTGCAGATTTAAAGCTGCCTTTGATACCGGCAAGGCCCTGATCCGGAGAAGATGAGAAAGTTTCCCAATCCCATTTCGACGAACTGTCAGTCGGTGCAACCCGGATTTTCCAGGTGTTTCCACCGTCCCAGAAGGCCGGCCTAATAAGTTTTTCACCCTTATCGCTGACGAATTCTCCCCACACCTCAATGTCGGTATATCCGTTAGCATAGGTATTAGCAGCCTGAAGGATAATTTCATGCGTTGTCCATTGTTGCACCTCGGTCAGAATGCTGGTTTTGCAGGAGAAAGCCATCAGAGACAGCAGGGAAAATGCATAAAATCCTTTCATAATTGCTTAGCTTGTCTTTGATATAGCAAATTTTCCCGAATATATCAAATTTCCCTCTGCGACAGGAGTGGAGTACATCGGGGTGTCATAGATTCTTTGGGGTTCAACTTGAAAAGAAGCCGGTAAATTCATTCAAATGGCCGATTACCCGGAGACACTCGAATGCTATTATTTCTGCTATTTCCAATTCCTTAACAGATCATTGATTTCGAAAAGATCTTAGTGAGTAGGGGTGCATCGCGGGTGCATCGTGGGTGCATCGGGGTTCATTACTTTCTCCGCAAACCGCTAATTCTGTACTCTTTCTGATATCATTGCTTAGAAGCTTTACTTACCGAAGATGTCTACAACCAATACAAATTTTTACCAAAAGAAAGCTCTTGAGATCCATTATACCTTGCCAATCAACTTATTGCAGGATGTCCAATACATGTTTAGTTATTCAAATGTAAAATTAAGGCAATAATTGGTCATGTCATCAATATTCTGATGTTTGTTAAAATCAAATAAATCTATTTGAATCCGATCAAGTCCATGGATAAAATGTCCTTTGTAGCCCAAAGATTCCATAAACTTTAATGTATCTATCACCTGGTCCTTTCCTACATGACGCGCTTCTATTTCAACAATAATTTTTGGTCTGTCATTCTTCAGAGTGTTAATACCCCCTTTAAAAATTTT
>JBGTCD010000072.1:0-17481 GCA_041749015.1 Cyclobacteriaceae bacterium
TCAGCAACAGCACGGTACATGGGCTCAAAACCGCTATCAACGATAATTTTTTTTGATTGCTGAATATTGATATCCTTCTTCCTGCTTTTTCGCAAAAGTCTGGATTTTGCTCTATACCTAATTTTTAATTGATCAAAATAGGAAGGGTTAATTTCTGAAATTAGATTACGTAATGAGGCTTCATAATACACCTTTCCCTGGCTTCCAAAATCTGTTAGCACAACAAGAATTGATTTTAATTTTGTTTTTTTTAATTTTCCTAGTTTTTCGAAATTTCTTTTAAATTCAAGTAGTCTGTAAGCTCTGCCCGGCTCCTCTTTGTCGTGGAGCTTCCATCCATAAGTAACAAACTTATCGGCTACATCTCGCTGACCTAGGTAACCATTGTTATGGGCAACATCACCCATCCAACCACCCGGTTGATAATAAAATAGTTGCGCACCTTCTTCAACATAAAATGCTATTATAAAATGCCAATATTGCCCTACACCTTGTTCGCAATGGAAGGTCTTTTCCTTGGGGTTAATAATTTGAAAAGATTTCCTAATTGAGCTAAAGTACTCTATATAAATTTCAGGAAAACTATGAACTATTGATTTGAGTACAGGATCATCAATTGTTGCAGCTATTCTATTCACTTCTTTCCTTTTTACCCCTTCTTTCTTCATTAAGAACCAGGCGGGAAATCGGTTTTCTGCAATTATTCCTTTAATATCATCAACCATTAAATGTGCTCTATTACCGATAATAATATCATCATTTAAGAGGATCTCATTAATGCTACGGTAGAAGGTATTTTTCTTTATTTGATTTTTATTTTCACGTAAGTAGAAGAGTATATAGCCTAATGAACTGAAATTATTTCCCACCCCCCCTGTAATTAAACTTACCTTCCAAGAAATGATGCCATTTCTCTTTAAACAACTGGCTACATGCGAACCCAATAGTATCCTCCAAAAACGCTTGCTGCCATTTAGACCATGTAACTGATTCAAAATAGGAGTAATTTGGACGAAATAGCGATCTATTTCATCCTGAAGATATTTTGTTTTAGCGGGCACCTCTTTTAAACCGCTCAAATATTTACTTAACAGATCACTCAAAGTCTATTGGATAAAATTAATAATTATCCGATCACCCTTTTCAAGGTTTTGATTAGCACGCTTTCCAAGTATCTGAGTCAACTCCTTAGGGTGCATCCCAAAACCAGGCCTGATGCTTCGAACATTTTTTTCGGTAATAATATCACCAGCCATAATATCTTTCACCACGTATAAAGAACGACAAAAGTCCCTTCCTTTTTTCTGTTTATCGGTTAGGGTATAGTCCACTTTTCCTATTGCCATTTCTGCTTCTCTGACCGCTTTTACCATTTCAGTAAACTCTGGCTCATCCATTGAAAAAGAGGCATCGGGGCCACCAATAGACCTATCCAATATAAAATGCTTTTCGATGATTTTCGCACCAAAGCAGGTCGCTACCACCGGTACTGTGCTGCCCATAGTATGGTCGGATAAGCCGGGGATGACCCCGAAGCGCTCGGCGAAGTCCCGCACCATGGCCATATTGGCTTCTTCAATAGGAGCCGGGTAACTGGAGGTGCATTTTAATAAGGCAATCTGATCATTACCGGCTTTCCGGCACGTATCAAGTGCCAACCGGATGTCCTCTTCGGTGGCTATACCCGTAGAAAGGATCATGGGCTTGCCTTTAGAGGCAGCATATTCTATAAGCGGAATATCGGTAATTTCAAAAGAGGCAATTTTATAAGCAGGGGCATTAAGATCTTCCAAAAAATCGACGGCGGTTTTATCAAAGGGTGAGGAAAAACAAATCAGGCCCTCCTCCCTGGCAACATCAAATAGCTTTTGGTGCCATTCCCATGGAGTGTAGGCACTTTGATAAAGTTCATAGAAGGTTTTGCCGTCCCATATTGAACCTGACTTGATTATGAAATCTTCTTTATCGCAGTCAATAGTCAAAGTGTCTGCTGTATACGTTTGTAGCTTAATGGCATCTGCCCCTGCTCTTTTAGCAGCTCGGATTGTATCTAAAGCCGTCTCAAGGCTGCCATTATGATTAGCAGACAATTCTGCAATGATAAAAACTGTAGAAGTACTGGAAATGTCAAAATTATCAATTCTCATTATACTTATTTTAAAATAATACCTTCTGAAAGGGCATCCAAGTTCAATAATTTGGTTTTGGTCAAGCGGAGCACACCGTTTGATGTTTTAATCCTAAGTGGATTTGTCGTGAGAATTAAGCCATTTGGCATCTTCCAATTGAATCCAAAGTCATCCAATTCGACTTCAGCTATGATGAATTTCTCGCCATCATGCCAAGAGAATGCACCAGGGTAGGGAGGTGCTTGAGCCCTGACCCAGTTACCAATTCGTTCGCGCTGCCAGTTCCAATCAATTTGTCCGTCTTCTGGTGTTCGTTTGCCAAAATAGGTAGCTAGGTGCTCCTTTTGTGGAGTAAGAGAAATTTGATCATGTTTAATTTTACTCAAGACTTGATTAACCAAGGTCGGATAAAGCGCCTCAAACTTGTCTAGCATAGTGGCGCCTGTATCCTTGCTTTCAATTGGTACTTGTATTTGCTCGATAATAGCTCCGGTATCGCAGCCCGCGTCAATGATGTGCGCAGTAATGCCTGTTGTTTTTTCATTGTTGATAATGGCCCAAATATGTGGCGTTCTTCCTCTATATTTGGGCAGTAATGAACCATGAATATTAAAGGCTATTTTTTTAGGTAATTCGATTAAATCCTGCTCTATGACAAACAAGTAATTTACAGATACCAAAACGTCAATTATCTTGCCTTCAATGAAATGGGCACATTTTCCCTGTCTTGGGTTGCCAACAAAACAGCCAATGCCTTCTTCGTGGCAGAAACTTTGAATCTCAAGAGACCCTGCATCAGTCATGACAAAATTCAGCGTATAATAAGAGGCTAACTGCTTGAGCACTGCATGACCCAAGCGGCCACTCGCCAAAATACCTAAAGTCAATTTAGCCGTAGTTTAGCGTGAATGACTACGTCAATAAATTTGCCATCAAAGTAGCAATGCTCTTTTAGTCGGGCATCGGGAAAGAAGCCGGCTTCTTCTAGCGCAGGATAGAGGTGCGGCCGTAAGTCAAAAGCAGAAACAAACAGCTTATGAAGTTGCAGTTCTGTGAAGGCAACCTTTTCGAGGAGATGCAAATATGTTTTCCAGTGCTGCGCAAAAAAAACGATTTCTAAACTCGTATCCATGATAAACGATACTTCTGCATTCCTATGAGCCCAATTAATATGCACCAATCCTCCATAGCCAATGCACTGTTCTCCTTCAAGAAAAGAGAATAGGATTTGCTCCGGTTGCTCTTGGTCAAAGAGATGACTGACTACCTTGCTAAAGTACCGATCTTGATCGGCTTGGTTTAACGGCTTACTTTGTCGTAGGTGATATATTTGTTCATTCCGCCATTGCATGATTTTATAACGGTCCTCCTTTCGAATAGGCATTAATACATAATCACCATCTTTGTAAACCTGTTTAGATAAAGCTTTATAACTACTTTTCATCTTTAATGATCAGAAAATTAATTCCTCAATTTATATTTCATTTCCGCCAATTGCCAGTCCACCCCTTCATCTATATCTTGAACTTCTAAATTTCCAAGAAGAATGGCTGCTGTATTGACTGGCACAAGGGTATTTACAATTTTATTCGTTTTTATCCAATACCACTGCCCGGCATCATGATATAGTTTAGGTAAATCCTGTGAACGACTTTTTTCGAACTCCGGACATTGATAGGCCAATGTATTCTCAACTATCTTAAAAGAACGCCATACCGGATAGCTAAACTCAGCTACGGGAATAGCTGCATCATAATCGTTTAAGGCTCTATAACCTTCCTGCAACCGTTCAATGGTGACAAATGGTGCTGTAGGATAGATAATACAGGTATTTTCAAATGCCCTCCCTTCTTTTTGATAGGTGTCAAGAACTTCGTTAACCACATCTAATGTAGTAGCAAAATCATTAGCATTTTCAGCACTTCGCAAAAATGGAACTTTAGCCCCATAATTTTTTGAAACCTTTGCAATTTCTTCGTCATCCGTGGAAACCATTATTTCATCAAATAATTTGGATTTGATGGCTGCCTCAATAGAGTAAGCAATAATAGGTTTGCCCAGGAAATCCTTAATATTCTTTCCTGGGATGCGTTTGCTGCCACCTCTTGCAGGAATGATGCAGAGATTAGACATAATAGTCTTTTATTGTTTGTATCACGAATGCTTGTTCATCTACTGTTAGGGTAGGATACATCGGCAAGCTTATACAAGCTTTATAGTATTGCTCAGCCTTTGGCATATCCCCTTCTTTCCATCCGAACTGTCTGTAGTAGGGCATCAGGTGACAAGGGATGTAGTGGATTTGAGCGAAAATCTGGTGTTCCCGCAGGTAGTTGTATAGGGCCAATCGGTCTTGGGTTTCGATGATGTAAAGGTGAAAAGCGTGGCTTTTCTCGCTATTCGTGGTTCGTGGTTCGTTGTTCGTTGTTCGTTGTTCGTGGTTTGCGAATTGCGAATTGCGAATTGCGTCCAAATTAAAGTCTGTGATTTGAGGAATATCTTTAAAGGCTTCATAATAGCGTGCAGCTATTTCGCGTCTGCGGTTAAGGCCTTCCTCTGCGCGCTGTAGTTGGCTAAGTCCCAGGGCGGCCTGGATGTCGGTGAGGCGGTAGTTGTAGCCGAGGGATTGCATTTCCATGTACCAGGAGGGGTAATCGTGGTTCGTGGTTCGCTTTTCGTGGTTCGTGGTTTGTGGTTCGTGGTTCGTGGTTGGCGAATTGCGAATTGCGAATTGCGAATGACCAGCCGCTAATTCTAAACTGTTTTGAAAACTATCCGGATCCCGTGTGATGCCATGGGTGCGCAGCATAAGCAGCTTTTCGTAGAGTGCTTTATTGTTGGTTGTGATCATGCCGCCCTCGCCTGCTGCTATGTGCTTGACGGGGTGGAAGGAGAAAATGGCCAGATCGGCATAGTTGCCATTACCACATTTTTGCTCCTTTCCATGGGAATCAATGAAGGAGCCACCTGGGGCATGGCAGGCATCTTCGATGATCCACAGATCGTGCTCATCAGCAAGTTTCCTGAATGCTTCCATATCCACTGCCCTTCCGGCAAAGTCAACCGGGATAATCCCCCGGTAAGTACCCTTCGGAGTGGCTTGGAGTAATTCACGAATCTTATCAATATCCAGTAAATAGGATTGCGGGTCAATATCCGCAAAAACCACCTCCCCCCCACAGTATCGCACACAATTGGCAGAAGCAGCGAAGGTGATGGGTGTGGTGATGACTTTGTCGCCGGGCTTTACGCCCAAAACCATTGTGCAGAGATGTAGTGCAGCAGTCCCACTTGAGACCGCCACGGCATATTTTGATCCTACATATTGAGCAAAAGCCTCTTCAAACTCAGCAATTTTAGGTCCCTGGGTGAGGTAGTCGGATTTGAGGACTTCGGTCACAGCGTCGATGTCTGATTGGGTAATGTTTTGCTTGCCATAAGGAATCGCTTTTCGTGATTCGTGATTCGCTTTTCGTGGTTCGCGGTTCGATGGTCGCTTATTATTTCTCATTCACTATTCGGATTTTTTGGATGAATGAATTTAATTGCCGTTGAATATGATCAATCTGATCATGTAATTCATCGTATTGAGTTTGGTTAATAAATTCTATTTCCAATGAAAGATCAATCAATGTTTCCAGTTCAAATGCAGAACCCAGGGCAATAAATAAAAAGTTTTTAAAATCCTTATCTGTTTTCCGTCCCGCACCCTCTGCGATGTTGGCCGCAATGGAAACTGCAGCTCTACGCACTTGATTGGTAAGACCAAACTTTTCTGAATCCGGGAATCCTTTAGTGGTTTTATAAATGACACTAACAAGAGCCTTCGAATTCTTCCAGACATCCCAGTTGCGAAAATTTCTCATTTATGCATCTCTATCGAAAAGCGAATGGCGAAAAGCTAAACACTAAAGTTGGAATCAACGTGTTCCCTAATCAATCTCCTCAAGCTTTCCACCGTTTCCCATTCGGTGTTTTGGCCTGAGTTGTATTTGAATCCGGAAGGTACTTTTGTGGCATTAAAGTGTTGTATATAGTCATCGAGTTTCCAGCTATGGGTAGTGGGTAGGATGGCATAATACTTTCCAAGGTCCCAGGTGTAATGAGAGTCGGACTCGGTGATCATTTCCTCATGAATTTTTTCGCCTGGCCGGATGCCGATGACGGGTCTTTCGCAACCCGGATCAATGGCTTCTGCCACATCCATGATGCGATAGGAAGGAATCTTTGGCACCAGGATTTCCCCGCCCCAGGCGTGTTCGAGGGCATGCATGACCATATTCACACCATCTTCCAGGGAAATATTAAATCGGGTCATTTCAGGTACCGTGATGGGCAATATCCCCTCCTTTCGCTTTTTTAAGAAAAACGGGATGACGGATCCATTGGAGCCCATGACATTGCCATACCGTACCACTGAAAATCGAATAGGATTCCAACCTTTGATATTATTCGCAGCAATGAAGAGCTTGTCGGATGTTAGCTTGGTCGCGCCATATAAGTTAATCGGGGCACAAGCCTTGTCCGTGCTGAGGGCCACCACTCTCTCTACCTTAGTTTCCAGGCAGGCCTCTATGACATTTTCCGCTCCTCCGATATTGGTTTTCACGCATTCACCAGGGTTGTACTCCGCAATATGCACATGCTTCATGGCTGCAGCGTGGATGACATAGTCAATCCTGTTCAAGGCTCGGATCAACCGCCCTTTATCCCGCACGTCACCAATAAAAAACCTCATTTGTGGATATCGGTCCGGCGGATACTCCATCGCCATCTGGTACTGCTTCTGCTCATCGCGGGAAAAAATAACCAGTTTTTTAATATTCGGAGAGGTCCTTAAAATGTGGCTGGTGAGGGCTTTGCCCAGGGAGCCGGTGCCGCCCGTGATCAATAAACTTTTTGCTGTTAAATCCATGTGTTTTTATAATTCTGGTTGTACCACCATGAGCTTAATTAGAATCATCTGATTCACCAGACTCTTAGAATTGGTACTACCAGGTTTGCCCAATTTCAGCTATAAGGTTAAGGTTGGTATTCGATTCATTTTCTTTAGGCAAAATGCCCAGTCTTGCGCATAAAACTGTTTCAAGTCTTTTAAATCTCGCTTTTTGGAACTCTTTAATACTTTAGGCAGTATGTACTGTACTATCACCCGTCCGTTTATTACCTTTCCAAATAGCTTAATCTGTAGATGTTTGCCTGTTTTTTGGCGGTACCAATGACTCAGTTTGTTGGCTTTAATTAAAGTAGTTTCTAAGTGATCAGGGACTGAGGGGTTACTTTTCCTCTTTGGGTTAATGTTGAGTTGATCATACGTAGTATTGCTTCCGATGAAGGCCAGTATGTCGCCAATAACTCCAGGCATATCTTTAATAAAAGCATCGAAGTTGTAGATGAATAAATCCTTTTCCTCAAAATTTGCCTGTAAATAATTGATAAATCTGCTGAAAAGGAAATCATCCGGGTGCACCAATCCTTGCCCGTTTTTATTGTAAAACCGTTCAAATTCAAATATTCCACCCACGTGTAAATATTGCTTATATGCCGATTGAATAAATGAAGAAGGCTCCCTAAAGCAGCAAATGATTTTAGAATTGGGATGAGTTGACTTTATGCGGTCAACTGCAATGGTGAATTGGTCGAAGTAACGTAATTCAGTCCTGTATGTAAATGGATTACCAGAGATGCCTTCATTGGAGATTAAAAAGCGTTCATGCTTATGCCCCATCTCCAGCCTTGAATTGAGGGAATTTTCATTCCTCAAATAATGGAAATCCGGCAAGTTGCTGAAAACCTGACTTTGTAAAAAAGTCGTTCCCGTTTTCATTAAACCAATATGGAAAACTATCCTTGTCACATTTATTATAGCTCTTGTAATGCCACCATTCGCTTAAACGAATCGGACTGATTCACCAGGTCCTGATAGGTGCCTATACGCTCAATACGGCCTTGATTCAGCATCACTACCCGGTCTGCATTCCGTATGGTAGACAGCCTATGGGCAATGATGAGGATGGTATATTGTCCTTTGAGTAAATCAATATTTTTCTGTATGTCTCGTTCCGTTTCGGAGTCAAGAGCGGAGGTAGCTTCATCCATGATCAGTATTTCAGGATATTTATACAATTCCCTTGCTATGGCAAGCCTTTGCTTTTGTCCCCCGCTGAGGTTGATGCCGTTTTGACCGAGTACGGTATCCTCTTTTTCTTCAAGGCCCAAAACAAAATGATCTACCGAGGCCTGTCTGAGTGCCTCCCAAAACTTATCGCGGTGCTCTTCATTATCAGTATCCCAAAAGGTCACATTATTGAAAATGCTATCGTTAAAGATTACCGGATCCTGGGTAATAAATCCAATCCTCGACTGAAAATCACCAAGATTAAGGTCCCCCACATCCTGTCCATCGATTAACATGCTGCCCTGGTCAGGCCGGAACAGTCCCCCCAGCATGCTGACCAGGGTGGTTTTACCGCTGCCACTTTCCCCAACAAAAGCGGTGGTTTTATGCTTTTCAACTTTGAGATCAATATCTTTTAAAATCAGCGTATTGCCATAATAGAAACTGGCCTGTTTTAATTCAATGCTTTTGACAAAGGTATATTCAGATCTTGTTCCCGTTTGCTCTTTTTTCTCTGTTAGGTCGTTAAAATAGTCAGTCATATTTTCCATGGAGCCGGCTACTGATAAATACCCATTCCAGGTGTTTTGCATGGCAATCAGTGCGGTCAGTGCCCGGTAGAAAAATAAGAGGCTGATTAAAATAGGTGCCAGAGCTGCATCCAGCACTACAGTCTGTAATATGATCACCCCCGCTACTACAAATATCAGCAAGGGTTCTCTGGCTGCAGTTAGCAGGGCGCCATAGATTCCTATTTTTTTGTTATTCAGCTCTATATCAAAAATGGATTGTTTGAGCTTCTTCCCAAACCTGTGTAATAAGCCGGTTGCTTTGAGGTATTTAAATTGCCCTACATGCTGGATCACCAATCCCTGGTAGGCATGGGAGTCCCGCGTTAATCTTCTTGATGCGTTTTTCGTCTTCCTATAAATGATCTGGTACAGTAAATTGGTAAGGATGCCTCCAACCGTCACCAGTACGGCAAATCTCACATCCACAAAAAAGGCGAACCCCATATAGACGGCCACTAAAATGCTTTGTTCGAAAGAGCGGAAATAAAACTGATAGGCCCGCATGACCCGGTCTGCCTCGCCGGTCATGGTATTTTGTATCCTTCCGGCATCTGAGGTGACAAAACTTTTAAAGGAGATCTTGTTCAAGGCATCTACCAGGCTGAGGCGGAGTCTTCTGATAAAGTACTGCTGGACCATCACCCGGTAGGAATCCCCTATAAACTTCATGATCCCTTTGAGCAGGAAAAATAAGCAAAGCACTCCCAGAATAGGCAGCAAGCTCAGGGGTATGCCCAATCCTGCCATGCCATCCACTAAAAACCTCAAATTGCCCAAGCCTTCCGGGTCTACACCTGTGCTGCCATCGGCCAGTTGCAGGACCGGCAGGAACATGGCCAAGCCAAACCCGTCCAGGACACCAACGAGAATACTCAGTCCCACGGCAATGAATATCCTGTGCCGGAGGTGGCGGTAAAAGTAGGTGAAACTGGTGAAGTTTCGGATGATGAAAGACTTAATGTATGACATTGACTCTGACTCTAACTCTGACTTTTGTAACTCACCCTTTTTTTCGCCATTGCGAGCCCTGGCGTAGGGCTGTCGGCGAGCAGTGCGGCAATTTCTTTATTAGCTTTTGGTGAATTCTTTAGTGACTCTGAATCTGACTTTAACGCTGACACTGACTCTAACTCTGGCTCTGACTCTGGCTGTGGCTTTTTCAACTCACTCTTTTTTTTGTAATTGCGAGCCCTGGCGTAGGGCTGTGAGCGAGCGGCGCGGCAATTTCTTTATTGGCATTTAGTTGTTGGCCTGCCTGCGGCAGGTAAACTGTTGGGTTGGGTTAATCTTGAGACCTTAGTCTTGAGAAGTTAGCTTAGAATTATTTTTATTGCCTACGTACTGCCTAATGTTTACTGCTTACTCAAATTGGCCGACTTTTACTTATTGTTAATCCTTATTTAGAGGCAATCGTATGCTGCGGAAGCAGAAGCAGGTTGACACAAAACTATAGTAACCGTTACAGGACAGGCAACTGATCCTAAGGAATTGATTTGCCAGGCATTTGAATTTAGGGTATTCAAATACCTAAAAGCTCATTGATGGAATAAATATTATCAATTGATACAAACGATAAATATGTATCATCAATTATTTCATAGTTTTCTCGCTCCTTTTTAGATAATTCTTTAATGGCTTGGAATTGATCCAATGGCACAATACAAGTCCGCTCATTATCAAGATAAATAATCATTAGATGCTCATTCATGAAATCTATGTTCTTTATTCCTGACGTTTTTATGGCTGTGCTCATAATCGAATTGCTTTAACCTCTTTCCCCCTGTAAAATAACGACAACTGATTTAATAATGTTTTTTTATGTTCTACAATTAACTTTTCTATATCGTTTAATTCTTTTTTAGTAAAATCTCCTTTTTTATTGATTTCAATATTGATTGCTGCGCTACTGCACTTACGTGCTAACCCTAATGCTAATCCAAATGACGTTACTTTTGATAGTTTTTGTCTGTTTCACCAGGAGCCACGCACTGCGGTGCGTGGCTAATACGCAAATGGCCAATAGCTAACAGCCAAAAGCCAACAGCTATTTCATAATGTATCCATATAAGCCTTATGCTCCTTTAGGATTTTTTTCTTCACATCTTCCCATGTAGCCGGCAGAAGCATCACTGGTTCGTCTTCATTTTCTGCGTCCTGGAAGTAGGTGATGCTTTTTAGCATCATCAATGCTGTTGCATCATGATACTTTTGAAGATAGTAACCTAAGATCTCGGCCAGGGTAAATTCTTTTAACAAAAAATAAAGATCATAGAAGTCTTTTTTGGCTCCCCGGTTTGTAATTGCTGCGATTTTCATTGCTGCTATATCCTCAGGGAATGCTAATCTTAAATCATCTATTTTATTGCATGCCTTCAGCCATGGATATTGGTAGCTTACAAAATCTACTTTGATACCATTGACAAGTAATGACTTAATCCTTTTGGTGTTGGTGATAAAAGAAATTTCTAAAAAGTGACTAAACTCTTTTTCAAAATTGATCAAATCCAAGTCAACATCACCAAAAAAATCCAGATCAATGGATTTTCTATGACCAAATTGCAGAGCCAGAGCTGTTCCACCCACTAGTCTAAACTCATTAAAAGCTTCCATCGTCATGATGGCTTTTAGAAGTCCCAGTGTATCTTGTTCAACAGTCTGAATTCGTAACATCTGAATTTTTCAATTGGAATTCCTGATAAATTAGAAATAAAAGCTAAGGCTCTGGGTTCAAGTGATCTCAAAGTCACAGCAGTTTCTGCAATGCTTTCGATCCCATAGGTATTCTTAAGGAGTATCCAGTCATCCAGCAATCCGTATTCCAGCACCCGCTGTACGATGAGTTTTTTACTCTTTTCCAGCGTCATATTGTCTCGGTTCACATCCCAGAAGAGGTGTTTTGAGAATTTTTTTATAGTGTCCTGGTCGGGCATTTATTTGCTGTTGGCAGTTGGCTTTTAGCGGTTGGCAAATTCTTTATTGACTATGACTCTGACTCTGACTTTAACGCTGACACTGACACTGACTCTAACTCAAACTCTAACTCTAACTCTGGCTCTGGCTGTGGCTGAGGCTGAGGCTTTTTCAACTCATTCTTTTATTCGTCATTGCGAGCCCTAGCGTAGGACTGCGGGCAAGCGGCGCGGCAATCTCAGAGTTAAGAAACGATCGCGTTAATTTATCGAGATTGCCACGGCATCGTCCTTTTGCTTTCGCAAAAGCCCCATGCCTCGCAATGACGGGAGTATTTTTTTTAAATTTGATTAAAAAGATCTTTCCAGTTAGGATTTAGGGTATTGATCAAGGCTTCTTTTCTTTTTCTTGACCATGATTTTAATTGCTTTTCACGCTCTATGGCCTCTTCTATGTAGCCAAAGTTTTCAAAATACACCAGCTTATCTAAATTATATCTGTAGGAAAATGACCGTGGATCAAGCCTTTCTTTATGGTCGGATATTCGAGCATATAAATCAGAGGTCACCCCCACATATAGGGTTGTATTTCTTTTGTTTGTTAGAATATAAATACTTCCACCCCTAACCAAATTTCATAAAAGCTTGCCCTAAAATATAAAAACTAAACTTATCGTCATTGCGAGCCTTGGCGTAGGGTTGTGGGAAAGCGGCGCGGCAATCTCAGAGTAAAGGAACGATTGCGAACATTTTGTTGAGATTGCCACGGCATCGTCCTTTTGCTTTCGCAAAAGCCCCATGCCTCGCAATGACGGTTTATTATAATTTTTTTTCTTCGACCAGGAGCCTCGCACTGCGGTGCGTGGCTAATACGCAAATGGCCAACAGTTTACCTACCGAAGTCCCGAAGGGATGTAGGTAGGCCAAAGGTTAACAGCTAATAACTAACTCTCCCATAGCACCAGACAATCTGTATCGGCAAGTGCCGAAGCTTCAAATGTTTCAGAATTCATAATGGAAAAGGAAATCGTCCTTTGGATCATGGATTCAGCCTTTGAGGCCAGATTACCCAGATAATCCTCATCCAGGTCCCGCCCAACCAGGAGAAATTCCAGAGTGCCGGTGTCCAGCCCACGGGCGTAATCCCCTACCAGACAAGCCAACTGCAGGTCCCCTACCCGGCCTACGACCTTTTCAATGATCTTGTCGATACCCACATACTTCCGTACTATAGCTTGCACCTCAGGAAACAAAGGGTGGGTGGTATTGGCCTTGAAGACTTTTTTATTCCCTTCATTGGAAGACCGCAGCATCCCCGCCTTTTCAAATTTATTCAACTCCAGCCGGATCGCATTAGTACTCTCCCCAAACTCCGACTCTAAATGCCGCAAATAGCCCCTGGTCCTGCTGTTGAGAAAAAACTTCAGCAGTAGCTTGATGCGGGTTTTGGAGGTGACGAGGGTGTCTAACACAACACTAACACTAACAGCTAACTTTAACAGCTAACAGACAATAATGGTAGGAAGATTTAGCTTTTAAGGTTTTTGATAAATCCATGGATCTGCTTTTGGATGAACCCTAATTCTAAAAGTAATTTTGTGGTCTCTTCTGCTTGTAAATAATTTTGATCAAGACATACCAGCAAAAGGGTTTCAGCTTCATAAGAGGATCCCAGGGCGATATGTAAAAATTGTTTTAATTCTTTTTCCGAATTTCTTCCTGCACCTTCTGCAATATTTGCAGGTATAGAAATGATTGCTCTCCTTAACTGACTGGTCATCCCAAACTTTTCAAAGTCTGGCATTTTTTTTAAGTAGGGATAAACAAGTACCACGAATGCCCTGCTATCCTGCCACATTTTCCAGTTCTTAAAATCTCTCAAAAATTGTTAGTGTTAGCGTTGTAGTTAGTGTTGCTATAGCAAAGCTTCGCCTCGTAAGTCCCATTTGGTGGATTGGAACTGAGAAAATATAGTATGACCAACCCGGAATTAGAAGTGGAAAGATTTTCTTCTATTGGGGTTGTTGGAATCTGCTTCCCGGTCGTGGTCCTTGATCAGGCTGGCTACCGGGACTTCTGCGATAATCTCCAGCCCCAGGTCTTCCAAAACCAACCGGGCTTTGTGCCGTTGGAATCCGGTTACTGCGCCACGACGACCCTTGACGGCCCCATCGGTGACAATGACCTTGTCTCCCAGGGACAGAGTGTTATTCTCCTCCACCTTAACGGATTCGTATCCGGAGAGGAAGTCTTTGATCTGCTGTATTTCGGAATCTCTGATTTGGGCGACTTGCCCGAGCCGTTTAACGAAATTGACGACTCCAGAAGTCTGGAGCACAGAGAGTTCTTCAAGGGTTTCACAGTTCAGGAAAACATAGGAATTAAATACCGGCACGCGAACGCGCTTTTTGCGGTCTGACCACTGACGGAGGACTACCTGGGTGGGGGCATACACGTTGATTCCCATCCCTTCTAGCCTCCTGGCTACCTTCATTTCATGCCTTGGCTTGGTGTAAACCGCTTTCCACACGATATTGAGTAATTTTATTACTCAAATATAAAAAAGTACTTTGGAGAATTACAATTATAAGGAATTTTTTTTGACTTTGTTCCTGGCTATTAGCTATTAGCTTTTGGCTAATTAAGAATCACCTGGAGCCACGCACTGCTGTGCATGGCTGAAAATGTCAACTAAATAATAATGAACATTTCGTCATTGCGAGCCCTGGCGTAGGGCTGCGGGCGAGCGGCGCGGCAATCTCAGAGTTAAGAAACGATTGCGAACATTTTGTCGAGATTGCCACGGGATCGTCCTTTTGCTTTCGCAAAAGTCCCATGCCTCGCAATGACGTTAATTATTGGTTTTGTGGATTAGTTTTTTTTACCAGAAGCCACGCACTGCAGTGCGTGGCTGACTATGCTATAAAATTAAATGGTTAAAGCTACCGAGTACAATCACGATACATTTTAAGGGGATTTCTCCCCCTGGATGGTTCTCATCCAATAGTTTTCAATTTATTTAGGGGTCGAAATGACGATAATTTTGGTAGTTTTTGTCTGTTTCCCCAGGAGCCACGCACTGCGGTGCGTGGCTAAAATTGCAAAGAATGCTACGGCTGCCTAACCCGCTACTGCGAAGCGGGACCGTCGCTACGCTCCTTCCGAGCTGCTCCGGCTGCTACTAAATACTAACTTCTAATATCTAACTTCTACCCTACTCCTCATAATACCCCCCACCCTTCTTCTTCGACCCATAGCCGTACCCGTAGCCATACCCATAACCGTAACCATACCCATAGGCATAGCCGTACCCATATCCCGGGCCGCTTTTGTGGATGTCATTGAGGAGGATGCTCAGGTTTTTGATGCGACCGTTTTGGTAAAACTCGTGGATGGTGCGTAGGACCCCTTTTGGGGTGAAGCTCTGCCGCACCAGGAACACGGTATGATCCGCAAACTTAGAGAGGACAAAGGCATCGGTAACCAGTGCTACCGGAGGGGTGTCAATAACAATAAAATCAAATTCTTTTTTAGCTTCTTCCAGCAATCGTTCCATTTTATTTGTCATCAGCAATTCGCTCGGATTGGGAGGAATTGGGCCCCCACTAATGATGGATAAATTGGGTATTGCGGTCTCTTGAACTATTTCTTTAAAATTCATGCCCGAAGAAAGATAATTACTTAAACCAAAGTCATTGTGCAACCCAAAATCACCATAAAGCTTGGGCCTACGCATATCACCACCAATGAGTAAAACCTTTTTTCCAGACATGGACAAAACTGTGGAAAGATTGATGGAGGTAAAGGATTTGCCTTCTGCGCTGATGGAACTGGTCACCAGAAAGACTTTTTTATCCTTGTTTTCGGTAAAGAAATTTAAATTGGAACGTAAAGACCTAAAGGATTCCGCTACAGCAGATTTTGGCTTTTCAAATACTATCAAATTGGAATCCGCCTTTTTATGGCCGATGCCTCCAATAAAAGGAATATTGGTAATTTTCTCAATATCCTCCCTTGACTGGACTTTATTATTGAAAAATTCAATAAGCAAAAACAAAAGCACTGGGATAATTAACCCAAAGCTTAGGCCAAAAAGGTAATTTTGTTTAGGATTTGGTTTTATAAGGCCTCCGGATACCCTGGGCGGGTTGACTACAATGATATCTGAAGTGGTGGAAGCTCTGGAAATACCCACTTCCGCCCTTTTTTCCATCAGGTAATTATACAGGTTTTCACTGAATGTGTAATTTCTTCTAAGAGTCACCAGCCTCCTTTCTGCGGCAGGTATAGTAGAAAGGTCCTTCTCCCGCGATTTAATTTCACGATCAATAGAAGCCACTCTGATGGCATCCGTTTCCCTTAGATTCCTAAGGCTTTCCTCAATATCTTTTCTGATGGTCTCAATCCTTCTGGACATCTCTTTAAAAAATGGGTTGTCAAGATTTTCTCTATTGCCACCCAGAAGTTTGGCCTCCATTTGAATTTCTGCCAACTGACCTACCAAAGCAGTAAGCATTGGGTCGTTAAGCCCAACAGCACTTGGTAGAATCACCTGATCGTACCAAGCTTTTTCTCCCAGGTATTTATTCAGATAGTCATAATATTTTTCCTTGAGCCTGAATTCCGTTTTTTGTGTTTCAAGTAATTCAATTTGCTGATAAACTCTAAGGGCCTCACTACTTAAATCTGTCATGACATTGGCTTGTTTAAAACGTTCCAATGCTTCTTCGAACCCATGTAAAGAATCTGCAATAATGTCCAGTTGCTCCTCAATAAAGGTTAATGACCTGGAAGCTGCTAAATTCTTTTTTTCCAGGTCATATTCCTGAAATCGCTCTATAAGGGCATTTAAAAAATCAACTTCCTTAGCTGTTGTGGTACCCTGAAGGCTCAGATTGACTACCGAAGACCCCTCCTCAGCCCAGGCAGCATTAAGCTTACCGACATAGGAACTGGTAAGTTGCTCGGTTCTAAAAAACCTAATTAGGAACTTATCGCCTCTTATTGAAGCTAAATCTTTATTTTCTATTTTGTGTATACTAAAACCACTATTTTCAATAATAATAGTCTCTCCATACTTAAATATTTGTTCAGGAAAGGCCCCCCCTTCATTTGGAACCAATAGAGAAAATGAGTTATCATCCAGATATTTGAATTCAAAGTTAAACTGGTAGGGTAACTCCAATCCAGGGATTGAATCGATGGTCAAGGGCATTTGATGATAAGCTTCTGTGGTCTTAAGCTGACCTTCACGGTACCAGCTTACATTAAAGTCTAAATTTTCAATTACACTTTGGACCAGAGGATATGACTTGATGATATAAAGCTCATTGTAAAAATTTCTGTAAAGATCGATCAAGGGATTATTGTAGAGCACTTTGGCTTCAGCATTTTCTTTGCTTTCACGGATGATAATGGATGCTTCTATTCTGTAAATTCTGTCTGCATAGCGGTTGATCATATATGCAATGGTCAGGCCTATGGCTAAAGAAGCCACCACCAGATACCAGTACCGAAGTGCCCGAAAAAGGACTCTTTTAAGGTCAATGCTCTCTTCACTTCGGGAACCAGGCTGTTTGTCCTGAAATTTTGGGAATTCTTCCTGCATACTAATTATTCACTAAGCCTGTCAAGTAATAATAAAAAACTCACGGCACCTGATATCAGGGCAAAGTTGGGCCCAAAATATTTACGGAAAGGCCGCTGCCGCAAGGCAGGCACCACAATGATGTCATTCTGATGGATATAATAAA
>JBGTCD010000073.1:0-1528 GCA_041749015.1 Cyclobacteriaceae bacterium
TTATTTAGATCTCAAAATAATGGACTTTTAAACATTATAGTGAGGTGGAACAAACAATTCCGTCTTGGACTTCTGTGGTTCTTAGAATTATACTTTTTTAAATTTATGTCAGCTCCGAAAGTAGATAATGCGCAGACAAAATTTTTTAATTCTTACTGCAATGATAATCAAACGTTTCCCTTGAGGGTCAGGGCAAAAACGGTATTTTCCGAGCGAACTCAAGTTTCATTCGCAACAATGGATAATCTTTCCCTTGGTCGTCTTTGTCCGTTCGTACGTAAGTTTTAAACCTGAACTTTCGATAGAATTCAACTGCCTTGGTATTTTGCTCATTTACGTCCACTTTGTTTATTTTCAGTTCGGCAATAGCAAATTCAATTAATTTTTCCCCAAACCCTTGCCAATGTAATTGGGTGATAAAAATAACATCTCTACTTTTTGTTCTGCAACACCGAGAAAATCTACGATTTCAGAATTTTGCATTAAACAATAGACTTCAAAATCATTGAAGTCTATTGTTATAACGATTTCTTTTATGGATTGGAAATCAGCTGGTTTTAGAAAGTCATGTGTAGCTAAAACTAATTCTTCCCAAACATAGAGTATCTGTTCTCGATACTTGTCTGAATATCTATCTCAAATTAAATCTACAAAAACGTATTACTGAATAGAGGCACCAAGTTTAATAGTGATTTCTTTTTCTTTATCATCTCTCAGATATTTCAGATTTACATTATCGCCCGGATTAAATTTTTCCAATGCCAGAATCAGATCATTATTATCTTTTATTTTAATATTGTTGACAGCAATAATGATATCCCCAAAAATTATATCACCAGCTTTACTTTTTTGGGTAGCTCTCATACCTGCTTTTGCAGCAGCTCCATCCGGCGATACGCCCATAATCATAGCACCTTCTACACCCCAATTTTTTGCATACGTAGGATGCAATAATTCAACACCCAAAACAGGTCTTTTTACCTCTCCGTATTTTATTAAATCTGTGACAACCCAGTTTACTTCATCTGCCGGTATGGAAAATCCTATTCCCGCAGATGCACCTGATGGACTGTATATCATGGTATTGACACCAATAAGTCTACCTGAACTGTCCAATAACGGACCACCGGAATTCCCCGGATTAATGGCAGCATCTGTTTGTATTACATCTCGAATAGGCCGACCATTTACAGATTTTATTTCTCTACCCAAGGCGCTTATTACACCTGTAGTCAAGGTTTGGTCTAAACCAAATGGATTGCCAATAGCAAATACTGATTGCCCTACTTTAAGTGTTGAAGACTGTCCAACAGGAATGGGTGTAAGTTCTTCTTCAGATGTTTTTATTTTCAATACTGCCAAATCTTTACTTGGTTCATATCCTACTACCTCTGCAACATGGGGTGTCCTGTTGGCCAATGTGACCGTAATTGTTGACGCATTCTGAATAACATGAAAATTGGTGATAACATGGCCCAATTTATCCCAGATAAAACCCGATCCGCTACCTGCCGGTATTTCAGTAATA
>JBGTCD010000074.1:0-4425 GCA_041749015.1 Cyclobacteriaceae bacterium
TCTGCATCATCAAATAACCCTTTTAGGGCATGCAGGCGGGCTCTGGTTTCCAGGGCCTGGACCAGGTAAACCAATTCTTCTTTATCCCTTTTATAGCCGACAAGGATGTCCAATGCCTGTGTAATGCGTTCTTCAGCTTCCTTGTAGTTACCCATTCTGATGTACAAACTGGCCATACGGTCCAAAGCCTTGCCATATTCAATATCATCATAGGTAAATTTAGCTTTTGCAGCTGCAACAGCCTTCCCCAGTGCCTCATCAGCATTTTTGTAGTCATCAATTTCAATATAATACAAGGCAAGATTATTCATGATATCTAAATAATCGACATGCCAGGAATATATTTGGGGCTCTACTATTTGATAAAAACTATTCTGGTATATTTTTCCAGCATCCTCAATTTTGTTGGTGTAGGACAAAAAATAATTGGCCTGCTCTAAAAGGGTGAGATGGTATTCCGGCGCATCCTCACCATACAAGACTTTCTTAATCCTTAATATTTCCTCCAGGTTCTTTCCTGCCTCAAAGTATTTTTCTTCCGCAAGGGTTGCCTCATAAAGAATTTCAAGCATTTGAACCCGCTTCCAATGATCTCTTGGCAATGCAGAAGCCTTAATGATAGCCTGGCTCACTTCATTACTCAAATTACCGGTTTTGGACTTGCTGATTTTCTTATCAAATTCTATGGTATTTAGGTTGACCATATGTAAGCTGGAGTTTTTGAAATTCTTCCTGATGGCCTTACGATACTCAGCCCTTGCGCTATTATATTTTGACCTGTTTCCTTCCTTTAAATGGTGCTTCAATACTCGCTCATATATATCAAAAGCAAGATAATGAGAAGGTTTGAAGTCCTTCTTGATTTGTTTTAAGGTTTTATTGTAGTCAAGATGGCTGTTGGGTCCTTTGAAGCCACCCTGTAGCCCGTTATCTTCCAGTAAGGATGCGTGCAGTAATTTATTTCTGATTGCAGGAAGGGATTTTTTACCCAAGTCCCTGTTTTTTTCGATTATTCTGGTGTTTTCAATAAAGGCATTGTCACTTTCAATGTATTTCCCCTGCTTCCCTAGGGTATAAGCTTTAAGAATTAACAGGTTCCCATGGGCATTCATCCGTTCATCTATTTCCTCAAGAGAAAGCTTCTCTGAGATAATCTTTCCAGAAGCCTGGTCAACACGAGTTTCTTTGGCTACGGCCCTGTTGGCTATAAAATCCTTGTTTTCATCAATGTATTTCAGGGCTTCATTATAAAATCCTTTTCCAGAGAGGATTTCAGCGCGATTGATGATTAATTTTGATTTAACAGCATCAGTAACTTCACCGGCTGCTTCCAAAGTCTCCTCGGCCGATTCCAGATATTGCCCTGCTCTAAAAAAATCCTTATAGAGCACTAAAATTTCGGCCAATTCAAGGAGATTTCTGGCATGGTCTACCGATCCTTCACCGAATTGATCCTTACTTGCTTTTTCAGCCAGATTGAGTGCATTCTCAAATTCATCTAAATGGCCGGTAGCCACACTGATTCTTGCCAGTCGCGAATAATATGCTGGGAGATAAGCATGGTTGGCACCTAATTTTTTGGTGGTTTTCTTATGGAATTTTTTAAGCCTTTTGTCAGCCTTTTTATAATTGCCGGTACCATAATCCTTATCGATCTTACTGATCTGCTTGTCCCATTTTTTTTGAGCGGTGGCGGGAGTATAGGACCACACTAAGATGCCACAAAAAAAGATTATAGATATTAGATGATTAAAACGCATAATCGGTGATTTTGATTTTAATTTACTAATTATAAAGATAATGGATATTTTTCTTATAAAGTTTAATCCTCCATTAATTTCATCAGGATTTCACTGGCAGCTTTTGCTAATATGGTACCTGGTCCAAAAACTGCAGCTACGCCTTTTTCTTTGAGAAAATCATAATCTCCAGGAGGAATTACTCCCCCGGCAACGACCTGTATGTCTTCCCTGCCAATTGCCTTAAGCGCACCAATAAGTTGAGGGATCAGAGTCTTATGCCCACCAGCCAGACTGGAGGCCCCTATGAGGTGGACGTCCTGCTCGGCGGCTTGCTGGGCTACTTCTTCCGGAGTTTGAAACATTGGGCCAATGTCTACATCAAAACCCAGGTCTGCAAATCCCGTAGCAATCACCTTAGCTCCACGGTCATGACCATCCTGTCCCATTTTGGCCACCATGATTCGTGGCCGGCGGCCTTCCAGTGCAGCAAACTTATCAGCAAGCTTTTGGGCTGCTTTAAAATCTTTATCCATTTTAATTTCTTTAGCATATACTCCTGATATTGAAAACGATGGGGCCTTATGCCTTCCAAACACTTTCTCCATTGCAGTGGATATTTCTCCTAAGGTGGCTCTTGCCCTCGCAGCTACCACAGCCGCCTCAAGCAGGTTTTTATTGCCTTTTTTTGCTGCATCAGTTAGTGCGCCAAGCGCTTCTCCTACAGCATGGTTATCTCGTGAAGCTTTTACCTGCTCAAGCTTTTTGATTTGGCTGATTTTGACGGTTTCATTATTAACTTCAAGGAGGTCAAAATCAACATTGTCTTCTACCACAAACTGATTCAAACCAATGATCACATCCCTTCCCGAATCGATACGAGCCTGCTTTTTGGCTGCTGCCTCCTCAATCTTCATCTTAGGATATCCGGTTTCTATAGCCTTGGTCATACCACCACGAGATTTAATGTCCTGCAAGTGCGAATGGGCTTTTTGATAAATCTTGTTTGTGAGGGACTCCAGAAAGTAGGAACCACCGAGTACGTCGATTCCTTTGGTGAGCCCTGCATGCTTTTGAAGGTAAATTTGGGTATTTCGTGCTATTCCTGCTGAATATTCAGTAGGTAAGGCAATAGCTTCATCAAATGAGTTGGTATGCAAAGATTGGGTGCCCCCAAAAATAGCTGCCATGGCTTCAACGCAGGTTCTGGTTATGTTGTTGAATGGGTCCTGCTCGGTCAGACTCCAGCCTGAGGTTTGGCAATGGGTCCTGAGGGCCATGGACTTTTCCAGTTTGGGATTGAATTCTTTGACTATTTCAGCCCAGATCAGACGGCCGGCCCTCATTTTGGCTACCTCCATGAAGAAATTCATTCCGATACCCCAGAAAAATGAAATCCGGGGAGCGAATTCATCAATTTTCATCCCTGCCGCAATTCCCGTCCTCAAATATTCCAGCCCATCCGCGAGAGTAAAGGCCAACTCTAAATCAGCGGTGGCACCTGCCTCCTGCATATGATAGCCGCTGATGCTGATGGAATTAAATTTGGGCATGTGCCTGGCGGTATAAGCGAAAATATCGCCAACGATTTTCATGGAGGGACCAGGTGGATATATATAGGTATTTCGCACCATGAATTCCTTCAAAATATCATTCTGAATGGTTCCTGCTAGTTGGTCAGGAGTTACGCCCTGTTCTTCTGCCGCCACTATGTAAAAAGCCAGGGTAGGGATGACAGCGCCATTCATGGTCATGGATACTGACATCTGGTCCAGGGGGATGCCTTTAAATAGGATTTTCATATCCTCTACCGTGTCAATAGCCACCCCGGCTTTGCCCACATCTCCCGATACTCTGGGATGGTTGGAGTCGTAACCCCGGTGGGTGGCCAGGTCAAAAGCTACAGATAGTCCTTTTTGTCCGGATGCTAAATTTTTCTGGTAAAATGCATTAGATGCCTCAGCATCGCTAAAACCTGCGTACTGCCTGATGGTCCAGGGCCTTACTGTATACATGGTGGCATAGGGCCCACGAAGGTAGGGTGGCAGTCCGGGGTGAAAATCTAAATGAGTGAGTTTTTTAAGTGAAGATGCATCATACTTCCCCTCAATTGAGATGCCTTCCGAAGCCTCCCAATTGAAATCAGATTCGTTCTTTCCTGCACCAGAATTGGATAGCAGCGATTGGATATTGACGCTATGGTAGTCAGGTTTCATCATGGCATCTTAACTTGTTTTAAGAATGAATTCCATGTTTTTTGCACCAACTGGGCAACTAGCGCATTGATCAAATATGACCCCGATATTGGGTCGTTTACTTTATCAAGGTAGGCCTCTTCACGAAGGATGAGGCCGGTGTTTCTGGCAATTCTCACCAACCTTGGATTATCTTTGTAGGCTGGTTCAATACAGATCCCATCAGCCCCTCCTAATATTGAGGAAAGGGCACCTGAGGTGTTTTTAATTACATCGCTATGAGGTGAAAAGGATCCAATGGAGGTAGGGTATCCAATTGCCATTAGCATATGGTCCTTTGGAGCCATTTCATATCCATAAGCCTCAATCAGGGCAGAATAGAGGATTTTGACAGCACGGATCATGCCCATCTGCAGGAGCACATCATCCTGTATGGGAATGATGGTGCCCATAGATTTAAAAACTTTCAAAGGATCATCATTCGTTACCTT
>JBGTCD010000075.1:0-2376 GCA_041749015.1 Cyclobacteriaceae bacterium
CCGATGCCGCACACTGATGTTATGCAACAGTGGATTGACTACGATGTTCCACCTGAAAAATTTACAGATCTTGCCCATTATGACGGAAGTGTGGTCTCTAACCGTACAAACGGGGTGATTTCTGCCCGTTGTGATTTGGAAGGAGCAAACTTCCTAGCCATCAATCTTGCCCACGATATTATTAAAGGCACCAAGAATGTAGAAAGTGCGAGAGATTTTTATGCCACCACAATTAAAGAAATGATTAACGGAGGCAAACCAGCTTACATGCAAAAACTACAGTTTGATGTGCCCAGTGGCAACACAAACTATACCGATAAACCAAGTTCTATCATTACACAAGACGATATGATGAAAGCAAAAAAGATGAAAGAAATGATGAAAAAAGAAATGATGGATAAAAAGGTTGCCAATAACTGAAGAAGACATGAAATAGCCAAAATCCAAAACAAAATATGTAGCATGCAAACTTAAAAACAAGGAAAATCAACCTTGTTTGTGAAGGAACAAACATAATAACCGATAGGAAAACTTGAAAGGGTTTCTGGCATACAAAGTTGGGAACCCTTTCAGCATGACCCAATTTCTTGACTGACCCAGAAGAACCACTACTATTAACATTGGACTTTCAAAAGTGACAGTTCAGTGCTTCGTATGACAGTTTTTCCTAAACTTGAAGTGCGGTTCTTTGTATGAAGTTTTATGGTTAAATAGTGATTTTGATAGCGTTGATTTATAGCCAATGAGTAATTGGAATTTATCGCAATATCCTTCTCAACAAGGCAAAGTTGGCATAATCACCGGATCCAACAGCGGATTGAGTTTGAGTCAACTTTGCACTTGGAAAAAAAGATATATGATAATCTTAGCCTGTCGACCATTAGATGCTGCAAAGCGAGCCCTATCGAATATATTGAAAGTCTATCTCACTGCCCAGGTAAAACCGATGGAAATTGATTTAAAGTAGTCTGAATGCAGTAAGGATATTTAGGGAAAATTTTCAGGATCACTTTGACAGATAGATCTCCTTATTAACAATGCAGGAATTATGATGATGCTTTATAATAGTGGGTATAAACCATTGTCGTTTATGCGGTTATGTAATATATATGGCTAAAATACCTGACAGTCCACCGGTTTTTCATGGATATTGAATTATAGGGTCGTACGAAACTTTTCAAAAGCGGCATGATGAAAACCCAGATGACTCAGTTTTTTTGGGTATCACAGGAGTTTCAGAAAATCCTCAACCATCCTGTTGATCCTAATAATCAGTGTACCATTTCTTTCTCCAAATGGAAGTTTCGTATAAGCGTAATAAAGAATAGGAAAAATATAAATGCCATAAAAAGCCGTACTACACCTTGCCGAGACCGTTGTGCAAGAATTTAATCAATAGATATTATGAAAAAACCAGATTTTAGTAACTTAAGCGCCGTCTATGTAAACTGCACCTTAAAGAAATCTCCTCAAAAAAGTCATACAGACACCTTGATGACGATATCAAGGCGTATTATGGACAAAGAAAATGTCAAGACGGAGGAAATTCGTTTGGTAGATCACCAGGTGGCCGATGGCGTGTATCCTGATATGACCAAACATAATTGGGAGAAGGACGAATGACCCGCGCTGTTCGAAAGAATAATAAAAGCAGACATTCTGATTTTAGGAACGCCTATTTGGTTGGGCGAAAAGTCTTCAGTTGCCCAAAAATTAATTGAACGGCTTTATGCAATGAGTGCTGAAACCAATGCAAAAGGGCAGTATATATACTACGGTAAAGTAGGTGGTTGCATCATTACCGGTAATGAAGATGGTATCAAGCATTGTGCGATGGGCATATTATATTCCCTTCAACATGTCGGATACTCCATACCTCCACAGGCAGATTGCGGTTGGATTGGAATGGTTGGACCAGGTCCTAGTTATGGCGATACTGAATGGCAAGGAGAAAAGATACATCCACCAATAGGCTTTGATAGTAATTTCACCAATCGAAACACCACATTTATGACCTATAATTTGCTCCATTTAGCATATCTGCTTAAATCCAATGGTGGTTACCCGGAATATGGCAACTCCATAAGTAAGTGGGATGATGGTACCAGATGGAATTTTGAAAATCCAGAATAGATAAAAATCAAAACTTAGCTTTTGTGGAAACAGCTTGATCGAAAATAGCCGCTAAAAGTCCTGTGGATAAAACATTGATGGCAGGGATAAATACAAAGACCCCTTAATAAGGAGCAGACATATGAAAAAATTTGACGCAATCATTATTGGCTCAGGTCAAGCTGGAACTCCTTTGGTATTCAAACTTACCTCGAAAGGGTACAAGGTGGCCTTTATAGAAAAAGAACACCTCGGCGGTACTTG
>JBGTCD010000076.1:0-4853 GCA_041749015.1 Cyclobacteriaceae bacterium
GCCTGAGTGTAATGTATTTGAAAAGGGACAGTCAGAGGCCGTCTTTACCTATGAGTTTTTCCTGGGTGATGACCGGTGCTTTAATGCCAAGTCTATTGTTTTTGAGTTAGAGGTGCTTGTGAAGGATATAGATGCCGGAGAAGAATTCTTTCTCCCACCTAATGTGATTACGCCTAATGGTGATCATCGGAATGATTTCTTTGCGCTGGAGGAGATAGATTTTGATGGACACAAGATTATTGATACCGGATTACCAATTGATAATTGCCAGGGGGAGTTCAGGGGAATCGTAATTTTTAACCGCTGGGGCAAGGAGCTTTTTTCCAGTAATAGCAGGGATTTTAGGTGGTTTGCAGATAATGTTTCTTCCGGGGTATACTTTTATTCACTAAGGTATAGTAACCGCTTATATACCGGTACCATAACCGTTAGATTTTAAAGAAGGATTATTTTGATTTGAGATTCCCGCACATATTTTTCCTCCCCTTCCCACAACACCTTAATCCAGGTATCTTTTTTACCAACTACTTTTACTCTGTGCCCACTTCCTGCCACCGTTTGGGGTTGGGAGGCGGATGAAGGAGCATCCCGCAGCAGGTTGTATTCTCCGGTCAGAACTCCCCTTTGATAATCAAGGCCAAAATTGGTCAGGTAGAAGAGGCATGCATAGAGGCCTACTAATAGGATGGCCCAACCCGTAGGTCTTCTTTTGAGACGGGATTTTTGATAGTATAAAATACCAAAAACCAGTACTGCAAGACCAATAATACCGGCAATAATTATCGGGGAATACCTGAAGTAAAAATTGGTGAAGTATTCACTGTCGGTTTGTTCATAGCCCCGGAGATGATGCCTTTTGGCCAAATTCTCCATTTTTTGTAATGCTGCTTCTTCAAAAGTCTGGAGGTAGTACAAGTTTAAATAATACAAGGCCGAACCATAATCTTCTAATCCCTCTTCTATAAAAGCCATTTTTAATAGCATGGCCGGGGAGGCAGATCCGGTATCTGAGAGCAGGTCTTTATAAGATTCTAAGGCTTGAGTGTATTTTCCATGATTATATAAGGAATCGGCATACTCCAGAGGACCCTGGTTTTGTGCTTTTAAATCAGGTCCTGGGAGGAACAAAAACAAAATGAGAAAAAGAGGGTTAAATATCAGTACTGTTCTTGTCATTTTTACCATAAGGTACTACCTTTGCAACTCTAATTTTCAGGACCCCATCAAAAGTTTCCCAAAATTAGTGAAGTTTTTTCAGATTCCGTAGCTCAGCTGGTAGAGCAACGCCCTTTTAAGGCGTGGGTCCTGGGTTCGAATCCCAGCGGGATCACGGTTAAGACCAAGTCAAATGCTCCGAAAGGAGCATTTTCTTTTTCGTAGCAAACCAAGCTTGCTTGAAGTTTGCGGAGAAAAAGAAAATGGCTACCGGGCGGATAGCCCGGAGCATTTGGATAGGTTTTGCAAATCTGATAAGCATGGGATCATGAGCTTTTGCGAATAATCCCTAAATTTTTAAACCGTTAAAACGGTTTGGGAGTTGAAGCAAAATTCATAGCCCACGGTTTAAACCATGGGCTATTTTTTTTAAATGATATGTTTTCAATGGTTTAAACCATTTACCCCCACAACTTTTATTTCTGCCGGTGATAGTAGAGCAAAAAAAAGGCTGCCCTTTTCAGAACAGCCTCAATATTTTATCTGATGTGTTTTTTTATTCCTCCTCAGGCACCAGTTCAAGTTCTTCACCGCTACCACCTTCAGTGTCTTCTCCACCTTCCAGTCCACCGGGGAATTCAGGCGAAAATCCGGGCAGCTCCTGCTGGGCCTTATCAATGATTTCATCCCTTGCCGGTCCTTTTTGATTCTCAGTGAGAAAACTGGTAGAAAGGGTAAGGGCCACCATGGAAATAGCCAATCCCCAGGTAATCCGCTCCAAAAGGTCGGTAGTTTTTTTCACGCCGATCATATTACTGGCACCGGACCCGCCAAACTGACTAGAAAGCCCGCCTCCCTTGGCATTCTGAGCAAGGATTACCAGCACTAAAAGCACTGCTACAATGAGGATAAGGGACATTATTAATATAAACATGGTATTATGATTCGGTTAGCTTTTCTATTTGGGATGCAAAGTACGCCTTTTTTTGTGGAAACTTCCAAATTAATTTCTTGTAAATATCAATGGCTTTTTGCGTTTTACCCTGTTCTCCAAGGATTCTGGCAAGGTTTTCTGACACCAGATCCTCTCCAAATTCCACACTCTTCAAAGACAAATCCTGCATGGCCTTGGCAGTCTCTGCACGGAGCCGGTCCTCATTACCTGCGGTGAGAGAGGGCTGCTTTTTAATGAAGTCATCGATGAGTTTCAACTGCTCTTTCTGAGCAAGGGGCTTGTGGGCAGCCACTGACTTTTTTACGCTGGCTTTTTCAGACTTTTTAGCTGAATCTTTTGCCGCAACTCTGGGCTTGGCTTTCGTGGCTTGGGTTGCTGCCTTAGCCACCGCAGGCTTTTTGGCTTTGGTGCTTGTAGTTGTGGTTTTTTTGCTGGTCTTACTGGCTGTTTTAGCCGCCTTCTTCTGTGCAGCAGTTTTGGTTGGAGTTTTATTGGCGGATTCCTTACTGACTTTCTTAACACTGGTTTTAAGAGTGCTCTTTATTGGGGTATTCCTTTTAAGACTGGCAAAAAATACCTTTTTGCTGTTCATTAGCTCCTTTAGGGATGCCATCAATTCATGTCTTAAATTCTCGGAACTGCGCTGACCCACCGGGGTATCTGCGATGGGTTTTTGAGGAGCTGGTTCAACGGTCACCTGCTGTTCCGCCTTTGGGGTTTCACGTGTGGTTTCCGGCTGCTTTTCAGGGGCTTTTGAAACTTCAGGCTCTTTTACAGGGATATTTTTGGCTTTGCGGATGGTCCTTGGTGTTTGAAGGATACTCCTGAGCACTTGCCTGTCGGTAGTGTACATTGCTGCTTTAGGCAGAAATACTTTAGCTTCATCCCGATTGAGATCCGTGGCGCCTTTTACAATAAGGGTATGCAGGACCTGGCTGAAGGGGTACTGGTCAGCCATTACCTTAAGTGACTCCAGGTCAGACGGTTCAATATGATCCTCCTCCCTGATGATATCAATAAATCGCTGTTTATTCACAGGTTATATTTTTGAGCTGAATGCTAAAAATAGGGTAAAAATTACCAATTGGCAACAGAGGCATTGAATATATCAAGGATAATCTGGTCAAAAATTTCCTCAATAAGTTGGTCCTCTATGGCTGTAAGGGTCTGGTTGTTATCAAAATCACTAAAAAACGAAAATCGCCTGTTGTCAAAATCGAAAGTGTCATCGGTGGTATTGACGTAGGATACGGTCACCTCAATAGTAAGTCTGGTGAGTGCCGCTGCATCAATCCCCGCAGCACCACCCCGGGCTGCTCCCGGACCTGCAGCACCCCCTGCTGTTGGGGCTACCGGGGTAAGCCTATATCCTGTGATGCCCCCTTCCAGATGCAGGTCACCATTGGCAGTGACCAACTGCAGGTTGGTATTTTGCTGATAATAATCTCTGATCTCGTTGCTGAACAGCATGTTCATATTCGGAGGTCCACCATTAGTTTCATTGAAGAAATTATCTATAGAAATGGTCTTCACCTTTTCATAATCGATCGAAACGCCTGAAAAGGAATATATGCCGCAGGCACCCGTGATGGCTGCCATAGTAAGTATTAAAATCAGATTAAAATATTTATTCATCAAGGTCAAAATGTTTAATCTTTCTGTAAAGGGTCCGCTCTGAAATACCCAGATCCTGAGCGGCTTGCTTCCTTTTATTGCGATTCTTCTTCAATGCCTTTTGGATCATTTCCTTTTCTTTTTTCTCCAAAGAAAGGGAGTCATCCTCCTCCGTTTCATGTGTGATATCCTGAATATCCAGGTCGTCGGTTTTTTCTTCAGACCGATATTCCCGGTCTGGTTTTACATCTAGTATATAAGGACTTTCCGGGATGACATCGGTGGCCTTTTCGAGCTTGTCATTCATATCCTCAAAAAGATTCTTATGATCTTTCAGCACCTGTGTATCATCTACAGGACCACCATTTTCCAACATACCATGAACCAGCCTTTTAAGTTCATTCATATCTTTCTTCATGTCAAACAAGACTTTGTATAACAAATCCCGTTCCGAAAAACCATCTTTTTCCTGTCCACCCCCACGCACTAAAGCAGGGAGATTGCTGGTCTCACGTGGCAGAAAGCCCATCAGGGTCTGCCCGTCCACTTCTCTTTCTTCAACCGAAAGCACTGATATTTGCTCCACCAGATTTTTCAATTGACGGATGTTCCCGGGAAAACGGTATTTAAGTAAAACCTCTTTAGCATCATCCGTCAGCGTAATGGGTTTGACCAGATATTGATCAGAAAAATCAGTGGCGAATTTCCTAAACAATAACTCAATATCATTGCCCCGATCCCGAAGCGGTGGAACGAAAATAGGTACCGTACTTAACCGGTAGTACAAATCTTCTCTGAATTTGCCCTTGTTCACGGCTTCCATCAGGTTCACATTAGTGGCGGCTACCACCCGCACATTGGTCTTCTGCACTTTTGAAGAACCTACGCGGATGAACTCCCCGTTTTCCAGGACTCTCAACAGCCGGGCCTGGGTGCTTAATGGCATTTCCGCGATCTCATCAAGGAATATGGTACCCCCGTCGGTCACCTCAAAGTATCCCTTGCGGCTATCGTGGGCACCGGTGAAGGAGCCCTTTTCATGACCGAAAAGCTCCGAGTCAATAGTACCCTCTGGGATGGCTCCGCAGTTGACAGCGATGAACTGCCCATGCTTTCTGGGGCTGAGGTG
>JBGTCD010000077.1:0-14973 GCA_041749015.1 Cyclobacteriaceae bacterium
TTATTCTGGAAACAAAATGAATGGCGAAGCATCGGAGAATTAGGGTTTTATAATTTTGCATATCCATTTTACGGCATCGGTAACAATAGCTCACAAAATGAATTCAACACATACAGGGCAGTGTTTCCAAGAGTTAGAATATTTTTACTTAAGGAGTTCAAGCCCAATTTATATATAGGCGGACGGTATTGGTTTGAGAATTATGATATCATCAGTTGGGATGAAACCGGTGCCTTTGCACAAGAGGACTTTATAGGAAGCACCTATAATCGAACCAGTGGCATTGGTCCTGCCTTAATTTATGACACCAGAGATGGAATTTATTATCCTACCGGAGGCCAATATCTAGAGAGCTTCATAGAGATCAATGGTACTTATACAGGCAGTACACAGAATTATATTGCACTCTCATTCGATTATGCATATTACTATCCCCTATCCGATAAAACTGTATTAGCTGGGAATGCATTTTCATTATCAAATTTTGGGACTGTGCCTTTTAACCGGTTGGCTCAATTAGGAGGAAATAGAAAAATGAGGGGTTACTTTCAAGGTTTTTTTCAGGACAAAAACCTGTTATTAGGTCAGCTGGAAGTCCGGCAGGAATTATTCTGGCGCATTGGCATGACCCTGTTTGGCTCGGCAGGCCAGGTAGCAGAAAGCTGGTATGGGTTTGGAATGAATCGATGGAATTATGCAGGCGGTGCTGGGTTGCGATTCAAATTTGATACGAAAAAAAACATCAATATCCGATTGGATTACGCGATAGGTAAAGATAGCAACGGATTGTATTTATCATTTAACGAGGCATTCTGATCCGGACCCCCCTGTCTTGGTTCGTGGGGACACGAACCAAGGCGATTGGACAGCGGAGTTAATTCGACTTAAGGTCCGTAAAATTACCCAGGTCTAAGGTCCAGTCGTAATCATCATAATCCACCTTGGGAGATGCATTATCAGGAATGATGCCATAGGTCTGCAATACTCCTGTCACCCCGCCCATGCTCGAGAAATCGCCTTTAAACCAGCTAAATAAGGTTGTCACAGTTACGCTATCATTCTTCTTATCATAGGTAGTCGTTCTTTGCAGGAACTGCTTAGAAATGATATCAAGCTCCCGATCCAAATCTACTGCGCTATAAATGGCCACATAAGGACAACTGGTGGCACCGCAATTAAGGGAAAAATGGATTCTTCCATCCGTTTCCTCCACTCTAAATTCTTTTTCTAGTTTGCTGGCAAAGGGGTCCTTTAAAAAGCCCATTGAAAGTTTGACCTTAGAGCCTCTGATGATGCCATGCTCAATGAAATCAAAGCTCATAAATTCGCCTCCAACATTGATTTGATCTGCTTTAAAAAATTTACTTCTGTTATCAAATAATTCAGGGCGATCTGTTAAAATCATTTGCACATAAGCATTGTAGATATTAATCCAAAAGGCCTTGATTTTATTATCAGAGTCTAAGGAATTGGACAATGCATCCAGGGATAAGTTTTCTATTTTGGAGGTTAAAGCCTTCGTGTCCTTTTGGTCTTTGACAGCAGCTAAAAGTTGCATGCTTAATTTCACATATTCATTTTTCTCATTTTTGATATTGCCCTGGGCAATGGAATTACTTATTGGGGCTAAAACAATGAGAGTAAAAATTAGTAATTTTATCAATCGGTTCATGCTTGTTTTCTGTTCATTCGTAAGCGTAAAGAGAAGTACGATAAATATAAAGAAATAGATGTCCGCAAATAGAAATTTAAGCATTACTGTCATCATTCCGACATTAAACGAGGCCAATAACATCAGAAGCCTGCTTCAGCACTTTAATGATTATGTCGAAGAAAATCCAGTGGAAATCATTGTAGTAGATGCCAAAAGCTCCGATGATACTGCTTTGGTAGCCAGAGATTGGGGGGCAAAAGTAATTTTCAGTGAGCAAGCCTCTCGTGCACACCAGATGAATTTAGGAGCTAAAGAGGCTAAAGGTGATGTTTTATATTTTGTGCATGCAGATGCGCGGCCTCCTAAGAGTTTCCAACAAGATATTTTAGCTGCTGTGAAAAATGGCAGCCAATTTGGTTGTTATCGTTTTAAGTTTGATTCGAAAAGCCCACTACTGGCAATCAATTCTTTTTTTACCAGATTTAAGTTTCTGTGGTGCCGTGGTGGTGACCAAACCTTGTTTATCCGGAGAGATATTTTTGAAAAAGAAGGTGGATTTGATGAATACTACATCATCATGGAAGATTATGACCTTATCATAAGACTTTGGGAAAAATACACCTTCACTGTAATTCCGAAATCAGTAATTGTCTCGGCCCGAAAGTATCAGCATAATGGATATTTACAGGTCACTCTGGCAAATCTGAAAGTATTCCGGATGTTTAAAAAAGGGTATCCCCCTGCCCTATTGAAGGAAAAGTATTATGAACTGATCCATCACCCTAAGGACGTAGAATAGTACCTCCTGCTAACCTCGAGATCATCTGATATGGCAAAGATCGCTCATTAGAATTTTTTATACGTGAATGATGACAACCTTGGATTTAATTATGTAACGAATAGCTGTTTATTGTCCTCACCTTTGTACTGCTGAACATGTTTTCAGACTGACCGCCAGATGCGTGATTTAAAACTTAATAATATAATGCTAATTAAAAAAATGTTAACAGCTTTTGCCCTGGCAGCAGTTGTATTTTTTGCGGGTTGTAATAAAGATGACGATGGGACACCCAATGTTGCTGCAGTAGATATGACTTTCAACCCCTCCAACAACGCAACTAATGTGCCATTGAATAAAACGATTTCTGCCAATTTCAGTAAGGAAATGAATTCAGCATCAATCAACAGCAATACATTCACCGTAAGGGAAGGTAATAATGCTATTGCAGGTACAGTGACCTATTCTGGGTTTACGGCCATTTTTAATCCTAATACGCCATTAAAGCAGAATACCATGTATACTGCCAATATTTCAAGAGACGTTAAACTAACGACTGGTGAAACCCTTCCTGAAAGTGTCGATTGGAAATTTACCACAGGTACCAATGCTACCGGCCTTGCATCTGTAAATCTTGGTGCAGCAGGTGATTTTGTAATCCTTGCCAAGACCGCGATCAGCAATATCCCAACTTCAGCAATAACCGGAGATATCGCCTTGAGTCCGTCAGCGACTACATTCATTACGGGACTATCATTAATTGATAATACCGGGTATGCTACCTCATCGCAGGTTACAGGAAATGTATATGCAGCCGATATGGCAGACCCTACCCCTATTAATCTTACCACAGCGGTAAATAATATGGTGACTGCTTATCACAACATTGCCGGTCTTCCATCACCTGACTTTACAGAATTAGGAACTGGAAACATAGGTGGGCAAACCCTGGTACCTGGTCTTTATAAGTGGACAACTACCGTTACCATACCTACAGATTTGACGATCTCAGGTGGAGCGAACGATGTTTGGATTTTCCAAATAGAAGGTGACCTCACTGTGAGCTCAGGCGTTAATATTGCCTTAAGTGGTGGTGCTAAAGCTGAAAACATCTTTTGGCAAGTGGCCGGTACAGTATCAATCGGTACTACGGCTAACTTTAAAGGTGTGATTTTGTCAAAAACAGGCATTACGCTTAACACCGGAGCCGTACTTAATGGCCGTGCATTAGCACAAACTGCTGTGACCCTTGATCAAAATACTATTACCCAGCCTTAATCATTGAGGATGCCCCTCATTAAGCTACCTTAAGCAGCGTTTCGGCCTGGCTTGGGGTAGTTTTTTTGCTATTCAGGGTACTCATTCACTTCAATACCTTCCTAAGGATTAATGCTCCAATATTATTGATCCTACTGCACCACTGGAATATTTTGAAGTTCTTCAATTATAGTTGCTTTATCATATTCGGCAGGTCACTAAATTTGCTTCAGGGTAATGATAGACCCATCGGAGTACCACCCCGCTGCACCAAAGGTGTTGATGATAACCTGAAATGGGTTTTTAGATTTTTTATCCTTCTTCCAGGTGTCCTGATATTCATTAGGTAAAATAAAAACCCTTAATAAAATCGTTTAGGTTTACCTAACTACCGTTCTAGGAATAAGAGCAGGCAGACGACTCATCATTTCATTATTGAGTAGCTGCGTACTATTGGTAAAGCTTTGTACATTGATCACATTATTGCCTTGTCTGCCTATGAGCACCACCTCATCCCCAACTTTGGCATTTTTTATATGAGAAATGTCTACCATAAATAAATTCATATTGATCAGGCCAACTATGGGTGCTTTTTTGCCATCAATTAACACATGTCCTCTATTAGACAATGCGCGTGGATAGCCATTGGAATAGCCCAAAGGCATTACCGCAATGGTCATTTTTTGATTGGCCTGGAAAGAAGTGCCGTAACCTATAAATTCACCTTTTTGAACATCACGGATATCCATGATATCTGTTTTCCATGAAAACACCCTTTTCAGGGAAGAATCTTGTTTCTTATCTATCTCATTCAAATGCGCATAATATATTTCCGGACTGGGCCAAAAGCCATACTGCGCGACTCCAATTCGTACCAGGTCATAAACGGTGTCGGGCATGGCCAGGGCTGCGGCTGAACAGGCAATATGTCGTAGCTTTGGTAAAATCTTTTTGCCCTTACACTGCCTTAAAAAATCCTTGTAGCGTTTGTGCTGATTCACAATTTTAAAATTATTAGAACTGCTTTCTGCTCCTCCAAAATGTGTACACAAGCCCTCAAAAACTACTTCTTCCTGATGTTTTTTCAAAAAATTTAGTGCTTTCGGGAATTCTGAAGCAGGCATACCGGTTCGGTTTGCCCCTGTTTCCACTTCAACGTGAACTTTAGCAGGTTTTCCAACTTTTTTAGCGGCTTCCAAAGATTTAGGCAGCCGATCATAATTATATACAAAAAATGAAATGTTGTTTTCTATAGCCCATTGGAGGTCATCCTGATAAATAATCCCCATAATCATAATTTCAGTTTCTGGCCGGCAAACACTCAAAACCAATTCAGCTTCAAAGGAAGAAGCTACAGAAAAATGTTTGATCCCACATTCCTCGGCCATTGGCACGAATGTTTGAATTCCATGTCCGTAGGCATTAGCTTTAACTACTGAGGATAGAATGGCCTTATTTCCAATTTTTTTTCTAATAAAATTGACGTTGTTTTGATAGGCTGATTTTTTGAGTTCTATCCTGGATGAATGTTTTACCATTTCTTCTTGGTTTCTAGCCAAACATATGATTTACCCCAGCTATTTTTTGCCAGATCCTTAACTCTTTGTACCTCCTCATGAGGAATATTATCTATCATTTCTTTGGTCTCTAAATCATTAAAATGAAAGGCATAAATCCTGGCTGCAAATTCATGCAAAGGCAATGACGACTCTCCATGTTGCTCACCTTTCCCGGACACGGAAGGTTTAATATTCTGGCCCCAGTCCTGCCTGCCTTCATTATTTGGATTAAGGAAATAGACCCGGTAAGAGCCACCTGGATCTTTATCCACTCTCAATAATGAAACGGCATGGAATCCTAACATATCGCCTTTTGAAGTTGTTATGAAAATTCCTACCGGGTTAGGATAAATCAACCGGTGACCACCGTTGTATTCAGGATGACACATGGCATAAAAAACCCTGACAAACCCATTAAAATCCAGAATTGAATTAGACATATAATCATAAGCCGATGCAAAGCCGATTTGAATCCATTGCCCATATAAGGCAGGATTTACCCATTTGTGCGGATCCTCAAAACGGCCTGAGGCCCTTATCATCATTTCATTGTAGATTCTATCCAACATGGGCACCATGGTAACAGACACCGCATCCAGGTTGTGATCCAAGGTCTGTACCAATCCTTTACCTGTTTCAGAAGCTTTGATTTCTTTTCCTTCAAACCGGAAACTCAAATCATCGGTTATTGCGGATGTTTGGACCAGGTTAATCAGTTTTGCCGGAGCATGCTGGCTCCACATACTTATCCCTCGCGCACTTTGGCAGGTAGGGTTATTGCCCTGCCCTACACCTAATGGTTGTCCCAATACTCTGAATAAAGCACCAATCAAATACTGGCGCGCACTAACTGCTTTATGAGGATTTTTTGTGGATTTCAATATCCGCTCTTCCACCTTTGGGTGTATCTGAATGGTACTAATATTGGATAATCCACTACGAACGGCTTCCCTTCCGATTATTTCACTTTCAAGCATTTTAGCCAAACCATAGATGCATTGTGCATTATATATATGAACGGTTTCAAGAATGAGTGAACTCAGATACTCTGTAAATTCGTTCCATTTGGTTTCGCCCACAGGTGAAAGTCCCATGCACACCGGAACTAATTTCAAATGTTTCTTTTCTATCAAAAACCTTAAAAGAACCGCATGGTATTGGCTCACAAGACCAAATTCCAACATAGATTTGCCCATTTCCTGAGCTTCCAGGTAAAGATCACTGTTTTGTAATTGGCTTAATACCTTCAGGTACTCATCTGTATTTTTACCGATGGTATTCCTGGTAGGCCGGTAAATACACCTTTGAAATCGTAATAAGCGTTTATCCTCTTCTTTGTGGGGATCAAGTTCAATTTTCTCTTTTACCAAAGCAATTATTTTCCTCTGCTTTTCTGTGACCACAGGTCTCTGCTCACAAATCATGGTCAATTCCTCTGCCAAGGCCTCTTTCACATCATTTAGGTGCACTTTCTCAGATAAAAATTTAAAAAGATTGTGCACTTTATTTAATTCATGAAAACTCATGATCAAACGCGTCTCTTCTAAGGGATCATTAAATACAAATTCAAGATTTGCTACGATCACTTCCTGAATGAAACTTTCTGCCTCTTCTGACTTTATTGAATCCGATTGATACTTACCCTTGGCAATGGCAAGTAGTCTCAACTCACTTAAAAACTCTATGGTAGAATTAGGATGCCCGCTTTTTAAGGTACCATTCACTAACCTACTGACTAATTTGGATGGATCCGCCCAGGGAGAACCTTCAAAAATGCCTGCATTGCTTATTGCTTCAATAGAATCAAAAATCAATGCTACCCCTTCCATGGAATCGGAAAGAATATCTATTTGTCCCATTAAGCGATCAATTTTTTCTTTTTTGGTCAGGGGGGTTCCCTCTATAAAATCTTTTATAAGTTCACTCAATTTTTGACTTCTATTATCTATTGTTGCTTGACCCATTGTTAACTTTAAAAAAGATGTTGCTAGTATTTCAATGCAGTACCCTAATTATACGAAAAAATGAGGGTCTTCCTAATCTATAAACGGTGATGCCCGTGAAAATATTCATAAGTTAATGAATACCATCACAGGCACCTTCCTTATCTATAAAAAGAAACAGTTAAAAATTTAATTAAATATAGAAGTCCACATTTTCATAATGTAACAACAACTCCTTCATTCTATCCGGATCTTCCCCTTTAAAGTTGACCGTACCAAAGTGGTTTCCAAAACCTTCCCTGTCACTAATCTTTTGGGTAGTCATAGGCGGTACCAGATTGTGATCCAGGAAGTATGGTTCTTCTTTCAATTCACCTGGCATCTCTAACTTTGAAATTGAGCTTTTATGTGGATAAATCATCACATTGCCATAAAAGTTTTTTGGACGGGCATCTAATGGTGGTAAAATCTCTTTTAGTTCATCTTCTGATAAATGAGGGTCGTGACAAAGCACAAAGGCAGCCAAAGCATCAAAATCATATGCTTTTCCACAAAGCTCAAGTATGTGACCTCCCGGAATTCTGCATGCTACCTCACCAAAGCTTAATGAGTCATCTTCTGTCAGGAACCACTCCGGATGAATCATACCGTATTGAATTCCAAACAGATCCACCAACTTATTCATTTCTTTCAAAATTCGGTCTCTTTTACTGTAAAGCAGATTGCCTTCAGGGATAAAATTAGAATAACCTAATTTTACATATTCCGTGATATTCATAAACCTGATTTTGCCGCCGTGAACAAAGGCCTCACAAGAAAACTCTTGTCCGGGCAAGTGACTTTCTGCCAGGCAAGGAAAATCCCCCTCCTCGCACTTATTGTCAATATCAGCCTGAGAGCGTAATAATCTGTGGCCTACCGTTCCTGCTGATGCAAAAGGCTTAATATGTACCCAGCTATCTTCTTCTCCATCTAATTGTAGATTGGCCTGGTTGAGACGCTTCATGAAATCTTTCACACCTTGTTTATTGTATACTTCCTCAAATAAGCCAACACGCAAGCCTCCGATAAGGGCTTTTCTCTTCATCATGGCTTTATTTCGAAATAAAAATGCACGATTTAATACTCGTGGATCGTCTCGGTAAATAGAATTCAAGGCTCCTGCCCATTCTACAGTTTCCTCAAAAAGGGGAACCGCAACATCTACATTAAAAGCTTGTAATTTTTGGTGTAAATCCAATGCGTTTGAAGTATCGCTCCACTCATCAAATTGATAGGGCACAAAGGGAATGTCATGCTCCTTGGCATATGATTCGAAATCCGAAAAAGACACCACCACATAAGGTTTATTGAGTTTTTGCATACTTTCTATCACGGGTAAACTCCAACCCATCAATGCAAAACATTTAGCCATATCTTATTTTTTGTTTAGGTTCATTAAAATGATTTAGTATTTAGACATTATAAACTATAAAATTACCTTGTGCGTTATAATGCTATCTTATCGTAAAAAATAAATACCCCTGAAAATTGTAGTTTTCTTAAAATAATTGGTACTTAAATATTTCAGGTAAATCCACCTCCCCTAAAATCCCCACAAGGAGTAAAATGGAATGAGTTCAAAGCTTTAAAAATTTTGAATCATCAATAAATTTTTACTTCATCATAATAGATTTTGTTGGTAAAGGGAATGGTCGGATTTCTGTAGAGTCCGAATTTAAAGTAATGAGAAGCTTTATTTAACATATTTTGGCCATGCACAACACCATCAGAAAACGGTGTGCCATTGATCCATCCCTGGATAAAACCATCATTTTCGGTTGGCCATTTCATATGGAATTTTAGATGTATCCATTCGCCCTTATTAATTTTTTGAATGGCAATAGGTTTATTATTATAAACCAGCGTTAGGACTGAATCATCATGCCACTCGCTATCTACTCCAAAAACATTATTCTGAATGGCATCATTTAGTACATAATTATAGGTAGGGT
Source organism: Cyclobacteriaceae bacterium (assembly GCA_041749015.1). Lineage (GTDB taxonomy): Bacteria > Bacteroidota > Bacteroidia > Cytophagales > Cyclobacteriaceae > JBGTCD01. Next base: position 9,186 of record JBGTCD010000077.1, read on the forward strand.
TAGCGTCAGTAAGATAGTTGTAGGCTTAAGACCTGAAATGTGCTCCAGTTCTGTCCTGTTTTTAAGAAGTAGATCATCTTTTGAATTGTCAGGATGGGTGCGGTGCGTATTCAGCGAAATGGTAACACAAGGAGCATTTTTCTCTGATGCCAGTTTTTGTAATTGTGCTTTTTATGGCATAATTATTATTGGTTTTTATGAAATGCTATTATTCCTACTCTTTAGAATTTTCAGATTACTTCCCTTTGAAATGTGTGGTCACTTTTTATTGTTGATAGTACTGCTAATGGCTTTAACGTTAGAGGCTGGGAAACGTGCAGGAATCGGGGAAGCTTACAACATTAACCACTAAATCAGGACTTCTTGTGAAATTATTATTTTGGATATCTATCCGCTAGGCCTACAAAGGATTTATCAAAATTAAATTATATTTCCATGATTTTATTTAGTTTAGGCCCCAAATTCAAAATTAAAGTACATCTATGGCATCAAGAGGGGGGTTTAGCAGTCGGTTTGGATTTATTGCAGCAGCTGCCGGTTCGGCTGTGGGCCTGGGCAATATCTGGAAATTTCCATACGAAACCGGGCAAAATGGTGGGGCCATGTTCCTCATCATCTACCTGTTTTGCACCTTCTTCATCTGCTACCCCCTTATGGTGGGTGAAATCGCCATAGGGCGCAAAGCACAGCAGGATGCCTACGGGTCCTACAATAAGCTCGGAGGGCGTAAGTGGGGAATGGTGGGACTGTTGGGAGTCCTTTGCGGAATCATGATCCTCTCCTTCTATAATGTAGTGGCCGGATGGGCCTTCGGATATTTCCTGGAGATCTCCTTTTTTGACCTCCTGGAGCAGGCAGATTTCCGGGCCTTTTTCAGCAGCTATGTGGCCGATATCTCCGACAACCTGATATACTCAGTGAGTTTTATGGTCATTACTGCTTTTATCGTGGTGCGAGGCGTACACAAGGGGATCGAAATTGCCTCCAAGATACTTATGCCCTTGCTCTTTGCCATCCTCATTCTGCTGATCGGGTACAGCCTCTCCCTTGACGGGGCCATGGCTGGGTTGGAGTTTTACCTCCTGCCTGATATCAGCAAGCTGGAACCCGCCACTTTGTATTCAGCACTTGGGCAGGCCTTCTTTTCTCTTTCTCTGGGCATGGGAGCCCTGATCACATACGGGTCCTACATCAATAAAGATCAAAATATCATCACCTCTGCTGCATTGATTACCGGTGCGGATGTGGCAGTAGCATTCCTGGCAGGACTGCTGATCTTTCCTTTGGTATTTTCACAGGGGATGGCCCCTAGCGAAGGGCCCGGGTTGGTCTTTGTGGTATTGCCGGGAGTATTCCAGGCCATGGGACCCTTGATCGGCAAGATCATCGGTGGTGGATTCTTCCTCCTACTCTGCTTTGCAGCCCTCACTTCTACCATTTCATTACTGGAGGTACCTGTGGCTTATTTCGTGGATCAGAAAAAACTCCCCCGAAAACTAGTGGTCTGGGGGCTTGCTACTCTGGTATTTATCATTGGCCTCCCCAGCATGTTGTCCCAAGGTGCTGTATCGGGACTTTCGGCACTGAGTTTTTATGGGGATAAGTCCTTCCTCGATCTGATCGCAGAGGTCTTCTCTGATATGGGGCTACCATTGGGAGGATTTCTGATGTCTCTCTTTATTGCCTTCAGGTGGAAAGCCAAAAACATGACCCTCGAGCTCGAAGAAGGCAACCCGGGCTACGGAGCCACCTTCCTGAGAAAATACATCAATTTTATGGTCACAGTGATCTGTCCCGTGGTGCTGGGATTTATATTCCTCTACACCGTATTGGACAAGGTCTTTGGGATAGCGCTATTTTAAGTATTGGTAAAAAGAAAAGCGTTTTACTCTGACTTATTTGCTTCCTATGAACACAAAATCGCTCAAAGGTTCATCATCCCCAAATGAGCCCGTACGCGGTACTTGCCTTAATATCTCCAGGGCACCTATGATTTCCTGCAAAGTCAACACTCTGTCAACACCGCCAAATGAGCGCAATGACTCGATGAATTTACTCGCAAAAGGTGAATGTTTACCCGGAATACCATCTGATACATATTCCTTGCCTCCTGAGGTAAGATACTTGCGTGTACGTTGGCTGAGCTTCCTTGCCACCATTTCAGTGGTAGTGATTTGGTACGCCTCAATACTTCGGTTTCTCGCTATCACCGGGTCGAGGGTACCGCCAAAGCAAACATCCATAACCAGCAATATGTGTTCACAGGGAATGTTGTTGACGATGCCGCGCAAACGGTTATGAGAGATGTATGTGGTTTTGGCCCTGTCGTTGCGCAAAGAGTTTTTAGCTACAACAAATCCTTCACCAAAGGATTCATCAAATATGCCATGACCGGCAAAGAATACAAATAACTGATCCTGGGGGCGGTACCTGCGTTCATTGTATTCACGCAGTTTTTCAAAAACTATATTTTGGTCTGCATTGGTGACTATTTCCACTTCAAAGCCATATTTCTCAGTAAGTTCCTTAGCAATAGTCTGCGCATCATCAATAGGATTTACCAGATCATTCCAATGATCATATTTATCCGTGGCAAAAAGCAGGGCATAATCTCTTCTATCAATGGATAGCGCAATGGCATCCATGCCAATCACTACAGAGCGCGTGCTGCTTACAATTGCACCATCTGAATTTTCTGCTTTTATTTTAATAAAGTGTGAACCCTCCATCAAGGTTAATGGGGTTTTGATTAGAACTTGCTTTTCGTCAGGTAGGTCAATATTTCTATGGTATAGTTCTTCATTTGTGTCTGCCTCACCAATAATGAACTGTACTGATTTCAAAGGTAAGCTTGAAGAAACTGAAACCTCTATTTCAATACGATTTTCCTGGCTGGCTATGTATTCATAGCGAGGAGAAACCCATTGAATGGTAGGTAAGCTGCTGGTATTAGGTATGCCTCTTTTTAAATCAAGATTAATTTCAACTGTATTTTCATTGAACCCTTGCGACATGCCTTGCAATGCGAAGAGGATTATCATACAAAAAGAAGTGATTATAATTTTCATAGGACTTAGTGTTTAGGCTTAAGAATAATTTTGGATGCCTCATAAGAATATTTTCCATTGATGCTTACACGAGATAAGTACACTCCTGCCGCTGCCGTTTTGCCCTGGGCATCAGTGCCATCCCATACTGGTTCATAATAACCAGGTGCTGCGTTTAACTCAATGCTTTTGATGCGCTGACCCTGTAAATTGATAACCTCTATATGAACATTGTAATAGGGTATTGCATCACTTAATATAACCGGAAAGTTTACCATTGCTGCACTTGGATTGGGATAAGGCTTACCCAATAAAGTAATATCAGAAATGAACGCGCCGTCTCGCTGAAAGCGAATACTGAAGCTATTGGCAGCAGATGGTGTAAACTCATAAGTACTTGTTTTCTTCATGTCAATTAATCTACCCGACACTTCATCAAGCAAGTACAGATTGGCATGTGCAGAAGCAATGTCAAATGCATTCCACTGAATTTGAATTTTACCTGCTGAGTTGGATTCAACCTGAAGCTTCCAGGTATGGGCATCACTGCATGGCACTATATCACGTGAGAACCTTGACCAATGGAAATCTTCATGCATGAAATTCCCTTCCAGGTATTGCAAAAATCGGGGTGGCGTAAGATCATCATATCGATCTTTGCCCGGTCCGGCATCGGGATGCATACCAATTGATACCAGTTCGTTCACCATATCACCCTGCACGAGTCTAATAGGTAAGTTCCATTTTTCACCATCCGGATGAAGTGAAAACTCAACATGATCATAACGGCCGCCAGCGGTATGATTGATGGTTACCGGTACCGTTAGATTTATTCTTTCATCAGCAAATACAAAACCCCCTTCGTAGGGTTGAAGAGAATTACTGTTGTTGAAGTTAATTTGTTCGGTATTGAAGATTTTGTATGGGCCTACGGTTTCAGGATCGCCATTGGCAGCCAGCACCTCACTCCAGTCGATAGCGAAGGGATAGGGCGTAGCAATCTGGTTCCAGCCCTGCTCCAGTTGGAGTACAAAAGGTTTGTACTGATTATAATGTGGTGCTGTGCCTTGCCCGGGCCTGATGGTTACCTCTCCCAGAGTGTTGAACCAGTAACTTTTGCCCAATTCAATGCGCGAAATCCCCCCCCTATAATCGGTGTTGCGATCATTTTGCCAACGCACCAGGCGCCACTTGGTTTTGTCATATGCGCCCATTATAGGCTCGAAGATTGAGGCAATGTCGTTGTCTTCAAGTTGGAAAGGAATGGAGATGATTTGGTAGGTTTTGGCGGTGCCACCAAAGTGGGTGATGGTGGGGATAGCGGCGGCATCAGCCGAAGTGAAGGCTCTGTACATGAAACCCTTGTTGGTTTCCACTACCTCCGGACCGGCCTGGGCGCGGATGTAAAACTCAATACCTAATTCATCAGCTGCAGTGGAAGGTATGTTAACTTCAAAGGTATTGCCTGAAAGGTTGCCCATATTCAATTCACTGAAGTTTACGGCCTGGATGCCTCGGTAAAAAAGTATTACGGTTTTGGAGCTATTGCCTCCGCTCACCGTGACAGACACCGGCTGTACTGAACCGGAGAAGATGCCCGAAGGGGCTTGTGGACTAGAAATGGATAAAGGAATTCCGCTTCCTGCTGAAGTTGTAACGGTGATAACCTCGGAGTGGGGCGATACGCCACCCGCATTTCTGGACCGCACCCGGTATTGATATTCTGTAGAGGGCGAAAGTACGGATATTACTTCTTCCGTAAGGGCGGCAGGAATGACCTTAGCCTGGAAGCCGGAGATGAAAGTAATGAAATTGTTAAGTGAAACATCCAGTTCATAAATAGTTGCCCCAGGACTAGCGCCCCATACTGCCATGAAGCCATTGGGGTGGATTGAAACTGCTTGAGCAGCAACAGGGGTTTGGGGTATGGTTATTTGACTGATGGTATTAGAACTCGCAGACATTCCGCTGGCGTTGAATGCCCGTACGCGGTATTGATAAGTGGTTCCTGGAGTAAGCTCGGTAACATTTTCATTTATGCTGCTTATGGGTCGTGCCGCATAGCCGGGTAGCAGATTGGTGAAGTTGTCTCTGGAGACATCCAGCGCATAGCTGGACGCTCCACTTACTGATGACCAGTTGGCGAGGAAAGAAGTTTGATTTACACCGCTGGCTGCAATGGCTATGGGGGCTGCTGATATGGTAATGACTGATGCTGCAGCCGGACTTATTGTGCGATAATTGATGGCCTGACCGGCACCATTAAAAGAATGGATGGCATAATGATAAACAGTGCCCGCCACCAGCCCTGCATCCGTAAATGTGGTATCGGAGCCGGTGCTTACCACCACGGCATCACCCTGGACACCCGGAGAATAAGGACCGCCATCCGCCGGGGTAAAAGTTGGTGGGCTACCCAGTTTTCGAAGCACTATATATCCGGCAGGAGAACCGCTGGCAGCGGTAAATGAACCTTCTAGTGAGGAAACTGTGATGTTGGAAAACGTAAGGGCAGTGGGTTGTGCTGTAGGCTCCGTTTGCAGTGTAGTGCGACTGCCCTTCAGGCGGTTGGTGGTGTTATAATTGATGTTGGTGCCCGAGCCATTATAGGCGATGATGTCGTAGTGGTAGACTGTGTTGGCGGTAAGGGATGAAGCGGTGAATGTGGTGCTTTGGCCAAGGCCTACAACTGTGCCATCTCCGATGGTATTACCTTCGGAATAGGTTGTACCATCAACTGG
>JBGTCD010000078.1:0-4346 GCA_041749015.1 Cyclobacteriaceae bacterium
ACGGGTATTTTCCTTGGCAACTCGGCAATAGATATTCAATTGCACGATACATATTTTGTAGTGGCGCACTTTCATTTGGTAATGGGTAGTGCAGCGTTCTTCGGTATGTTGGCCGGTGTGTATCATTGGTTCCCAAAAATGTTTGGTAGAATGATGGACCGGAAATTGGGATACATACACTTTTGGATCACATTTATTGGGGTTTACATGGTATTTTTCCCTATGCATTACATCGGTATCGCAGGATTCCCAAGAAGATATTATTCATTTACCAACTTCGATGCCTTCACCAATTTTGTTGACCTCAATGTTTTGGTTTCTGTAGCAGCTATTATTACCATGGGTGCCCAGTTTATCTTCCTTTTCAATTTCTTCTACAATATTTTCAAAGGAAGAAAAGCACCTGCCAATCCATGGCATTCCAATACCCTGGAGTGGACCACCCCGCGGGTACCTGGTCATGGCAACTGGCCCGGAGAAATTCCAAAAGTGTACCGCTGGCCATACGACTACAGTAAGCCTGGCGCTAAAAAGGATTATATACCGCAGCACATACCTTTCTCTGAAACTATGGATTCGAATTTTCCACATGAGGATGATCAGATAAAGCTGGAGACTAGGCAGTCTGATGGTGTGATTTTGGTTGAGGAGGACAAGGATTATTAAGGCGTGTGCTGAAAAAATTAAGTTGGATCACTCTCATAGCCGTGTATCTTTTGATACTGGTAGGGGGGATCGTCAGAAGTACAGGCTCTGGAATGGGCTGCCCGGACTGGCCCAAGTGTTTTGGTCAGTGGATACCACCCACTTCGGTAGCTCAGCTCCCTGACGATTACAAAGATATCTATAGCCTCAAGCGGCAGGATAAAAACGTTAAGCTTGCAGGGTATATGGAAAAGTTAGGTTTTAAGGACCTGGCTTTTGAGTTAAGGCATGATGAGGCCATTTTACAGGAGGCAGATTTTAATGCCATCAAAACCTGGATTGAGTACATAAACCGGTTGATTGGCGTATTGATCGGATTCTTGATCCTGGCCACATTTATAAGTTCTTTAAAATACTGGAAGTCAGACAAGAAGCTGGTGTTGACAGCCTTTTCTGTGCTGGTTTTGGTTGTGATTCAGGCCTGGATAGGTTCGGTAGTAGTATCAACCAATCTCTTGCCCTGGACCATCACCGTGCACATGCTGCTGGCCATGGTCATTGTTGCACTACTGATTTTGGTAGTGCACTGGTCAGGTAGGAGGGCTTATAATAACTGGCAAAATCTCAAATGGACCAGGCTACTTCTAATCACGGGAATGGTTTGTATGGTGGTTCAAATAGTGTTGGGAACCCAAATCCGTGAAATGGTGGACATTGTAATGAATGAATTGGGAAGGAGCAGGCGTGGTGAGTGGATTGATGCCCTTGGACTAAATTTTATTATCCATAGGTCATTCTCAATAGCGATTTTACTGGTGCATGTAGCCTTGATTTACTACCTCTTTAAGGGTAGGCCTGGCAATCTCAAAGAGGTAGGGTTGCCGCAGTTATTATTGGTGGCTGTAATCATTACCATAGCCTCTGGAGCGATCATGGGCCATTTTGGAATCCCGGCTTTTGCCCAGCCCATACATCTGCTTTTTGCAGTGCTGACTTTTGGATTACAATTTATGCTTTGGCTTCAGTTGCGCAAAGCAAGACAGATTGAACAGATTTAAAATAGTGTACGCAGGCTCAATACATATCACCAAATTTACCTTTCTAATAGAAAAGGCTGGAGCTTTTTATGAATTGCTCAAGCCCAGGCTTTCCTTCTTGGTTGCCTTTTCTTGCGGCTTTGGATATATGCTTGGTACTCCGACTACAATCAACTGGTTGTATCTGGGCATGCTAAGTTTGGGTGCCTTTTTGGTCTCAGGTGCTTCAGTGACTATTAATCAGATATTGGAGCAGGATTTTGATAAACTAATGACCAGAACCAAAACAAGGCCCATCCCAACAGGAAGGGTCCGGGAGAAAGAAGCCTGGCTATTTGCTGTGGTAGTTTTGATGGTTGGATTTTCAATTTTATACCTATACACCAATCTACTGACCTTATGGCTCAGCATGTTGTCGGTGGTGTTGTATTCATTTGTTTACACACCATTGAAGCGCATCGGGCCTATAGCGGTTTTTGTTGGGGCGATACCGGGTGCCTTGCCACCTTTATTAGGCTGGGCTGCTGCCACAGGAACGATAGGATACGAGGCATTGATTATTTTTGGAATTCAGTTTATCTGGCAATTCCCGCATTTTTGGGCGATTGCCTGGGTGGCTGATGAGGATTATAAAAAAGCAGGATTTAAGCTGCTCCCTTCAGGAGGTAAAAAGGATTTGAACACCGCTATTCAAATAATGGTGTATACTATTTTCCTGATTCCTCTGGGATTGCTGCCTGCTGCTTTTGGAATCACTGGGATTACATCCGCAGTGGTAGTAACCGTTTGTGGGGTTTTATTTTTGAGCCAGACTTTTATGTTGATGAAAAATTCAACCCGGAAGTCGGCATTAAAAATTATGTTCGGCTCGTTTATATACTTGCCGGTGGTGCAGATAGCTTATTTATTAGACAAAGTTTGAGATGAAAACGGAAATAGAAATTTTAGAAGAGCCTGGAAGACCGCTCTCCATGCATCCGCAAAAATTTGCGATGTGGTTGTTTATGGGGTCAGTAGTGATGGTCTTTGCCGCTTTTACAAGTGCTTATATTGTGCAACAGGGGGAGGGTAATTGGAAGATCAATGAAATGCCCATTTCGATGTGGTTCACTACAGGAGTCATTGTTTTGAGTAGTATTACCATGCATTGGACTTATTTATCGGCCAAGGCTGACAATCTGGAACTTGTGAAAGTAGGAATGGGTCTTACCACCTTTTTGGGCCTGGTATTTTTGGGGGGTCAATGGTATGTATGGACCCAGTTCGTAGCCCAGGAGATTTATTGGATTGGGAATTCGGCTGATTCATTCCTGTACATTTTCACTGGTGTACATGCTGCTCATTTAATTAGCGGTATTATTTTTCTGATAATTGTATTAATTTCAACTTTTAAATATAAAGTTCACTCTAAGAATATGGTACGCCTTGATATGTGTACCACCTATTGGCATTTTCTCGGTGGGCTTTGGGTATATTTATTTATATTCTTATTATTGAATCATTAACCTGCTAGCTATACTATGTCGACTACCACAACCAGTACTAACTTAGACACACGGGCCAGTATTTGGGACGGAGGGCAATCCCCGCTCAAAGCCAGCTATGGAAAGCTGATGATGTGGTTTTTTCTGCTTTCCGATGCTTTTTCGTTTTCTGCGCTCCTAATCACCTATGGGCTTATTCGTTATAGTCACCCGGCTTATAGCGGAAATGCTGCGGACTTTGAAGCAAGTGTCGATTATTGGCCGATTCCAGAAAGGATTTATGATGCCTTTCCGGGCATGGAAGCTTTAGGCATCAACTCCGCCCCTTTGGTTTTTGTGGGGTTAATGACCTTTATTCTCATCATGAGTAGTGTTACTATGGTATTGGCTGTAGAGGCTGGCCATCGTATGGATAAAAAGGCAGTTACCAAATGGATGATCTGGACTCTGATCGGCGGGATATTGTTCTTAGCATGTCAGGCCTGGGAGTGGGCTCACTTTATTCATGGAGTAGGTGATGGTACAATAGTTAAAGCCGTTGTAAACGGGGAGTGGGTGGATAAAGTCATAGTAGGTGCCAACCTTACAGAAAATCAATACGGCCCACCGGCCTTTGCGTCATTATTCTTTTTCATTACAGGGTTTCACGGATTCCACGTATTCAGTGGTGTATTGCTCAATTTTCTGATTTTTTACAACGTAGTAGTTGGGACTTATGAGCGAAGGGGCCACTATGAGATGGTTGAAAAGGTGGGGCTTTATTGGCACTTTGTAGACCTTGTTTGGGTATTTGTGTTTACGTTTTTCTATTTGATTTAATTTTTTTTAAAATACGATATTATGAGTTCTGAAAATACAAATCTGGTTCAGCCATTACCTGCCGATATGGTTGGCAGTACTGAAGAAACAAGTTTGGTTCAGCCAATACCTGCAGACAAAGCCAAAATTGCCAGGCTATGGAAGATTGCAGCACTACTATTTATAGTGACCGTGATTGAATTCGTTTTTGCTTTTACTATGGCAAGGGGGCCTTTATTATATTCTATATTCATTGGTCTTACCATTGTAAAAGCTTTTTATATAGTAGCTGAATTCATGCACCTCAAACATGAGGTAAAAGTGCTAATTTGGTCTATTATCATCCCAATGATGTTTGTGGTATGGCTGGTGATCGCTCTTA
>JBGTCD010000079.1:0-3469 GCA_041749015.1 Cyclobacteriaceae bacterium
GAAAAATCCACGTCTAATGCTGCCAGTATGGTTTTGATGGTATAAGACCTTGGGGTTACCTCACCTGCCTCTATCCGTTGCAAGGTGCGTACATTCAAATTACATTGTTCTACTAATTCTTCCTGGGTTAGTCCCTTAGACCTTCTCCAGCTTTGAATATGCCTGCCTAAATCCGGTTGTTTCATGATGTATATATTTTTTGTGACCATGGCAAGTAGCTTTAAATGCAGACAATTTAAAACGAAATATGATGTATTAAACCCGACATTTCGCCGACACGATGCTTTAAAGCCTGAATTTATCAAATTCCGCTCGATATAACATATTGAAGCAGCTACCATGTTAAGGTTTACCACGCTGCCAATAGCAAATAGCCAAAGGCTAATAGCCCTTTTGCATTTATAATCTAATTATTTTACTTTTATCTATAGTATGGAAAAAATGGTGGCAGGAAGTGTGATCGCCAACCTTTCACTATATAGGAAATATCAGTAATCGTCAAGGCAATTACGGATTCCCGGATGTTATGGCCAATTTCAAAAAAAACAATGACGCAGAAAATATGCAATATTGAGCATCGAATTTTTTAAATTGCTATTATGACAGCATCAAAAGAAACTGGAATAGATATTGAAATTGATAAATTAACCCGTTCTATTGAAAACAGAATTACGGGGGACAGTTTCCCGACTGATATTACTTTGATTTCCACTAAAGACTTGAAAAATATCACCAAGAAAAACGGTTGGGTTTTTGACTGGAAATCGGAATTTGCTCAAAAGCATAGAGAGATTTATAAGCTTACTATTGTCAATAATCCATCTGTAATTCAAGGCTTGGTAAGTGTAGAAATTAAAGAAGACCATATTTTTTTGCACCTTATAGAAAATGCTCCTTTTAACAAAGGGAGAGAAAAAATGTATGTGGGAGTGGCGGGTAATCTGGTTGCATTTACCTGCAAACTTTCTTTTCAGCGTGGGCATGAAGGAAATGTATCATTCATATCAAAAACCCAACTCATTGACCATTACGTTAAAACTTTAGGCGCCTTTCACTTTGGCGGAAGAATAATGATTATTGATACCAAAGCAGCCATAAAACTTATAAACAGATATTTCCATGATGAATAAGAGCAAATCTAAAAAAGAACTTGATGTAGACATTATTGGTGGTGAAGAGCTTACCGAGAGAGAAGAGCTTGAGTTAAAAGAATTCTTTGCTAAACAAAAAGCACGTAAACAAAAAAAGCCTTTAACCAGAAAGGCAAAAGAGCGAGTGAAGTAAAACACAGGCCATAACATTGGCTACCATCAAGCCTGCCTTTGTCGGCAGACAGGCGGGCGGTTAACTGCTAATAGAAATTTTATTATCTTTCTATTACCTTGGTTGCGGTAGACAGTGGCGCGGGTCTTCAAAGCCCGCCAGCTGGTAGCCTTGACCGTTACATACCATAATCTGTATCGTGAAATTACTGCTAACGTACATATTGATTCTTCCATTTCTTGCTAACGCCCAACTGCTAAAATCAGGTGAACAACTGACCGTATACGATACAACAAATATGATTCAGACTACTGAACTCCCAAACAAGAACATTCAGATTACTTGTCCAGAATACCAAATTGCTTTCGACAAGAAAATTGTGGTAGAATCAATCAACTCTCAGATTGACGAACTCGAGAATGGGGAGAATCTTAGGGATTGGCAATTTGAGGCCATCGAACAGATCAAGAGAGTGCGTGATTTTTTAGATGCTGAACAACCTCATAACTGGACAAATTTTTGGAACGAAGGAGAACTCATCCCAATAGACGAAATTCAAGATGATGAACTTCTAACTAAGAAATTATTCTGGGAACTTGTATGCCCGATTCTTGATGAAGGACATTTCGAACTAACCGTTGAAGAAGAACGTCAATCTCAAGTACTCAAAACCACATCGAACATTAACGGAGCAACTGCAACGGTTTTCGTGACTGAACAAGGAATAGCATTTTGGATGTGTCCACCTATAACAGTAGATTAAGACGGTATTTAACATGCGTTGGGCTCAAGCGAGAAAATAAGAGGCTCCAGGACAGATTGCCATATTTAATCGTAAATTAGAGATATAGATATTAGAGATATGGATAATTTAAGCCTATATAGTAAAATAAATTCGCTCCCTGAAAATCTTAAAAAGGAAGTTCAGGACTTCGTGGAGTTCCTTCAAACCAAAACAAAAAAGGATGCCAGGAAAAATCCTCGTGCTTTTGGAAGCTTTAAGGGAAAGATTCAAATGACTGAAGATTTCGATGCCCCGATAGAAGATTTTAAGGATTACATGTAGGGAATAACCTTTACATTTTAGACACTCATGCTCTTCTCTGGTTTTTAAGTGGAAACGAGCGAATTTCTCCTAATTCTCGAAAAGTTATATCAGATCCAAAGAGTCGATGCTTTCTAAGGATGAGAACTTTTCTAAATATGCTCAAATAAAGCTATTCTGGTAAAATCACCAGAGCCCAACATCATCCAAGAGCAAGCGGGCGGAAAATGCAAAATTGAAAGTGATGAACATTAATAAACTTTGGTCATGGTCGAGAATGAATCGGTTTTATAGCGCGTCTGCTCTTAGCCTTGACCGACATGGCACACAAAAAACCGGAAGAGAAAGAACTAAGATTGATGGCTTTTGCGTATATTGGGATAAGGGTAAACTGATGAAAAGATGAATAACCAGATAAAGAACAATATAATTGATAAAATCAATACGCTGGATGATATGAAAATCATCAATGCTCTTAATAGCATTTTAGATAATTTAAATACTCCTAAAACTCAAAAGCTGAAGGAAGGTGAAAAGGAGCTAATCATGATGGGATTGGAGGATTACAAAAAGGGGAGAGTAATCGATGATGCTGAATTAAGAAATGAAGAGGACGAATGGCTAAAAGGGTAATTTGGGCAGAATCCGCTAAGATTGGTAGAAGGTTGATTTTAGAATATTGGATTAAAAGGACAGGAAACAAAAAATACAGCCAAAAACTCTCAGGGGAATTCAATGACAGGATTGATTATTTGAAGGAATTCCCGGAATTAGGAAGAGAATCAGACTACCCGGAAATAAGAACGACTGCTTGCGGACACTTCTCTATTTTTTACTATAATAAGGTTGAGGCAATCGTGATAATTGGGATATACGATACCAGAAGAGCGCCTTCGGAAATTGCAAAAGAAATCAAAAAGCATGTGCAATAACCTCGCAATATAAAAACGGCTGGTTTACCGGATTGGCCAAAAGCTTCAATACAATTAAGAAACTACCGAAGAAAACCCATTCACCTCCGAATCGCTATTCACCGTAACGTTCTTAGCATTTAAGGCCTGAATAATCAGCACTAACCAAAACACTTCAAAAATAGTGAGGGTAATCAAAGCAGGAATCGCAAAGATGATGCTCAAAGATCCTATTCCTGTTACAATTGCT
>JBGTCD010000080.1:0-2064 GCA_041749015.1 Cyclobacteriaceae bacterium
AGCAATTGTAACAGGAATAGGATCTTTGAGCATCATCTTTGCGATTCCTGCTTTGATTACCCTCACTATTTTTGAAGTGTTTTGGTTAGTGCTGATTATTCAGGCCTTAAATGCTAAGAACGTTACGGTGAATAGCGATTCAGAGGTTAATGGGTTTTCTTCTGCTGTTTCTTAATTATGGTGGGGCTATTGGCCCACCTACATCCCTTCGGGATTTGGGTCATAAAAAGACTATGGTCTCCTTGTATTGATCACTCTTTTAGTGTTTTTCTTAATCCAAGCAACGTTTTAAAAGGTAGTTCCGCAATTGAACTGTTGGCCAGCCAAGTCGGAATGTTGTTGCCTGGTTCGGAATGAAATTGATAGGTAATCTCGGTATTGCCACCCATGGATTTTAATAGTATAAATCCTGCCGCTTTTTCCATCCTTACGATTCCTTTTTTTTCTGGTATATAATCAGGAATTCCCTCAAGAAGAATTTTCACTTCTTTTGAATCTGAAGCATCGATTGTCATTTTATAAACCATGTCTCTGTTGCTGTAAGGCCATGGAAATTTGGTTTCTACATAATTATACTGGACGTCTTGTTCTTGTTTAAGGACTTTAGATGTTTTCGTGTAACCATACCATTTGATATAATCATTGGCATTTTTCAGTACTCTAATTATTTCATCTGTCGATACATCCACGGTCAAAACAGCCTTAAAAGCCTTAAAATCTGAATCCTTTTTCACTCTTGTGTATACGATGATACCATCTTCACACTTAGCAACCTCCCATGATGCTTGAGATCGTGTCATAAATGAAATAAGCGCAAAGACCATTACTAAGGGAAACGTTCTTGTACTCATGATTGCCCAGGCTAGAATATTCGTTCATTCGTTTTATAGAGCCTTAGGAAGTAGTACAAGAACAGCAGCACAAAAATGAAATCGCCTATGATGACTATAAAAACGATGGGTCCTGCAATACCTGATAGGTAAAATTCCAAAAGCGAAATGGCGAAACCAACTTTACCAATCCCACCCACAATGACGATTCCCGTATGTCTTAAGGGGTTGTAGGCAACTATTGAGTAACCTATGAAATATACCAATGTTGTTCCCCATGCCCCTTGATAGATGGTATAGTAAAGTGGATCATTTAGCTCTCTGTTAAAAAATACCTGGAAGGTATCGGCAGTGTTAAAATATCCGAAGATGGCCCCTACCAGATTCCAAATCGCGGATATGATGAATAACCACCTGAAAAAAGTTATTTCTCTGTTTTGCATGACAATAAAATCTAATTGTTAGGATATGGTTAAATTCTATTGCAAAGAAGCAGCAACCAACAATCCGGTGCATTTACATATGTAAATAAATTCTGACTATTGAGCCAAAGCTTTCCTTATTCGGCTGAGCTGGGTTGGGCTGATGCCCAAATATGCTGCGATATGATACTGGGGTATTTTCAATTCAATTCCGGGGTATTCTTGCTGAAGAATTAAATAGCGTTTTTCGGCATCCAGCAGTGCCATTTCTATTTCTTTTTTCTCATTATTCAAAAAATAGCTTTCTGCAATAATTCTCCTGAGCCTCTCAATTTCAAAATTGCCCTCTGACAATTCTTCAATTTTATGAAAGGATGCTTTCCAAATTTCACAATCGGTAAGTGCCTGTTGCGCAACGGCGTTCTTCTGCTTGCTGATGAGTGATGCATAGGATCCTATGATAGAAGGTCCTGAAAAGAATGTCTTGTTGTATTCTTTTCCTTCATTATTAATGTAGTAGGCCCTTACGATGCCTGTTTCTAAAAAGGCAATTTCTTTCGCGAACTGCCCTTTTTGTATAAAGTATTCACCTTTTTTTAACCTGGCAAAAACAAATATTTCACTCATTAAACCAATGGTCTTCTCAGAAAGAGGGATAATGTTGTTGAAGAATGAAATGATCTTTTCCATATAACTTTCGTGAATTTGACAATTTCAAGGCCTACAAGAACTGGAGGCATAGCGGTTTGAGCCTACAAGAAGTTGGCGCTTTTCAACAAGTCTCATTTTATTACCCTTTCCGTTTCTTAATT
>JBGTCD010000081.1:0-4241 GCA_041749015.1 Cyclobacteriaceae bacterium
TTACAGATTTACCTGCTGTTAAGGATAGATCCACCGCCATTATTTTAAACTCCTTGTCAAATTTTCTTCTTTCTCTTTTCATAATCAGTAAATTTAGCATTTTACGCTTAACTTACTGTCCAGTCAAATGTAGCAAGTCCAAGTTATTATACAAGTCAGTAAACTTTTCTCTTGCGTATTTATGAAATGAGTTATCATATTGATTGTTCTTCTTTTCGAGGTAGTAGAGATAGTCCTTCAGATATGCAGCAGCTTTAGAATTTGGATATTTATCAATAATATCTTTGTATGTTTTTATTAATTCTGGCCGGATATTTAAGGAGTCGCTCCAATTATTAATTGGGGTATTGTCCATCCCGAACATCAAATAGAAAAGATACCTCTCAAATTGCTCAATAGCATAGTTGGGGAATTCAAAATCTTCATGCTCATTCGCGAATTTTTCCCAGAAAAGCATCCGTTGGATAAGCTAGTCCGTTGAGATTGTAAGTTCCCCCAAAAATAGTACGGTTTAAAAGTAGAAAAATAATAACTTTAAAAACTGTAATTATAAGAAAAAGTAAATTTTCCCCAACCCAGATTGCCAAGATTCTTAAAGAATTTGATTTAGGCAAAGATGTAGAAACCATATCAAGAGAACATGGTGTTTCAAAAGCAACCTTTTACAAATGGCGACAGCGCTATGGTGGCATGGAAGCAAGTGAGTTAAAGAAGGTAAAGCGACTTGAAGAAGAGAATGCTAAGCTCAAGCGCATGTACACTGATTTGGCATTAGAGTTAGACATGGCTAAATATAAACATCCATGTTATTTAGTAAGCATAAAAAATTACCAAGCAATCAGATTGAACAAATATCGGTAGATATCGTAAGAAATTGATAACCTTTACCTTATCACCAAAAATTTATGCTATGAAAACCGTCGGAATAATTCTTTTGATCATTGGTATAATCGGAACGCTTACATTCGGCATACAAGCCATGCAGGATTCTGAGAGTTTTAGTTTCCTTGGAATGGACATTGCCGTGAGTACCGCCAACTGGACCCCGGTGATTATCAGTGCCGTGATCCTAATAGCGGGTCTGGTTATGACCTTTAGAGGCAGAAAATAACGCTTGCCTCATAAAAGCCACTATTTGACATTATCGGATTAGAGGAATTCCGATTTGGGCTTATGTAAAGCCCGGGTAACTGGTATGCCTATTGCACCTTTATGCAAACAGGATAGTCTGGAGCCTAAAATGAAAAATCACTGATTGGCCCACAGTCCTCAAACTCACAGAATCCCCCAAACCAAGAAGGTGGTGAGCACATTCACCACCAGCTCTAAATTAATTACAAAAATCTGAAACCTTATGAGCTGAATTCAGTTTATATGTTGTAACACATATTTACATGTTTAAACATATATTTAATCAAAACTAAAAGAATTATGGAAAAAGAAGTATTGACCAAATGGGCCATAGACCCTACTCACTCAGAAGTAACATTTAAAGTAAAGCACCTAGTGATCTCAACTGTAACCGGAAAATTCGGCGAATTCAGCGGCAGTCTGGAGCAGGATGGAGAAGATTTCGAAGGCGCTAAAGCTTCATTCTCAACAGCGATCAAATCCATCACCACAGGCGCGGATGACAGGGATGCACACCTCAAATCTGATGACTTTTTCAATGCAGAAGCCTATCCTGAAATGAAGTTCGAAAGCACCCGATTCGAGAAAGAAGATGACAATAATTACAAACTTACCGGTGACCTGACCATCCGCGATATCACCAAAAGCATAACCCTTGATGTAGCGCATGGCGGCACAGTAGAAGACCCCTATGGCAATACCAAAGCCGGATTTGAAATTTCAGGAAAAATCAATCGTAAAGATTTCGGTTTGAAATGGAATGGCGTGACCGAAGCAGGCTCTGTAGTGGTCAGCAATGAAGTGACACTCAACCTCAACATTCAGGTAGCAAGACAATAATTCCAACCACCTCATTTAAAAACTGCAGCGCATCCCTGCAGTTTTTTTTCTTTTTACATCACGGATAACAGAACGGGCTATTTCCTTTTTCCGGCTCTCAACGGTCTCACTTCTATATCCACATGGTGGTAATTTGGTGAAGACTCCAGGCAATGCAGGATGGTACCCGCAATATCCTCCGGCATCATCATATCATCATTGACCGTAACTGAATCAATACTGTCAAAAAAATTGGTCTTAACCGACCCGGGATAAATACAGGTGACCTTAATGCCGTATTGTCGCAGCTCCTTAAAAAGGGATTGGGAAATTCCCCGAACGGCAAATTTGGTCCCGCAATACCCAACCATGCCCTGGATGCCGGTATTTCCGGCTATGGAGCTAATATTGATGATATGCCCGGTTTCATTTTGAATCAGATCCGGAATGATCACTTTGGAGCAATAAAATATCCCATGCACATTGGTATCAAACATTAAATGCCATTGGTCATGCGCCATCTCGTGCATAGGTCCCTCAAATCCCAATCCGGCATTATTGATGAGGTATGATACAAAGCCACCGGCCCATGCCTTGGTATCAGCATAAGCCGCATTAACAGATTCAAAATCCCTGACGTCAGTTTCGAAAAATCGGAAATATTCTTCGCTTATTTCCGGGGCAGTCCTGCCCCACCCTGCCACCCGGTAACCCTCCTCCAATAGGAGCTTTACCGTGGCCAATCCGATCCCTTTACTGACCCCTGTTACGATTGCTGTCCTTATACCCTCAATCATGTTTTCAAAATTTAGTTATTGAACTTTTAAGCCAATTGCCGGCAAATTTGTTTTAATGTGATAATTTTACTCATCCAAATTAAGCAAAATGTATGGAAAAAGGCAGAATCCTAATTATCTGCGGTACCAACCGTAAAGATGCTGTTTCACGCTTGATAGCAGAAATCTATTCAGGTTTGTTGCAAAAAGCAGGGGTGTCATCTCAGATTCTTGATCTGGCCGACCTGCCTGGTGATTTTGCTTTTTCTGCACTTTATGAAAATTCAGGTAAAAACGAGGCCTTTAATCCATTCCGGGCCTTGATGGCTGAGAGCACTAAATTTGTATTTGTTGTGCCTGAATACAACGGTTCTTTTCCCGGGGTGCTTAAGACCTTTATTGATGGATTAGAATTTCCACAGACCTTCACCAGTAAAAAATGCGGGCTCATTGGGGTATCATCGGGCATGCAGGGTGCAGGTCTTGCCCTGAGCCACCTCACCGATATTTTGCATTATTGTGGGTGCGAGGTTCTTAGCTTTAAGCCTAAGCTGGCAAGGATCGAAGAGCACATGGATGATGCCATTATCACCACCCCGCTTTACATGAGCCTCCTCGAAGAGCACGCCGGAAGGTTTCTGAAGTTTTAAGGTTTATTACTGTCAGAATATCTAGAGAGAAGCTAATTAGTCTACAGTAGATTTTTGATTCCGTCAATTGTTTGTTATACTTGTTTTTCACCAAACTTTAAACTTTTACTATGAAGCAGTTAACATTTTTTATTGCCTTTTTATTGGTTGTATCTTTTTCCAATGCTCAGGATGGGAGCAACGATTTTAAGCCATCTTCCAATGACAAAACCCTGGAAGTGCAGTTTGCACCGGTGAGTGGTTCACCTGTCTCAATTGGCGGTTTGAGATTTCGTTCATTTAGTTCATCCTCCCAGGCTTTTAGAGCCAATGTTTTTCTTGGATTTAATCTCGACTCAAGTCCTACCTTTGATGATGAGACCAATACCTCTTCGGTATTTACTATAGCCATCAGACCTGGTATTGAAAAGCACCTGGCTGGAACTGATCGACTTTCACCATATTATGGTGCGGAGTTGGATTTGGGTTTGCAGTCAAGCACCACAAACACATACCAGGGTGGTGGAGAATTCCAAAAAACTACTGGTCAGCAAGGCTTTTTTAGAATAGGCGCCAACCTTATCCTGGGTACTGACTATTATATTGCCAAAAAGCTTTTCCTGGGAGCTGAGATAGGCGTTGGGTTACAATATTCCTCGCTGTCGGATGTAAAAGTAGATGGAAATGTAGCGCAAGATCGGGGCGGAGAATTTAGGTTTGGCCCCAACGCTTTGGGTCAATTAAGGCTCGGTCTGGTATTTTAATTAAAGTTTTATTATTTATGAAATTCAAAATTTTTATTGTTGCACTTGGTTTGATGGCCATTTTTGCTGGCTGTAATGACCCTGTGGAACAAGATAGAAAAGAAACAGTAGAGGCGGAAATG
>JBGTCD010000082.1:0-2632 GCA_041749015.1 Cyclobacteriaceae bacterium
AAACTCAACTCTGCTGATTTTCAGCGTGGTGGTTTTACCGATGAGGAGTCTTTGGAAACCATCAAAGCTTTGGAATCTGCAGGCATTGACCTGATAGAAATATCAGGAGGAACTTACGAGGCTCCTGCTATGATGGGAGCAAAATGGAAAGAAAGCACCCAAAAAAGAGAAGCCTATTTTATGGACTTTGCGGTCAAAGCCAGGAAAGCGGT
Source organism: Cyclobacteriaceae bacterium (assembly GCA_041749015.1). GTDB lineage: Bacteria > Bacteroidota > Bacteroidia > Cytophagales > Cyclobacteriaceae > JBGTCD01. The sequence continues at coordinate 213 of JBGTCD010000082.1, forward strand.
TAAAACTCCTTTGGTAGTAACAGGTGGATTTAAGAGCTATGAGGGTATGTCAGAAGCCATTCAATCCGGAAATGTGGATTTTGTGGGTTTGGCAAGGTTAATCGCCGTGGAGCCTGATGCACCTCTCAGACTCCTGAGTGGCCAATCGCCCAGGATATCTATCCAACCAATCAAAACCGGAATCGGCCCCATTGACAAAATGAGCGTCATGGAGACTGTGTGGTACCGTGAACAATTGGAAAGAATGGGTAAAGGGATGGAACCAAAGCCAAACTTATCAGCCTTTGTCGTATTTCTGAAATTCGCTTATAAACTGATATTCAAAAGAAAAGGGGCACTTAAGGAAAGGGCATCTTGATTATTATTTTCAATTTAAAACCTTCAATAATTATGGAATCTATTTTCAATCCCCCCATTCAGCCCAAAACCAACATCGGACAGGCCATTGTCAGGGTCCTGTTAGGCAGTTTTCTGCTTTTTGCAGGTATCAGCCACCTATCTTTCAATAGGGCAGAATTTTTGGCGCAGGTACCGCCATGGGTTCCCATGGATCCGGATCTGGTTGTAATCCTGTCAGGTATAGTGGAAATCCTTCTTGGGGCATCCTTGCTTTTCCTCTCTTCGAAAAGAGTTCAGGTCGGTTGGGTGATAGCGCTTTTCTTTGTGCTGATTTTTCCCGGAAACATTTCGCAGTATGTCAATGGGATTGACGCCTTTGGGTTGGATACCGACCGCGCACGCTTTATCCGTTTATTTTTCCAACCGGTTCTGATAGTCATGGCATTGTGGTCTACAGGCGCTTTGCAGTCTTGGAGGAAAAGAAACAAATAATCAGATGGATCAGCTAAAACTCCATAACCAGATTTGTTTCCCGGTGTATGCCGCCTCAAGGTTGATCATCCGGGAATACCAGCCCCATTTGGAAAAACTTGGGATTACTTATCCCCAGTATTTGGTTTTGTTGGTTCTTTGGGAAAATGATGGAATGCCGGTCAATGACATTGCCCATAAGTTGATTTTGAATACCAATACAGTGACTCCCCTTTTGAAGCGAATGGAAACATTGGGATTGGTATCCAGGACTCGCTCTGAAGAAGATGAACGGAAAGTCATTGTCAGACTTACTGCTAAAGGAAGTGAAATGAAAGCAGAAGCCGTTCATATTCCGTTCAGCTTGATGGCGGATATTTCGCCTGATGTGCACAAGATGGAGGAATTGGTAGCCATGAAAAATAAATTGGAAGAGTGGATAGAGTTTTTGAAGACAAAAGGTTAGAATCCAGATCTAGCCAGATAGTGAGTTTGGTTAAAGACCATTTGATTTGTCAAAAAAAACTCAAAATTCTTGTCGTACAGATAGAAAAAAAAGAAAATCTACTCTTTAATTGCATTTACTGGGGAAATATATCTCAAACGGCATTCTGGTTTATACTGATGTGTATACCCTTTTTCTAGAAAAGCTTCTTTGCTTGTCATCTATTGGATTTTTTAGGTTTATGATAATTTAAAATTTTTCTTCATGTATGTACTTTGTGGTGCCAGTATAATGGTAATTCAATTTAATTCTCGCTAAGAAATTGAAATGTCCAGTACCTTGAACTGTTGATCAGGTTGAGGTATGTTTTTAGGTTACCAGAAAATAAGCGTATATCTATTTTTATAAATTTAAATTTTACATATTAGATAAATAACATTATATTGTTTTGATTTTAATTCTTAATTCATAATAATCTAAAAAAAATTTTATGAAACAGATTTTATTAATACTCATTGTATTAGTTATGGTTGGGGTGACTGTCAATGCACAGTCAACGGCTACGGCCACACCTGACCCAGGAATTACGGTTTATATGTACCGCAAGGTGCCTGCCGACAAGCGGGATGAATTTATCAAAAGAGAGACTATGTATTGGGCTGAAATGATACGCAAAGAGATTCCGAAAGGTAATATCACATTCTGGGCTCTTCTTGAAAAAGTGGGTGGTTATGATATGGAAAATTCTTCGAATTTTCTCTTCATAAATAATTTCAATAACATAGACGCCATAAATGATATCTGGAGTAGTATCACAACAGTATTTCCGGATGTCGCTATGGATAAAATGGAGACCAACTCACTAAGCACTACCACTAGCTTATTATTTCTTCGAAATTCTGGTTGGCAGGAAGCGACCGGTGTAGTGGCTGATAATGACTTTAAATTTATAAAAATGATCTACCACAATTCTTCGAATCCCAATGCGTTTGTTGATTTGGAAAATAAGCATTGGGCACCTTTTATTAAAACTGTCATGGACAAAAAGCAAACCAGTCAACGAGGATGGGGTAATTCAGTTTTGCTCGCACCTCATTCAAATAAAATGAATTTTAATTCAGTATTTGCCACTAAGATTTATGTCGGAGGGAAATTAATGCAATTT
>JBGTCD010000083.1:0-3857 GCA_041749015.1 Cyclobacteriaceae bacterium
TAAGGAACTGATCTTCTATGACGAACTTACCCTCACCGAGATAGCATTTAAGATGCATTATAGTAGTGTATCGCATCTTTCCAACCAATTTAAGAAAATGACAGGCATCACCCCTTCGGATTATAAGAATTTGAAGAAGAAGAGGAGACGGACTTTGGAGGAGATTAGTGATTCATATTTTTCGAATAATGGAGAAATGCCATATAAGGTAATCTAAGTTGAAAACAGAAATAAATGGTGCCCAGTATGCCAGAAGCCTAATTGACGCTTGTCTTGATCCAATTGTTACCATTAGCGTTGAAGGGAAAATTGCGGACTCCAACAAGGCTTATTCCAATATCTCCGGCCACACAAAAGAATCACTCAAGGGCACCACCTTCCAGAATTACTTCACTAAGCCACAAAAAACCCTGGGCATATTTCAGATGATTTGTGCAGAAGAACCAGTGGTAAATGTTCCCTTAAAACTAAGGCATCAAAGTAAAAAGTTAATTGATGTAATCGTCAATGGATCTGTAGTTAAAGACGACCACCAAAATATTTTGGGGTTGATAATAGTCTCAAGAGATGTAACCGGTCAAGGTAGTATTTCAAAAGAACTGTCTGATGCTATTTTAACTGCTGAGATGGCTACAGCTATGGCTGAAGAAGCTACGAAAAGAGCCGAGGAGGCCCTAAAAAGTGCTGAAATAGCACTAAAATCCAAACAGCAATTCCTATCCAATATGAGCCACGAGATACGTACCCCCATGAATGCCATCATAGGGTTTACAAAAGTGGTTTTGAAAACTGAACTTTCCCCAAAACAAAAAGAATATTTAACAGCAATTAAAACGAGTGGTGATGCCCTTATCGTGCTTATCAACGACATTTTGGACCTTTCCAAAGTAGATGCCGGAAAAATGGAATTTGAAGAAATTCCCTTTAAAATGGCAGACTCTGTTTCTGCCATGCTTCATTTATTCGAGCTTAAAGTACAGGAAAAAAACTTAAGGTTGATTAGTGAGTTTGACGAAAAAATACCTAAAGTGCTACTTGGTGACCCGGTACGGTTGCACCAGATCATTTTAAACCTGGTGGGTAATGCCGTTAAGTTTACAAGCGAGGGCTCCATAACAACAATTATTCGCTTATTGGAAGAGGATGCAGAAAAGGTCCTGATGGAGTTTGTGGTCACTGATACCGGTATAGGAATCGGTAAAGATAAGATGGCAAAAATATTTGAAAATTTTCAACAGGCTACCAGTGACACTTCCCGAGTATTTGGTGGGACAGGCCTTGGCCTTGCTATTACTAAACAATTAGTAGAAGCACAAGGTGGAACCATTGGCGTGAAAAGTATAAAAGATAAAGGATCCACTTTTCATTTTTCATTAACCTTCAAAAAAACCAACAAAGAAACGGAGGCAGAGCCCATAGCATTAGAGACCAATTTTCCAATGAAAAATGTGAAGGTGCTGGTAGTGGAGGACCTGCCGCTTAATCAACTACTGATGCGGACCATCATGGAGGATTTTGGATATGAATGTGACATCGCGGTAAATGGTAAAATAGCTGTTGAAAAAGTGCAAAGTAAGCGATACGATATTATTTTGATGGATTTGCAAATGCCTGAAATGGATGGCTTTGACGCCACAAAATATATCCGTACCCACCTCAATAATCAGATTCCTATTATTGCCTTAACAGCCGATGTGACCACTACCGATTTGGCCAGGTGCAAGGTAGCAGGGATTAACGATTATATCTCTAAACCCCTTGATGAAAATCTGCTTAAGAATAAGATGAAATTCTTCCTGAACAGGGTTGCACATAAAAAACAGCTTGAATCGAAAAAGGTGCAGAAAAACTCCAAAAAATATATTGACTTGCAATATCTGGTCGAGCGCACAAAATCTGACCCACTATTAATGACGGAAATAATCTCCCTTTATCTTGGGCAAACCAAATCATTGGTAAAGGAAATGCTAAAATCTACCAAAACTAAAAACTGGAAAGCCCTTAAGGCAATTGCCCATAAAATGATCCCCTCTTTTTCCATTGTGGGCATTGGATCAGAATATGAAGATTTAGCGAATAAATTACAGGAATACGCTAATAAGGAGGATAACCCAGAAGCAATGCAGGCTATTGTGCTAAAACTTGAAAAGGTATTGAACTTCGCGTGCAAAGAACTTGAAATCGAACTGAATTTGATCAATAAAAAATAATCATAAGTACCTAAGACATGAATAAACAAAGAAAATATGAAATCTAAAAATAAAACCAAATTATTCCTGGTAGATGATGATGTCGTGTACCTTAGAATGTTAGAGATGGGATTTCAGGAACATGGTGGTTTTGCCGTAGAAACGTTTAACTCTGGGGAAGAATGTTTAAAAAACCTGTCCGGAAAGCCAGACATCGTCGTACTGGATTACCTGCTTGATGGCACCAATAAAAAGGCCATGAATGGAATAGAAACACTGGATAAAATAAAAGCTTTTAACCCTGAGATTCCGGTTATTATCCTTTCCCAGCAGGATAAAATTGAAGTAGCTGTAGCCTGCATGCACCATAAGGCCCTGGATTATATAGTAAAAAGTGAAACAGTTTTAGTGCGCATACAAAAAATAATAACTGCTCTGACTGAATATCAGAAAATGAAAAAAAAGCTTAGCTGGTACATGGATAGAATGTGATAACTCCGACCATGAGTCTTATACTTGAGCATAGGCGAAGCGTGTAGGTTATCGCCATTATTCCCAATCCTTTATTTTCGTTAAGCTGCCTAATATTCAGATTCCTATCCAATTACCCCTTATTATCTATACTATTTAAAGGTCAATCAATAATCTGTGATTTATGTAATTATCATAGGTCACGGTGTAAGAGAGGATTTCCACCGCTGCTTACCTTTGTAATGGCACAAGCCATAAAACCTTAATTGATAACCATATGAAAAAATTACAAGCAATCACACTATCATTGATGTTTCTTTTGGCAGTTTCTCCAATGCCGCTCAAAGCTGGTGCAGAAACTGTAACCCCGCCCAACACTCCTGAAGCTACAATGGAATCAGCCAGAGCGGCAGAGCTCTTGAAGCGGCTGGACGAAATCAACGAAATGGATAAATCTGCCATGAGCAGGTCAGAAAAAAAGGAGGCTAGACAAGAGGTACGCTCAATCAATAAAGAGTTAAAAACCATGAATGGTGGCGTATATATTTCTGTCGGTGCCATCATTATCATATTATTATTACTGATCATTTTATTATAATCTCTGGTAATACCAGTGCCTGGTAACAGGATATCATTTTAATATTAAAGTGGAATGGTTTGGAGGCATCCTCCTCCTTACCACCACTTTTAATACAAAGAATAAAAACTTTAATCAATAATTTTTATACAAATCTAAAATCAAAATCATGGGAAATTTACTTTATATCGTAGCAGTAGTATTGATAATCGCTTGGGCCGTTGGCTTTTTAGCTTTCAGTGCTGGTGGCATCATTCATATCTTGCTTGTTATAGCCGTAATCGCAATCATATTCAGGTTGATTAGTGGCAGAAGAGTTTAGTCCGAATTCAAATCATAATCGATTATATTTTTCTAGTCTTTAAGAGCACGGAGATTCATGAAACAACCAACTTTTACTTCAAAAGATGGATATCAAATCCTGGATGAAAAATTGGATTTAGTTGACTTGTTTCCTGATATTTCTAATGAAAGGCGTTCTAAACCAGATAGAGGAATAATCTCTTCCTTAAAGGACACCCCATTCCCTGACATATCAAAAGAAAGAAGGGTCAGACACATGATGCGTCAACAGCGTTATCATTGGGGTATTTTCAACAAGGAGGAATTGTTGGATCCTG
>JBGTCD010000084.1:0-74963 GCA_041749015.1 Cyclobacteriaceae bacterium
AAATATTTAATTTCATAGAAATTTGGTACAACCGGAAAAGAAAACACTCTAGTCTGGGCTACAAAACCCCAGAGCAATTCAACAAAATAAATTATTTGAGATGTGCTTAACTATTTGTCCAGTTTTTTATTGCAAATCCACTTGTCCGGACAAATTTGATTACATACCACAACATAAAATTAAAGAAATAAACGTTTACGCTGACTCTATATTTGATGCTTCTATCCCAAGTGCAGAGCGATTAAATGATTTTTTTGAAGTATCAATAAATTTTTCAGAATTCACCCCTCTTAATGATTTAAATGACAGACATTATAGGTATGACAATGGGTCTCAAATTGTTCTATCCAGTCAATCGGTCCCTGTGGATTTAAATAGAGATTATAATTTTCTTATTGAAATTATAAAAGAAAATAATGATACTGTTAAAGCAGAAGCCGGTCCATTAAGATGGAGTGATTAAAAATTTAAATATCTGAGACATGATAAAGAAAACGTTTACTATACTATGCATTTACTTCTTTATAGTTTTTATTAACGCATGTTATTGTCCTGAACCCCAATTGCCTTATTTCGACTTTGAAGCGATCAATATTACAACAGATAAGCCTAATCCAAATCATCATGAAAACGGATTTTCATTTACGATTACATTTGATTCAATAGCTTTTCTTGCTCAAAATAATATACAATTCATTAATAATGCTTATGCTTTATCTTGTGAAGAAAGTGGGGACTACGGTTTAAAATATGGAATTAAGGAAATTAATGTTTACGCTGACTCTATATTTGATGCATCAATCCCAAGTGCAGAGCGACTGAATGAATTTTTTGAAGTATCAATGCATACTTCAGCTTTCACTCCTTTAAATGAGTTTAATGATAGCCATGATAGGATTTATTATCGGTCTGAAATTAGGTTATTCAGTCAATCGGTCCCGGTGGATTTAAATAGAGATTATAATTTTGTAATAGAAATTATAAAAGAAAACAATGATATTGTTAAATCAGAAGCCGGTCCATTAAGATGGAGTGAATAGTGAATTGTTAAAAATAGCTGAGAAATGAAGCAAATGAGCACTATTTTTTTTGTTCCAATAATGGTATTGGGGCTATTATTAAGCTGTAGTGATGATGTAAGTAATGATGATAAATGTATAACCAGGAAAACCGAAAATGTTACTTCTGTAAATTCTCCTTCCACGGGAATGGTTAACGAAACGATAAATATTGAAGTGAATTTTGTAGTTGACAATGGTTGTGGTGGATTTGGAAAATTTATTGAAACTCATAATAACAATAATATAAATATCGAAGTAGAAGCCATATACGAGGGTTGCGCTTGCACTTTTGGCCTTGCCTTAATAACAGTGATTTATGAATTTACTCCAAATAGTGTTGGAAACTATGTATTAAAATTTAAATCAAGTCCAACGGATTTTATCCCTGTTGAATTGACAATAAATTAAAAAACAGCAGAACTTAAGGCGTACTAACATACCTGCCCATAATCAGGATGTTTTTTTGGGCTTCATCAATGAGGAGGAAGAGGAATGGCTGCCGGGCGAAGAATTTTTTTGAGGAATTGGTATTTTTTTCCTTTTCTACCTTGATGTATTCGGGTTTCGTTTGTACTGCAGCCGATGGATCCTCGGTTAGCCTTTCGTTCAATTCAAAAGAAGTGCTTTGGGTGATGCCACCCAGCCAAAGGTTGCCCCCATCTTCCAGGTTGGGCAGCCTGACTTCATTACCAAGGATTCGATACATTTCAAAGGCATCAGAATCGTTGCGAAGCAAGGTATTGGAATGGAGCTTGAATTTAGGAATGGATAATTTTACGGGTCGCTCCACCATGTTCTTTAAAATTTTCTGGTAGTAGATCGTGTCCAGGTTGCCCTCCAGCCTGTGAAAAGCCTCCTTACTGTGGGGCATTATTATGATCAGCGAGTTGATATTACATTGATATGGGATGGAAACGGCTTGGATCAGATCATCTTCGTAGTACCGGAGGTTATATTTCCGATGCATAAAGGGGGCTTTGTTTTTCTCACCTTTAAAATCATGAAACTTCTTGGTCTTAGTTTTTTTTGGTTCGAACCCAAAAGCCAGTTCACCCTCAAATCGTGTAAAACTACTGGCCATAAAAGCCCCAGAATCCGGGAGGGCCATCAAAAAATCAGACATATTAGGTGCAACAAACGGCCCCCCTGCCCGGGCAGTGAATTTTGCCGAATCTGCAAGTGTGAACAAGTCAACCTCCCAGCCTTTAAGTGTATCAGAAAGAGCAGGCAGTGGTTTTTTATACCAAATGGAATTGCGCTTTGAATAGTTAATTGCTGACTCAGGGTTAGCTTCATCAGCATATTGAAGGTTTTGTTGGCAGTATGAGAGGAATCGGCTATTGTCTAAATTTACCCGATTGAGGTAGCGGTAGTAGGTGGTCCCGGGTTGATATACACCTTCCAGGTAAATGGGTTGTTGCAGCCCGCCACGCGGTGAGTTTCCAGATAATTCATTGATGATACCAAGGATGAGTTGGATGCCAGTGGTAGAGACTACATAATTGTCATTTTCTGGATAGGTCTCCCTGTAATAGTCAAGAGCAAATGCATTAAGGGAAGAAGAAAGGGACTCCTGTGCCATCCCTGAGTCGGTATATAATATCAGGGCCAGCAAACAGCCGTATTTTACATACCTAAATTTCATTAACGGGCCTTTAATACTGGATAATAATTGATTCATTTATCTTTTACCTATCTCCGTTTTCTATACTGGTACTTTCAAAAACAACAAAACTTTATAGATGTAAATCTAAATTCCCATATAATCAAGGGTGAGGGCCAGCATGGCCTTCATCCCAATGAGCATACCTCTTTCGTCAACGAAAAAATCAGGGGTATGGTGTGATGGGGCCGTTTTAGGGTCCACATCAGGCGGGCACGCGCCCACAAAAAAGAAAAACCCGGGCACTTTTTGCAGGTAAAAAGCAAAATCCTCTGCACCGGTCACCGGCTTAATGCGAACCGCTTTGGCAGGTCCCACCACCCTGGTAAGGCTCCCTGAAAGTTTTTCGGTCAGTGCTGGGTCATTATAAGTTACGGGTGTTTTTTTATCGATGATTACTTCAGCCGTAGCACCTTGGCTTTCTGCGATTTTGGTAGCGGTAATCCTGATTCTTTCGTGGATATCATCCTGCATGTCAGTGTCAAAAGTGCGGATGGTGCCTGCCATCTCCACCGATTCAGGGATGATGTTTTCTCTAATCCCACCACTGATTCTCCCTACCGTGATCACCGCTGGCTCTTTGGTGAGTTCTGTTTGCCTGCTGATGATGGTTTGCAGGCCAAGAATAATCTGAGCAGAAGTCACTATCGGATCTACACCCATCCATGGGGAAGATCCGTGGGCTTGCCTTCCTTTTACCTTGATTGAAAACCAGTCGGATGCCGCCATAATGCCTGCCGGCTTGTAAGTAATCATTCCCAAGGGTGTCATGGAGTTTACATGAAGACCGAAGATCACATCCACTTTGGGATTGTCGAGTACCCCTTCTTTTACCATAAGATCAGCACCGCCTTCTTCACCAGGAGGCGGCCCCTCCTCAGCGGGCTGAAAAACAAATTTGATCGTTCCTTTTAGATCGTTCCTGATCGTGCTGAGTATCTCTGCTACCCCCATTAATATCGCCACATGCATATCGTGACCGCAGGCATGCATTACCCCGGTTTCCTGACCGGAGTAGATAGAAGTCTCTTTTGAGGCAAAAGGCAGGTTTACCCGTTCTGTAACAGGGAGCGCATCCATATCGGCTCTCAATGCCACCACCGGGCCGGGCTTACCTCCCTTAAGTATGCCCACTACTCCGGTGTGAGCAACGCCGGTTTGCACCTCGATGCCCAGACTTCTGAGGTGCTGGGCTACCATTTCGGCGGTTTTAAATTCCCGGTTGGAGAGCTCGGGATATTGGTGGATATGCCTGCGCCACTCGATCACTTTGGCCTCCATATTTTCTGCCATGGCATTAGCCTTGTCGTGGACCTTTTTTTGAGCGAAAGAAGGCAGCATCAGCACTAATGAAAAGAGGAATAGAAAAGTTTTTGCCATAATTCAGGGATTTAAGCTCCAATCTAATGATTTTTTATATCTCGTAAAAAGCGAAGGGGATAAATGAGTTATCAAGTAAAACATTAAGTCGTTAATTGGAGTTGATACGAATGGTATGGCAAAGGCTGCTTATTTTTTTCAATCCTTTCATGCATTGGTATCCATATTTTTTATATTGCTTCGGGGCTTAAAGTCAGGAATTCTCACTTCAAAAACCTCCGCAGAACCCATTTTCAATTATGAGTGCACAGGTTGAGCGCATCCTTAATACGATCAAACAATATGAAGGAAACGACATCAACCTCATGGTGCGGCTCATTTATGCCATTCGCCCTACTCTTAAGGAATTAAAAGAAGAGTCTTTCCACAGATTTGATGTGCTTCTGTATCGTGTAAGGGAGGACTCCGAAATCAGGGAAGCCCTACAATCCTATCTGGGGAGACTACTTGAAAATAAAAGAATCAGTAATATACTGACAGACTCCGATATTGTCTCTGGATTGAATTTTTGGCGGGAGTTAAAGGATCGGTTGATCTTTAAACTGCTACCAAATTTACCAGATAGGGATTCAGTAGACTACCTTTTGTCCAATGCATTTTTCCGTCAGGATGATGGAATATGGGTGGTGGCTTTGTCCGATGAAAAATGCAGTGAACTTTTAGGGCTGTTGGGTTTTAAAGGCATGTATGACCGACCATTTACCGACCCCTTAATTCTTGAAATCCTCTTTGCAATAAGGGTTTTATCGCATCGGGTAACAGGCCTTGCCTTCGACAAAAAAGTGCTGCGAATGGTACCCAAGTACGCCAATATGGAAAATCCCTTTGCGGCCCTTCAGGACGAAATTGACCAGTTTTTGGGTTCAATTAATAAAGGAGAGATCAGCCGAAGCAAGGATGAAATTAACTCCAAGCATTTAAAGGTGATGATCAATCAATGCAATGAATTTGTTGCGGCTGCTTATCGCAATAAGGAAGAGCTTGGAATAAGTTTTCAGGTACACCAGCAATTGATGCTTATGGAGCGGCTTTTGGAAAGGCTTACCACCATTCTGGATTATTTGGTAATTGATCCTACGGTAAATGGCAGATATAAGCTCGTTCGGTTCATAAAAGATCTCATCTATTATAATTCTGGCAAATCAAAAATATTAGGCTACCTCAATAAGGCTACCCAGTTAATGGCCCGGGAGATTTCACATAATATTGGGCAAAAAGGAGAAAAGTATATTACTAAGAATTCAAAGGAGTATTGGGCAATGTTTAGGACGGCACTGGGAGGAGGGTTTATTGTTGCCCTGGCCTGTATCATAAAGCTCCATTTTTCCGGGATGGCAACAAGCATATTCATCAATGCTGTTTTATACAGTTTAAATTATGCCTTCGCCTTCATTGCCATCTACCTTTTGCATTTTACCCTGGCCACCAAACAACCCGCAATGACAGCGGCCCGACTGGCTCAGGTGATTGAGGCGGATATTAAGCAAAAAAACCGTTTCGAACAGTTGGCTATAATCGTTGCGAGGGTCTTTAGGTCTCAATTTATTGCATTTGCAGGTAATGCAATAATGGCCTTCATGGGGGCCCTGGGCCTGGTGGCACTATGGGGGTATTTTTTCGGATTTAACATCCCTGATTACAAAGCTGAGCAATTGATAACGGAGCTCAGTGTTACCAAATCACCGGCCTTGCTTCATGCAGCCATTGCGGGGATATTTCTGTTTTATTCAGGAATTATATCTGGCCGGATTTACAACAGAACCAAGTACCGAAGGGTGCCGGACCGCATTAATGAGCACCCCATGCTCAAGCTTTTTATGAAAAGTGGGTGGAGAAAAAAATTATCCGATTATTATGAGCGCAATATGGGTTCTATCGCGGGTAATTTTTGGTTTGGTGTTTTTATGGGGTCTACCGCTTCGGTAGGTCTGATCCTTGGGCTCAACCTTGACATACGGCACATAACCTTTGCTGCAGGCAATTTTGGCCTCGGCTTATACGCTATGGATTATCAGATGTCCTGGCAGGTAATTGTGATGTCAATTGTAGGTATTGGCTTGATTGGGCTCATCAATTTTATCGTTAGCTTTACCCTTTCCTTGTTACTGGCATTAAGATCACGCGGGGTCCCCTTTGCTTCCCTTTTGACAATTTTTAAAGCGGTCAGAAAGTATTTTTTCAAAAAGCCTCATTACTTTTTTTACCCACCTAAAGATTCTCAGATACTAGATCTGCAAGTACAAGAAAAGATTGAAGAAGCACAGCAGACTGATGAAAAAATAAGTATTTGAAAAACTGGGTGCGGAAAAACCATTGCCTAGGATATTGGATGTTTTAATCTATCCTTAGCCAAGCAGCAATTGCTTTAAACTCCCAAAGTCATTTTCTATAGAAATATTTTTTTTGTCTTTGCTGGCCATTTCCTTTAATGCTCCGGGCAATTCGATTGATGCTCCTAAAGCCTTTTCCACTACCTCACTAAATTTAGCGGGATGGGCCGTGCCTAACACCATAGCCTTGCTTTCTGGATGAGCTTGCTGCCATGATTGTAAACCGGCAAATGCTACGGCAGTATGTTGGTCAGAGACATAGCCGGTACCATGGTGGATTACCTTCATGGCTTGTATAGTTTGGAAGTCGTCAAAGCGGTATCCGCTGATCATGGATTGAATTGACTGATGTCCCTCTGGAAACAAGGCCACTAGCCGCTCAAAATTACTGGGGTTGCCCACATCCATAGCATTGCTGATGGTAGAAATGGAAGCCCTTGGCGTGAAATTGCCTTTCAACAGATATTCAGGAAAAACATCATTTCTGTTGGTGGCAGCAATAAAGTGCTTTACAGGCAGGCCCATGCGCCATGCCAGCACCCCGGCAGTCAGGTTTCCGAGATTCCCACATGGTACTGCAAAAACCGGAGGGCCTTCCACTTCCGCCAATTGGGTCCAGGCCCATGCATAATAAACCATCTGTGGCAATAGTCTGGCGATATTAATCGAATTGGCAGAGGTAATCCAAATTTTGGAGGCTAAATCCTTGTCAGAAAAAGCCTGCTTGACCAGTTTTTGACAGTCATCAAAATTACCGTCTACCTCAAGAGCACTGATGTTGCCACCAAGGGTGGTAAACTGCCTTTCCTGAATGGGGCTTACCTTACCTTTTGGGTACAGCACCCACACCCTCGTGCCCGGCACCTGATAAAATCCCTGTGCCACGGCACCTCCGGTATCGCCGCTGGTAGCAGCGAGGATATGGATCTCCCGGTTTTCCTTACTAGCAAGATGGCTTAAAACACGTGATAAGAACCTTGCCCCAAAATCCTTGAAAGCGAGGGTGGGACCGTGAAAAAGCTCCAGAATGGACGCGCTACCTCCAAGAGGGACAATCGGGATGGCAAAATCAAAAGACTCACTGGTTATGGTATGAAGCTTTTCATCAGGGACCACACCCTTGGTATAAGGCCGGATCAACTCAAATCCGATTTCTCCGGGAGTCTTACTTCGCAGAGAATTCCAAAAATCCATAGAAAACCGGGGAATAGCCTCCGGGAGGTAGAGGCCCCCATCAGGTGCCAGTCCCTGAACCACTGCCTGTCCAAAATCGTGTTTAAGTGTTTTATCCCGGGTACTATAATATTTCAATGCCATAATGTTTTGAAATTATTCCTCATGGACCACCCGGGCCCCATCAGAGTTTACCGGTGATGTATAAATGCTGCAGGCAAGGTCAAGATCATCAAATATGGTGCTCATCGCCTTACCAGCTTTTTCTACAATGGGCTTTCCCTTGGATAAAGCGAAAATGGTAGGGCCTGATCCACTGATGCCACAGCCCAGGACACCGGCATCCATAGCTGCTGCTTTTACCTGCTCAAATCCTGGTATCAGCATGGAGCGGATGGGCTCAGCCACCACATCCACCAGCGACCTGCCGATCAGATCATAATCCTCTTTCATAAAACCAGCGATCAATCCTCCTAAATTGCCCCATTGAGTAATGGCATCAGCAAGGGTAAGGTGTGTCTTAAGCAAGCTCCTTGAATCCTGGGTCTTGACCTCAATATGGGGGTAAACCATTGTGCAAAACAATAAATCCGGCGTAGGAATTGTAATCAGATCCAAGGGATTATAACTCTTAATCAGGACGAGCCCACCCATTAATGCCGGGGCTACATTGTCGGCATGGGCAGCGCCACAGGCCATGGCCTCGGCTTGCAGGGCAAATGGAACGAGCGCCTTTCTGTCAAGGGGGCTGCCCAGGAGATGATTAACAGCCACCAACGCAGCGGCAGCACTTGCGGCACTTGACCCCATACCGCTTCCCAAAGGCAGTCCTTTTTCAATGGTAAAATCAAGGCCTACACTAATGCCCAAATGGGCCAAAAAGCCCTTCACTGCAACGGTAGCCGTATTTTTATCAGGGTCTATTGGCAAGCGGCCTTCATCCCCGGTAATTTTGGCAATGCGGAGGCCCGGCTTAACACCCAGGGTTACCGACACCCGATCTCCTGGGCTATCTACTGCAAGGCCCAGCACATCGAAGCCACAGGAAACATTGGCAATAGTAGCCGGGGCAAAGGCTGTGACGGATTTAAATATAGCTTTCATAGGTCTCATGTCTGGCATAATTCCTGATCCTGATGATATCAGCAAACACCCCTGCTGCCGTCACCTCGGCACCAGCTCCGGGACCCCTGATTACCATTGGCAAGTCCAGGTACCGCTGGGTAGTGATCATGAGGATGTTGTCACTGCCATTTAAATTAAAAAATGGATGGTCATCCCCAATAGCCTTTAAACCTACCACAGCTTTTCCATTTTCGAAAACAGCAGAATAACGGAGTTTCTTTCCTGATTTTTCTGCTTCCAGTCGTTTAGTTTCGAATGCTGCATCATGTCTGGAAAGGTTGGAAAAAAAGTCATCAATGCCCATTTCACCCCGGCAATCTTTTGGTACCAGGTTTTCTATGGCTACGTCCTTAATTTCCAGTCTCCAGCCGGTCTCCCTCGCCAGGATCAGTATTTTTCGTGCCACGTCCATGCCGTTGAGGTCGTCTCTGGGGTCTGGCTCTGTATATCCTTTTTCACGGGCCTCACGGACTACCTCGCTAAAATTTTTCCCGGCTTTGAAGCTGCTGAATATAAAGTTTAAGGTGCCGCTTAGCACTGCTTCCAGCCGAATGACCTTATCGCCACTCAGCATCAGGTCTTCCAATGTGGAGATCACCGGGAGCCCTGCGCCAACATTAGTTTCGTAAAAAAACCTTGAGCCCTTTCTAAACGCGGTCCTTCTCAAAGCCTCGTAGTTTTTATAGGGTCCGCTATTGGCTTTTTTGTTAGGAGTTACAATGGATATATTGGCCTCCAGAGTCTCCTGATAGTGCCTGGTGATCGCTTCCGATGCCGTGCAATCGACAAAAATACTGCTGGAAAGATTCATGCTGATCATTTTGCTAAAAAATGCCTTCATATCCATGGTCTCACCAGAATCCATAAGGCGATCAATGGCTTTGGAGGGGTTGATCCGGTCTTCATCAAAGAGCATTTTGCGACTATTAGAGATGCCCACCAGGTGTATTTCAAGCAGGTTTTCACGTGCCAAAGCCTCAAATTGTTTTCGAATCATTTTGAGCAGTGCTTTTCCAATAAGTCCGGTACCTGCCATAAACAGATGCAGCACCTTTTTATCCGAGAGAAAGAAGGACTCATGCAAGGCATTTAGCGCTTTGCTGACATCGGCTTTTTGTACCACGACTGAAATATTACGCTCTGATGACCCCTGGGCAATTGCCACTACATTAATCCCATTTCTGCCCAGTGCACCAAACATACGGCCGCTGGTACCTGGGGTGTCCTGCATCCGATCTCCCACAATGGCTACAACGGCCAGTTCATTTTCAATACGCGCCTTTTCCATCTCTCCGGATTTGATTTCGTAGCGAAATTCTTCCTCCACCATCTTTTTGGCCCGCAAGGCATCCCCTGATTCCACTGCAATACATATGGAATGTTCGGATGAAGCCTGGCTGATGAGGATGATGTTGATGCGCTCCCTGGCAAGAGCTGTAAAGAGCCGCATGGCGACCCCAACCACCCCTACCATCCCAGCTCCCTGTATGCTGAGCAAGCTAATATTGTCAAGAGATGAAATCCCTTTGATCAGCCTCCCATTGAGGGATTTGGAAGTGATCAGGGTTCCGGGATTCTCGGGATTCAGCGTATTTTTAATGTAAATCGGAATCTTTTTTTCCATTGCCGGCCGCATAGTGGCTGGGAAAACCACCTTTGCCCCGAAGTGTGAGAGCTCCATAGCTTCTGCATAGCTCATTGATGGTACTTTAAAGGCCCGGCGTACTCTTCTGGGATCGGCGGTCATTACCCCATCTACATCAGTCCAAATTTCAAGGGATTCGGCTTTAATCGCTCCTGCAATGATAGAGGCGGTATAATCAGAGCCACTTCTGCCCAGGGTGGTGGTATACCCCGAATCAGAAGCTGCAATAAAGCCGGTGATTACAGGTACCCTGCTGTCGAGTTCTTTCCTGTTGTCGAGTTCTTTAAAATAAGCCCTGATCTTTCGGTCTGTTTTGGGGAAGTCTACCCTTGCCTGGCTAAAGGTATCATCGGTTAGAATGAGCTCCCGGGCATCAACGTAAACAGCAGGGATACCCCTGGAATCCAGCACCTCTGCGAGGATCAGGTTCGAAAGCCGCTCACCAAAGCTAAGGATGTAATCCATGGTGCGGTAGGTTTTTTCCCGTACCAGGTATACCCCGTTGAGCACATCTTCCAGTTGATTGAAAAGGAGCTTGACTTTGGTCAGTACAGCCCCTTGTTTATTGGCTTTAAGCAGCCCTTTTATAATGTCTATATGTCTTTTTTCGAGTTTTTCAAGGGTTTTGACGAAATGTGGATCACCCTTAAAGGCAATATCGCTGATGGTGATGAGCGTATCAGTAACCCCTCCAAAAGCAGAAAATACCAGCCCAACTGGACCTTGCATGATTGCAGGTTTGATGATGGAAACCATCCTAAGGATATGCTCAGGATCTTGAATGGAGGAACCTCCGAATTTTAAAATCTTCATTATTAGGAAATTGGATTGACAATAGGATCTGTAAATTCCAGATAAAATAATGGAATTCAGGTAAATGGCTATATGGTAGAAGAACGGGGTTTACCCCGTAATAATGGCGATGATAGCAGTCATGCGCCCAAATGTGGGGGTGGTTGTAATCAGAGATGTGTACCTAGGCGTGCTCATCGAAAATCGAAATACGGTAATTCGAAGTTATCCTGCAAAATTTTTTGAGAATTAATAATAAAAAAAGACTGCCTCAAAGGAATTCTACCTGGCGCGGATGTTGTGCGTATGAATGTGTGTAGCTCATCCGTGCCTTTAACGAAGACATTTAACACTAACACTAACACAAACCTTGACTTTAACTTTGACCTCCAAATTGGTTGGGTTTTTTGTAAGGCAAACTCAATAAAAACATGGTTTGACAGGTGCGGCTGGGTGTCCACGTCCAGCGCGGATGTTCCGGGGCCTTGTGGGTATGCAGGCCTTTGAAGCTGTCTCTCAGGGTAGAAACTTTTAAATTAAAGCCCAATACCAAGTAAAAAAAAGGCTGCCCCAAAAGAAGCAGCCTCAATATTTAGCACTCAATTAATGGAAATTATCCGTTCATCGAGATCAAAAACTCTTCATTATTTCTGGTGCCCTTCATCTTCTGAAGCAGGAATTCCATGGCCTCGTTGGAGTTCATATCAGCCATAAACTTACGCAGGATCCACACACGCTGTAGTTCTTCGTCGGTCAGTAGGAGATCCTCTCTGCGGGTACCGGAAGCCGGTACATCAATAGCAGGGTAAACTCTTTTGTTGGAAAGTTTCCTGTCAAGCTGAAGCTCCATATTGCCGGTGCCTTTAAATTCTTCAAAGATCACCTCGTCCATTTTTGAGCCTGTTTCGATCAGTGCCGTGGCAATGATTGTAAGAGAACCGCCATTTTCTACATTACGGGCTGCTCCGAAAAAACGCTTAGGCTTGTGAAGCGCATTGGCATCCACACCACCTGAAAGTATTTTTCCTGAAGAAGGTACCACGGTGTTGTAGGCCCTGGCCAATCTGGTGATTGAATCCAGAAGGATCACTACATCATGCCCGCACTCTACCATTCTTTTGGCCTTTTCCAATACGATACTGGCTACTTTCACATGTCTTTCAGCCTGCTCATCAAAGGTTGACGCTACCACCTCAGCTTTTACGCTTCTGGCCATATCGGTAACCTCCTCAGGGCGCTCATCGATCAGCAAAATGATGAGGTAGCATTCAGGGTGGTTTTCAGCAATGGCATTGGCCACTTGCTTGAGCAATACGGTTTTACCAGTCTTGGGCTGGGCTACGATCATACCACGTTGGCCTTTGCCAATTGGTGCAAAGAGGTCCAGTATGCGGGTGGAATAGTTATCAGGTGTGGTACTAAGATTGATCTTTTCCTCAGGGAAAAGTGGTGTGAGATATTCAAAAGAAACCCTGTCACGAATCTCCTCAGAGGTTTTACCATTGACACTTTCTACTCTTAGCAGGGCGAAATATTTTTCACCTTCTTTTGGTGGTCTTATCTGACCTTTTATAGTATCACCGGTTTTGAGCCCAAATAATTTGATCTGAGAAGGTGACACATATATATCATCGGGGCTGGCGAGGTAATTGTAATCGGAAGACCTCAGGAATCCATACCCATCTTGCATGATCTCCAGTACCCCTTCATTATCAATAAGCCCATCAAACTCCTGTATTTTGCTTTCTTTTTTCTTTCTGGGAAACCCATCTCTCTTATTGCGGCTATCGTCATCTTCAGCACCATTACCGTTGTTGCCACGATCGTCCCTGTTGCCGCGATCATCTCTTTTATTGCCGCGGTCGTCTCTTGAGTCGCGGGTATTGCCACGGTCCTCACGGTCACGCACATTGCCCCGGTCTTCCATGGGCTCTTTAGATTTACCACGACTTTCGCGCTCTGGTGATTTTTTTGAATCTGCCAATTCCAGATCAAATGAATCGAGAAGATCATCTGCAGAATCACCGCCTTCATCATCTTTTTGCTTTTTGGGTTTACGGCCTGAAGGTTTTTCAGCCACATTTTCCCTTTTAGCCCTTGGAGGCTTGGCTTTACGCCTTGGCTCTGAGTCAGAATCCTGTGAGGATTTCTTTTTCTCAGGGAGCTCTTCTTCAGGAGTTAGTGCTTGCTGGTCAAGAATCTTGTAGACCAATTCCTGCTTATTATACTTTTTGTAATTGTTTACATTTAACTCCTCTGCTATTTCTTTCAACTCTGAAAGAAGCATGACATTGAGGTCTTCAATTTTGTACATAAAATTTTAATAGTGATGATTAGAAAGGGATTGTATTAATTAGGTTAATATAAATATCTATTTATTCGATATTAAGCCAGTTAAGGCGGTATTTCAAGTATTACGTGAAATTGATACTGATAAAAAAGAATCGACTTTCTGGAGTTTTCTGCTGAAAGACGATGCAATTATATGCCAATGTCAAACAATTGCCAAATTTATTCAGGTAAATAATCAATCAGGGCCATAAAAAGTTCAGATATGAGCAAAATTGCCTTAATTTTGAGCACTTAAAAGAAAAATATTCCATGCTGGAGATTCAAAATATAAGAGAAAATAAAGAAGCAGTAATTCTGGGGCTGAAAAAGCGCCATTTTGCCAATGCCGAAAACCTCATTGAAGAAGCGATAAACCTGGATCAGGAAAGGAGAAATTTTCAGCTGAAATTTGATCAGGTGCAAGCAGAGTCTAACAACCTTTCCAAACAAATCGGGGCTTTGATGCAGGTGGGCAAAAAAGATGAGGCCGAAAGTATTAAATCTAAAACCGGGCAGCTCAAAGAAGAAGCCAAAAACTTTAATGATAAAAGCACTGCCGCTGCCACCGCCCTGCAGGACCTCCTCTATAAAATACCCAATGTCCCCCACGAGTCAGTAAAAGCTGGAAGAGACGCTGAGGATAATGAAACCCTGAGGCAAAATGGTGACGCACGGCCACTGGAGGGTGATGTACTTCCGCATTGGGACCTCATAAAGAAATACGATATTATCGATTTTGATCTTGGCAGTAAGATCTCCGGGGCGGGATTCCCGGTGTATAAGGGCAAGGGGGCCCGGCTCCAAAGAGCCATGATCAATTTTTTTCTCGATAGAGCCGTAGAAGCCGGGTATGTAGAAGTGCAGCCCCCCATCCTGGTCAATGAAGCCTCCGGTTATGGCACAGGACAACTCCCCGATAAAGATGGCCAAATGTACCACATGCCTGAGGACAACCTGTATGTGATCCCCACTGCCGAAGTGCCTATTACCAATATGTACCGCGATATGATATTGGAGGATGATCAATTACCGGTAATGCATGTTGGCTACACGCCATGTTTTAGAAGAGAAGCCGGAAGCTGGGGAGCGCATGTCCGTGGCCTTAACCGCCTGCACCAGTTTGATAAAGTGGAGATCGTGCAGATCGCCCATCCGGACAAATCTTATCAAATACTGGAGGAAATGGCCAACCACGTCTCCGGATTATTGGAAGCCCTGCAGCTGCCCTACCGCGTGTTACGGCTCTGTGGCGGGGATATGGGCTTCACCTCAGCACTCACCTATGATATGGAGGTCTATTCTGCAGCCCAGCAGCGCTGGCTGGAGGTGAGTTCAGTAAGTAATTTTGAAACCTACCAGGCCAACAGGCTTAAATTAAGGCACCGTCCTGAGGCTAAAAAAACAGCCTTGCTCCACACCCTGAATGGCAGTGCCCTGGCCCTGCCCAGAATCGTAGCAGCGATATTGGAAAATAATCAAAGCCCTGAAGGTATCCGAATTCCTAAGGTACTGGTGCCTTATGCGGGGTTTGAAGTTATTTCCTGAAGTACCGTCCAACATATTTATTTTGGGTTGATGGATGGTTTTTCCTACTTTAAGCTTCAATTTTAAACTAAAGAATTATGAGACAACTATGGATTAGCATTCTAGCCATTCTGGCTGTGGCTTGTGGCACGGAACATGAGGCCGACAAAAGCCTCAATAAAGATTTGAAATATCCCGAAACGGCTAAGGTTGATACGGTTGATATTTACTTCAATTTTGAAATACCAGATCCTTATCGCTGGCTAGAGGATGACCGGTCGGAAGCGACTATGGCATGGGTAAAGGCTCAGAATGAGGTGTCATTTGGGTATCTCCATCAGTTGCCCTACCGGGATGCGCTAAAGGAGCGGCTCAGCGAAGTGTTCAATTATGAAAGAGAAGGCGCCCCAACAAAATATGGTGATTATCTATATTATTCCAGAAATGACGGCCTCCAAAACCAAAGTGTATGGTACCGGAAAAAAGGGGAGGAAGGTGATGAGGAAGTATTCCTGGATCCTAATAAATTCAAAGAAGATGGTACCATATCTCTGGCGGGTTCCAGTTTCACCAAGGACGGTTCCATGGTGGCTTACATGATTTCTGAAGGGGGATCGGACTGGCGAAAAGGCATCATTTGGGATGCCGAATCCAAAACCCAGATCGGAGATACCCTCAGAGATATCAAATTCAGCGGAATCTCCTGGTATGGGAATGAAGGTTTTTACTATAGCAGCTACGACAAACCTAAGGGCAGTGAGCTATCAGCCAAAACCGATATGCATAAAGTATTTTATCACAAGCTGGGCACCTCCCAATCAGAAGATGTCCTGATCTTCGGAGGGGATGCAACCCCACGCCGGTATATCGGTGCCTACCTGACGGAAGATCAAAAATACCTGGTGATCTCAGCCTCAGTGAGTACCTATGGTAATGAGCTTTACATAAAAGATCTGACTGTACCGGCAAGCCCGATTGTGCCCATTGTGGACAATTTTGATAACCGCCACTATGTAATGCATTCTGAAGGTTCACGACTCATTATATTTACCGACAAGGATGCCCCCAATAACCGGGTGGTTGAGGTGGATTTTTCTAATCCGGGACCCGATAATTGGAAAGACCTAATTCCTGAACAGGAACAGGTACTTAGCGCAAGCACCGCAGGGGGCAATATATTTGCCAGTTACCTGGTGGATGCCCATACGCAGGTGAAGCAATATGATATAAATGGGGAGTTGGTCCGTGATGTGGAGCTGCCCGGGATTGGATCAGTAGGAGGCTTCGGTGGCAGGGAAGAGGAAGACTTCCTGTACTATGGATTCACCTCCTTTACTACTCCGGGCACCATATATAAATATGATATTCCATCCGGAAAATCGGAGCTTTACAAGCAGCCACAAGTACAATTTAATCCCGAGGACTATGTGACTGAGCAGGTGTTCTATACCAGCAAAGACGGCACCAAAGTGCCGATGTTTATCACCCATAAAAAAGGTTTGAAAAAGAATGGAAAGACTCCCACATACCTGTATGCCTACGGCGGTTTTAATGTGAGCCTTACCCCAAGTTTCAGTACTTCAAGAATCGTATGGCTTGAAAATGGGGGCATCTATGCGCAGCCGAACCTGCGGGGTGGTGGGGAGTATGGTAAAGAGTGGCATATTGCAGGCACCAAAATGAAAAAGCAGAATGTATTTGATGATTTTATTGCTGCTGCTGAGTACTTGATTGAAAATGATTACACCAGTCCGGACTATCTAGCCATTGCGGGAGGCTCTAATGGGGGCTTGCTGGTTGGCGCTACCATGACGCAGCGTCCTGATCTGGCAAGAGTAGCCCTGCCCGCAGTTGGCGTGCTGGATATGCTCAGATACCATACTTTTACTGCCGGTGCAGGCTGGGCCTATGACTATGGCACTTCTGAGGAGTCCCAGGAAATGTTCGAGTATTTGCACCAATATTCCCCCGTACATGCTCTAAAACCAGGAACGGACTATCCGGCTACCATGATTACTACGGCTGACCATGACGACCGGGTGGTCCCTGCGCATTCCTTTAAATTTGCAGCAAAACTTCAAGAAAGCCATGAAGGGGAAACGCCAGTGATCATCAGAATTGAGACCGATGCCGGCCATGGTGCAGGCACTCCCATATCCAAAACTATAGAGCAGGAGGCTGATAAATATGCCTTTGTTTGGTATAATATGGGGTATCAGCCCCCTTTGCTTAAATAAAAATGGTTGTAATAAGAAAAGGCACAAAAGAAGATCTGCCAAGGACATTGGACCTCATCAGGGAGCTTGCCGAATATGAAAAAGCTCCTGATGAGGTGACCAATACGGTAGCCATGATGGAGGCAGACGGTTTTGGCCCAGACCCAGCTTACGGCCTGTATGTAGCCGACGATGAAAATGCTGGTATCGTTGGGATTGCCTTGTACTATTACCGGTATTCCACCTGGAAAGGCAAGCGCCTTTACCTGGAAGATATTGTGGTCACAGAATCCCGAAGGGGGGAGGGCATCGGTAAGGATCTTTTCGAAATGTGTCTGAAAAAAGCTGCTGAGCCCGGGTGTCACGGAATGGTGTGGCAAGTCCTTGATTGGAACGAGCCCGCCATTAATTTTTACAAAAAATACTATGATGCCCATCTTGATGGGGAATGGATCAATTGCAGTCTGAGTGAGGATCAGGTAAAGGCCTTGATTAAGAAATAAAGGCACACCATTAAATTAGTCCTACCTTCGATTTTAGCAGGCCATAAAAACTCCCCATGTGTGAATTATCACCGGAAATAAAGCAAGGACTCGCAAAGCAATCTCTTGAATTAATTGCGCTAGAGATTAAAGGATTAGAAGTCCAATTGGATGCTCTGCAGGAGGCTAATCATAATGCCACCAAAAGTTCGGCAGGGGATAAATATGAAACCGAGCGTGAGCTCCTCAACCAGTCTCGTGGCGTTCTGGAAAATCAACTCCATAGATTGATACGGCTGGAATCCCAAATTAGGACCTTAAAAATTGAAACCAATGAACGGGTTGTACCGGGTGCTCTTGTCAAACTGGATATGGGGATGATTTGGGTAAGTGTTGCCTTTGGCAAGGTCAGTTACCATGGAATAGATTATCAACTTGTATCAGCCGATGCGCCATTGGTACAGGCCATAACCGGGCTGGGGAAGGGGGACTCCGGTCATTTTAATGGAAATAAAGTGGCTATCAGGGAAATAATTTAGTTTAGATAGCAGATACATAGGCGATATTTAGTGAATATAATCACTGAATAACGCGATATTTGGTGAATACGATCACCAAATATCGTATATTTACCCAAACAAAAATGTCTTTTTATGATAAATAGGGTAATAGAGGAAAGGTTAATTGATAAAGTTGATTATAAAAAGGCCATAGTGCTTCTGGGTCCACGCCAGGTTGGGAAAACCACATTGGTAAAAAAGATTGCTGGTCAGTTAGACCCAAAGTATTTATATGTCAATGGTGACGACCCTACAATTCAGCTACTATGGTCTAAATTAGATTTAGCAGGAATTAAGGCCATGACAAGTGGCCAAAAGGTAATAGTAATAGATGAAGCCCAAAGGATCAATAACATTGGACTTATTGCTAAAATGATCATTGATCTAAATCAAGACATTCAGTTATTTATTTCGGGATCCTCTGCTTTAGAATTATCTAGTATAATTAATGAACCTATGACTGGTCGAAAATGGGAGTTTAGGTTATACCCAATTTCTTTCCAGGAATTAGTCAATGAATTATCCTTAAATGAAGCATTAACCAATATTGAAAATTACTTAATTACAGGCACCTACCCGGAAGTAATCAATAACCCAAATCATTCAAGGGAGGTCCTTTCCAACCTAGCCGGAAGCTATTTATACAAAGATATATTGGAGTTAGCAGGAATTAGGAAGCCAGAATTGCTCCTGAAAATTTTACAAGCTTTGGCTTGGCAAGTAGGAAATGAAGTTTCTTACAATGAACTGGCGCAAACTGTTGGAGCAGATAAAAACACCGTGAGCAATTATATTGACCTCCTCGAAAAAGTTTTCGTCATTTTTAGGCTAAATCCCTTATCACGGAATTTGAGAAATGAAATAAATTCCAGTCGGAAAATTTATTTTTATGATAATGGAATCCGAAATACGATCATTAATAACTATGCACCATTAATACAAAGGAACGATGTGGGCCAATTGTGGGAAAATTTCATGGTTAGTGAATTCAAAAAACGGCATGCCTATAAAATGTTTTTTGGAAATAGCTACTTCTGGCGAAGTAAAGATAAAGCAGAAATTGATTATTTGGTAGAATCTGATGGGACTTTCAAAACCTACGAAATTAAATGGAATCCTAGTGCTAAACCTAATTTTCCACAATCCTTTTTGAAAGCTTACAATCCTATTGAAAACAACCTTATTCATAGAGAAAATTTTTGGAAGTATCTATGTGACTTTTAGGATCTGGCAAAAAAGTCGAAAAAATTATTGACCGGATTAATCAGATGTAATGGAGGGAGGTCTGTAACGTACTATTGATACAAATAAAGAAATGACTCCTTAAGGTAATTGTTCTCGAAGATTTGTTTCAGCTTTCGTCCTTGTTTTTGCATATGCTCGCTACCAAGATCGTCGAGCTTTACCAGACCCGAGATTTTGATGGTCGCCTCCAGGGTATCGTCTGCGGTTAGTTCCAGAATGAATTTTGCCCTTGTGTACCAGTATTGGCTCAGCTTGCAGGCAATGGTTATTTTATTGAGACGCTTTTTTTCAGATTCTATTTTCCAGTTTTCCATTGGGATTATTTCCTTCACTGCCATAGGTACACCTTCCTCTGAAAACCATTTCTTTACCTGAGGTGTAAGGTGCGACACAGGGTATAACCAGGTTTCCTGCCATACGCTAAAGTTCATTGGAAGGAAGGTGTAGCCCAGTGCCATCAATAGCCCAAAGACTACTGCTTGAGAAAAAATAGTATGGGTATCAGGATAGAGAGTTTTAACCAGAATATAGTACAGTAAACTGAGCAGGAAAAAGCTGGTGATAAACCTTAAAAATAATTTAAAAAACCCGAAAGAATTCATGCGGGCTTAATTTCTACTCCTGCGGACTTTAGGTCATCCCAGTACCGAGGATAGGATTTTCGAACTACGGTTTGGTCCTCTATTTCCAGTGTAGAAAATACTGCCAGCGGGGCAAATGCCATGGCCATCCGGTGATCATCATAGGTATTGATTACCACTTTTTCAGGAAAATCTGTGCAAGGCAATACCTCCCATACCCCATTATTGGTGTCTTTCAAACCCCCACCAAATTTCTTCAGCTCCTGATCAAGGGCCTTTATTCGGTCGGTCTCTTTTATCCTGAGACTTTCCAGGCCAGTCATGGTGCAGGGGATATTTTTTGCGGAAAATACTACTGCTACCGTCTGGGCCAGGTCCGGGCAATGGGTAAAGTCCCAGTTCAGCGATTTGGTTTTTTCGCCCTTTGACAAGGTAGCACCCCGCTGGTCGAATGAAACTGATACTCCTGCATATTTCATAATCTCGATAATGGCCTTGTCGCCCTGGAGCTGATCAGGATTCAGGTCATTTAACCTGATGGTGCTTTGGGGTGCCAGTGCTGCCAAAGCCAGCCAATAGCTTGCGGCAGACCAGTCGGGCTCAATTTTGTATTGGACCGGCTCCAGTACCTGAGGTGGAACCAAGATGCTATTCCCTTCCCAGGTATGGGAAATCCCAAACAAAGCCATAAGGCTCAGGGTAAGGTCGACGTAAGGCTTGCTGCCAAGCACACCATCAATATGGATCTTAAGGCCCTGTGGCAGGGATGGGGCACAAAGTAATAATGATGAGATAAACTGGCTGCTGATATGACCAGGCACCGTAACCTCATTAGTTATCTGCCTGGAAAACCTGTTGATCTTAAGGGGGGGATACCCTTCTTTTTTTTCATATGTAATGTCGGCTCCCAGGTTGGTTAAGGCTGATACCAGTGAACCTATGGGCCGCTCCTGCATTCTTTCGGTCCCTGTAAGGACCTTTCTCTGATTTGTTACTGCAAAATATGAAGTTAGAAAACGCATGGTGGTACCTGCATCTTGCGCATCAGCAATGGGCCCGGGATCGCTAAGGAGGGATTGCATGAGTCTTGTATCCCGCGCCTCTGAAATATTCTCAAGTTGTGACCTACGGCCAGAGAGTGCGTCTAATATTAAGACCCTGTTGCTCACACTCTTGGAGGCCGGTAAGCTGACTGATACTTCGGTAAGTCGATGGAATTTTTTTACAATAATTCGGGTCATAGAGCAAAGTTAACAGGTCTTGAAAATAAATAAGGTGTAAATACAAACTGACGTCAACATTTGACGTTAGATTGGTATAATTTATGCAGTAGTATTTTAAAAATTACAAGAAAATGAAAAGTAAACATGTAGCATTAGCTTTGGGAGTTGCAGCAGGAGCCGCCCTCGCTTTTCTGACCGCCACTAAAAAGGGCAAAGATACCCGTGAAGTCATTGGAAAAAAAACTAATGAGTTTTTCAGGAATTTTGTCAGTAAGGCCAGAAGAATGGACGACTCAGAACACAACTATGTTTGATTTAACGACCATAAACAAGCTTCCCACGCTTTTCGGGGCTCAACCCGAATATCATACACGCCAATACCTGCTTCTCTGATCAGAGTGGCCAGGACCGCTTTGTCCTTATTTTTCTTATCCTGAAGGATCAGACTTTCAAAAACAGGCCAGTCCGCTTCCCGCAGATCAGGTTTAGCATATAAGCGCTCCACACAAGCAGAAATACTTTTAAAGTCTCCTTCTTTCAATCCTGAGAGGCCCATGGCCAATTTTGATTCAGCTACCATGCCCCAGGCCACGGCCGCCCCGTGGGTTATTTTTCTGTTGCTGTCACGCAGCAATGTGCCTTCTATGGCATGACCGATTGTATGTCCAAAATTGAGTAATTTTCTTACTCCTTTTTCCGCAGGATCCTGTACTACGATTTTATGCTTAATCTCTACAGAGTGTTTTATTTCCTCAAGAGCCGGGATTTTGACCAGCTCCCTGGTGGATAATTTATCCCATTCCCCGGCATCAGCTATTAGTGCATGCTTCAGCATTTCGGCATAGCCTGAGAGTAACTCTATTTCTGGTAAGGTTTTTAAAAATACACTTGAGATGACCACCTTTTCCGGTTCTTTAAACATCCCAATATGGTTCTTCAATGCGCCAAAATCTACACCTAGTTTGCCGCCCACGCTGGCATCAACCTGAGCCAGTAGCGAAGTAGGAAAATTGATGAAATTGATGCCTCTTTTGTAAGTGGCAGCGCAAAATCCACCCATATCGCAAATCACACCTCCACCAAGATTAATCAGGAGAGCACTCCGGTCAAGTTGGGCTTCGGTCATCGCGCCCCAAATCTTCTGACAGGTTTCCAGGTTCTTATTTTCCTCCCCACTCCTAATGAAAATTAAATGGTGCTCCGGGAGGCTGTTTTGAATTAGTGGATAACAGGCCTTGTGGGTATTTTCATCGACCAAAACTGCCACGGATGAGTAGCTGGTCAATGCTTTATTATCAGTGATCCACCCACCCGGATCAGGGGCAAAAATGATATGGTCTGGCAGGCTCACTCAGGTTTTGGATGGCTGTTTTTTCATTATTTCGGTCTGCACCTTCACGGATTCGTTGTGGATGATTTTATAAATTTCTTCCACAAAGGCCTGTGTGAGGGATTCCTTTTCTCCCCAATCAGGCCGGGTTTTAAGAATCTCCTGCCACCGCTGTAGTTGGAATGCGGCAACGTTATTGTCCTTTTTGTATAAACCAATGAGCTCTGACATTTTCATTCTGGCGCCCAGGGCTTCAATAATTTCCCTGTCCAGATAATCAATTTTTTCCCTGAGTTCCTCCAACTGGTCGATGAAAACCTGATCTCCCGGGCTCGATTTTCTAAACCGGAGTTGTGACAGCTCCGCCCCAAACCGTGCCGGGGTCATTTGTTGTTTGGGATCACTCCAGGCATGGTCGGGGTCGGGGTGCACCTCGATCATCAACCCATCATAATCCAGGTCAAGGGCTTTTTGAGCCACTTCAAACACCATATCTCTTTTGCCGGAAATGTGACTGGGGTCGCATATCAATGGAAGTTCTGGCATCTTACTTTTCAGTTCGATGGGAATCCGCCACATGGGCAGGTTGCGGTATTGGGTAGGCTGAAATGTCGAAAACCCTCTGTGGATGGCAGCGATCTGCTTAATTCCGGCCCCGGCAATTCTTTCTATGGCACCAATCCAAAGCGAAAGGTCTGGATTTATTGGATTTTTGATCATTACAGGGATGTCCACCCCTCTGAGCGCATCAGCTATATCCTGAACATTAAAAGGGTTCACAGTTGTTCGGGCTCCAATCCACAACACATCTATGCCGGCATCCAAAGCCAGTTCCACATGCTGGGGTGTGGCTACTTCGATGGTAAAGGGCAGGCCGGTGGCCTTTTTTACGTTTTTGATCCATTCCAGGGCGGGCGCTCCGATCCCTTCAAAGGAATTAGGTCTGGTTCTGGGCTTCCATACTCCTGCTCTGAGCATATCTACCCCTGCTTCTTTAAGGCCCAATGAGGCCTCCATGAGTTGCTCCTCCGTCTCTGCACTACAGGGCCCGGCTACGATCAGGTGTTTCTTTTCTATTATCGACATATCAAAAAATTATTTACTGCTTTAACATAACTTAACATAACTTCCCAGCCATTTGATATCGTTTTCGTGGGAATTTAATATTTTTTTAACTGGCGCATCATCAGCATGGCCTTCAAACTCCAGGAAAAACCAGTATTTAAAGGTCTGACCGTTTCTGGCCGGATAGCTTTCTATTTTAGTCAGGTTGATGCCCGAAATATGAAACTCTCTTAAAAATTTTGCCAAACAACCTGGCTCATCGCCGAGCCGGGCCACTATGGTAGTTTTGTCCTGACCGCTTTTCTGATTGATAAACTCCTTGCTGATAATGAGAAAGCGGGTGATATTATCCACAGAGTCTTCTACATTTTCAAAAAGCACAGGTAGGTTATACATCCTTGCAGCTACAGGGGAACATAATGCTGCTGAACCAGGCTCTTCCAATGCCAGGTTGGCTGCGCGAGAAGTTGAGGTTACAGGCACAAGCTTTACCTCATCTTCATCGAAATGGTTGGCAATAAAATCTTTGCATTGTCTGAAGGCGATGTCTTTGGAGTAAATCTTGGTGATTGACTTGATTTGTTCAGAGGTGCTGGCAAAACAAAAGTGAACCGGTACTGGTATCTCTGCTACGATCATCACCGCATCTTTTACCAGCCTGTTGATGGTTTCCAATACGATGCCTTCCTGATTATTTTCAAGGGGCACTACCCCAAACCTGCACCTCCCGGTCACGACCGAGTCGAATACTGCAGCAATATTTTTAAGGGGGAAATACTGACTCATGGCCCCAAACCTGATCTCTGCTGCCTGGTGTGAAAAGCTTCCCTCAGGGCCCAGATAGGCGATTTTTTCTGGTAGTTCCACGTTGCGGCTTACGGCAAAAATCTCTAGAAATATGGCTTCTATGGCTTTTTTGTCAAGGATCCCCTCCGTCATAGATGACAGACGGTCTATGATGGCTTTTTCGCGCTCAGGTCTATATATAGTGGCTTTGGTGGCTTGCTTAAACTTACCAATTTCACGCACCCATTCCATCCGCTGGTTCAGCAGGTCTAGCAGTTGCCCGTCAATGCCATCTATATTTTCCCGTATTTCCTCTATCTTACCCACAGTAAAAAAATTATTTTCGCCTCAGGTCAACTTTAACCAAGGAATAAAGTTATTTAAAAAGACCCGAATTACCCCAACGCATTATTTATATATTTGCAATCATTGCCATATGAAAACCAGTACCAACATCAGTTTTGAGGATACCTCAATTGCCTTTTCAGCAAAAACAGATAGCGATCTGCGCAAGGCAAACTTTCTTTTTTCCATTGTAAAAAGGCCCTGGATGAACGCTTTGGCCACAGGAGCGGCAAATTTATCATTAAAAATCGGACTGCCCGTAAAAGGGATCATAAAAAATACCGTTTTCGCCCATTTTTGTGGCGGTGAAACCATTGAGGAGTGTCAAAAAACGACAGAAAACCTAGGGGCATACGGCATAAGTACTATTCTGGATTATTCCGTTGAGGGGGCTACGGAGGAAGAGGGATTTGAAAAAACTACTCAGGAAATCCTGGATACCATAGCCAAGGCAGCCAAATCCAAGCTTATCCCTTTTGCAGTATTTAAAATGACTGGAATAGCCTCCACACCGCTTCTCGAGAAAGTACAGGCTGGCACCCCATTGACTGATTCTGAGGTGGCAGCATTTGGTAAGGTGGAAGCCCGGGTGGAGCGGATATGCAGGGCGGGTTTTGAAGCGGATGTGCCGGTGCTCATTGATGCCGAAGAATCCTGGATCCAGGACCCTATCGATAGGATGGCTTACGCCATGATGAAAGAGTTTAATAAAAAGAAAGCCATTGTGTACAATACCTACCAGATGTACCGGGCAGACATGCTGGATAACCTCAAGCGGGCCTTTCATTATGCAGCCATGGACACTTACTATCTGGGAGCCAAGCTGGTCCGGGGCGCATACATGGAAAAAGAGCGTGACCGGGCTGAAGACATGGACTACCCGAGTCCCATCCGTCCCAATAAAGAGGCCACTGATGAGAGCTTTAATAAGGCCCTGGCTTACTGTATGGATAACAAGCAGCGGATCCATCTGATGTGTGGCAGCCATAACGAATACAGTAATTATTACCTCACCCTGCTGATGGAGAAGCACAGCATGAAAAACAATAATCCGGGGGTGTGGTTTGCCCAGCTCTATGGGATGAGTGACAATATTTCCTTTAACCTGGCTCAGGCCGGTTATAATGTAGTCAAGTACGTGCCCTATGGTCCGGTGAAGGCGGTGATGCCTTACCTGATTCGCCGAGCCGATGAAAATACCTCCGTGGGTGGACAAAGCAGCCGGGAGCTGGCCCTGATCCGCAAAGAACTAAAGCGGCGGCGGGGCAAATGAGTTTTTGGATTTAGCAGGAAAGGCAAATTCCTTTTCATAATAAATTCCCTAATTTTAAGCCTCCTGATTCATTAAAATTAGAACTGTATGTCTTCGGTGGTATTGTCAAAATGGAAATCAATCTTTCTCTTTATTTTAATTTTTTGTGTATCCTGTAATGCCGCGAGGGAAGATCAGCATGCTCAAGTAGATGAGCCTATTGTTGAAACAGCCACTGAAAATTTTGAAATGGATTCGGTGACCCTGGCTTATGTAATGGGAAATTTTGAACCCGCCACGGATACGCTTTTTGTTAAAATTCCTTCGAAATATGCCAATCGGGAGGGCATGTATTTGAGGAAGGAAGCATATCAGGCATTTCTTAAAATGTTCGAGGCGGCATTAAAAGATGGGATCACGATCAGAATACATTCTGCTACCCGCAATTTTGAATATCAAAAAATGATTTGGGAAAATAAATGGACCGGTGAGACTATACTTTCTGATGGGACCAATCTGGCAACAGATATTAATGATCCCGTGGAAAAAGCTTTAAAGATTTTAGAATACAGCAGCATGCCGGGGACTTCCAGACATCACTGGGGGACTGAAATTGATATTAATTCCTTTAGCAATGATTGGTTCAGCCATGGGGAAGGATTGAAACTATATTCCTGGATGCTAAAAAATGCCCATACCTATGGTTTTTGCCAACCCTATACGCCCATTTCAGAGGCGCGGGCCTATGGCTATCAGGAGGAAAAATGGCATTGGTCCTACACCCCTATATCGGCCGGGTATACCCAATTTGCAAAAGAGAATATATCGGACGATATGATATCAGGCTTCAAAGGGGCAGAGACCGCTCCTGGTATCGGGGTAGTGGAGAAATATATTTTGGGAATTAACAAACAATGCTATTAACTAAAACATATCTTATACTTTCCTAACAATGCAAAACCACCAATTGAAAAATAACCTTAAAGTAATGCAGATCATTCATGTGACCATGATGATGGCACCGATCGTATTTGCTCTGGTGATTTATTTTGTTATGACAGAAAGCCATCCAGAGACTGAAGTGGGTATGGAATTTCTCTCTTACCTACCGCCTGTTTTCCTATTAGTAGGCTTTTTGGCGGGGTCATTTTTATTTAAGACCACCATAAAAAATCTCCTTGCCAAAAGTCCGGATCTCAAAGGCAAGGTAAAGGGATTTATGACTGCCCACATCATCAGGGTAGTCATGCTGGAATTTGCCGGCATGTTTTCGGGGGTGATAGTGCTGGTCAATGGGAATCTGAACAACCTGACGGTGGTAGTTTTGGCCTCCGTGTTGCTCATGACTAAAATACCATCGGTAAGCCTTCTTGAGCGGGAAATTGGCCTTACACCAGAGGAACAGGAGGCACTGCGCTAATTACCAAACTTGGTGCCAGGTCTGAAATTATTAAAGGGTGCCCAGAATTCATATTCTCTTTTTTTTAAACTAGTTTTGCACCCTTAAAAAAGTACAATATGCTTAGCGAACAGGAAGTCATACGCAGGAAAAGCAAAGAAGAACTCGAAGCTCTGGGGATTGACCCGTACCCTTCGGCCTTATTCCCAGTCACTCACAATACTTCTGAAGTTAAGGCCATTTACAAGGAAAAGGGAGATCAGTCAGGCACTGTAACCCTGGCCGGCAGGCTCATGACCCGGCGGATTATGGGATCGGCCTCCTTTGCCGAAATACAAGACAGCATGGGCCGCATCCAGGTGTACTTCCGCAGGGATGACCTCTGCCCTGAAGATGATAAGACCCTTTACAACACGGTATTCAAAAAGCTTCTTGATATTGGTGATTTCATTGGTGTGACCGGGGAGGTATTTACTACCCAGACCGGAGAGCTTTCTGTGCATGTAAGAGATTTTACCCTCCTGAGCAAAGCATTAAAACCCCTGCCTATAGTAAAATCTATCAAAGAGGAGGACGGGCAGGAGAAGACTTATGATGCCTTCACTGATCCAGAGCAGCGATACCGCCAACGGTACGTGGATTTGGTGGTAAATCCCAAAGTCAAAGAAGTTTTTATCAAGCGCACCCGCCTGGTCAATTCTATGCGGGAATATTTGAATGGCAGGGGCTACCTCGAGGTAGAAACCCCGGTGCTTCAACCCCTGTATGGCGGTGCTGCGGCAAGGCCATTCAAGACCCACCACAATACACTGGACATGACCCTGTATCTGCGGATTGCCAATGAGCTTTACCTAAAAAGGCTGATTGTAGGGGGTTTTGATGGGGTCTATGAGTTTGCTAAAGATTTCCGCAATGAGGGCATGTCAAGAT
The DNA here is from genome assembly GCA_041749015.1 of Cyclobacteriaceae bacterium. Classification (GTDB taxonomy): domain Bacteria; phylum Bacteroidota; class Bacteroidia; order Cytophagales; family Cyclobacteriaceae; genus JBGTCD01. Next base: position 28,439 of record JBGTCD010000084.1, read on the forward strand.
TTCATAACCCGGAATTTACCCAGGTAGAGCTGTATGTAGCGTATAAGGACTATAACTGGATGATGGATTTGGTAGAAGAAATGATCGAAAAAGTGGCTCTGGATCTCCATGGCACTACCAAGGTGCAGGTGGGTGAAAACACCATCGATTTCAAAAGGCCATGGAAGCGGTACACCATGTTTGAAGCGATAGCGCATTTTACAGGGGTAGATATATCCTCTATGGATGAAATAGCCCTGAGAGCTACTGCCAAAGACCTCAAAGTATCCATAGATGAAACCATGGGTAAAGGAAAACTTATTGATGAAATCTTCGGTGAGTGCTGCGAAGCCCAACTGATTCAACCTACTTTCATCACTGATTACCCGGTGGAGATGTCACCACTGGCAAAAAAGCATCGGGATAAGGAAGGACTTGTGGAGCGGTTTGAGGCCATTGCCAATGGCAAAGAAATTTGCAATGCTTTCTCCGAGTTGAACGATCCAATCGATCAACGGAAACGGTTTGAGGAGCAACTGGAGCTTGGCAAACGCGGCGATGAGGAGGCCATGACTCTGGATGAGGATTTTTTAAGAGCTCTGGAATATGGCATGCCCCCCACAGCCGGTTTGGGGGTAGGGATCGACAGACTCGCTATGATCATGACCAATCAGCCCTCCATTCAGGAGGTGATCTTTTTCCCTCAGATGAAAGCGGAATCCAAACCCAAAGTAGCCGGTAGGGAGGATTATCTTAAACTAGGTATTCGCGAAGAGCTTATTCCAATCATTTGGGAATTAGGCCTTGTGACCATCAAACAAATTCATGAAGCTAATCCTAATAAGCTTTTTAATGATGTCTGTGGCATGCGTAAAAAGATGAAGCTCAATGATGTAAAAAATCCCACCCCGGAAGAAGTAGCCGGATGGCTTTCATCCTGAAGCCTAAAAGGCTGTGTCGAAGAAGCTGCGGGTACGGTTGAGTTTTAAGTCCTGAAGCATGGCAGATTTTACCCTGATGGTAAAATTATAGCTGGTAAACCGACCGAAAGGAACCCAGTCAAAATTCATTTCCCAGCAATGCAAATCCCTGGAAATTCCCAGGTTGGATTGGGTAAATTGTTGATTCTGAATATCATATCCAGATCCAAACCGTACTTTCCATTTTTCAGAAAGGGAAAGATCCCCGTTTAAGGTAAGGGCCTGGGTAATATTGGGCTCCCGGAATCCCTGTTGGGTATAGGAAAAATTGTATCCTACACTCAAGCTCCATGGAATGGTAAAATCAACATAGGTATGTGGATTGGCCAGTAGGAAATCTTTTTCCGCATCTGTAAGATTAGATCGGATGATCCGGTTTCGAGTTTCATCCTCCCCATCCCTTGCTTTAGGGTTAAAATTACTCGAAAGTGCCAGGGAAATTCTCGACAAATTCCCCAGTCCATTGCCTGTGTTCCAGGCAAACTGATCCACCCGGCGCTGATGGAACGTCTCTGTACCGGCAGCATTCACGCTGGTACTGTCAAGGATGTAGGTGTATGGGTCAATGGCACCATTAAAGTTGATGTTGACTTTTTTCTTAAATACCGAAGTATTGGCCCTGAAGGTAATATTCCCCAGCTTAAATGAATCAGCCACGACATTATAACTGGTGCTGAATCCGAAGTTATTGAGGATGGGGACCTTTTCAGAGACAGTAGCACTGTCGGTCTCCTTCCTGACCTTCATCTCAAGGGTGTTATTAACCGAAAGACCAATATTGCCTTGCCTGCCGGGGGGTGGTGCGCCAAAGGCAAAACCCTGGAATTTAGATCGAAATTCCACATTGCCCGTATTGGGATTTTCTACCTGATCATAATAATCATATTTGGAGTCTGAAAAATCAGGCGAATAAGAAAATGAAAGTGAGGGATTAATGGCATGGCGTATCGCCTCTATTTTTCCTTTCCTGAAAAACTGGGTACCATAAATCCAGGTATTGAGTCCGGCACTGAATGAGTAGTCATAAACTCTGCGAAACCCGCTGGTGGTATCACTTACGGCCCTATTCGTTTCAGGGTCAAAGCGCCAGTTAAGTTGTTCAAAATACCACCGCTCCTGGTAATTGGCCGAGGTGGTCATGGTAAAATGCTTTAACACCCGCATGGAGGTTTGCAAGGGTATCTGATGCCTGAATCCCCGCCTGGCCTGGTCCAAAAATATGGGCATATTTTCAAAGCTGAAGGGGGCAATACTATCCATGGTAGCATCTCCAAAACGACCAATATTATTGGTAAGCCGCTGAGTACCATTCACGCTGTACCGGATGGTGATCTTTTCAATAGGTTCGATACTCGTTTTTCCGCGAAATGGGTAAAGGTTTTGCATATTCAGACTAAATTCAGGCAGGAGCAGGTCTACTTCCCGTGTTCTTACGTCCTGGTTAAACCTGCCATTAAGTGCCATATTGAATGGCGTTCCGGCAAAGGTTTTGGAATAGGAAACCGTGGAGCTCAGCTTGGCATTGATCTGATCCTGAATATTGCCCATGACGTTATTTTGGTTAAAGCTGGAGGTTGCAGCATTCACCGTGGCAGAAAACCGGCTGTTGCCTTTTGACTCGGGTGAATGGGACCAGTTAATCCTAAAATCCTGGGATCTGGCATCATCTTCAATATTTTCCGATATTTTGAGACTGGTAAAATTGAAGCTGAAGTTACCATTAAAAGCATACCGTTTTTTGTAATTGGTCATCAGGTTCAGCCCATAGCTACCCTTAGAATAAATATCACCCGTCACTGCGGTTTTGATATAATCATTAAAGTCAAAATAGTACCCTGCACCCCTCAGAAAAAATCCTCTGAGCCGCTCATCGCCATAAGAGGGGAATATGATCCCGGAGCTGCTTTCCTGTTTGGAGGGGAACAGGGCAAATGGAAAGCCAAGGGGAAGAGGCACATCATTCAACTCAAGGTTGAATGGTCCTGAGATGATTTTATCCTTAGGAATAGCTTTTGTTCGGGTAGATCTAATCCGGAAATGCGGATGCTCCAGATTACAGGTGGTATAGGTATTATCATAGCTGAACATTTCATCCTTTTCATTTTTATACACCCGTTGTCCATGCAGAAATCCATCCCCCTGGGTGGTCACCACCCTCGTGATCCGTGCCTTTTTAGTTTTGAAATTATAGATCATGTCCTTGGTTTCATATGTTTGCTCCCCTTCTTTGAATATGGGGTCCCCAATAGATCGCCCAAGGGAATCTTCCTTTCCATAGGCCTTTATGGTGCTGTTAGTGTAATCAATTACAATTTCTTCAGCCTCCATTTTAATATTTCCGTAATCAATTTTAGCATCGCCATATAAATAGATGATTCGGCCGTTCATTTTAAAGTTGATGGAATCCCGGGCACTATATTTGATAGTAGTCTCAATATCGCCTTTTGGCGGCTCTTGGGCAGCAGAATCCAGAGCTACGGTGTCAGCAGATGGCAGGTCTGTAGTATCGGGGGCAATGATTCTGGCATCTCCGGGTATGGTATCCAGAGGTGCAGGGGGCTTGAGCTCCTGGTCGGCACCCCTGAGCGGCCTTTCGGGTTCCTGAGCCAAAACCGAAATAACAAAAAATGATGTTAATAATATAAAAAATGCCTTTGTCACAACTTCATTTCCCCGCTCCAAATAATCTAACTCACTTTTCCGTTTTACAGAAAAATTTACAAATTTGCGTAAAGTTATAGCAACAATAGAATTCAACCCTAAGATTGTGAGATTTATTGCAATACTGGCATTTTCCTTAGCAATAACCTTGCTAACTTCTTTCACAACGGAACCTCCGGTCAAATATAAGCTGAAAAAAGTTGTGATTGATGCCGGTCATGGGGGTAAAGATCCGGGTACCAGTGGTAAATTTTCCAAAGAAAAGGACGTGGTGCTCAAGGTAGCACTCAAGGTAGGCGCATACATCAACGAGCACTACCCTGATGTGGAGGTGATTTATACCAGAAAGGATGACCGATTTATCGAACTCGATGAGCGCGCCAAAATCGCCAATGACCATAAGGCAGATCTGTTTATTTCCATTCATGCCAATGCTATTTCACGGTCGACTGTGTATGGTACTGAGACTTATGTCATGGGGGTCCATAAAACGGCCGGCAACCTGGCGGTAGCCCAGAGAGAAAACTCGGTAGTCCTTCTGGAAGAAAACTATGAAGAGCGGTATGAAGGCTTTGATCCGGGGGACCCCGAGTCAATGATCTTGTTTCAGTTGTATCAAAGTGCCTTTTTGGAGAGCAGCCTTTTAATCGCACAAAAAATTGAAGAGCAGTTTGGTACCAGGGCCGGCAGGTACAGTCGTGGAGTCAAGCAGGCAGGTTTTTTGGTTTTATGGAAAACCTCCATGCCTAGTGTTTTAGTGGAAATTGGTTATCTTACCAATCCAAAGGAAGAAAAAGAGTTGAATGACCCTTCCGTTCAGGATTATATTGCCTCAGGGGTATTCAGAGCTTTTAGAGAATATAAAAATGAAATAGAAGGACTTAGTTCTCAAACCTATAAATCGAACTGAATTGAAAATTTCTAAAGAGTTTAAGGTAGGCCTGTTCATGGTAATTGCTATTGCCGCCTTGTACTTCGGCTTTAATTACTTAAAAGGCATCGATTTCCTCTCCAAATCCTCAAAATATTATGCGGTATATGACAATGTAGGGGGCCTTACTGTATCCAATCCTGTAAGCATAAAAGGATTTGCTGTTGGCCGGGTGAGTAGGATTTTCTTTGCACCAGATGACCAGGATAAGGTCGTCGTGGAGATGGATATTGACCGGTCGGTCATGCTTGGCGATTCTACCGTTGCTCTTTTAAAAGGCGACTTTTTGGGTAATAAATCTATAGATCTTTTAGTCGGAGTAGTAGTGAGGGCCAAGGAGCCTGGAGACACGCTGCTCTCTGAACTGGATAAAGGACTAACCGATATATTGGCTGAGAGTGCACAGCCAGTGGCCAATAGCCTGGAGGTGACCATCAAAAAGATCAATGCTATCCTTGACAATCTATCCGGAAGCAGCGGAAAAGTAAATGACATGCTAACCAATTTTGAGCAGACCTCCCTGGACATTCAGATTTTGGTTAAAGAAACGAGAAATAATCTCAATGCGCTCACCGCCAGCTCCAGGAGCATGATGGCAACCATTTCCACCACTTCTGATCGCATGGTGCCCTTTATGGATGATTATAGCTCACTAGCTGATTCGTTAAAAGCCCTTGAGATACAGGCTACATTTGATAAAGCCACCGAAACCCTTGAAACACTTAATCAGGCTATTAAGAGCTTTCAGGGAAACCAGGGTACCCTTGGTAAACTCATGAATGAGGACTCTCTTTATGTCAACCTAAATGAGACCCTGTTTCTATTGGATGAGCTCCTTTATAATTTCAATAATCATCCCAAGCAATTTTTAAGTCCCCTTGGCCGTAATTCCAAAAGAATTGAGCGGGAGCGTAGGAAAGAGGCTGAAAATGCACCAAAAAGGGAGGAAGAGTAATAACCATTTTGAGGTTATCTTTTTTTTACGCATTTTTCTTTTTTCAAGAACATCCTAATCTCAGTAATGGGCAAAGACCTCGAATTCAATAAAAATGAAGACCAGTTAAAGCAACTGGTATACCGGCTCCAGGAAAATCTGAAACGGGTCCATTTGGGTGGTGGTGAAAAAAAGGCTGAGGCCCTGCATGCTAAAGGCAAGCTTACTGCCAGGGAGCGGATCGACTATCTGCTTGACAAAGACAGCGAATTTCTTGAGGTAGGTGCTTTTGCCGGAGATGGTATGTATGAGGAGTATGGCGGATGCCCATCTGCCGGAGTAGTTACCGGTATCGGTTATATTCATGGTAGGCCCTGCATGGTAGTGGCCAATGATGCCACCGTAAAAGCTGGGGCCTGGTTTCCTATTACGGCCAAAAAAAATCTAAGAGCCCAGGAGATTGCCATGGAAAACCGTATTCCGGTGATCTATCTGGTAGATAGTGCCGGGGTTTTCCTGCCCATGCAGGATGAGATTTTTCCTGATAAGGAGCATTTCGGACGGCAGTTCAGGAATAATGCTAAAATGTCCTCCATGGGCATCATCCAGATTGCTGCCATTATGGGTAGTTGTGTAGCCGGGGGTGCGTACCTCCCTATCATGTCAGATGAAGCCTTAATCGTGGATAAAACGGGATCCATATTTTTGGCAGGCTCCTATCTGGTAAAAGCGGCGATAGGAGAAGAAATTGACAATGAAACTCTTGGCGGTGCTACCACCCATTGTGAAATATCTGGGGTCACCGATAATAAGTTTGAAAATGACGAAGCCTGCCTGGACCATATCAGGTCCCTGATGGAAAAAGTAGGAGATTTTGAAAAAGCCGGATTCAACAGAGCAGCTCCAAAGCCGCCAAAAGCCAAACCAGAAGAGATCCTGGGCATGCTCCCTTCTGACAGGGCAAAACCCTATGATACCGGCGATATCATCAAAAGGCTGGTGGATGATTCGACCTACGAAGAGTACAAGGCCCTTTACGGGAAAACCATCATCTGTGCTACAGCCAGAATTGATGGCTGGGCAGTGGGCATCATCGCTAATCAGCGTAAAATAGTAAAAACAAAAAAAGGGGCCATGCAGATGGGTGGGGTCATTTATTCCGACAGTGCAGACAAGGCGGCCCGGTTTATCATGAACTGCAACCAACGGAAAATCCCCTTGGTGTTCCTGCAGGATGTGAGTGGGTTTATGGTTGGCAGCGCAGCGGAACAAGGCGGTATTATAAAGGATGGTGCTAAAATGGTGAATGCCATGGCCAATTCTACAGTGCCTAAATTCACGATTATCATTGGCAACTCATACGGAGCGGGCAACTATGCCATGTGCGGGAAGGCTTACGATCCCCGGCTTATTTATGCATGGCCCACTGCTCAGATAGCGGTGATGAGTGGGGCAGCAGCAGCGAAGACCCTTTTGCAGATCAAAGTGGCCTCCCTGAAATCTCAGGGCAAAACGATTAAACCTGAAGAGGAAGATCACCTGCTCAAAGAGATTACAGACCGATATAATGAGCAATTAAGTCCCTATTATGCTGCATCCAGGCTTTGGGTGGATGGCATTATCGATCCTTTGGAAACGCGGAAGGTGATCGCTATGGGCATTGAAGCAGCAAATTGTGCGCCTGTAGAAAAATTTAACGTTGGGGTGATTCAAACTTAAATGTAGTGTCAGAAATGGGAATGGAAGAGAAGGAATTAAAAGCACTGGTCTCACTTCTGGATGATGATGATACCGAGGTGCTGTCGGAGGTGGAAAAGAAGATCATTTCTTTGGGAAGTGAGATCATCCCTTTTTTGGAGCGGGAGTGGGAAACAAGTTTCAGCCCCAATGTACAGCGGAGAATCGAAGACATCATCCATGTGGTGCAGTATGACCACCTCAAGGATCGGATGGCCGAATGGGGGGAGGACCCGAATAATGATCTCCTCACCGGGATGTGGCTGGTAGCCTCTTACCAATATCCGGAGCTGGAGCTCAATCAATTAAAGCAGGACCTGGAGCAAATATATTATGATGCCTGGATGGAGTTTAAACCCGATATGCATGCCTATGACCAGATCAAAATATTAAACAGTGTGCTGTTTGGGAAACTGCGCTTTTCCGCCAATACCAAAAACTTTCATTCCCCTTCCAATTCCATGATCAATATTGTCATGGAATCAAAAAAGGGCAATCCCATCTCCCTCTGTGTGATTTACCAACTGGTGGCTCAGAAACTCAATATGCCCGTGTTTGGGGTGAACCTTCCCAACCTGTTCATCCTCACTTATAAAAGCGAAAAGGTGGAGCAATTTTATATCAATGCCTTTAACAGGGGCTTAATTTTCACCAAAGAAGATATCGATAACTATATTGCTGAGCTGGGCCTGATACAGCACAATACCTACTACGAGCCATGCACCAACAAGGACATCGTGGTGCGGGTATTGCGCAACCTGATCATGTCCTTCGAAAAAATCGGCGATCACCATAAAGCCGAAGAAGTAAAATTGCTCTTGTATCAATTGGAGGTGTAGGGCGGTGGCTTGTAAGTTCGGGAGTGCCATCATAAATCCATTTGAACTGTCCTGGGTTATATAAGCCATTAGACAGGCTCCTACCCTATGACACTGAAGGACTTCGGGAAGATCCTGCGCCTTCCGGATCATTTTTGAATTATGAAGGAGTAGATATATTTTTATATATTGAAGGAAATTTTAATATAAATCCACACCAGGGCTCAATCGTCACCATAATGGAAATACCCGTAATCGCGCGGGCGATTACGGGTATTTGGATTTTAGCCACCACCGAGGGACATGGCAAAAGTGAAGCTAAATATAAGTAAGGAGGATTTTCTCGAACAATTGAGAATAAAAGTTGAACTTAAACGTGAATTTGTATCGCACTTCGACAGATCCATCGATAAGCCTTATTTCGGAACGCTGACGGACGAACATTTTGAGATAAGAAACACTCCAAGATTTTTTAACGTCCCAACAATGAAAATCATAGGAATCATTGGTGAACACGAACTATCGTATAAAGTAATCAAACCTTTCCGAAAAGTGATGCTGATATTAACAATTGTTTTTTTAGTCGGAGCCGTCCTTCTATCTCTTTTAAACCTTTTTGAGTTTGGACTTCAACTTATTGGATTAACTATTTTTATTAACGGGTTAACTTTTATCCCCTTCGCCATCAACAAACATCAATTCGAAAAATGGATGTATGAGGTGAATGGCAGTGGCTAACATTCGCTATCAAGTCATGGGGTTTCAGTAGGTTTGAAACAGTTTGAAGCAATTGGAAAGTTCAGTGCAATATTTAACTTTAGCAGATAAAAATCCCCACGCCTGATAGCGTGGCATTATGTGCCATAGTTGCACTTAGCAAAGGTCAATAGTAAAGCATATGATAATTCATTTCAAAAATCTTCTGGTAATTATCCTTCTAGCATTTGCGAACCTCGCAATTTGCCAGAACTTAGACAGCTTGGGGTTGAACGACAACTCTTTACTGAACTCCCACGAGTCAACTTTCTTGAACGCAGAACTTGAACAACAACGCCAACGAGTAGGATTTGATTTTTCAAGGAAACAGGTCGGATTTGCAACTGGTCATGGACCCAAACACTATGGCTTACTAACGAAATCTGAATTCTTCAAAGAAGCCAAAGATTTTTACAACTCCACTGGTTCTCATCTTTCTAACCTCATACTCGTAGTTTTTACCGAACAAGAAAAACAAGAATCTGGTGGATATGAAGCCGTGGTTGTCTCGTGGAGCAAATTTGGCGTGAACGAAAAGGCGAGAAAAGAACTGGTTGACGACCTTAAATCAGGCACATAACATTCAGTATGAAATCATGGCGGGTCAGTGCTAGACGATATTTTTCTGCTTTCTGGAAACTCCGCCAATTCTGCGATTTGGCAGGTGAGTCGAACAAAAAATTTGGTTGGCCAAATCACAGATTTTGCTATCTTGTACTTGAAACTTTAACTATATCAAACCGCCACGATTCATACAGTGGCGTTAGCACACATATAAATAAGACGAAGCTTGACGGGACAAAACAGGAAAATACTGATTGGATATTTAATATTTATGGCATTCGGACTGACCCTTCTCCTGACGGGCTATTCTTTTACGTGGGACATACTCGACTATTTGACAATTGCGATAATAGCTGTATTTCCAGTAGTCAAGTTCTTTAGTGTCTTAAAACCAACTTGGGTTAAGGTTACAGTGTCAGTATTTTCGCTTATTGGAATTTGTATTGCAGGATACTATATAATCATATATGTTGCCTTCTATACGGCTGGAGACAAAGAAAAAATGCAAAACTGGAGCGTGGACAATTTCGATATAGAATTGACACACCGACAAGATTGGGCAGGACCTACATACTATCGTTATGACTTAAAAAGGACAATAATTTTTGGCATTTTTGAAAAGACCCTGGCTCAAAACTACCCAGGGACAAACTTGTCAGACACTTGTATCGTTGACTTTAAGAAGTTTTACAATTATGGCGACCCTGTTTACACCTTTGACAAATGCGAGCAGACAATAAAAGAATTAAAATAAAAAACGTGCGCTAACAACTAAGCGTTCGTTGCGTCTGGAGGACGAAACAATGAACGCGCTGTTGGCAGAAATCTCCCTTATATTAGAAATATTCTGATTAAAAATCAAAATGAAATTCTGACAATGCAGATGGTTCTGATCAATTATTTTCTAAAGGTGCGGTAGCAGTTGGCAAGCAAAGATTACAAGTCATTACGCCCTATTCCGGACATAGGCAAAAAACCAATATAGCCTACGCTAAAAATTTCTATTAATCAGTTAACGAGCCTCAGGGAGTTTCAGCAAGTTTATTTATATTCGTGTAGACGGATAGATCCGTAGGAATATTCTGCCATTGAACAAGCCTAACCCGTGAGGGTTCAAAAAAACGCATTTAGATGGAACTCTTTCATAATATATATTCAAAGAAACATATATATCAATTGAATTCTTATGAGGAGGATCAGGAGATAATATCGAATGTGGTAGAACAAATTTCAAAACAAATTGGCATAAGACTAATTAGTGATCCCGAACAATCCAAAATAAGAAGGCAGCTTGGTAAGTTTGACTCCTTCAAGGAGTACCCAATTGTAGCATTATTTGACGCCTACCTGATAGAACATTCGCATTCTTTCAAACTACTTATTTTAACAACCAATTCTACAATTGACAGGATTGTTCATCGAAATCAGATCAACCGAGAAACTATCGTAGAGCATGAATTTGTAGGATTGGTTCAACTAAATAAAAATTATGCTCACACTTACATTAGACCTGAAACCATTTCAGATAAGATAAATGAATGGTTTAACCCCGTTGAGATCGATTTTGATATAGACAAAAAATTTAGTCGCAAGTATTACGTACTTACATCTGATGAACAAACCCTAAGAGGCCAGGTCTCCCAGCAATTCCTCAACTCAATATCAAATTATAATGGATTGGAAATCGAGATACTAAACAGTACATTAATGGTCAGGAATAGGAATAGAATTTCACAAAAGTCTGCATTCAAAATTGTAAACTTCCTAGGTCGTATATGCAATGGAGATAACTAAACTAGCCACAATATTTGCAATGAATGATGGGGTTTCATCCCTCACTCAAAATGCTCATAACCAAGCTATAACCATCCAATCTAAGTGAAGAGAACCGAACTTATACTAGTTATAGTCTGGGTGGCCTTTCTACTTCTCAAAGGAGTGGATTACACAGGAGGACCCGCATTTTTTGGACTTGCAACTTTTGCATTGAGCCTTTATTACTTGATCTGGTCTTTTAAACTCTTTCAATCTGAAAAGAACTCGTCTATTATAATTCCTTTAATTGCCGGAATATCTCTTGGTACATCCTTAATCACAATACCTTTTAATATCTTTCTTCGCAATTGGGAATGGCTTAAAATCTTACCCTTTATTAACATTTTATTTACGGCATTTCTACTTGGATTAGTTGGTTATAGGTTGAAACGGCGAAAAAAAGCAGGCAAATCAATTTTTTACTAAGGCACTGTAAATATACGAATCGAACTTTCAGCCTGATCACATGAAGATTGGAGTAACTAGAAATAGATTGGAAGCCCTAGTTAACAAATGATACAGAAAATGTCCATGAACAAGATTAAGCATATAAGGACCAACTATGCTTAACGGTACCGCACCAAACTGCAAATTCGACCCCATCGCTAGTAAAAAAGCAAATTAAACCCTCACAGTTTTCTCCTCCGCCAATTCCTTAAGCGCCTCATTCATTGCTTTGAAGCCCATGAGGGTGTTTTCGTCCAGCATTTTTTTAAATAAAGGGACCAGGATGCCTTTGAATTTTTCGCTATGGATGAATTTGGTGCTGCCATCACCTTGCTCCTGCAGCTCGAATCTATGGGCACCATCAAAGAGCCCGGGGATCCCAAGATGCCCCAACCACTGAAAGATTTTCTGATCTTTGCACTCAGTGATGGTGGGCGTGAAGGTCATGCCCTTTGCACCCGGGGGCTCAATGCGCACTTTAATTTTACGGCCTACAGTGGGACTCCCGGTGATGGATTTGATGAAGGGATTCCAGGATGGGTAGGCTTCAAAATTCATTAGGATGGCCCACACTTTTTCAGGGCTTGCCTGAATTTCTATTATTGTCTTGATTTCCTTTGCCATGATAGTATTGTTTTAGATTGTTATGACAAAGGTGGGGTAAGGAGGCAGGAGTTCTCTTGATAAATATCAAGAAAGCTGTTTCTTCCGTATCCGGCTGAAAGTTTCCGGTGTCATGCCCAGCATGGAGGCAATGTACTGCAGGGGCACCTGATTGAAGAGCTCCCTGTTATTTTCAAAGAAAAAATGATACCGCTCCTCAGCGGTCATGGACAGGTGGCTGAATATGCGGTCTTCAAGAATGGTAAAACATTTGGCAATGAAAAGTTTTTCGAGCTCATGCCATCCGGGTACCAAATCTCCTATTTTATTGTAAACGGACCGGTTGATTGAAAACAATTCGGTATCCGTCAATGCCTGAATATTCCACCTCGCAGGGGTTTGAAAAACAAATCCGGAAAGGTCGGTAACAAAATACCCTTGAGTAGAGATCCATTGGGTCACCTCCTTTCCATCAGTATTGGTATAAATCCTCAGGAGTCCGGACTTTATGAAGCTCAATTGGTCGCAGGGATGCCCTGATTTTTGAAAGAAGGCCCCCTTTTCGAGGGTAGATTCTTTGAAAAGGGACCCGATTAGGTGGAGGTCTTCACCTTTGACTACTCCAAAATAAGATTTGATATAGTGTTCCAGTTCGGTCATAAAACCTTATTGGGATTATCTAATGACGCATCCGGTAGGCCTGATATGCCTGAGGGCTGGTGTTTTGCCACTAAGCAGCATCATAATATTATCTTTCAGGTACTGGTCCCTGACGTCTGCAGCTACCTGAGGATTATTGTCGATGGCCCCACGGTAAAATAAAGAGAACTTCCCGCCCTGGTTTTGTAGAAGGAATACCTCGGGACTTCTCCTTGCTCCAAACTGTTCCATCACCACCTGCTCCTTATCAGCGAGATAGGGTATCCTGAGCTTTGACAAACCTGCTTTTTCCTTCATCTGCTCTACAGATTCATCCCCCTCTGTGTGTGAATTAATCAATAGAAACTGCACCCCGGCAGGACCAAATTCATTGATCAGGTCTAGCAATCGCTCTTCATAGTAAATATCATAAGGGCAGGAATTGGAAGTAAAGATCACCGCCACAGCCTTGGAGGATTTATAATCATGCAAGGCTATCGTTTTGCCGGAGGTAACATCCGTCAGGGAGAAATTTTCCATAGGATTTTGGCCCTGTACCGGCATGGTAAGGAATAGAACACCGAGTATGCTTAATATGGTTTTCATCAGCTCAAAGTTAGCGTAAAATCCCCTCTTTTTTCATAATAAATAGGGTAAACCTTCTTACTATCCTTTACAATAACCGTTCCGTAAATGGTCCCCTTACTTTTCATTTGAAATGGTGCGATGGCGATATTCTCCTTAAAAATAAGGGCATTCCTGCCCAGCATTTTGTAGATGCTCTCTTTGGCACACCAGTAGATGGCCAGTTTTTCGATCAGATTCTCTGCTTCCTTTATTTCGGTATCATTTAAAAACCTAGGGGCTATTTTAAGCAGTTTTTCCTTCGGTTTTTCGATATCAATGCCCACGGCCCGGCGCGGGTCCAGCACCACGCCTACATAGGGAAAAGAGTGCGTAATGGAGATATGGGCCGGATTTTCTATTAAATATGGTTTTCCAAAAGGGTCTTTATAAATCCCCTGATAGGTAATGCCCGCGCGTTTGGTGAGTTCCCGAATGGCCGCCCTTGCTGCAAACCACTCCAGCCTTTTATTGGGGTGTGAAATCTGGTTAATCTCAGTAGATTCCTCATGATCCCAGGGTACCAGGGTATCTAAATGATCTGCCGCCTCATCTATTTTCCATAGCAGCCAGCACTTTCCTGATGCTTCTGCGTTATACTCTATAGATGGCATTAAGTTCAAATATTTAAATTTGCCCTAAATTTATACACTTATCAGAGAAACCAAAGGAATGAACAGGGTAACCGTACAAAAACTACATACCCTTACCGGCCATAACGATTGTATTTACACTATTGCCGCTTCTGATCAGCCGGAAATTTTTTTCTCTGGCGCAGGTGATGGGATGGTGGTATCCTGGGATCTCAGAGAGCCGGAGCAAGGTGCCCTGATCGCAAAACTCCCCAACTCAGTATACGGTTTGCACTACCATCATCCTTCCAGGCTCCTGGTGGCGGGGCATAATTATGAGGGCATTCATGTCCTCGATTGGAAGAAAAAAAAGGAGGTGGCCTCACTACAAATGACCAAGGCTGCCATTTTTGATATAAAATCTTTCGGGGATTTGCTATTTGTTGGTGGCGGAGATGGAATCCTTACTTTGATGCGGCTTTCAGACCTAAAGGTGGTCAAAAAAATAAAAGCCACAGACCAAAGTGTAAGAGCCATTGCTATCAGTACTGCCAGAGGTGAGTTTGCAGTTGGGTACAGCGATCATTTTATCAGGGTTTTTGATTTGACCTCATTCGAGGAAAAGTATGCCTGGGAAGCCCATGAAAATTCCGTTTTCACCCTCAGGTATAGTCCTGATGAGCAGCTATTGCTGAGTGGTAGCAGGGATGCCCGGTTGAAATGGTGGGATGCCATGGGGGGGTATACACCTGTACACGAGGTAATCGCCCATATGTATACCATCAATAATATTGATTTTAGCCCTGATGGGCAGCATTTCGTCACCTGCAGTATGGACAAATCCATAAAGGTGTGGGATGCTTCGGCCTTCAAATTGCTAAAGGTAATCGATAAAGGCCGTCATGCCGGGCATGGCACCTCGGTAAACAAGTTATTGTGGTCCTCGTATAATGACCAATTGGTCAGTGCCAGTGATGACCGCACCCTCTCAGTATGGAAAATAGAATTTAATCCTTAATTTTATCAATTAGAATCACTGGTATGCTTAAAGGTCTTAGAGAAGTGTTTTCTAAAAATAATTAATTTGACAAATCAATTGAAGTTATGAAAATTACCCCGCTGGATATCCGTCAGAAGACATTTGAAAAAGCCTTCCGGGGTCTGGACAAGGATGAGGTGATGGCTTTTCTCAATTCCCTCTCACAGGAATGGGAGCGGATGCTTGATGAAACCAAGGAGCTGCGCTACAAACTGGAGACTTCGCAGAAGGAAGTGGAGAAGCTCAGGGAGGTAGAAAACTCTCTTTTTAAAACCCTCAAGACCGCAGAAGATACCGGTGCTAATATGGTAGAACAAGCCAATAAGGCAGCAGACCTCCACCTCAAAGAAGCGCAGATGAAGGCTGATGCCATGCTCAACGAGGCCAAAACCAAGGCCCGGAATATGATGGAAGAAGCAGACCATAAAGCCAAGGAGAGCATCGGTGAGATGGAAGACCAGCTAAAAAATCTTGCTCATGTGTATAAAAATCTTGAATCCTACCGGGAAGATTTACTTGCCGATATCAAATCATTGGCACAGGATGCCCTCGAAAAAGTAGAAAGGGCTAAAGTGCATCAAAAGCATTTTGATCTGGAGGAGCACCTGATTATTGCCAAAAGAGAAGCCAAGCAAGTGCTGAAGAACAGGGTAGTAGAAGAAAAGCCTACCCAACCCAAGGATGTGGAGAAATCTCCCGAACCACCTACTGAACCAAAGCCCAGTGAAGAGGCTTCTCCAAAGGAGGCTCCCCCGGTGAGCCGGGCAAAAGAAGAACCTACCAAGGAAGAATCCCGAAAAGAAAAAGAGACCTCCAGCTCAGGTGCCCCTGCCGAGAGGTCTTTTTTTGACGATTTAGACTAATGGTAAAAATTTCATTGATAGGGTTGGAGTTTTTTGCCCATCACGGCGTCTATGCTGATGAGCAGAAAAATGGCAATCATTTTGAAGTCGATATTGCTGTAGAAGCAGTCCCCGGCAAAGGCATCATGGAAGATAAGCTCCATGCTACCGTCAATTATGAGAAAATTTACGAAGTGATTGCTAAAGAAATGGAACACCCCTCCAAACTACTGGAGCATGTGGCTGAGCGCATCATAGAGCGCACTTTTGAGGCATTTTCTGAGGTATATGAAGTCCAGGTTTCGGTGGCTAAGCGTAATCCACCGATCGGAGGCAAGTGCACCAAAGCCAAAGTGACGATCAATCGAAGCAGAAGACCATGAAGTTCAGATTTTTAATAGTCTTACTAGCCGTGTGTACTCTGGGTAATGCCCAGGATCCAAGGGCTTATAGGATATTTGATAAAGCAGGCAATCCTACTACTTATGAGGTCATGGTGGCTGCGGTACAGCGGTCAGAAGTAGCCCTATTTGGGGAGCTTCACAATAATGCCTTGGCTCATTGGCTACAGTTAAGGCTGTTAAAAGACCTGCACCATAACGGCACTGCCCTTACCCTGGGGATGGAGATGTTTGAAGCTGACGTGCAGGTGGTGATGGATGAGTACCTCAGCGGTTTGATAGAAGACCGGCATCTGGAGTCCGAGGCAAGGGTATGGAACAATTACAAAACAGATTATAAGCCTTTAGTGGTTTTTGCTAAGGAAAAGCGCATCCCCATTATTGCTACCAATATTCCACGGCGGTATGCCAATCTGGTATATCGGAAGGGCCCTGAAGCCTTGATGCAGTTGGATGAGGATGCCAGGCAATACATGATGCCACTACCGCTGGAGGCTAATCTAGAATTGCCGGGATACCAATCCATGATCACTCAGATGGGTGGACATGCCCAGGGACCAGCCGAAAATCTTGCCTATTCTCAGGCCTCCAAAGATGCCACCATGGGGTATTTTATTCTTGAAAACCGCCGGGCAGGGGTCTTTCTGCACCTCCATGGTGCCTACCATTCCCGTAATTATGAGGGCATTTATTGGTACTTAATAAAAGGGGTCGAAGACCTCAACATCATCACCATTGAAACGGTGGAGCAGGAGGGCCTTACCTCCCTTGAGGAGCAGCACTTAGGGGTGGCAGACTTCGTGATCGCCATACCACATGATATGACCAAGACCTACTAAACCTTTTTACCCCCCGCCATGGTTCGTGTCCGCAGGAACCAACCAACATAAAAACCCTGGTCGTAGCGTCCCGCTACGACTAAAACTATCCACAGCGGACGCTCTTCCTCAATAAATATCTTTTCTATGTCCCAAATCAATTACATGAACAATCAATATTTTGTCCTGTATTTCATATATAATACGGTAATCAGCTACACGGATGCGGTAACCTTCCCGGCCTTTTAGTTTTATGTACCCTTGTGGTCGTGGGTCGTTTCCCAAACCCAGTATGGCAGCTTTTACATTAGAATAATACGGTTCCGGGATCTTGGAAAGCTTCTTCTGAGCTTTACGCTCAATGAGGACCTTGAACATTACTTTTGATTTTGTCCGCGTTTTTTCTCAATCTCCACGAAAGCCTCTTCTGCATCAATAAACTCTTGTTTTCCTTTTTTGGCGGCATCATAGATTTTAATGTCTTCCAGTTCTTCCACATCTTCTACCATTTTATTATAATCTTTGATGGGAAGAATAACTGCCAGTTTTTTGCCGAGATCGTCTGTTACAAATTGTGTTTTCATTTTATAAAGGTTTTTTGGCCTCTGGTTTCTACCCTATAGCTCATTAAGAAACTCGCTTAAAGGTTGTGTTTTACGGACATTCAAATATATGAATTATCGTAATAAAAATATTTGTAAGCTTTCCCTCACCCCCCTGGTCGTAGCGTCCCGCTACTACTAAAACCATCCAGAGCGGAAGCTCCTTTCTGGTTCGTGGGGACACGAACCATGGCGAAGGATGCCTATCCCAAACCGTTTTAGCGGTTTATAAAATGAGGTAAAAAATTAATCCTCAGTCTTCATTAACTCCTTTTCTCCCGGGTGCACAAAGCGGAAGCCTCTTGCATCGCTCCCTTCGTAAAAGTCTACCTCTAACCCTGCCAGGTACAGGGTTTGTTTTTTCTCTACCAAAATGGTGATCCCCTCCTGTTCGTAGGTCATATCCCCGGTTTTTAATTGATCAAAACCAAGCATATATGAGGCGCCACCACAGCCACCCCCGCCGCGCACCCCTATCCTCAAGCCATAACCCTTTGGAATGTTTTTATTTTCCATGATGTACTTTACCTCCTCAGCAGCTTTTTTTGTAAGGGTGACAGGGGTAAAGTTTTGCATTTCTGATGATGGTTTTAAGTGGCCGTCATTAAACAGGCCTTATGGCATTTTGGTTTTTTAATCAAAAATCTGTGCAGGCCCACTATTTTTAACGTAAATTTCCAACAGATTTGATACAAAATTAATTCTTTTAGGTAATGGAAATACTTTTTGATTTAGGAAAACTTCTGATCCCTGCCATCCTGGTACTCTATGGGGTATATTTAACCTTTCGGTCTTTTTTACAAAGGGAAACAGAGGCTCAAAAGGCCGAGATCAAAGCCAAATCCATTGATACGGTATTGCCGCTAAGGCTCCAGGCCTATGAGCGGATTTGCCTGTTTCTGGAGCGCATCACCCCCAACAGTCTTTTTATAAGATTGAGCCAGGGTAAATACAGCGCAGAAGAATTTCAGCAGATTTTGCTCAGTGAGATTCGCAGTGAGTTTAACCACAACGTATCACAACAGGTGTATATGAGTTCCGAGGTGTGGGACCTGGTAAAAAATGCCAAAGAGGACCTCATCATTACCATCAATGAGGCGTCATCGGGCTTGTCTAAAGATGCCACCAGTATCGATTTGGCTAAAACGGTAATTGAGAAGTTTCGTTCTAAAGAATATGACCCCATCAATCAGGCGCTTAAAAAGCTCAAGGAAGAGGTGCGGGAGAATTTTTAAATAAAGGGACAGGTATGAACGAAGGTAAACGGACGGCCATTATTGCAGGGGCTACCGGACTGATCGGTACTTATCTCCTTGATCAATTACTGGAACAACTGACCTATGGAAAGGTAAAAGTTCTGGTCAGGAAGCCACTTGAAATGCAGCATGAGCGCCTTGAACAGATAGTGGTGGATTTTGATAAGCTTGAGGATCATGCAGAAGCCCTATCCTGTGATGATGTGTTTTGTTGCCTTGGCACTACCATGAAAAAGGCAGGGTCTAAAGAAAAATTTTATAAGGTTGATTTTGAATACCCCCTTGCCTTGGGGAAAATAGCACGAAAACAAGGCTCGAGCAGGTACTACCTGGTCACGGCAATGGGTGCAGATCAGGAGGCTTCATTTTATTACAACCAGGTAAAAGGCAAAATAGAGGAGGCCATCTTAGGTATTGGATTTCCCAGATTGGTTATTTTCAGACCTTCTCTCCTCCTTGGGCCCCGCAATGAAAAGCGGATTGGTGAAGATGCAGCTAAGTTCTTTTTTAAGATTTTTGGATTTGCCTTTATAGGTCCGCTCAAAAAATATAAAGGTATCCATGCCGAAAAAGTAGCAGCGGCCATGGTCAGAGAGGCCACAGGTGGGACAGAAGGCACAAAAATTATTCATTCAGATCAGATGCAGTGATGGTATGATTGCAGTAATACAAAGGGCTTCAGAAGGATCTGTAACCGTCAAGGAAAAAGTAACTGCAAAAATCGGAAAGGGACTGGTAATCCTATTGGGCATTGAAGAGGCTGATACCAGCGAAGACATTGAATGGCTGGTAAAAAAAATCATCAATCTCAGAATTTTTAATGATGATCAGGGGGTCATGAATGTCAGCCTGTTGGATACCGGAGGCGAGGCACTGATCATAAGCCAGTTCACACTCCATGCCAGCACCAGGAAGGGCAACCGCCCTTCCTATATAAAAGCGGCAAGACCTGAAACAGCCATCCCCCTTTATGAGGAATTTGTAGCATCTATGCAGGAAGCCCTCAGCAATCGGGTGGCTACCGGGGAGTTTGGAGCTATGATGTCAGTAGCCCTGGTCAATGACGGGCCTGTTACCATCATTATCGATACCAAAAATAAAGTATAATCCTAAAAGAAATACCTATGGAACCGGTCACCATTAAGGAAGCACAAATCAGAGTAGATGAATGGATCAAAACCTATGGAGTGCGCTATTTTAGTGAACTAACCAATATGGCAGTACTTACCGAAGAGGTAGGGGAGCTTGCCAGGATCATGGCCCGAAGGTATGGTGACCAGTCTGAAAAGGCATCAGACAAAGGCCGTGACCTTGGTGATGAAATGGCCGATGTGCTATGGGTGCTGCTCTGTATTGCTAATCAAACCGGGGTAGACCTTACCGCAGCTTTTCATAAAAATATTGAGAAGAAAACCGCCCGGGATCAGGACCGGCATAAGAATAATCCGAAGTTGTAAACTGCACCTATCGCAGCACCTCCATCGGGGGCGTTTTGAGTATAGCTCTGTTATTAAACATGCTCAGAATTACAATAAGCAGGGTGATGCTGATATAGACCAGGACCACCGATTCCCAAACTGGTCGAAATGGTATTTCAAATACCCAGATACTCAGGGCTGCCGTAGCCAGGAAGGACAATAAGATGCCGCTAAGCGTAGCGATGGAGCCTAAAAAGAAATACTCTAAAGTATTAATGGTCCGCACTGTGCCGGAGGAGGCCCCGAGGGTTCGCAGGAGAATGCTCTCACGCACCCGTTGGTATTTGCTGATGATCAAAGCACTGATCAGCACCAGTATGCCGGTAAGGATGCTGAAAAAAGCCATAAACCGGATCACAAAGCTCACTTTACTCAATATCTCCTCAAGGGTCTCGACAATCAAACCAAGGTTGATTACTGAGACATTTGGAAACCGGCTTACCACGAGCCTTTGAATGTCCGCAGATTCAGATTCATTTTTGGTTTTGGTGACCAGCACATGAAATTTCGGAGCCCGTTCCAATACATTTTCAGGGAATAAGACCAGGAAATTGGCGGCTACCTGATTGAATTTCACATCCCTGAAACTACCCACATACACCTTCATAGGCCTGCCCTGTACATTAAATTCAATTTCATCACCGATCCTGATGCCTACATTTTCAGCATAGTTGCGGTCGAAGGATACGAATATGCTGTCGCCGGGTGCCTTTACTTTACGTATTGCTCCTGCCACCAGGGTTTCGGAGGCACTTAGGGTATCGCGGTAGGTCACCCGAAACTCCCTCGAATATAAGGACCTGGACCTTCGGTCTTCCTTGTCCATCTCCTCATTGGTATTTTTATTGATGCCATTAATGGCATTGAGCCGCATGGTCACGATGGGCACATCCTGAAGGATTGGCAGGCCATTAGCTTCCACCATTTCCTTCATTTCATCCAATTGGTGGGTTTGAATATCAAACATCACCATGTTGGGCTGATCTTCTTTATCAGCCAGTTTCACCTCGTCGAGGAGCTGCGTTTGCACGAAAAGCAAGGTGCTGATCATGGCGGTACCTAAGCCTATGGTAGCAATCAGCGACACGGTCTGGTTATTGGGACGGTACAGATTGGCAAGGGCCTGCCGGATGGTGTAGTTGAGGCCGAGGGGGATAAACCGGCGGAGGAGATACATGGTGAGACGGGCAGTACCCCATAGGAGAGCAAAAGAAAAAATGACAAAGAAGGTAAATCCCAGAGCGGTGGGCAACCCCTGAGTCAGGTAGTAGCTAAACCCAAAAACGAAAAGGACGATCCCAGCAATCACGACCCATCTTAAGGGCTCTTTACTCAGCGACCCCAGGCCGGCATCAGGCCTTAAGGTCATCATGGGTGATGCTTTTCTGATCCGGAGCAGTGGGATTAAGGCAAAGAGCAGGGCCACCACGATGCCAGTAACAAGACCGAAAAGAATGGACTTCCAGGAAAGGGTAAAGTTCACCTCCATGGGGAGAAAATCTCCCACCACCTGAGGCAGGAGGTATTGGATTGCCGTGCCACCGGCAGCCCCAATGATACTTCCTGCAAGGGCCATCAGAAGGATTTGGAACAGAAAGATCATAAAAGTATCTCTGGAGGAGGCACCGATGCACCGCAGTACTGCGACTGATGGCAGCTTTTCTTTGACAAAAACATTGACAGAACTTGCCACCCCTACACAGCCCAGAAGCAGGGCAATGAAGGCAACAAGCCGTAAAAAATCAGTAAGGTTAGCAAAGGCCCTTCCGGTGGATTGTTTTCTTTGCTCCACGGTCTCGGAGCGGATGTTGGCCTTACCCCATTCATCATTATGGGCTTCGACCCATTCTTTTACAACACCTTCATTTTTGAGCTTATAATATTTGGCATAATTAAGTCTGCTGCCATACTGTACGAGTCCGGTACTCTCCAAATGGTTTAAAGGGATGTAGACTGCAGGTGCTACAGTGGCGACAATACCGGATTGGCCGGGTACCTTATCAAGGCTGCCTGCTATGTGAAAAACCGTATTTCCAATCTGCAGAGAATCACCGACCGCTGCTCCAAATTGAGCTAAAAGCAGAGGCTCTGCAAGCACATATTTACCCCCATCTCTGAATAAATCCACCGCATCTGGCGGGCTGGTTTCAAGGGTGCCATAGAATGGATAAGCCCCTTCCAGTGCCCGCACCTGGGTGAGACGGCTATCACCAGTTGCCGGAAAAATCACCATCGATCCAAAATTGACCCCCGTGGCAAAATCCTCAGCCATGGAATCCAGATTTTCCAATTCCATGGGCTGGTTGTTGGTGAGCACAAGATCAGCACCCAAAAGTTCACGCGCCTGCCGGTCAATATCCTTTTGAAGGTTTTCTCCGAAGGAACTGATGCCTACCAGGGCTGCGATGCCGATGATGATTGAGGAGATGAATAACAGCAGTCTGCCACGACTTTTTCTAAAGTCCCGGTAGGCCATCTTCCATATCCAGGAAAATTTATACATAATGATCCTGTTGGATTTTACCCCCTTTAATAGAAAGAATCCTTGAAGTTTTGTTGGCCAGCTCCATATCATGGGTCACCAGGAGCAGGGTGGTACCTTTTTCTTGGTTCATTTTAAAGATCAGGTCTTCTATCATTTCCCCTGTTTCTGTATCAAGATTACCAGTAGGCTCATCGGCAAAAAGTATCTGCGGATCATTGGCAAAAGCTCGTGCGATGGCCACCCTTTGCTGCTCACCGCCTGAGAGCTGGGTCGGGTAGTGGATAGCCCGATCGGAGAGACCCACCAGATCAAGCAGGGCCACCGCCGATTGGCGCGCATCCTTTTTTTTGTTGAGTTCCCTGGGGACCATCACATTTTCCAATGCGGTAAGGGTGGGCAACAACTGAAAATTTTGAAAGATAAACCCAACCGACTGATTCCTGATCGCAGCCCTTTCATCTTCAGAAAGGGAGGAAATGGCGATGCCCTGATAGAGTACCTCCCCTGTGGTGGCTTTGTCAAGCCCGGCGCAAAGACCGAGGAGGGTAGTTTTTCCGCTGCCTGATGGGCCTACAATGGCCAGTGATCCTCCTTTTTCTACATCAAAACTGATGTCTTCCAAAACTTTCAATTCGCGGCCTGCGCTTGTATAAGTTTTGGTGAGTTGTTTTACTTCGAGTATATTCATTAAAAAATGGATTAGGGATATTTTATTATACCTTAAACAATAATAACGGGAGAAAGGGTTTTATTTAGGGGTTAAAAAATGGGATCAATGGTTACTCAACATGTTAATATGGCGAAAGTTTATGGATTAGTGCTTTTAATGGGGATGTTTTGGGCCTGCTCAGAAAAGAAAACTACCACCGAAACTCAGACTGCTAAAGAAAGCAATACTGAAAGATCGGCACCAGAGAAGCGGATTCTCTTTTTTGGCAATAGCCTGACGGCCGGGTATGGCCTGGAGGAGGAAGAAGGCTTCCCGGACTTGATCCAGAACCGTCTTGACAGCCTTGGCTATAACTATACGGTGATCAATGGAGGCCTTAGCGGCGAAACGACTGCCAGTGGTCTGACCCGGCTCGATTGGTTTTTGGAGGACCAGCCTCATATTTTTATTTTGGAACTGGGCGGCAATGACGGCCTCAGAGGCATTGATCCTGATGAGACCCGGACGAATCTGATCCAGATGCTGGAGAAGGTCCAGGCCCGATACCCAGATACCAGGCTGGTGCTGGCCGGTATGCAGGTGCCTCCTAATATGGGCCAAACCTATACTCAGGCTTTTGAAAAAGTATTTCCTGTGGTGGCTGATCGATTTGAGGACCTGGTCTTTATTCCATTCCTGCTCGAAGGGGTGGGGGGCGACCCGGAGCTGAATCTTCCTGACGGAATCCATCCTACGGCTGAAGGTCATAAGATCGTGGCAGAAACTGTTTGGAAATATCTGGAGCCCTTGCTGTAATTTCTACCTGGGGCTAAACTGTTTTTTGCCCTGCCGGTATTGAAAAATCAAAACCCCAGCTCCAATGAGCAAGCCGAAAAAATTCCTTGCGGCCTCTACATAAGGCTTGTCGGCCTGCATCTCCCCGACAATCTCTCCAACACTGCCCTGGGTGAGCCACTCCCAGACTCCGGGCAGAAAAAAAAGACTATAGGTAGCCAAAGCTACTGAGCCTGTCAGGGTGAGTACTGGCGTGTACCTTTCGAATATGGCGAGAAAGCAGACGAAGGCTACGAAGTCGTAAATGAACATCCATAGCAGGCTTTGATCATCATTGTATTGCAGGGCACCAAACCCAAGGAAAATAATGGTTAAGATGATGTTGAGGGTTCTCATTCTTATGATAAGTTTGAAAAATTTGGAATGACCAATTTAGTTTTTTTTCGATAAAGAATGTCTTGAAAATTAAAACGGTAATTGTTTTTACCAAAGCGAAGCAAAAACTTTAAAATAATAAATGCCTTTAAAACGGTCTAAACAGCGATTATCCGTTTTCAAACGCTTACAAACGGATATAAACGAATACAAACATTTATCATACGACTCCTACTAATCGCCCTCCCCACCTTTGCATCGTCAGTTCGACAAAATATGTTTAACCAAAATTCTAAAGTCATGAAAAATTTAAGAAACAATGTACAGTTGATCGGAAGGTTAGGACAAGACCCTGAGTTGAAAACCCTTGAAAGTGGTAAAACACTCGTGCGTTTTTCTATTGCCACAAGCGATTATTACAAGAATGGAAAAGGTGAAAAAGTTGAGGACACCCAGTGGCATAATGTTGTGGCCTGGGGCAAGCAAGCCGAGATCGTGTGTGACTATCTAAAGAAGGGCAAAGAGGTTGCCTTGAATGGGAAGCTCGTGCACCGCTCTTATGAAACAGGACAAGGTGAGAAGCGCAACATCACCGAGATCAATATGACCGATCTTCTGATGATTGGAGGAAAGGCATAAATAGTCTGAAATTCCGAACCAAACCCGGGCTGCCATTTTTTGCAGTCCGGGTTTTTTATTTGTAATTTACCTGGCAACCAACCAGATGGTTAATCCAACTTTTGACTTTCAGAGAATTAAAGTTGATTCTAAAAACAGAATGTATGTTAAATTCCACTATATTGATTGCTTAAAATCTGGCTTTAATCAACCTTAATCCGCAACCATGGAAAAGAGAAGATCATTTATTAAAAAATCAGGACTGCTACTTGTAGCCGGTGCTTTGCCTTTGAGTACTTTTGCCAAGTTATTAGGCTTAGAGAAATCTCCTCTTGCAAATATTGTCATCACCCTTTATGTGGACACAGCCCGAATTGATAAACAAGACGTAAATGCATCCTGCAATTTTGGACAGGGCCAAGGTATTTCTAATGAAGAGTTTACCACAGCCGTAAATCAGGGAGATAAGGTTACCTGGCAGGGTGTTTCTGCCAACGCTCCAGAAACAGACATAGTCAACATTGTTTCTATCAATCATGAAGGAGGTAAAAATGTGTTCGATAAAAACATTCTAAAGAGCAGCATGAGTGAAGGAAGTGAAAAGGTTACTGCTATCGCTAAGCAAAGAACTGACGGAGGTGAAAAGTACAAGTATAAAATCTCATTTACAGTATTGAACAATGGCGTGAAAAGAAATGGCATGTTCCATATTGATCCAAAATTGGAGGTACATTGAAATAATAACATTATAGATTTTGTTTGATTCTAATAGATACGAGTTGATGTCATTAAAAAAAGCCTATTTAACACTAGGCTTTTTTTTTATTTCTTCAACTATAGTAATAGGACAGGGCAAGGCCAATGTCGATAGTCTTGAAAATATCTATGTTTCCGGCAATTATGAGGCGCAAAATAAACTGGCTATTCTAAAGTTGCTCGCAGTTAATCACGTCAATATCGAAAAAAGAATCTTATTCAGTGAGGAGTTAATAAGTGAAGCAAGGAAACTGGATTCAATTAATTATGAATTTCAAGGGTATTTGGAAAAAGGAAACGCATTGAGGTCGAAAGGTGATTTAAGTCAGTCCCTGGAAAGTTATATTCAATGTGCAAGAATTGCTGAGAAGCAGCAAAACCAAAATCAACTTGGTAAAATAAACATTGCGATCGCTGATGTATATTCTATCATGGGTAACCATCAGACGGCAGTAAATTATCATAAAAATGCTATCGATATCCTCAGACAACTAGGCGACTCTGTAAATATCGCAACAGCATTATTGAACGCTGGCGATGAATACATCAACTTTAATAAACTTGATACTGCTCTAATCCTTACCATGGAGGCAGAAATAATTTTTAAGAAGCTTAACTCTCAAGTTGGGCAAGCTTACAGCCTTGGTAACCTTGGAATGATTTACGCAAAATTAGGGATTGATTTAAAGGCTGAATATCATATGAACCAAGCTATTGTTTTGCTTGAAAAACTGGACGAATATTATCCTATTGCCGTTTATTTAACATATATCTCTGAGATATATCTTGAAAAAGGGTACAGTGAAAATGCCTTAAACTATGCATTCAAAAGCCTGGAGCTATCTCAAAAATATGGAATGAAAAAGGAGGTTAGTGAAGCTTATTTATCCTTGTCTAAGATATATGAAAAAGAAGGAAATACGGCTATGGCCCTGGAGAATTATCGAAACCACATTATCTACAAAGACAGCGTCAATAACATCACCTCGGTGCAGCAAATGGCTGACCTTCGTACCAACTTTGAAGTTTCCAAAAAACAAATTGAAGTAGACTTACTAAACCAACAAAAGAAAACACAGCAAATAATTGTAATCGCAATTGTAATCGCACTGGTTCTTATTTGTCTTTTAGCAATCGGTTTGTACAGGCGATATGTATATATCAAAAGAACTCAGCGCATTATTGAGAATGAAAGAAATCGGTCTGATGAATTACTCCTAAATATTCTACCTAAAGAAACGGCCAACGAATTAAAACTTAACGGTAAAGTAAAGGCCCAGAAGTTTGAATCCGTAACGGTAATGTTTGCAGACTTTAAGGGATTTACCCAATTCGCAGAACAACTTCAGCCAGAAACATTAGTTAAAAGGGTGGATTATTACTTTTCAAAATTTGACGAAATCATGGAGAAGCATGGACTGGAGAAAATAAAGACTGTTGGTGATGCATATATGTGCGCCGGCGGATTGCCCTTTCCAACAAAAAACCATTCAAGTAAAATGCTTGATGCTGCCATTGAAATGGCTCAGTTTGTGGAAGAGGCCAAAATAAATTTTTCTCAAAATGAAGCACCTTTTGAAGTTCGTATTGGTATCAACACCGGACCGGTTGTAGCGGGAGTTGTCGGCACTAAAAAGTTTGCTTACGATATCTGGGGAGATACTGTAAACATCGCGGCCAGAATGGAATCCGGCTCTGAAACGGGAAGAATTAATATTTCAGAAAACACCTATGAGTTGATAAAAGGGGAATTTGAGTGCGAATACAGAGGAGAAATAGAAGCCAAAAACAGAGGCATGTTAAAAATGTATTTTGTGAAGGCAAGAAAATAAAGTACGGCAACTGTTTTCAAAACTGTCGATTTGGTTGCTTCCAAAATGCCAATATTGATCGATCTTCTGATGATTGAAGGGAATGCATGATTAGCCTGAAATTCCGAGCCAAACCCGGGCTGCTATTTTTTGCAGTCCGGGTTTTTTATTTGTAATTTACCTGGCAATCAACTTGATGGTTAATTACGCTTTTGACTTTCAGAGTATTAAAGTTGGTTTTAAAAATAGAATTTATGGAACCTTCACTTAATCTAGGAGTGTTCTTTTTGGTAGGAGGTTTAATATTAAGATACGCTCCCATCCCGAGAAATTATTTACTAGGTTATCGTACTTTTCGCTCCATGAAAAACGATGCTAACTGGAAGTTTGCCAATAGAGAAAGTGGCAAATATTTGTTAATAATTGGTCCTGTCACGATGATAGCCGGAATACTTTCCTCGTATATGGGTTTCAGTCCTTTCCCTGTAATTTACTTCACAATAGGCTTACTTTTTATAACCATTGTGATAGTGGAGATTCGTCTTAAGAAATTTGAAATACAACAGAAAAAGTAAAAAGGGCTTTATGAAGCCCTCACCTGAGGCCATATCAATTACCCATTTTAATACCCTTCATATACTCCATACTCAAGGCGATGCTTTCCAATGCTGGCTTTTGCACCTGGTCTTGCTCTACGAAATAATGGGTCATTCCGGCTTTCTCGGACTGGTCGAAAAAGGGCTGGAAATCGATGGATCCACCACCAAGTTCAGCAGTATAATTGCCCTCTGGGCCTTTACCCAGGTCCTTGACATGCCATAAAGGGAAACGACCTGGATGTTGATTGAAGTAATCAAGCGGATCGTAACCTGCTACGATGGCCCAGTACAGATCAATTTCAAACTGGACCAGGCTGGGGTCGGTTTCCCGGATTAAAACATCCATGGGGATTTCCCCTTCCAACTCTCTGAATTCAAAATCATGGTTGTGATAGGCAAACTTGATGCCGTATTCTTTGGCCTTTTCTGCTGATGTGTTGAATAGCTCAGCATTGGCTTTATAGGCATCAATGGTATCACGCTCCTTGTCAGTAAGGTAAGGCACAACGATCCATGATTGTCCAGCTTCAGCGGCATCCTGACAAGCCTTTTCCCAATTGTTGATCAGTGTACCTTCCATGGTGGGGTCATGGCGTCCGGTAGGGTTATGGCCTGATGGCATGGTCATGCCCAAGTCATTGATAAAGGTTTTAAAGTCCTTGGGTGCCATTCCATAGTATTGGCCATTAGCATAACCAGCAGACTCCAGCTCTTTGTACCCAATTTCTGCGATTTTCTTAAGTGTGCCTTGAGGGTCTTTTTTCATCAATTCTCTGACCGTGTACAGCTGAAGGCCTACGATGATTGCTGTCTCTTTTTCGTCCAGGTTGTCATTGGTTTGCGCACTGTTTTTGCCGCATGAGACTAAAGGACCAAAGGCTGCCAAAGCGCCAAGAGCTGCTGTAGTTTTAATAAAACCCCTGCGCTCCCAGTTTTTTTTGTTGAAAGATTCCATAGGTATGAATTTTAAAGTTTACGGATTTTAATATTTCTGAACCAGACCTTATCCCCGTGATCCTGCAGGGCAATATGTCCTGATTTGGCTTTACCGAATCCGGGCATGTCCTTGAATTTGCTTTCTGAAATCATTTTTTCCCATTCCGGGGTATGCATTTCAATGGCCACTACCAAATAGCCATTAAGCCAATGCTCTACTTTTCCGTTTTTGCTGACTATTCTTGTGCGGTTCCATTCCCCTCCCGGATTTACCGTTACGAACTTACTTTCTATCATGTCATAAAGGTCGCCCGCCCGGTGAGTCACGAGTACGCCATCAGGATGCCCGGTATTGTCAAGCAGTTGGTATTCGGGCCCGGTTTGCCATACGTATTGGTAATCATCAGACTCTACCACATTGTAAATAATGCCGCTGTTGCCGCCTGGTTCCAGCTTCCATTCGATGTAGAGTTCAAAATCCTCGTAAGCCTCATCGGTGATAATATCGCCACCACCCTTTACCTGCCACCCGTCTTTTTGAGAAGTATCAAGGTACAAGGTGCTATTGGCAACTTTCCAGGCGGTTCCGGTTTTGTCAGATTTAAAATTGCGCCAACCGTTGGTAGTTTTTCCATCAAACAATAGCTGCCAACCCTGCTCTTTTTCTTCAGCAGAAAGGGTGTTAAGAGACGGAGGAGGTACTACCCTTTTAAATCCAGGCAAATTCTTAGGTATGGCATTGAGGGTGTACCAGCATTCTGTTGTCCAGAGTGATTGTCCTGACGCACTACGAAAGGGGTCTTTCAGCCGAATGTAAATCACATGACCGGGCTTCATGCCCTCAAGTTCGAGGAATACTTTTTTTCTGTCTTCTGAGATATTGACCGACCGGATTTTAAGGTCCTTAAGGTCAAGTTTTGGGCCGCCATATTCTGCGGTGGGCTTATAATACCATTGCTTGACTTCATACTCCTGAGGGGTCAAAGCCCTGCCTGGCTCGATGGGCTCGGTAAATTCGATTTCCATCCCATTGGTGCGGGCACTGACTTTCAGCATTTCAAAAGTCTTGTTCCCATTAAATGTAATTTTCTGAAGGCCGTACCATTCTTTTCCCTCCTGAGCCCAGTTGCCCGGGTTGCCTATGCCGCCAATAAATAGAGATTTACCATCTGGAGTCCAGGCAGCCCTGTTGACACCAGCCTCAAGTCCCTGGGTGAATCTGAATAAGGCCCCCTGATAAGCACCATCAACTTTTTCGGCAAACACTCTTTTGAGTCCGCCATGGGTGACCTCACCATGAAGCATTTGCCCTGTATAATCTCCTGATTCGATATAAATGGGCTGACTTGGGGAGTTGCCGATCTCATCCTGAGGCAGCCAAACTACAGGGAGTGTTTCGGGAGCGCCTTCGGTACCTTCAGAATCCACTGCTCTCGCACCGTAGAAAGCACCATTAATGACATGCACTACCTTACTTGAGGGGAGCCAATCGCCCTGATTATCGGTAACGAATAGCTCACCATCCACTCCTTTGCCTATCCCATTGGGTGTGCGCAAACCATGTGCGATAAACTCTGTAGAGCCATCCTCTTTGGATATTTTCACCACCTTTCCGCGGTCACGAATTTGTGGCTGTGTACTGGCACCTCCGGGGTCTATGGCAGTAGCAAGGGTGGCATAGAAATATCCGTCCTCATATTCCAGTCCAAAGGCAAATTCATGGAAATTGGATGACACCTGCCACTGGTCTGAAACAGTACGGTATTCATCTGTGAAGCCATCACCATCATGGTCGATCAATTGGGTTAACTCCTGCTTTTGCTGCACATATATTTCATCTTCCACGACTTTCAAGCCCAATGGTTCTGCAAGCCCTGAGGCAATCCTGGTGACCTGAATGTCTTCCGGATTGTCACCATGCACCCCGTCAAGTACAAACACAGAACCAGTGGAATCCCAGGTGCAGATCACCAATCTACCATCACTGAGGAAATCCATGCCACCGACTTTTGGTTTAAACCAATCAGGTCTGGCCTGGGCCAGGTCAAAGGATGGATGCACTTCCTGAAGTGGATTTTGGTCCCCGGGGATGGTCCTGACAAGTTCTTCTCTGGGGATGTAAGGCCTGACTTCCTTTAGCATGGATTTCTTATGCCTGAGCGCACTATTGGGGATGACGTCAAATCCTTTGGCACCAGACGGGATCCATTGCAGGGAAATTGAGGCACTGCCCCTGGCTTGAAAGTATTCTATTCTCAGGTCATTAAGGCCTTCCTTGAGTTTGACTTCGGCATCTATGGCTGTGGGCCCCTGAAAATTCCAACTTTCGGCAGCTTTGGCTCCGTTGATATAGAGACGGCTGCCATAGTCAGATACCAGTCTGAGTTGATAACTACCAGCTTTGGGGGCATCAATATACCCGTGAATTTCCATGTAAACATGATTCTTAATCGGACCAATTCCAGAAATATCGGTGGCGTGGAGTGCCGGGGCTACCCCTGAATACACTGGAGGGGATATGGTCTCTGTAGTATAATCTTCGATGTAATGAGCAATCACTACCAAGCCTGGGTAGAGATTATCATCATCCGGATTGCGGTCGTTATTGGTGCCATCAAGGTTGAGAGGGATGGAGGCGATACCAACAAAAAGGTCTCCTTCCTCTTCTTCCGGTTCCTCCGTTTCTTCAGCCTCTTCACTTACGGAAAGGATGTACTTAATCATGAGTTGTGCATCCTCATCCGATAAGGCAGGATGGGGATTCATGACTGCCTCACCCCATACGCCTGAGCCTCCCTTTATGACCTTTCCCGCCAGGTCGGCCACCATTTCCGGGCTTTCAGGATACCGCTCAGCTATGGCCAGGTAAGAGGGGCCAATGGTTTGTTTGACTTCATTATGGCAGGTTTTACAATCGCTTCCGGCTATTAATTTTTGCCCTATGGCAATATCATCATCGGGTGCCTCAATGGTGACCTCTCTATCAGGCTTTTCCATGAGCTTGTCAAAGCCCGGGTGAAAGTATTGGATCACTGTGGATTCGCTATTGGGATTGAGCCAAACAATGCCCGAGATGGTCAGGGTTTTTCCATTCGGAAATTTCATTTCCTGGCGGCCTGATTCCACGAATGTGGCATTGGTTTCAAAGTCATTTTCCTTCTGAAGGGATGAAAAGGCAGTACTGTATCCCAGTTTGAGCCCATCGGGCAGGTTTTTTACTTTGAACTTTCGGACCAGTCCTGTTTGGCCCTTTTTGGAGGTATATTCGGGCTGCTCATTGACATGAATATCGTGACCTTCATCAGTAATTATCCGGTATTGAAATACCACACCATCATTTTCAAACCGGTA
Organism: Cyclobacteriaceae bacterium; assembly: GCA_041749015.1. Classification (GTDB taxonomy): domain Bacteria; phylum Bacteroidota; class Bacteroidia; order Cytophagales; family Cyclobacteriaceae; genus JBGTCD01. Next base: position 61,310 of record JBGTCD010000084.1, read on the forward strand.
CCCCCCAAACCTTACTATTGCAGGGAGGGGGCTTCCGTCCTTTTCCAAAAACCAGACAGGTGATTCTATTTTGGAGTCATAATATGCGTATCCTGAACTGGTGGGTTGGGGGCCATGCTTGGTGGTATAAACCGCCCCATCGAGAATTACGCCGCCTTTCCAGGCCTTATACATTCCGGCATGTTTGGCATCAAAGGCAAAATACAGGTTTTCATGCAATGCCACAGTAATCATCCTGGCCTGATCATCCAGGACTGATCGAAATACCCATGGGTCCATCGGCCTTGTTGGGATTGATTCCTTTTTTCCACAGGAATTAAGTATCAATCCGACCATAAAAACCAGAGCGAGTGTTTTAAACCACATTTTCATAACGGAAAAATTAAATACCTAAAATCTTTTTGTTCAAAGCATCATCAGCCCCCGTACCAGCAAAATCATCAAAGGCCCTTTCGGTCACTGTAATGATTTGATCGGCGATAAAAGGGGCTCCTTCTGCAGCACCCTGTTCTGGATGCTTGATGCAGCATTCCCATTCCAGCACGGCCCAGCCGTCATAACCATTTTGAGAAAGTTTGCTAAATATCCCTACAAAATCTACCTGTCCGTCACCCAGGGAGCGGAACCTGCCGGGCCGGTCGGCCCACCCCTGGAAGCCACCATAGACCCCTGACCGACCTGTTGGATTGTATTCGGCATCTTTGACGTGAAACATCCTGATATAGTCTTTGTAAATGTCGATAAACTCAAGGTAGTTGAGCTGCTGCAGGATAAAATGGCTGGGGTCATAGAGGATTTTCACCCTTTTGTGATTGCCGGTGGCCTCCAAAAATCTTTCAAAAGAAATCCCGTCATGCACGTCTTCACCGGCATGGGTTTCATAGCAAATATCCACTCCGGTTTCTTCGGCCACCTTAAGAATAGGTGCCCATCTATCAGCAAGGGCTTTGAACCCCATCTCTACCAGCCCGGCAGGACGCTGGGGCCAGGGATAAACGGTATGCCACATCAGGGCACCGGTAAAGCTGGCCATGACATCAATGCCGAGGTTGCGGCTGGCTTTTAAGGCATCAGTTACCTGACCTATGGCCCACTTGGTACGCGCTTTTGGATTGCCTCGGTATTCCTTAGGTGCAAACCCATCAAACATATCGTCATAAGCTGGGTGCACTGCTACCAACTGTCCCTGGAGGTGGGTGGACAACTCCGATATGGTGACGCCTGTGGCTTCAATCCTGCCCTTATATTCCTGAGCGTAATCTTTGCTTTCAGCGACTTTTTTGAGATCGATGAGCCTGGTTTCCCAGGTCGGTATTTGTACGGCTTTATAGCCCAGATCAGCAGCCCATTTGCAGATGTCTTCGAGCTTATTAAAAGGAGCCTTATCTCCCATAAATTGGGCAAGGAAGATGGCAGGGCCCTTGATCGTTTTCATAGTCATAATGGTTTAAAATTTAAGCCAGGTTTGATTTTTTTCAGACGATTCCACCACCTTGTCGATGAAGGTCATACCCATGATGCCATCATCCACACCTGGAAAGTCATAGATATTCAAATCTAATTTTTTTCCTGCGCCTTGAGCCCTTATGGCAAGTGCAAAGTTGCGGTATATGTTGGCGAATGCCTCAAGAAAACCCTCAGGATGTCCGGAAGGAAGCCTGCAATTCGAGCGGGCAGCTTCAGATAGGTAATCCAAATTGGCTCCTGCTCTCAGAGTTTCCATAGGTTTGTCAATCCATTTCACCAGCAGGGTACTGGGGTCCGTGTGATTCCATTCGATTCCGGCTTTTTCACCATAAATGCGAAGCTTCATATTATTTTCCTCTCCTGTAGCTATTTGGGTTGCGGTGAGCTCGCCTGTAGCGCCATTTTCAAATTCGAGCAATACGCTTCCATCATCATCCAGAAGTCTGCCGGGCACCACCCTGTTGAGCCTGGCACTGAGCCTTGTGATGTCAAGGCCGGACACATACCAGGCAAGGTGAGCAGCATGGGTACCGATGTCGCCCATGGCCCCGGCTTTGCCCGATTTTGAAGGGTCGGTGCGCCAGGTGGCCTGTTTGGAGCCTTCCTGCTCTAAAGGTGTGGAAAGCCATCCCTGGGGGTATTCGACATATATTTTCTTAATGGGTCCAATCGTGCCATTTTTTACAAGCTGCCGGGCCTCTTTGATCATAGGGTAGCCGGAATAGGTGTGGGTAAGACCCAGGAGTAGACCGGTTTCATCTACTTGTTTTTTTAAATCAAGGGCTTCCTGAAGGGAAAAGGTAATAGGCTTATCCACCATCACATGAAATCCATGCTCAAGGGCCATTTTGGCGGGCCCGAAATGCAGGTGGTTTGGGGTGACAATTGTAATGAAATCCATTCTTTCACCCTCGGGCAATTTAGCTTCCCGGGTGATCATGGTTTTGTAGTCCGGGTATACGCGATCCTTATTCAGATAAAGCTGCCGACCTGTTTCATCAGATTTTTCGGGGCTGCTGCTGAAGGCTCCACCAACCAGTTCTATTTCATTGTCTATGGCAGCAGCTTTGCGGTGAACAGCACCGATGAAAGCTTCGTAGCTCCCACCTACCATACCCATTTTTATTTTCCTGTTTTCCATGTGAAGGTTTCCTGAATTGAAATCTAATATTAGAATAATTTATCAGAAATCAGAATGCAAATCTTATTGAGGCTCAATGCAAACGATTGCGAAGGCCCAGGATTTTGATGAATGGGAATAATGGTTTATAATTGATGAGTAGATTTGCACCGTAATTTTCATTTTAGATATGAATCAACTTATCATACCCAGACTAAGTCTGATGATGTTCCTGCAGTTTTTTATTTGGGGGGCATGGTTTGTGACTTTAGGGACATTTTTGGGCAATAATCTCGGAGCCTCCGGGGCTCAAACGGCTGCCGCTTTTTCCACACAATCGCTTGGGGCTATAATTGCGCCCTTTATTATAGGGCTTATTGCTGATAAGTATTTCAATGCAGAGCGAATTCTGGGCTTTTTACATCTGGGAGGGGCAGTCCTCATGTACCTGATGTACCAGTCCGGTGATTTTGCTACATTCTATCCCTATGTGTTTGTGTATATGGTGCTGTACATGCCTACCCTTGCCCTGGTGAATTCGGTTTCATTCAGGCAGATGAAAGATCCTGCAAAAGAGTTCGCCATTGTCAGGGTATGGGGCACTATAGGATGGATCGTAGCAGGATTGCTCATCAGCTATGCTTTTGTATGGGACAGCGAAAAGGGAATTTCTGACGGGCTGTTAAAAAATACTTTCCTTATGGCAGGTACGGCTTCAGCCTTGCTGGGAATATTTAGCTTTACCCTGCCTGCCACACCGCCCAGGGTTGCTAAAGGAGAGAAACAAACTATTTCGCAGCTTCTTGGGCTTGAAGCCTTGAGTTTACTCAAGAATAAAAATTTTCTTGTTTTCTTTATCTCCTCCATCCTGATATGCATTCCGCTGGCCTTTTATTATCAGAATGCCAACCCTTTTCTGGCTGAAATCGGAGTGGGTAACCCTACCGGTAAAATGACGATCGGGCAAGTTTCGGAAGTGTTATTTATGCTGCTGCTCCCGGTTTTTTTCAAAAGATTTGGCATCAAGATCACCCTTTTGGTGGGAATGCTGGCCTGGGCCCTGAGGTATGTGCTTTTTGCCTACGGTGATGCTGGTGCAGGCTTCTATATGCTGCTAATTGGCATTGCCCTGCACGGGATATGCTATGACTTCTTCTTTGTGTCGGGGCAGATTTACACCGACTCCAAAGCAGGTGAAAAATACAAAAGTGCTGCCCAGGGCCTCATCACCCTGGCCACTTATGGCGTAGGGATGTTGATTGGTTTCTGGGTAGCTGGATTGATATCAGATCACTACCTTCTTGAGGCCGGAAAACATGACTGGGAATCCATCTGGCTCATTCCGGCAGGCATCGCAGTGGTGGTGACCCTGCTGTTTTTATTATTCTTCAGAACGGAAAAAGTGAGTGATAAAAAAATTGAAAAGGCCTTATAAAAATCTTAATTCACAAAATATTCGATGAATCAACGCCCGCGCCGTAACAGAAAATCAAAGGTGATCAGAGACCTGGTCAGGGAGTCTTCTGTGCATACGGATAATCTGATTTTCCCATTGTTTCTGCTGGAGGGCCAAAACAAAAAGGTGGAGGTTAGCTCTATGCCTGGGATATACCGGCTCTCACTCGACCTGATGCTCAAGGAAATAGAGTCATGCATCGGCCTTGGCATTAGGACATTTGATATTTTCCCTGTAGTAGAAGAGAAATATAAGGACAAGACCGCCACTAAAAGCTATGATGAAAATTTTTTCTACCTCAAAGCCCTAAGGGAGATCAAGAAGCAGTTTCCGGAATCCTGCATCATGACGGATGTGGCCATGGACCCTTATAGTAGTGACGGGCATGACGGTTTGGTCAAGGATGGCAAAATTCTCAATGATGAAACCCTGGATATTCTGGGTAAAATGGCTCTGGCTCAGGCAGCCACAGGCATTGATATTCTGGGGCCTTCTGATATGATGGATGGCCGCGTGGGATACATACGGGAGACCCTGGATGACCATGGGTTTACAGAGGTATCCATCATGAGCTACACGGCCAAATATGCCTCCGCCTTTTATGGGCCTTTTCGCGATGCACTTGATTCTGCCCCTAAGTTTGGCGATAAGAAAACCTACCAGATGGACCCTGCCAACCGTATTGAGGCGCTCAGAGAGGCGGCCCTGGATGCTGAGGAGGGGGCCGATTTTTTGATGGTAAAGCCTGCCCTGGCTTATTTGGACGTAATCAGCCTCCTTAAGGACCATTTCGAACTCCCCATTGCGGCTTATAATGTGAGTGGGGAGTATGCCATGATCACCGCGGCTGCTCAAAACGGCTGGCTAGACCGGGACCGGGCTATTGATGAAACCCTGCTCAGTATCAAAAGGGCCGGTGCCGATGTGATTCTAACTTATTTTGCAAAGGAGTTTGCAAAACGCAATTCCTAGGGAAATTTTACTCATTTTTCACCTCAAGTCTTGTCGGATTAATCTGATCGCTTCATGGGAATTACCAATTCCTCAGAAAATTTCTTAATTTTATTGGTATGAGGTGTTTCAATGGTCTTTTATTTATATTGTTGTGGGTAATGCTCCTTGCGGCATGCAGTGAAAAGGAACCCATAGCATGGAAATCAATTGAAAAAGCCTTCCAAACTCAGCTCATCCAGGTGGGGAATGGGGACACCATTTTCATACCGGAGGGCCATTATATGTTTACCAAAGGGGTGAGTCTTGATGGAAAATCTAATGTCGTCATTAAGGGCAGTGGCATGGACCGCACCGTGTTGTCATTCAGAGATCAGGTGGAGGGTGCCGAAGGCATAAGGATTACCAACAGCCATCAAATCACCATCCAGGACTTAACCATCCAGGATGCCAAAGGTGATAATCTTAAGGTCTCGGATACCAATGGCATTACCATACGCCGGGTGAAAGCCGAATGGACCGGGGGCCCTAAAACGGAAAATGGTGCATACGCCCTCTATCCTGTGCTTTGCAAGAATGTGCTCATTGAAGAGTCGATAGCCATCGGGGCATCCGATGCCGGAATCTACGTGGGGCAATCTGATTCAGTCATTATCAGAAATAACATCGCCTATCATAATGTGGCAGGTATAGAAGCTGAAAACTCCAGATGGGTGGCCATTTACGGCAATGAAGCCTATCACAATACCGGAGGAATTCTGGTGTTTGACCTGCCGGGACTTACCCAATATGGGCATACCACCAGGGTTTATGGCAATCTAATACGCAGCAATAATCATCAAAACTTTGCCCATCCGGGAAATGTGGTGGCTTCCATCCCCCCGGGCACAGGCATGATGATTTTGGCTACCAGGGATATTGAGATCACCAATAATATTTTTGAAAACAACAGAACCATTGGTACGGGGATCATCAGTTACGAACTTGTAGCGGCTCTTAATGAAGGCAATACCGGAGAGGATACGCCCCTGTCATTTCAGAGTGTGGACAACCAATACAGGCTTGATACCCTTTATGACCCCTATCCTGACCGGTTGTTTATTCATGGGAATGTGTACCGCAATAAACACTGGTTTCCCTCCCGGAAACATGATATCGGTAAACTCTTTTTATTTAAGTTTCCTTTCAAAACACCGGATATTGCTTTTGATGGTATCAGGCCCGAAGACCTCGGCCCCCTCAACCTTTGTATCAAAAATAACGGTGATATCAGGTTTGCCAATCTGGATGCTGCCAATGATTTTGAAGGGCTGAATACCGATATTGATCTGCATGATTGTGAGGTTGACGAAATACAGCTCAACCTGTCCGGGTTCTTACAAAATGAGGTTCAGTAGTGAGGGTTTTTCAAGTAGTATTTCCCTTTTTGTTCTTTTCATTAACCGCCTGCCAGGGTGATAAAAGTGCCGGTCATGGGGTAGAAGAAATCGACCTTTGGGAAGGTCAAACCATAAATTATGGACTGGAAAAGCTATCAGAATATGGCTTTTTTAAAAGTCCTATGAAGGATTTGGAACCCGAGGAAGGGGTTATACCTTACAGGGTCAATGCCCAACTTTTTTCTGATTATGCCTACAAAGCCCGGTTTGTCAAGATACCCGAAGGTAATAAAGCCGCTTATCATGACAGCGAAGTTTTCGATTTTCCGGAGGGCACCATTTTGATCAAAAACTTTTACTACCCCGATGATTTCCGGGAACCGGAGGGCAAGAGGCGGATTATTGAGACCAGGCTATTGATTTTGGAAGATGGGGTATGGGTGGCCTTGCCTTATATCTGGAATGATGACCAAACAGAAGCTTTATTATCACCATCAGGGGCTTCACTTCAGGTATCATGGACCCATTTTGACGGAGCTTCCAAGGTGGTAAATTATACTGTTCCCAATGTGAACGACTGCAAAAGCTGTCATCTCAAAGGCGCTCAATTGGTGCCTATCGGGCCGTCCGCCCGGCAGCTCAATGGTGATTATGATTACTCTTCCGGCACTAAAAATCAATTGGTGATGTGGAATGAAGCCGGTATCCTCGATGCGCTGCCGGACCTCCAGCCATGGCCCCGTCTGGCTGATTACGATAACCGCGAAGAATATACCCTCGACCGAAGAGCCAGGGCATGGCTGGAGGTCAACTGTGGCCACTGCCACAGTGCGGACGGCCCGGCTAAGTCCAGTGGGTTGCACCTTCAAGCCCATATCAACGACCCATACCGGCTTGGCATTGGCAAATCACCCGTAGCGGCAGGTAAGGGCTCGGGAGGCCGGAAATACAGCATTGTGCCAGGAAGGCCCGATGCGTCCATACTCATGTACCGGATCGAATCCGATGAGCCCGGCATCATGATGCCAGAGCTTGGCCGAAGGATCAACCATCAGGAAGGGGTAGCGTTGATCAGGGAGTGGATCGAAAGCCTCAAAGATCAGTAAATTAATAGGTTACTTGGTTGAGCAGATTAGTCGTTATAATTTTATTGAAAGGCAGAGCAGGGACTTTTAGTACCCCCCCTGATATGAAATATGGAAGTCATCTAAATGGTGGTCGGTGGGACTTTCCTGTTTACTCTCCGGGAGGATCAACTCAAATACAGTTTCATCTTGTAGGTTTTCTTTCAAACAAAGTGCTCCTGATTGCTTTTCAAGGGCTTTCCTGGCGATAAATAGGCCTAAACCTGAGCCTTGCGATTCCACAGCCCCCATGTAAAACAAGTCAAATATCCTTTCTCTGACATCGGTTTCGATACCTATGCCATTATCTCTGACCTCCAGATGTAATTCACCATTGATCAGCCTCCCTTTAATGTATGCACTAGATTCCTTTTCCTTATTTCTAAATTTGATGCAATTGTCCAATACATTCTCAAGGGCAAGAGTAAGGATCTTAGGATCTGCTTTGAGGAAAAGATCAAAGGGGATGTCCACTTCCACAGGGAAAGTTTCGCATTGGTTTGATTGTTTGACTTCGTCTGCTATGTTTTCCACAAATTTTTTAAGCTCGATATTGCAAAGCTGTGGCTCATAGTCTTTAAGGGCATTTACAGTGAGTAGCCGCTTTAGCATTTTATCCATGAGTAAGGCGGAATCGTGGACCATCTTTTTATACTTCATGCTCAAATCCGGATCAGGGTCTTTGATAAGCAGATTTGACAGCCCAATGATGCGTGCGAGGGGCCCGCGAAGATCGTGTGAGGCCCTGTAGACAAAATTATTAAGCTGGCTGGCGAGGGCCTCCATTTCTTCTTTACTCTTGATAATTTCGGTGATGTTGGTGGCCAGCACCAGCCGACAATCTCGTCCGTCATATTTAAGGTAATTGGATTCGATATCCACATAGATGATTTCTCCGTTTTTTCGTTGATGCTGCCATACCCCTGAGTACCCATACTCTTTGAATCCAGGTGTTTCAACTGTTTCTCTCAGCTTTAAACGCTCTGATACAGACCTAATTTCCAGAGTGGTCATTTCCAAAAATTCTTTTCTGGTATACCCATATTGTTTTTCTGCCGCCTCATTTACTTCCAAAAATTCAAAAGTATCAATGGAGTAAACCCACATGGGTACCGGAGTTTTTTCGAACAGGATCTGATACCGCCGCTGCATGGTATCTATCATTTTGTTGGATCTGGTGATTTTTCCTCTGTGGTAGAATACCAGTATGCCAATAATCAAACCGGATAGCAACACAAATAATATACCCTTCACAAGTCCGATGGCAAAGGTCACTTCCCTGTCCTGAATAATAAAGCTTACCAAATGATCTGAGCCAATGATCCATAAGGCCCCAAAGGCAATATAGTAGATGGTGATCTTGAGTGCTTTTTTATCAAATGGCCAGGGCGTCATGGCTTTAAATTAAATTATTTTACCGCTATTAAAAATTATTATTTTTATATTATTAGAGCAGACTCTTAATTTACAAACATCATGACTAAGGACCTAATGTTTTAACTTCTTTAGTTTGAAGGAGGAAGATAGGACTTGGTATTTATTCCGCCTTGTGGTGGACCATTGGCAGGTACCCTTGAAACAGAGATAAAATTATTGTTCTAATTCACGGATTTCGAAATCAGAGCCTTTCCCAAACTGATGCAGGTTCACTAGTTCATACTCTTCAAGGGTGTGGAGGTCTTTGAGCAGAAAATTGTCTTTGGTAAGGGCCAGAATCGTGGTAAACTCGTAGGTTTCTCCATAGTTGATAAGCCGGTATCGGTGACCCACCCGCATGCTATTGAATGCAAGTCCTTTCATAAGGCCTCCTTTTTTTCTAGCATCAGAAGGGACGCTTTCGGGACGATTTTGGGATTAATTAATTCGCAGTCGCTTTTTGCGAAGTGTAATTTCGAATGAATTTCAGGGTTGGCCCTCATGGTTCATAAATTTATCCAGCATCCTGTTGGTCTGGGCCTGCAGCTTCTTTTGAAAGAAAGAGGTAAATCCCAGCATCCACCCCTTTAGACCCAATGCCTGCCTGGACCATTTCCACAAATTGAATTGGTCGGTATGGCGGATGATTTTACCTTCTTTAAACTCAAATTTTGCAGAAATGTTGTTAATGACCCGCCGGCCTGTCTGGCTAAAGATATAAGTGGCTTCCCATTGAGCAGCACCAGAAATTTCATCTGCGGTCACTGAGTGGTATTTAATCGCAATGTCACCACCGGACCGCTTCAGCAGCATTTCCCACATTTTTTTGGCGCGGATCCCTTCCAGGGTGCCAAATGCAGGGTCCTTAAAGACCACATCGTCATGGTATTGACTCACCATACCCTGAAAATTGCCTTCCTTAAAGGCTGTATAAAAGGCCTCAATTATTTCTGAATTTTTCATGATTGTGGATCGATATCAACATCTTCTTCTGAACGGTCAAGCAGCCTGGGGTCAATATTTTTACTGGCCTGGGCCCCAAGTTTTTTTATGGATTCAGCTTTTTTCACCAGGTTGCCTTTACCTTCACTGAGTTTGTTCATGGCATCTTCATAGGTTTTTTGGGTAGCCTTCAGGCCTACGCCCAGCTTCACCAGATCATCGGTAAACCCAACAAACTTATCATATAAGGCACCTCCCTGCCGGGCTATTTCCATGGCGTTCCGGTTTTGATATTCATTTTTCCAGATACTGGCGATGGTTCTCAAGGTAGCGATCAAAGTGGAGGGGCTTACCATCACGATATTTTTTTCGTATGCATCCAGGAATATCTGATGGTCATTTTGAATGGCCAAACTAAAAGCTGGCTCTATGGGGATGAATAAAAGGACGAAATCCAGACTTCCCAAATCATACAAATTCTGGTAGTTCTTTTCAGAAAGGCCTTTGACATGAGTACGCAGGGATATAATGTGCTGTTTGAGGTAATTGGCTCTTTCTACATCATCATCGCTGGAGGTGAATCTTTCATAAGCTACAAGGCTTACTTTCGAATCAATCACCAGGTTTTTACTGTCAGGCAGCTTGATGACCACATCCGGCTGGTACCGCTTCCCTTCTTCGGTTGTCAAAGATTCCTGAAAAGTATACTCTTCCCCTTTACGCAAGCCTGATTTGGCCAGGATAGTCTCCAAAATAAATTCTCCCCAATTGCCTTGGGCCTTGCTGTCGCCTTTCAACGCACGCGTAAGATTTTCAGCTTCTTTGGTGATTTGCTGATTCAGCTCCTTCAAGTTGAGGAGCTGCTCCTTGAGGGCTGTGTTGCGCTCCAGACTGTCTTTATTGGATTGCTCCACTTTTTTTTCAAATTCCTGAATTTTTTCCTTGAGGGGATTCAGGATCTCGCCCAGATTTTCTTTGCTTTTTTTATTTTTTTCATCGAAGATTTCATTGGCCAGATTTTTAAACTCATGCGTAAATTTTTCCTGAAGTGCTTCAAGATCTTTTTTCTGGTCTCTCAGCCGCTCTTCCATATTGCGGTAGTTGGCTTCTGAGGTGGCCAGACTTTGGTTGAGTCGCAGCACCTGTTGCCTTTCCTTGTCCAGTTCCAGCCGTGTTTCTGATACCTGGGTTCTGAGCATTTCCCGTTGTTCTTCAGCAGCCCTGGCGTTGCCGGTGCCCTGAGCCATTTTCGTTTTGAAATACAGCCACCCACCGGTCAGTCCAATAGCGATACCCAAGAAAAGAAATGCGAAATCCATAATGGCAAATTTAGGTCTTTATATTAAAGATAAAATAAAGATTTCACTGCAAAGGAAAGGGACAAAAATTTTTCTAAGAAAATGAATTATAGTTTACGCAGGTTAACTTATGGTTATTAAATAGAAAATTATATAAGGAAATTGATGTATTTATACTCAATGATATTGACTTTCAGGTTCTTTATCTTTAGGTTTAGATTCCTAAAATAGTGTGAATGAAAAAAGGCATAGCATTATTCCCTAAACGGGCCTTTAGAACGTGGCTGAGAAAAAACAGACCTGGTACCAATATTCACTATGTTTTCTTAGCATTCATTTTATTGTTTGGGGCCATCGATGCTACCGCTCAATGGCGGTGGTCGCGGCATGGCCAAAATGGAGATGGGGGTTTTTTTATAGGAGATGCCACCTCTCAAAGAATTGCAGTCGACAAATCCGGTAATCAATACGTTTTCACTTCCTTTGACGGCAATGTTTCTATTAGCGGTACAAATTTTAACGCCTCAGGTACATCTTTTGATGGGCTTTTGGTAAAATATAATCCCAATGGTGGGGTGTTGTGGAGTCGTCAGATGTTTTGTGGTCAGGCCATGCTCACTGGAGAAGTTATTGTAGACGATCAGCAAAATATATATCTTACAGGGACTTATCAGGAGAATATCTCTTTCTCTGGCCTTAGCCTAAATGCACAAGGTAGCGGGTTGAATGCTTTTATTGTAAAGGTTAGCCCTGATGGTGAAGGATTATGGGCGAGGAATGGCTACAGTAATGAAGCAGGCGCTGTCAGAGGCTATGGATTGGGTACCACCACTGATGGCAATGTATACTTTGTTGGTTCTTATGAAGGCACTTTCAGAATGGGGGCCAGTACCCTCACCCCTTTTGGTGGTGAGGATGTGTTTATCGCAAGATTAAATGGCACAAACGGTAATGTGATCTGGCTAAGAAGGGCCGGTGGTGCAAATCTGGACCGTGTCCATGGTGTTGCAGTGGATCCAGCCAATAGAATTTATTTCTCCGGCCAATTCGCAGGCAGCATCAATATTGGAGGAACGATTCTTAGTAATATAGGAGCTGTTGCCCCGTTTGTTGGTGCTTACAATCCTAATGGATCAATTCACCGGGCTATGGGTTTTAGTGATTTTTTAGAAAGTTACAGAATTTTTGGACGAGATATAGAATTTGATTCCAATGGCGATTTTTACGTAGCATATAAATATGAAAATATCCCTTTCGGCGATGTTTCTAATTTTGGTGCTTTGGGGCATTATCCGGGAGCAACGACAAATATAGCCAGTGGACAAAATTGGTCAATTCTTATTGCTCCCAGTTCCTTCAATCTTGATTTTAACAGGATTTCTGTGGCAGGTGATCGGGTGTATGGTATAGGCACTTTGTTAGGTGCAGGTGGTGTAAGCTTTACAAATGGGCCCGGTGCTTTCACTGCAAACGGCACTAATAATATGTATATGTTTAGCTATAGAAATGCTGGTGCTTCCGCTACATTTCTTTATGCAGAGGTCTTGTCGAGAGCTAATGACCAATTTGGTCTGGATATTGCCACTAATGGGCTTGATCGGGTTTATCAAACAGGATTCTATCAGGGTGGTGGATATACGATAGGCTCTCTACCTGCTCTTCCTGCAACCACAAGTCAAAATTATTATGTAGCTAGATATGGTGCTCTTGGTACTGATTATTTTTTGAATTATAGTCCTTTTACACCTGTGCCGCCTGATACTTGTGCCGGTTCTGCATTTACTCTTAGGATCAGCAACTCCAATAATTTTAATGCGGGAAATCAGACCCAGATTTTATTATCTGATCTTTCAGGCTCTTTCCAAAGCCCTACTATAGTTGGTAGTTCAGCAGCAACCGGCACCAATATCGATATCCCGGTTACTATACCGCCTGGAACTACGCCCGGTTCCTATTCCCTGAGGGTAGTCTCGACCAATCCCGTGGTTATCGGAGAAACTCGTAATATACAGATTAATGCGAGTCCGAATGCCCCTTCAACAACTGGAGCAGCCCGTTGTGGTCCTGGTGTGGTTAATTTAAGTGCCAGTGGTGCACCAGGTGGCGGCAGTTATCAATGGTTCACTGCTGCTACTGGTGGCACCCAGGTATCTACGGGTACAGGCTATAGTCCAAACCTGGCTACTACTACGACCTTTTATGTTCAGGTGACCAGTGCTCAAGGCTGCATCAGCCCGCGTACACCAGTGACTGGTACGATCAATGCGATACCATCTGCCCCCTCGACCACTGGAGCCGCTCGTTGCGGTCCTGGAGTGGTAAATTTAAGTGCCAGCGGTGCTCCAGGTGGCGGCAGCTACCAATGGTTCACAGCTCCTACTGGCGGCACCCAGGTTTCTACTGGTACCGGTTATAGTCCCAATCTCTCTTCCACTACGACTTTTTATGTCCAGGTAACCAGTGCTCAGGGTTGTGTGAGTGCTACCCGTACGGCAGTTTCA
>JBGTCD010000085.1:0-3514 GCA_041749015.1 Cyclobacteriaceae bacterium
ACTGAATCCGCAAAATTGATCACCTGGGGAATATACCCCACTGAGGTAAACCGCAAGCTGTCCCCAGGCCTTATGAAGATAGAAAAATTACCATAGAAATCAGCACTGGTGCCCAGCCCTCTGTTAATGATGATGATGTTGGTATAAGGTACAGATTCGTCGTTATCCAAAGCTTTGATCTTGCCGGAAAATTCCCTGGGCTGATTATCCTGAGCATTGATCTGATGAAAAGAAAGCCCCAGGATTATAAAAAGGATAAAAAAGAAATATTTAGTTAAATAGCCCAAAATCCACATTTAAACAAGAAACGACCAAACCAGCTGCAAGTTATTAAAACCAATTGGGTAATCATTTTTTAATATAATCTATATCTTATAATTTTACGGAATTTTTAAAGCAAATCCCTCAACATAAATCATGCCTAAAGACCCTAGCATCAAATCCATCCTCATAATCGGCAGCGGGCCAATCATTATCGGACAAGCATGTGAATTTGATTATGCCGGCAGTCAGGCAGCCCGGTCACTCAGAGAAGAAGGCATAGAAGTCACCCTCATCAATTCCAACCCGGCCACCATCATGACTGATAAGGTCACTGCCGACAATATCTATTTGCTTCCTCTTGAAAAGAAATCGATCATTGAGATCCTAAAAAAACATAAGATTGATGCCGTACTCCCTACGATGGGCGGTCAGACGGCCCTCAACCTGGCCATTGATTGTGAGGCAGCCGGGATTTGGGAAAAATATGGCGTTCGGCTCATTGGTGTAGATATTGGGGCCATCAAGACTACTGAAGACCGGGAATTATTCCGACTCAAAATGCATGAGCTGGGGATTCATACCTGCGAGGGTGCCACTGCTACTTCCTTCCTTCAGGGTAAAGAAATCGCTCAGAAAATAGGATTTCCGCTTGTCATCAGACCCTCATATACCCTTGGGGGTTTTGGAGGAGGTTTTGTAAATGGTCCGGAAGAATTTGAAAAAGCCCTGACTCAGGGACTTCATGCCTCCCCAATTCATGAAGTGCTGATTGAGCAAAGCATCATGGGCTGGAAGGAGTACGAGCTGGAAATACTCAGAGATGGTAAAGGCAATATCATCATCATTTGTTCAATCGAAAATTTTGACCCTATGGGTGTGCATACCGGCGACTCCATCACGGTAGCACCAGCGATGACCTTATCTGATACTGCCTATCAGGAAATGCGGAACCAGGCCATCACCATGATGAATGGTATCGGTCAATTTGCAGGAGGGTGTAATGTGCAGTTTGCCATGCATCCGGAAACAGAAGAGATCATCGGGATTGAAATCAATCCCAGAGTTTCAAGGTCATCGGCCCTTGCATCCAAAGCCACAGGCTATCCTATTGCCAAAGTAGCAGCTAAGCTCGCCATAGGGTATAATTTAGATGAGCTCAATAATGCTATAACCGGAACTACTACAGCTTATTTTGAACCTGCCCTGGATTATGTAATCGTAAAAATACCCAGATGGAACTTTGATAAATTCCAGGGTGCAGATCGTAGGCTTGGGATGCAAATGAAATCTGTAGGCGAAGCGATGGGAATAGGAAGAAATTTCCAGGAAGCCTTGCAAAAGGCCTGTCAATCACTTGAAATCAAGCGCAATGGTCTTGGAGCTGACGGGAAAGAGTTGACCAACCAGAAGGAACTGCTCAATAGTCTCGAGCACCCTAGTTGGAACAGACTATTCCATGTTTATGATGCTTTCAAATTGGGCATCCCCTTCAAAACGATTCATAAACTGACCCAGATAGATCCCTGGTTTCTTAACCAAATCGAAGAACTCATTACCCTGGAGGATGAGATTTCTAAATTTAATATTGATACCATCCCTGAAAGAATGATCCGAATTGCCAAGGAAAAAGGGTATGCAGACCGGCAGTTAGGACACCTGCTCAAATGTTTGGAAAGTGAAGTTCACCAGAAAAGAATAGACCTTGGTATTAAGCGGGTTTATAAACTAGTAGATACCTGTGCGGCAGAGTTTGAGGCTGCCACTCCATACTACTATTCTACATTTGACCATGAAAATGAATCTCCTGTATCCAACAATAAAAAAATAATTGTGCTAGGGTCAGGACCGAACCGTATAGGACAGGGTATCGAGTTTGATTACTCTTGCGTCCATGGAATCCTGGCTGCAAAAGAATGTGGGTATGAGGCCATCATGATCAATTGCAATCCTGAAACCGTTTCTACCGATTTTGATATTGCTGATAAGCTATACTTTGAGCCGGTATTCTGGGAGCATATTTATGATATCATTTTGCATGAAAAGCCTGAAGGAGTAATTGTGCAGTTAGGTGGGCAGACTGCGCTCAAGCTTGCCGAAAAAATGGACAAATATGGTATCAAAATCATTGGTACCAATTTTGAATCACTCGATTTGGCAGAAGATCGTGGCAGTTTTTCCAAATTGTTGAAAGAGAATGATATCCCCTATCCAGAGTTTGGTGTAGCTGAAGATGCCGAAGAAGCCATCGAGGTTTCCAAGCATATTGGTTTTCCATTATTGGTGAGGCCTTCCTATGTTTTAGGTGGACAAAGCATGAAAATTGTGATCAATGAAAAAGAGCTGGAATCTCATATCATTGACATCCTAAAGAAAATTCCTGGCAATAGGGTATTATTGGATCATTTTCTGGATGGCGCCATAGAGGCTGAAGCCGATGCCATTTGTGACGGCGAGGATGTGTACATCATAGGCATCATGCAACATATTGAGCCGGCTGGAATACATTCCGGCGACTCTTATGCCGTACTCCCTCCTTATAATCTCGGTGATTTTGTAATGCAACAAATTGAAGCTTATACTAAAAAAATTGCTTTAGCACTTAATACGGTTGGGTTGATCAATATACAGTTTGCTATTAAAAATGACAAGGTGTACATCATCGAAGCAAACCCCAGGGCCTCGCGTACGGTCCCCTTTATTTGTAAAGCTTATGACGAGCCCTATGTCAACTACGCTACAAAAGTGATGCTTGGCGAATTAAAACTAAAGGATATCAAATTCAACCCTGTAAAAAAGGGATATGCTATTAAAGAGCCCATATTCTCATTCAACAAGTTTCCCAATGTTAATAAGGAGCTTGGCCCGGAAATGAAGTCTACCGGTGAATCAATCTACTTTATTGATGATTTATTAGATGATTATTTCCTAAAAATTTACGGGGAACGAAACCTATATCTTAGCAGATAAGTTAATGAATTACTAAATTCTGAATCAATGCTAAAGTTTTTTTTAATTGCTTTTCTTGTCTTTTATCTGCTTTTCAGATTTGGTGGCTTTCTTTTCAGACTTCTTTTTGGAATTTCAAGCTCCAAAAGTCGTTCTTATTCTGATAGCAATGGAAAGTCCAGATCTGGTAACACCAAAGATGACGTAAATATTGATTATATACCGGAGGATAAAAGAGACAGTAATCGGAAATACCGGGGTGGCGACTATATTGACTACGAGGAGGTCAAATAATCACCTTTTC
>JBGTCD010000086.1:0-15400 GCA_041749015.1 Cyclobacteriaceae bacterium
GTCACAGAGAATGGGATTTTACTGTACCCTCCTGTTTCGAAGTAGGCTTCTTTTCTCACAGCCATATTATTGCCCATCGCCCCTACCGGTTTGCCCAAAGCCTGCATCAAGGCACAAATCCCCTGGATCAGCATCCACTCAAAAGTTTGGAATTTACTTTCCTTTACCACAGTGCAGCCTGTTACCATACCAAGCCTGGGGTGATTGTTGAAGTGGCCTACCATGGATTTTATCCAGGTGTCAGGCAACTGCATGTCGGCATCAGTAATTAGTAAAATTTCGCCACGAGCTTTTAAAGCAAGAATATCCAGGACCCTCGCTTTTCCTTTTATATCCGTGCACATCTCAGGGTCAATATTTAAAATGGAGATGTTAGGGTGGTCCTTTTGAAAACCTTTTAGAATAGTTGGGGTGTCATCTTCAGAATCATCATCACCTACCAGAATCTCATACTTTTCTTCGGAATATTTCTGCCGCAGCAGAGAGTCGAGGCAGCGCTTTAGATTTTTTTCTTCATTTCTGGCAGCCAAAAGTATCGAAACCAGTGGCGTATGATGAGACCTTTCCGGCTTTTCTGTATTCCTTAAAAACACCAGACTCAATATCACAACCAGAAAATCGGTCAGGGTCACCCCAATGATTAAAACAAAAACAAATATTAAGGGGAAACTCATAAGGTTCGGGTAGTGAATCCTGAGTCCTTTAAAAATTGAAGGTATCCGGGAAGGGCAATTTTCAGTCTGTCCCAGGATTTGATGCTATCATGAAAAACCACGATGGTGCCTGGTTTTGTGGCAGCAATGGTATTTTTTAGACATAGGTTCGGATCCAACTCAGGATCAAAATCCCCGGAAAGGGCGCCCCACATGATAAGCCGGTACCGATTCTTAAGTTTACTTATTTGTGACCTTTTGATTTTACCATAAGGAGGTCGGAAAAGATCATTGGCAGTCACACCGGCACTTTCCATTTCCTTTTCGGCCGATTCAATATTTTCGAAGTAGGTCTCGTTGCTGGTACCCCACCCGTTCAAATGATTGAAGGTATGATTACCAGTCTGATGGCCATTTTTAATAATTTCATTAAAAATTTGAGGGTGCTTGATTACGTTTTGGCCCACACAAAAAAAGGTAGCCAAAGCATCATATAGATTGAGCTGCTCCAGTACCCAGGGGGTCACCTCAGGGATTGGGCCGTCATCAAATGTAAGATAGACCTCATTTTTTCCATTTGCAGGACCATCCCATTCCAAGGCGGGATAAAGCCATTTAAACCATATAGGAGTTTTGTGGAAATACATCACTCAGGGCTCTACCTTGCACGACATAATGGTAATATCATCCAGGTATTTATTCTGACCCCTGAAGCGGTCCGTCTCAAGGATTACGAGTTCGTGGATTTCCTTTAGGTCTTTTGTCCCGTGCTTCTTAAAAAATTCGATCAAACGTTCATCGCCAAAGTATTCGTCTTCCTGATTCGAAATTTCCGTAAGACCGTCTGTGTAGGTAAAAAGGGTAAAATTGTCAAGATTTTCAATAAATCCATCATTCACAAAAGGCAGGGGATGGGTGATCCCCAACACGGTAGTACCTTCTTCAAGGTGTATGAGACTGTTATCATTATGATTAATCAATAATGGTAGATTATGGCCCGAATTGATGTAATTAAGCGTTTTTAGGTTGTGGTCATAGATGGCCGCAAAACAGGTAATAAATTTTTCCCCTTTGGTAATCTCCAGGATTTGGTAGTTGAGCGCCTCAATAATTTCATGGAGATTTGGAGTTTGCCGGATCAAAGTACGAAGCCCGGCCTGGAAATTGGACATCAACAAAGCCGCGGGTACCCCCTTGCCAGACACATCCGCAATGCAGATGAGAAACTGGTTTTTATTGATCGGAATATAATCATAATAATCACCTCCTAGACGTGCATGAGGGATGTAATCGGCATGCACTTTTAGCCTTCTGCCATAAGGCAGGTTATCAGGAAACAAAAATTTCTGGATTTCACCAGCAAATTCCAGCTCTTTTCTGATCTCTCTTTGTTGCTCCTCCTTTCGGGAAAAGCGCTTATTCTCTATGGCCACTATAATGATGTTACCGAGGGTCTGAATGAAGTTAATCACCTCCTGATCAGGCTTTTCGTGGTCAAGGCCCAGAAATATGATGGCAATGGTGTCTTCCTTATGCCGCACCGGTATCATCAAATCAAATTCATCCGGAGCACTTGCAGGAAACCCTTTCTTTTCTACTAACTGCTTAAATCCTGTAAAACCTTCTGGCAGCATTTTACCTACATAATCTTCGGTGGTACCAAAGGCTACTTTACACTCCCAATGCTCATCCAGAACGAATAGGGCCATCTTCCGGATGTCATTGTTGGACCGTACCGTAAACTGGAAAATTTTGTAAAGAATCTCTTCAGAAACATTGCTGTTGATGGCCTGTGTCACCTCAAGAAGGGTGTTTAGCTCCAGCTCTTTTAGTCTGAATTTATCTTCTATGGTAAGTATACTCATACGCGGTAGGTTCTCCCCTTCCATTTAAATTGACCAAAATTACTCGCTAATCCAAAAATTACCACATAAAGCGGATAGAATATTTGAAGGGTAATAAACCCGACAGCATCCCAGCTTTTCCGGAGGCGCTTATGAAATGCAAACAAGGTGGTCCATTCCATGAGAATTTTGATTAGAATAAATCCTAAAAGCCATCCCAGGTGCACCCCTCCGGCAAGGGTAAAAATCAGAAATCCAATGGTAAACAAATGAAAGGTAAACACCCCTATAGCCAACATCGCAATATGCGCTTTTTTATGTTGCTTCCATTTTCCGGCCCATCTTTTTCGCTGTTGAAAAAACTGCTTCCAATCTCGGGCTGGTGTAGCCTTCACCAAGGCTGTGGGGCTAGCATTAAAAACCACCCCGGCTGGATATTTTTTAAAAATGGCCTGAAAAAGAAACTCATCATCACCAGAGGGGATGTGCATGTGTGCCTTGTACCCTCCGATCTCATGGAATACTGCTTTTCGAAAGGCCAGGTTGGCACCATTAACCATGGTAGGTAGCCCATGATTTAAGGTGCCCGAGCCGGTGAATATCAGGCTGGAAAATTCCAAAGTCTGCCACCTGGAGAACCAGGACTTGCCCCGCCATAAGCCCACTGGACCCGAAACCATCACAATATCCGGATTTACAAATGGTGCGGTGATGCTATCAATCCATTGAGGATTCATGGTACAGTCGGCATCAGAGGTTAAAATTACCTCCCCTTTGGCCTGAAGAATACCGGCATTTAGAGCAGCTTTTTTACCCGTACCTCCCTTTAGGCTTAGTATTTGAATCGATCCGGAAAATGATTCGGCCTTGGTCTTTATAATGTGGAGTGAATTATCTTCGGAATGATCATCCACAAGGATTATTTCAAAACTACCGGATTTCCTGGATAGGCCTTTAAGAGACTGAAACAGTGAATAAAGATTTTCCTCCTCATTTCTGATCGGGATGATAAAGGATACTAACCCTTGAAAAGCTAAGCTATTTGGAGTATTCCGCCAAGACCTCTTGAATCCCACCCATAACCAGATTAAAAAGAGGCTATATCCAACCAGGAATAAAATGGCCGAAATAATCATGACTTTTGAAAAATTCTCCACCTGTAAATAAAAACGGCCCCTACAAAAACCGGGAGTAGCAGGTTAATCACCCAAAGAGTAATGCTGGCGGCAATAACGCCGTTTAGCTCTTCAGTAAATACAGAAAAGAACATTACAGCGGCTACCTCCCTCACACCCAGGTCGCCTGCCCAGTTAAGCGTAGGTAGTATTGATTTTATCAAGAAAATCCAAGTAATGCCTGCTATGATAATCCCCGTAGAAATCCCAAGGTCCATGAGCATCAGCATCAGAAGAAACTGTAATGTGAATACTAAATACCTGGCAAAAGAAAGCAGGACTACGTTTACCCAAGTGCTTTTTGGATATCTTTTTAAGATCCCAAAATAATAGGCCACATTTTTTCTAATGTACTTTAGATTCCATAAAATCCACCCTAAAGCAGCTAGAGCCAATACTCCCCAAATAATGGGCAGTATAGAGATGGAAAATGGCAGCGTACCACCCTTATCGAAAAAAACCAGGCAACCGATTAATCCCAATAATATAGTCGGTAAAAACTGAGCCGTTCTGGATACCCAAACCGCGCCGATTAGCTTGCCCCTGTCATCATGCCTGATCATCCAAACTCTGCCGGCATAATCACCCAAAGCTCTGGGTGTGACAAACCCAAACGACAGGCCAGAAATTACACCCAAAATAGCAGTCTTAAACTTTAATTGCACAAGCGGAGCAGCAAGGATTTTCCATTTTTGAGCTTCTAGTGACCAATTTAGTGGCATTAAAACCATGACCGCAAAAAGCACCACTTTTTGATCCCAGATCACTTTGCCATACGCACCAAGGCCAGACCAGCTAATTTTTAGGTCACCCGCTTTTTGGGAAAAGTACCAAAGCATCCAAATCCAAATAAGGATTTTAATAGCGAGGCCTATACGGGCCCGATGTGTTTTTTTAAGCGGGTGTATTTGTATAAATTGCACAGGTGGGCAAATTAGTCAAAAAAGAAACAATTATACTCGGCCTGGACCCTGGAACCACCGTAATGGGCTATGGCATCATCCATATATCCGGGCAGGATTATCACCTCATTCAATACGGGGTCATCCATTTGAAAAAATATAGTAACCACTTCCTGAAGCTCCAGAAAATCTTTGAACGGGTTCTCAATCTGGTTGATGAATACCACCCAGACGAGGTGGCACTTGAAGCGCCATTTTATGGAAAAAATGTACAATCCATGCTCAAACTTGGAAGAGCCCAGGGGGTGGCAATGGCTGCGGCACTGTATCGGGAGGTACCCATTACGGAATATGCGCCAAAAAGCGTCAAACAAGCCGTAACCGGGAATGGTAATGCTTCAAAAGAACAGGTCGCTGGCATGCTTTACAACCTGCTTAAAATGAAAGAGGAAACAAAATTACTGGATGCTACAGATGCTCTGGCAGTAGCCCTATGCCATCATTTCAGTAAAGGAAAAATTAAATCAAAGGGCAACTCATGGAAATCCTTTCTGGAAAAAAATCCTGAACGAGTTAAAAAATAAAGGTTCTTATTTTCTCGGCAGTATTGGCCAATTCCTCCTGGGTAGGGTTGAGTTTAGGCCTTGAAAAATTAATATCGTCCATACTATTAAGTGGGATTAAATGCACATGGGTGTGCGGAACCTCCAGACCTATAACGGCTACCCCTACTCTTAAGCAGGGTATCGCCTTTTGAATCGCTTTGGCAACCTTTTGCCCAAATACATGAAGGGCCGCTAGGGCATCAGGCTCCAGGTCATAAACATAGTCCACAGCTTGTTTGGGAATCACCAGCGCATGCCCTTCCACTAAAGGATTAATATCCAGGATGGCGATGTGTTGTGCATCCTCCGCAATGATATGTGCGGGGATCTCTCTATTGATGATTCTGATGAAAATAGAGCTCACGAGCCCAATTCTATTTTGATGACCTCAAATTCAATTTTGCCGCCTGGGGTTTCGATTTCTGCCCTTTCACCAGCTTTCTTCCCTAAGAGACCCTGTCCGATAGGAGATTGAACGGATATTTTCCCTACTTTAATATCTGCCTCTTCCTGAGCCACAAGAGTATAGGCCATTTCGGCTTTGTTCTTGGTATTCTTGACGGTCACTTTAGTGAGTACGGATACTTTTGACAGGTCTACTGATTTTTCATCGATTACCCTGGCATTGCTTACCACCTCCTCCAACTGGGCGATCTTAGCTTCATGATGACCCTGAGCGTCTTTAGCAGCATCATATTCTGCATTTTCACTAAGGTCACCTTTATCACGAGCCTCTGCAATTTGCTTAGCAATTTCAGCCCTTCCCTTAGTTCTCAGGTAGTTAAGCTCATCTTTAAGCTTATCTAATCCTTCTTTTGTGTAATATGATACCTTTGTCATAGCAAAAAGTTAATTGGCTAAATAAAACAAAATAACGGCCCCGTGGTGAAACCGTCATCTGGATTTATTGTGTATTTATAAAATCAAATCTACGAATATTTCATCGTAACTTCAAAAACCTTCAGGCCTACTTTCCTACCAATTCGGGTAGGTTAATTTGTACCTGCTCATAAATTTCAGGGTCGAATTTGGCTAAATAGAGGGTTTTGACTTTGGTCAATTGCTCAATATTGAGTCCTTTGGCACCTCGGAGGTCGGCCTTATACAAACTGGCATTTTCAAAATCAGCACCTGTGAGGTAGCTTCCCAGGAGATCCGCCTCCATTAAAAAGGCATTTTTAAAATTGGCCTTGATCAAAAAGCAATTCTGAAGGTTGGTCTTAATAAGAAAAGCATCCTGAAAATTAGCCCCGCTGGCATAGGCGCCACAAAGATTGGCCTGGTTAAGATTGGTGTTTTCAAAATTGGTTTGATTGAGGCGGGTATTCTCAAGATTGGCTTCAATCAGAAATGAATTAGAAATGTTAGCGGAATTAATATTGGAACCGGAAAGATTAACATAATTAAGGTTGGTACGGGGGAGATAGCAGTTCACCAGATTGAGGTCATGAATTTTATGCCGGTTTAGACGTTTGATATTACCAACCGTTCTAAAGGCGGCCTCCTCAGACTCCCACAGTCTGAAGTCATCAATCTCATCTTTATAAGTGCGTATGCGTTGTTTTTTTTCTCCGTTTTTGTTTAGCCAAAATATCAGAATACCGATGATGGCAAGGTCAAATAGCATACCATGGGCCTCAGCCATGACCTGAGAAAAGAATTCATCAAAATCAGCTACATAATATTGGTAGCTGATGCCGAGCACAACAACTGCTAAAAAAAGTAAGACCAAAAATGAAGTTAAAATGGGTTTCTCAATTATGGAATCGAGTGTTTCTCTCAAAGATTTTAACAATTTTGACAAATTCATAGCACTCCAAATATCAACCGAAAAACTATATTAACACTTTTCTATACCAAATAAAACTTATTGCCTCCTCAACAGCAAGAGAGCCATGTAAGGAATACTAAAAATTTAGATTAATATAGTGTTTGATCTTTTCTACCAAAACTGTGTTGATTCGATGGTACGATTCATAAGACCATCCCGCAATATGAGGGGTAAGGATTACATCTTGATGGCCGGCTAAAAAATCTATTTTTTCTCTTTCTTTTGTGCTTAGTGTATGGAGCTTTTCGTTTTCCAAAACGTCTAATCCTGCCCCTAAGACCTTCTTTTCTTTCATTGCATTGCATAGGTCACCCAAACTTAATATCCCTCCCCGCGAGGTATTAATTATATAAATTGACTTTTGGAAATTTTGTATAAAATCATAATTAATAAAATGCTCGTTGCCCTCCTCCAAAGGGATGTGAATGGAGAGGATATCGGTTTCCTGCCATAGGGTTTGAAGTGTAACTTCTTCTGCATTTTCATCCGAAAAATCTTTTAGGTATTTGTCGTGTGCGATCACTTTGCAGCCAAAACATTTTAATCGCTGAGCAACCGCTTTACCCATATTGCCATAACCCAGCAATCCCACTACCCTGCTCCCCAATTCATGTCCGCGATTTTCTTCCCGAAGCCATTGTAGTTGCCCAATCTGCTGGTGACTGCGTACTAAATGATTGAGCAATCCCAGAATCAGGCCCAGCACATGTTCGGCCACAGCATCTCTATTTCCCTCAGGCGCATTTAAAACGGTGATTTTTCTTTCATCTACGGCCTTAGAGGCGATATTATCAAGGCCGGCACCGGCCCTGGCAATAAATCTGAGCCTCGTAGCTTTCCTTAAAAAATTCTGATCGATGTAAACCTTGCTCCTGACTACCAGGCCCTCATACTTGCCAATAATTTCATTTAAGGCTTCCGTGTTGATATTTGGCTGGTAGTCCACAATGATTCCTAAATCCTCCAGCATAGGCACCAAGGAGGGATGCATTTCATCAATCACCAAGCATTTGATCTGCATTGATCTTATTGTTTACAAAAGTATATGGACGGTATAAAAATAGATTCCCAATCCAAGTAAATCATTTGTTGTGGTAATGAAAGGGCCTGAGGCAAGAGCAGGGTTTATTCCAAACCTTTCCAATACCAATGGGGTTACCGTGCCCATAAAAGAAGCAATAAGCACTACACAAAATAAAGCCAAAGAAACAACTGCTGAAAGGTTGAAGTCCCCTCCCACAAGGAGATTAACTCCAAAAACAAGGCCTGACAGAACAATACCATTCAAAATAGCTACCAGAAAAACCTTCACCAACCGCTTGGCTATGCTGTCTTTAAATGCTGCAGGATTTGCGAGACTTTGCACTACAATGGAAGAGGATTGAATCCCCACATTACCCCCGGTAGCCTGGATCAGTGGGATAAAGAATGCAATGGCTGTAATCCTGAGCAGGTCATCTTCAAACAATTCCATAAACTGTGCTCCTACTAAACCACCCGCAATCCCGATCATCAACCATGGGAGCCGAGCTTTTGAGAGCAACCAAATACTATCTGTTTCCTCTACATCTGAGGATATACCTGCCATAAGCTGGCGCTCCTCTTCAGCAATCTCGTTGATCACATCCACCACATCATCAATGGTGATCCTGCCCACCAACTTACCGGTAACATTTACCACTGGAATTGCTTCCAGATCATACTTTGCCATCATCATTGCCACTTCTTCCTGACTGGTAAGGGTCTCAACTGCCACTAGTTCTGGTTCATAAATGTTACTGATCTTCACATTATCGTCAGCAAGAATAATTTTTTTTAGGGAAACCCTGCCCTTGAGCTTACCCTTATTATCCACCACGTAAACAGAGTATATTTTCTGTACTTTTTCTGCCTGCCTTCTGATCTCCTCGATACATTGGGTGATGGTCCAGTTGACATTGGCCTTTATAAGTTCCTTGGCCATCAGTCCCCCCGCTATATCTTCATCATAATGCAAAAGGTCGCGGATGTAGGATTGCTTTTCCGGATCTTCTATTTCTTCCAGCACCTGCTCCCGTTGCAATGAAGGCAATTCGTTTATGATATCCACCGCATCATCAGAAGCAAGATGCACTATGATAGATGCAATTTCCTCAGTAGTGAACGCTTTGAAAAACTTTACGCGGGTATCCTCATCCAGGTCTCTGATGATTCGTGCGGTGGTCTCCCTGGAGAGAAGGTCTGTGACGTACTTGGAATCTTCGGTATTAAACTCGTATAAAATCGCAGTGATGTCTGCCGGATTGACACCCTCTAAAGTGCTGATGATGAAACCATCCTCACGGGCTTCCACAGCCTCAGTGAAGCGCTCCAGATACCCCTTTGTAAGCTCAAAGCGTGTGATCTCTTCCACTTTCTTGGATTTTAAGAGTGAGATTTTCGAAATCAAGGCTTGAGAGCGCTTCTGCCCTCAAATCCAGCATCGGCAAATCCGTGATCTCTGCCGGCAAATTTAGCGGTTTTAAAGCGTTGCGCAATGTTTTCCTTCTATTTTGAAAACCTTGTTTTATCACCCTGAAAAACAGGTCTTCATCACAGGTGAGACCAACCCTGCTATTACGGTTTAAGCGCAGTACCGCAGAATGAACTTTAGGTGGTGGGTGGAATACTTCTGGTGGCACCTCAAATAAATATTCAACATCATAAAAGGCTTGCAATAGTACGCTAAGGATGCCATACGTTCTATTGCCCGGACCGGAGGCAATCCGCTGCCCTACTTCTCTTTGTACCATGCCTACTACCTGGGTGACTGCTGCTCTGTGCTTTAGAATTTTAAAAAAAATCTGGGAGGAAATATTGTAGGGAAAGTTACCAATCACACCAATCCTGCCCTTTGCGATTTCCTGAATAGGTAATTTTAGAAAATCTCCTGTAACTATATCTGGCGGGTTTTCTTTATAGTGCTCGTTGAGATAGGCCACCGACTCTTCATCAATTTCTACCAAAATCAATTGGAAGTCTTGCTTTTGAATAAGCCTACTAGTAAGAATACCGGTGCCGGGCCCAACCTCAATTACCGCATCCAGGGCATTAACATCCATGGCATCCACTATTCTGTCGGCAATGGTTCCATCGTTAAGAAAGTGTTGTCCAAGATGCTTTTTTGGCCTTACTGAACCCATATTTGCCGGTTATTGAAGAATTAAACTAAATTGCAAAACCTGAAACATCAGGAATTTTTCCTTGCCCAATGGCAAAGGTATAAACTAATTCAATATCAGATTTTTAATCTAAGAGGCGCATGGCAGAACATAGTGGAAAAGCTTATAGACCAGTTATTGGCATCACAGTAGGCGATATCAATGGCATTGGCCCAGAAATCATTGTAAAAACCCTTTCCGACCCCCGTATTATGGACTGGTGCACACCAGTAGTCTTTGGATCAACGCGGGTATTGAGTTTCTACAAAAAGGTAGCAGATCAGGATGATTTTCAATATGCCCAGGTCAAGCAGGAGGGTAAATTTATACACGGTAAAGTCAATGTGGTAGCTTGCTGGGAGGACATGGTAAACCTTGACCCTGGTAAGATAACCACTGAAGCCGGGCAAGCTGCATTAAAATCTTTAGTCAAAGCGGTAGAGTATCTCAAAGCAGGCCATATTCATGGAATAGTAACCGCACCAATCAATAAAGAAAATATTCAAAGTGAGTCCTTCAATTTTCCCGGACACACGGAGTATTTCACCAAAGAATTTGAAGCCTCCCAAAGTCTAATGTTGATGGTTTCGGAAAAATTCAGGATTGGCGTAGCCACAGGCCATATTCCGCTCAAAGAAGTGGCCAATTCTCTTTCAAAGGAATTGATTCTGGAAAAACTGAAAATTATGGATCAGTCCTTGAGGTCGGATTTTGGTATCCAAAAATCTAAAATTGCTGTATTGGGACTAAATCCCCATGCAGGGGAAGGTGGGCTGCTTGGAAATGAAGAAAATGAAACTATTAAACCGGTGATCATCCAATTTAAAAAAGAGGGGAATTTGGTTTTCGGGCCCTACCCTGCCGATGGCTTTTTTGGCTCGGGCATGGCACAACAATATGACGGCATACTGGCCATGTACCATGATCAGGGATTGGTGCCTTTTAAAGCACTATCCTTTGGGTCGGGGGTTAATTATACAGCCGGCCTGAGTATAGTCAGGACCTCCCCAGATCACGGTACTGCCTACGACAAAGCTGGAAAGAATGGAGCTAACCCTGATTCTTTCCGATCAGCACTGTATCTTACCATTGACATTATAAAAAAACGGTTTAACACCTGAATTCAAATGTTTAGATAAGAATCCATTGAAATATAAACTATTATACTAAAATTTGAATCAACCTAAGTCAGCGTTTTAGCGTTACCCAATTACATGGATATCATCACCCGAAAACAGATAAATATTTTGATTCAACTCGCTGAGGTTGATAAGCACTTTGCTAAGGAGGAGCGTGAAATGATTTTTAAAATAGCAAAGGAGAAAAATTTTTCTGATGCTGAGGTCAAAGACCTAATAAGAAATCCTGAGCCAATTGATTCTTTAGGTGCGCTTTCCCTCAATCAACGGTTTGACTATCTGGTGAATGCCATCAACCTTATGTTGGTGGATAGAAAAATCTTCGAAACTGAGCTGACCTTCTGCAGAAACATCGCTATTAAATTAGGTTTTAAAAAGCAGGTGGTAGAGTATCTGGTAGAGCAATTGGGCAAGCCCCACGATTTGGTCGTTATTAAAAACGAAGTCTTCGAGCAGTATTTCTGAGCTAATAAAATATTACTCCGATTAGATTTTCTCAAATTGGATTAATGTTCCTATCTTTGCGGTCTTAATTTATTGGGAGGGATTTGGTAAAACTGAAGGCACATAATATTGATGTTTACCATTTAAAAGAGGGTAAGCATTTATTTGGGTACGAGTTGGGGAAGCAATTTTTTAGTTTATTTCCTGAAGACATACTCAATACAGGTGCCGGAACGGTAAAAGTAGAGATCGATAAAAGTTCAAGACTTTTTAATATCAATTTTGACTTTGACCTGACAGTAACCCTCACCTGTGACCGTTCTTTAGAGCCGTTTGATTTTGCCATGAAGATGCAAAGAGAATGGTTCATTAAGTATGGTGATGAAGATCAGGATATCGATGAGAGGATGTCGGTGATCAGCGAAGGGACCCAGGAGATTAACCTTACTCAGGCCATGTTCGATTTTATCGGACTGGAAGTACCTATGAAAAAGCTTCATCCAAAATATGAGGATGAAGATGAAGATGGGACCTGGGTATTTAAGGCTGAAGAAGAGGCTGATGAAAACAATGAAAAACCATCCGTTTGGGATAAACTAAAAGATTTAAAAAACAATAAGAATTAAAATATCATGGCTCATCCTAAGAGAAAAACATCCAAAACCAGAAGAGACAAAAGAAGAACTCATTACAAATTGGAGGCTAAGCAATTGGCTGTATGTCCTACTACCGGAGAATTCCACCTGCCTCACCGGGCCTTCTGGCATGAAGGCAAGCTGTACTACAAAGGCAAGGTAGTTATGGAGAAAGAAGTAATGGCGTAACTCAATAAGGCATGCGAATTGCCCTTGACGTAATGGGGGGTGACTTTGCCCCGGATTCCACCATCAAAGGTGTAGGTCTTGCACTGAAAGACTTCCCTGATGGGGTGAATATCTTATTAATTGGTATTGAATCTACCATAAAAGATTGCCTGCAAAAGGAAGGTATAGCAGATGACCGGATCAGCATTTATCATGCACCTGAGGTCATTGAAATGGGAGAACATCCTACTAAAGCCTTTTCACAAAAGCCCTCATCCAGTATTGTTATTGGTTTTGCCCTTTTAAAAAGAGGGGAAATTAATGCTTTTTGCAGCGCAGGCAATACCGGTGCCATGCATGTAGGTGCCATGTTCACTATTAAGGCTATTGAAGGCATTATCAGGCCGGGTTTGGCTGGGTTTGTTCCAAAGGAAGCTGGAGGATTTGGGGTGATAATCGATATAGGCGCCAATGCTGATTGCAAGCCTGATGTGCTTTGCCAATTCGGTGAGATTGGGGCAATATACGCCCAGGAAGTCCTCGAAATACCTAATCCTAAAGTAGGTTTAATGAATCTGGGTGAGGAAGAACAAAAAGGAACCCTGCACACTCAGGCCGCTTTTCAATTACTTAAACTTAAAGAAAATCTCAATTTTATCGGTAATATTGAGGGCCGGGATTTATTTTCCGATAAGGCTGACGTAATTGTTTGTGATGGGTTTACCGGGAATGTAATTCTCAAAATGGCAGAGTCCTTTTTTGAAATATTTGAGAAAAGAGGGTTAAAGGATCCATTCATTGACCAGTTTAACTATGAAGCCATTGGTGGAAGCCCTATACTTGGCGTAAACGGCAATGTAGTCATTGGGCATGGGGTTTCATCGCCTCTTGCCATTAAGAGCATGTTGGATCAGGCATTAAAAATGGCCAATTCTAATGTGCATAAAAAAATTAAAGAAAGCTTGAACTAACAAATCTGGATTATGACCAAAATTAGGGCAGCCATAAAAGGAATTGGGGGATATGTACCAGAATATGTACTCACCAATAAGGAATTGGAAACCATGGTGGATACCAATGACGAGTGGATCACTTCCCGGACTGGTATCAAGGAAAGGCGTATCTTAAAAGGAGAAGGCATCGGCACTTCATATATGGGTAGCCGCGCTGTGAAGGAACTCCTCAAAAAGACCGATACTGACCCTGCTGAAATTGACCTGCTCATCTGTGCCACCGTCACCCCGGATATGTTTTTTCCAGCCACGGCCAACCTCATCGCAGATGAAGTCGGTGCAAAAAATGCCTTTAACTATGACCTTGGAGCAGCCTGTTCTGGATTTTTATTTGCATTGCATACCGGAGCCGCATTCATTGAGGCCGGTCGGTATAAAAAAGTAGTAGTGGTGGGGGCCGACAAAATGTCCTCTATAGTAGATTACACTGAAAGAACCACCTGCATTATTTTTGGAGATGGTGCCGGTGCTGTACTGCTGGAACCCACTACTGATGAAACAGGACTCATCGATGCTGAATTAAAGAGCGACGGGTCAGGAGCCCCCTACCTGTATATGAAAGCTGGTGGCAGTAAATACCCCGCTACACATGAGACCATAGACAGTAAATTGCATTACATCCACCAGGAAGGCTCTGCTGTTTTTAAATTTGCTGTCACTAATATGGCCGATATTTCTGCTGAAGTGGCAGAACGCAATAACCTTCATGGAGATGATATTGCATGGCTAGTACCCCACCAGGCCAATAAAAGAATAATTGACGCCACGGCCAACAGAATTGGGATAGGTCCGGAAAGAGTCATGCTTAACATCCACCGCTACGGCAACACAACCAGCGGTACCATCCCCCTTTGCCTGTGGGATTATGAGTCTCAACTCAAAAAAGGTGACAACATCATGCTTGCAGCATTTGGTGGGGGATTCACCTGGGGCGCTATATATCTTAAATGGAGCTATGACCCTTCCTGAATTGGAAATTGAATTTAGATTTGTAAATTTAACCTAGTATTAAACCTTTATGGCAACTACAGCCGATTTTAAAAACGGACTTTGTTTGGTCTACAATAATGACCTTTACACCATAGTAGAATTCCAGCATGTCAAGCCTGGAAAGGGAGGGGCTTTTGTAAGAACCAAACTTAAAAGCCTTACCACTGGAAAGGTTGTTGAAAACACTTTTAATGCCGGAGTTAAAATAACTACCGCCAGGATAGAGCGCAGGCCACACCAGTTTTTGTATCAGGATGATCTGGGATTACATTTTATGGATTCCAGCACATTCGAACAAGTGGCTTTGTCTGAAGATATTATTGAAGGTTCGCAGTTTTTAAAAGACGGCCTTGAGGTGGATGTACTTTATCATTCAGAAACCGAAAAAGCCATATCGGTAGAATTGCCTTCCTTTGTAGAAATGGAAATAACTTATACCGAACCGGGTGTAAAAGGAGACACCGCTACCAATACGACTAAAGCAGCCACCATTGAATCAGGTGCGATCGTACAGGTGCCACTTTTTATAAACCAGGGTGAGTGGATAAAAGTTGACACAAGAACCGGTTCTTATGTTGAACGCGTAAAAAGATAATTTATGAAAACTAAAGAAATAAGGGACCTAATAGAATTCATCTCAACGACCGGACTCAATGAAGTAAATATTGAGACTGAGGAACTTAAAATTTCCATTAAAAGGAGTCCTGATATACAGGCAGCCCAAATGGTAGAGCATAGGCCTCAGGTACAGGCGGCTGCTTCTAGCCCTGCAGCACCTGCTGAAGCACCAAAGCCAGAACCGGCTAAAGAGGCCGCTCCAGC